>JBOFLX010000029.1:0-217171 GCA_051658085.1 Waterburya sp.
TTGCATTTTTGTCATTCGGTCGCCTGAGCAAATTTATACCAAGAAACTACTAAGCGAGCGCTTAGTAGACAAGGGTTACAGAATTTAGAAATTGCCAAGTTTTTCGGAAAGTGACAGAAGAGGGATAAGTTAAACACAAAAATGTCAACAATAAAGGTGTTTTAGCTAATTCTTTCGCTGCTTGATTTTCTGGTTTTTGCAGTAATTCCCAACACTTCTCTGCTGTTTTGGCTTGTTGATCTGTTTCTATACTAAACCAATTAAGGATAAATTTTTCGATTTGAGTATCATCAAAATCTGCTATGACTACATCATCAAAGCGAGGAAAACCAGTACGATAAGCAGCAGTACGACAGGAAATAATAAAGCGATTTTTATCGTATTGATCTACAAAATCTTGAATTTTTCCAATAGCATTATTTAAATTTTTAGTAGGAATTTCATCTAATCCATCTAATATAATTAATAACTTTCCCTTGTCCAAAAGCTTGGTTGTATTTTTATCTTCCTTGGGAAAATTACATACTTTAAACTCTTGGGCAATAATTTTTTCTAGATCAATTTCTGCTTCAGTAAATTTTTTTAGTTCAATAAATACTGGAATGCAATCATGTTTATAGTTACCTTTTTTCCCTTTAAAAGCTTCTAAACCTATTTTCCGCAAAAAAGTCGATTTTCCCGAACCAGGCGCACCTAATACTGTCAAATATTGTTTTTGTTTGGCAATAGTTATACCATCTTGTTTTTTCTTGTTATCAAAATAAAAGCGTTGCTCTCTACTATTCCGAAAAGCTTCTTCCAATGCTTCATCTGTT
This sequence comes from Waterburya sp., assembly GCA_051658085.1. Lineage (GTDB taxonomy): Bacteria > Cyanobacteriota > Cyanobacteriia > Cyanobacteriales > Xenococcaceae > Waterburya. The sequence continues at coordinate 816 of JBOFLX010000029.1, forward strand.
TTAAATCTTTCAATATCTCTTTCTGACAGCAGTTGCACAGCCGTATAAATCGATTCCAAACTAACTGGTTCTCGCATTCCCAATACTTTGAGAATACCGTGACGTTTCCAATAATTTTTGGCATATTGCCTCGATGCTTGGTAGATTAGTTCTTTGGTATTCTCATTTAATCCTTTGCTAAACCAGGGAATAAATGATTTGCCTTCATCCCAACAGGTTTTGACAACCACACCACCAATACTTGCTTTAGCTAATTCTATTAATGTAATTTCTAGTCCTGTCATAGAGGTAAAAGACAGTGAGTAATAATTTCTAGAATAGCCATTAAGTAGTTAAATAAAGCGAAAATAATCCTTAAAAAATAGTTTGTATTTTATTAGAGTATTTAAATTAAAGATTGGTGGGCATAGCGATACGCTTTACTCGCTTCAGTACATTTATTTTTAATGCCCACCCTACACTACTGAATATACTCTTGCAATGCCTTAACCTCTAAAGGTTCAGACTGTAAAGAGCGAATTGCTGCTACGGTGGCTTTCGCACCAGCGATGGTTGTAACGATTGGTAGTTTATAATCTAGTGCCATTCTCCTAATTAATTGAGCATCAGTTTGGGATTCTACCCCTGTGGGAGTATTAATAATCAGTTGAATTTGATTATTTTTGATCGCATCGACAACATGGGGACGACCTTCATGAAGTTTTAAAATTAAATCTACGTCTTGAATACCGTTGGTTTGTAACGCCTTTTGAGTTCCTGCCGTAGCAACTATTTTAAAGCCTAGATCAATAAAATCCTTGACTACAGGTACCATCGCTTGTTTGTCTCTTTCATTAACCGAAACAAACACTGTTCCAGTTAAGGCTAAATCTACCCCTGCACCAATTTCAGCTTTAGCGAAGGCTTTACCGAAGTCGCTATCAATACCCATTACCTCGCCTGTAGAACGCATTTCAGGCCCTAAGAGAGTATCAGTGTTGGTAAATTTATTAAAAGGTAAAACGGCTTCTTTGACCGCAATATGTTTGGGAATAGTTTCGTTGATTACTCCCAAAGATTCTAAACTCTGTCCTGACATGACCAAGGAAGCGATTTTAGCTAAGGGAACACCAGTAGCTTTGGATACATAGGGAACAGTACGGGAAGCGCGGGGATTGGCTTCTATGATAAATACTTGTTCTCCTTGGACAGCATACTGAATATTCATCAATCCTACTACTTTTAAGGCTCTGGCTAATTTTTCTGTCCAGTCACGGATGGTTGCAATAGCTGATTCTGGGAGCGAATTATAGGGAAGAGAACAAGCGGAATCTCCTGAATGTATACCTGCCTGTTCGATGTGTTCCATAATGCCACCGATAACTACTTTACCACTATGATCGCAGAGGGCATCAACGTCTACTTCGATCGCATTTTCTAGGAATTTATCAATCAAAATTGGATGATCTGGTTCTACCTCGACTGCATAGGTCATGTAGTGTTGGAGATCGCTATCGGAATAGACAATTTCCATTGCCCTACCTCCCAAAACATAGGAAGGACGTACGACTACAGGATAAGAAATACGGTTGGCAATTTTGAGTGATTCTTCGTAGCTACGAGCAATACCATTAGGAGGTTGTTTGATATCTAATTCGCGCAATATTTGTTCAAATCGTTCCCGATCTTCGGCTGCATCGATGGAATCTGGTGATGTTCCCCAGATTTTAGGAATTGGAGATTGATCTTTCTCCGCTTCTCCGTATCTCCGCTTCTCCGTGTCTTCTAAATAAGTCTGTAAAGGCACAGCCAGTTTTAAAGGAGTTTGTCCCCCAAATTGAACAATAATCCCTGTGGGGTTTTCCGCCTCAATGATGTTGAGAACATCTTCTTTCGTTAAAGGTTCAAAGTACAAGCGATCGCTGGTATCGTAATCGGTAGATACGGTTTCGGGGTTAGAATTAACCATGATGGTTTCGTATCCTGCGTCAGACAAGGCATAGGCTGCATGACAACAGCAGTAATCAAATTCAATTCCCTGTCCAATACGGTTGGGCCCTCCCCCTAAAATCATTACTTTGGATTTATCGGAAGGAGTGATTTCAGACTCCCCTGATTCGTAAGTGGAATAGTAATAGGGTGTATAGGCTTCAAATTCCGCAGCGCAAGTATCCACGAGTTTATAGACAGGTAAAACACCTAATTCTTTGCGGTATGTCCGCACTTCATCTTCAGTGGTTTTAGTAGCATAGGCAATCTGGCGATCGCTATATCCTTGTTGTTTGACATAGCGCATTTGTTCGGCGGAAATTTTATTCAAAGATGTGCCTTTGAGAAACTTTTCTGTCTGGAGTAGTTCCTGCATTTTATCCAAAAACCACATATCAATTGCCGTTAGCTGGTGAATCTCTTCGGGAGTCATTCCCAGTTTGAAGCCTTGATAGATACTAAAAATTCTGTCAGGGTTGGGAGTACGTAAATTAGCACGGACATGGGGAATTGAAGGCAGAGTTTCAGGGCGATCGCATCCAAAGCCATAACGACCAATTTCTAAGGATCTTAGAGCTTTTTGGAACGATTCATTAAAGGTTCTACCGATTGCCATTGCTTCCCCTACTGACTTCATCTGAGTAGTTAAAATTGGCTGTGTTCCAGGGAATTTTTCAAAGGCAAAACGGGGAATTTTAGTGACTACATAGTCAATGGTTGGTTCAAAAGAGGCTGGGGTTTTTTGGGTAATATCGTTCGATATTTCATCTAGGGTATAACCTACCGCCAACTTGGCAGCAAATTTAGCAATAGGAAATCCTGTGGCTTTAGAAGCCAATGCCGAAGAACGAGATACACGCGGATTCATCTCAATTACAATCACTTCGCCGTTAATCGGGTTAACTGCAAATTGAATATTAGATCCTCCTGTTTCCACCCCAATTTCACGAATAATTGCCAAGGAATAATCCCGTAAACGCTGATATTCTTTATCTGTCAGGGTTTGAGCAGGAGCAACAGTAATCGAATCTCCTGTATGTACCCCCATTGGATCAATATTTTCGATTGAACAGATAATTACCACGTTATCTGCTAAGTCTCTCATCACTTCTAGTTCATATTCCTTCCAACCCAAAAGTGACTTATCGACGAGAATTTGACTGACAGGAGAAGCATGTAAACCTGCTGCGGAAATTTGCTCATATTCTTCTTGATTATAGGCAATTCCTCCCCCTGTTCCCCCTAAAGTAAAAGCAGGACGAATAATTAAAGGATAGCTACCAATTTCTATCGCGATCGCCCTAGCCTCATCCAGATTATTAGCAATCCCCGAAGGACACATGGGAACTCCTATTTTCTCCATCGCCTCTTTAAATAACAGACGATCTTCAGCTTTTTCAATGGCTGGTAATTTCGCTCCAATCAGTTCTACACCATATTTATCTAAGACTCCACTTTTAGCTAGAGACACGGCAACGTTTAAGGCTGTTTGTCCTCCCATTGTGGGTAATAAGGCATCTGGTTTTTCTTTCGCAATTACCTTTTCCACCATTTCAGGAGTTAAAGGTTCAATGTAGGTACGATTTGCCATTTCAGGATCGGTCATGATTGAAGCAGGATTGGAATTGACCAGAACTACCTCATACCCTTCTTCTCGTAGAGCTTTACAGGCTTGTGTTCCAGAATAGTCAAATTCACAAGCTTGTCCAATAACAATCGGGCCTGAGCCAAGAAGTAAAATTTTGTGAAGATCGTTGCGACGGGGCATATTATTCTGTCTTGCGTCTAATTTATACTGCTAGCGATTAATTGTATAGGTTATAGCCCCACATTATTGTGTTCGCTTTATCTACATTTAAGAACTTATGATGCAATTGAGTTGATCTGAATTTAAAAATATGAGATGTGAGCTTGCTTGTTAACAGTTAATTGCAGATTGTTTTGAGCAATAAGATGAATTTCAATTGACTGATTATGCTTGAATTTTAATGTTTCTCTCATAATTGCTGCTCTGATCTTTTGGCTACACCATCGACCCGAAGCCTCTAAAATCAGCGATTGCAAATGTCAAGAAATGCTTATATTGTCATAACTCTAAATGAGTTTTTTATTGCTGTTTGTAACAATTTCCTGGGATCATTAATATTTGTTGAACATTCTTGACATGGTTGTTAGGGTGTGGATGCAAATCAAATTAAAATTAAGAGGTGCAATATGACTTTATCACCAAACGCGATCGCTTTAATCGCAGTCCTAGTTCTGGGCTATTTATTAGCTGTTGGCATAGGTAGTGTAGCTTACTTTGCCAATGAAAAAACTATTAAACGCTAGAGGATTAATAGTTTCATAATGAGATCAAACTGATTTACAGCTAGCTAGCTCTCTTAAAATTAGCTAGCTGTTTTTGCAGAATAACATTATACAGCAATTTTTTTAAAAAAGTCTATTATTATACCATTTGTGACAAGTTAAGAAACTACGTTGTTTGTCAATTGGTTTTTAGCTAATAGCTATTAGCTAATAGCTATTAGCTATTAGCTATTAGCTGTTAGCTTTAAAAATAGCTAGAATGAATACTAAAATTGCCTCTTGCCTCTCCTAACTATTTAACTTTAATAAAATGGAATTACTTAAGTAATTTTAAGAAATGGTATTAGTTAAAAAACCCAAAATAGTTGTTGTTGGTGCTGGTTTTGCAGGCTTGAGAACTATTCGACAGCTAGCTAACATTAAGGCAGAAATTATCTTAATTGATCGCAACAACTATCACACATTTATTCCCCTACTTTATCAAGTTGCTGCTGGTTTTATTACCCCAGAAGCGATCGCTTATCCTTTAAGAAAGTATTTGCGTACTTTTAAAAATACTCGTTTTATTCAAGCAGAAGTACAAAAGTTAGATTTTGCAGCCAAAGTAGTGCAAACTAACCTGATAGATATAACTTACGATTATTTAGTTTTAGCCACAGGTAGTCAAGCGCAATTCCTGGGTGTAGACGGCGCACCTCAATACGCTCTACCCATGAGAACTTTAGAAGATGCAGTAGCAATACGCGATCGCCTGATTAGTAATTTTGAACGGGCTATAGTTACTAGCGATCTCGAACGACGAAGACAATTATTGACCATCACTATTGTAGGTGGTGGGGCGACGGGTGTAGAACTGGCAGGTTCTTTAATTGAGTTGGTTCAAGGAACTTTAGCCAAGGATTATCCCACAATCAACCCCAAAGAAGTCAAAATAATTCTAATTCATTCAGGAGCAAGATTACTCGCCGATTACCCTAACCATTTAAGCAACTATACTCTCAAGCAACTACGCCATCGAGGAGTCAAAGTACATCTGCAATCTCGTGTCAGGGAAGTTATGCCTGGGGCGATTGAATTTGATGATGGCACAAGTATAGAAACGGCAACCATTATTTGGACAGCAGGAGTTGAAGCTAATTATCCCCAACCAGAGGCAGAATTATCTACAGCCACCAAAGATAAAATCTGTGTAAACTCCAATCTGCAATTACTCGAATACCCCGAAGTTTATGCAGTAGGAGATGTGGCATTTGTCAAACACAATGGTGAACCCTTGCTAGGTATCGCCCCAGAAGCTTTACAACAGGGAACAGCCGTAGCCCAAAATCTTCGCCGACAAATACGAGGACTATCTCCCCAACCATTTAATTATTTTAATAAAGGTAAAGCAGCCATTATTGCCCGTAATAGCGGTGTTGCTTATCTTTTAGGACGAATTCCCCTCCAAGGTTTTGTTGCTTGGCTATTATGGTTAGCAATTCATCTCTATTACCTACCTGGGATATCAAATCGTTTTTTGGTACTTGGCAGTTGGATTCGCGACTATTTAACGAAAGAAAGGAATTTGCGTCAACTATTTAATCATCGACAAATAAGTCAGTCGAGATTGGCTAAATCATCTAGCGATAATCGCGAAATTGTCAATTCTCCAATTAGTTCCTAGCTAGGTTTACTTACGATATCAAAACTTAAAGATTAATAGCTAAAAGCTAATAGCTAACAGCTTATTAATAATAACTATGGAGTTAATTAAACCATGAAATATCTTCCTTTAGCTGCTCGTATTTGTCTTTCTCTTATCTTTCTTAAAGCAGGAATTAGTCATATTACAGGCTATGCTGGTACGGTCAAAATGATGGCAGATAATGGCTTACCCATTCCTGATGTTTTATTAATTTTTACCATCGCCTTTCAATTGTTAGGTGGTCTTTCATTGTTGTTAGGTTATCAAGTAAAAATTGGTTCAATCTTGCTAATTTTATTTTTAATTCCAGCCACTTTAGTATTTCACAATCCTATTGGCGATCCCAGTCAAATTAATGATTTTCTCAAAAATATTGGGTTAATTGGCGGTCTACTAATGGTAATTTACACAGGCGCAGGTGCATTAAGTATCGATCAAGCTACTGCTAGAAAAGAACGTCGAGAAATTCCAGAAAACTCTAATCCCACAGTTTGATTACTGATTAGGGACTGGGGAATGGTGACTGGTGAAGCAGCGCGGTCTTGGGGAGCCAGTCCGTTACGGAGGTTTCCTCCGTTGTAGGAACTGGCGTGGTTTCCCCCATGAGTGACTGCTGAACCCTTTAGGGTGATTGGGAATAAGCTATTTACTCTTTACTTATTACTCATTACTTGTCATTGTTCGGCGTACTAGTATACTTTTGTCCTTGACCCTTGATTGATTTCCGAGCGTAATTCTCACAGTTTTGAGTTATTGCTGCTGCTTCTGCTCGCATTTTGGCAACTAAGTTGGGGTGTTCTAAAGATAAGTTTGATTGACGACTAATTTCAAGATCAGATGTTGGTCGAAGAGATTCTAATCGCGGAGTTAATTCGATAGTTTTTTCAATCGGAATAGCTAGACTGGAGCGAGTAATTAAATCCTGTAAAGCGGGGCAAGGTTGAGAGCCATCTAGATAAATCTCTGGAGATTCCCATAAAGGATAGGCGTGTTTGCCGTTAATGCCGATTACTTCTCCTCGGCTATTTAATAACGGCCCACCACTCATACCTTTTTGCACATCATTGGTATATCCAATCTGATACCCTTCCTCTAAAGCCTGATTAAGAACAATAGTAACTCTACCTGGTTTAAGAGCAAAATTTGTCAAGTTCTTATTGGGAGAATGTTTAACAATCGCTGAATTGAGATTTGTAGTGTCTACTTGATTATGAGGAAATCCAGCAGCAAATATAGGTTCGCCTACTTCTAAAGAATGAGAACTACCAATTTTAGCTATAGGATAGTTAGTATTAGCTTGAAACCTTAATAAGGCTAAATCATAAGTATCTTTACTAGTAATTAAACCAGTTACAACTTCTGCTGAGTATGTTTTTCCATCGGCAGTCTGAATTTTGAAAGGGGCTTCTCCTGCTCTTAAAACGTGTTGATTAGTAAGGACAATGTACTGATTATCTTGAGGTTGGTGCATGATCATAAAGCCAGAGCCTAAGAAATCTTGACCAAAGACTTTGACGCTAATCTTGGTTGCAACATTGCTAATTTGAGTAGATAGACCTTGAGAAGGGGCGGTAACAAAAGTTTCTGGTCTAAATTTAGAAGCATCTCCAGACAAAAACACCCCAGTGCTAATCAAACAGATTATGAGCTTTTTCGCTTGGGGTGTTAAGTTAAAGAGGTGCGGACTAGGAGAACTACCGCCCCCAAAGTTATAATTTTTTGACCCTCTACTGGGTAGCCATTTCATTAACCAGTCTCGATAAGTTTTGTCTTATCTATAATTGTTAATTGTTTACGGGTACTGTGTCGAGAAACTTTTCCATATCTACATAAAACTCGCCATCAGAGTAAAAACCAGGATCATCGGCACTGAGGGTCAAAGTTTGTCCACTAACGCTACGACGGAAGTCTACTAGTCTAACTAGTACTTCTTCTGGATCTGTTCCTGGTTTTAGAGTAATTAAAACATTTTCTTCTGGACAGCTACCACCACGAGCGTTGGCAACACAGAGGACTGGAAGCTGGTTAACGTTGCCAGTACGAATATATTTTAAGTTACCTTGATCGAGAAACTTTTGAAAACGTTGTGAAACCGCACCGCATCTGGCTGCGGGAGTCCATTTGTCAGAGAATTTATTTGCCCAGTTGATTAGGCTGACTTTGCCTCTAGGGGTGTTAACAAAAGTATTCCAACCACCATTGAGTTGAGCGCAGTAATAGGTATTATTATTACTGTTTTGGGTTTGTGCTGTAGCTGGGTTAGCGATCGCGCTGCCAATAACAACACCTAATCCAGCAAGTATTCCAGCTAACGATCTAATCTTCATAGTATTTTTCGAGATATTGTGAGCCATGACTAGTATCTATATTATATAGACTACACTACAGATTTACTGCATGATTTTTAAAGCTGAGACAATTGAGCTTAGACTCTACCATCTTGGCAGATGACCAAAAATTGACAGTATTTTAAATTACATTATTTAATCTAAAGGTTAAAAATTAGATTAATGCAGTATGACTCAAAATTGTTTCTACTATGTGGCGGTCTAAATTTTGTCCAATTAAAACCAAGCGAGTTTGTCTGGGTTCGTTAATTTTCCAGAGGCGATCGTAAAAGGTATCAAAACGATTGCCTACTCCCTGTAAGACTAGACGCATTGGTTTGTTGGGTACATTCACAAATCCTTTAACGCGATAGATTTCTTGTGATTGTAATAGTTGTTTTAACTGTTCAATTAAAACTTGGGGTTCAAAAGCTGCGTCTAAAATAAGCTCAATAGAATTAATATTTTCGTCGTGTTCGTGTTCGGCTTCGTGATCGTGATGGGAATGACGACTATCTAAATTATCTTCAACGGCTGCATTAAAACCTAAGAGTAGATTAGGGTCAATTTCTCCTTGACTAGCTGTAACTATTTTTACTCCTGGCTGTAATTCTTGTTTGAGCCAAGTTTTTATTTTATCTAGGGTTGATGAGTTAACTAGGTCAGTTTTCGTTAGTAACACCATATCTGCACAGGCTAACTGATCTTCAAATAATTCTTCGATAGGGGTTTCGTGTTCCAAGTTAGGATCTGCCTGTCTTTGGGATTCTAAAGCCTCCAGATCACCGACAATATTACCTGTAGCTAAAGCATAACAGTCTACTACCGTCACTACTCCGTCTACAGTGGCACTATTGCGAATTGTAGGCCAACGAAAAGCTTGAATAAGGGGTTTGGGAAGGGCTAACCCTGAAGTTTCAATCAAGAGACAATCAATTTTGTCCCGACGTTTGAGCAATTCCTGCATAACGGGATAAAACTCTTCCTGTACGGTACAACATAAACAGCCGTTAGTTAGTTCGACAATATTACTACTAGGGCTTTCTGACTCATCGCAAATTTGGCACGATCGCAATAAATCGCCATCAATACCGACTTCTCCAAATTCATTGACTAAAACTGCAATACGTCTACCTTGATTATTTTGGAGAAGATGACGCACTAGAGTAGTTTTACCTGCGCCGAGAAAACCTGAAATTACTGTAACGGGTATTTTATGCATTTATCATTTAACATTGAACATTTATCATTGAACACAATTTCTTTTCTCTACTGCAACTCTCTCTCCTGCATTATTAGTGGGATAGGCGGTTAAAATTATCCCACCATCCTTTGTAAATTTAATCCCTCTAGCTAGTTGAATTTTGCCTTGACTGGTTTCTATTGGTTCAGGAATAGGGGATGCAGAAATTATTTCACCATTGATGGTGAGATTTTGAGAAGTTAATGGTTCATCTGGTGTAGCAGGAATACCACCTTTACCATTAATAATTAAACCATTCTTGGCTGCTGTTTCTCGATCAGCTTGACAAGCTTGTTCGGTGGTTTGTTCTGGTTCGACTACATTGCTGGGTAATTCTGTTGCACCTTGAACAGGATTAATACCGAGAGTATTAAGATTAACAGTACCATCTAAACCTGTAACTTGGGAACTAGCGTTAATATCGTTAGTAAATTTATTTAAAGGACGTTTTGCGATACCTAAAATTGCTTGAGCATTAATATTAATATTTCCCCCTTCTCCTTGTTCAGCATTAGCAAGAATATCGTTATTGCCCTCTGGGAAAGCGACTATAAAATTAGTATCAATGTTGACATTACCACCGTCGGCTTTGCTTCCTCCTTCACCTGAAATAGTGCTATTGTTCCGTAGAGTTAAATCATCAGCGATTTCTAAAGTTATATTACCGCCTGTCTTTGGTGCTTGATTGTTGGTAGCTGGTTCAAATGGAATATTGGCAGCAGAAATTTCACTACCTTCTAAAGACAACGTATCAGCTTTAATTAAGATATTACCAGCATCTCCTGCTCCTATTGTACTGGTATCAATAGTACTGCCATCAGTTAAAGTCAGATTGGAGGTAGTAATGTTAATTTCTCCACCATTTCCTTCTGCGGCTTTCAATGCTGTGCTGGTAATATTACCAGAATAAAACTCAGTTTCTCCACCGATAGTGTATGGTTCTCCATCGATAGAAACTGATTCTGTAGCATTGATGTTAATATCACCACCATCTCCCTTTCCTGTCGTATCAGTATCAATCGAACCGCCATCAGTTAAAGTCAGATTGGAGGTAGTAATATTAATTGCACCGCCATTCCCTTCTGCACCTCCATATACTATGCTGGAAATACCAGCAGGAACAAGGCTGAATCCTTCCTCAATAGGGACTAATTCTCCATCGATAGAGATTGATTCTGTGGAATTGATGTTAATATCACCACCATCTCCTGCTCCGTATGTACTGGTATCAATTGTACCGCCATTAGTTAAAATCAAGTTGGAGGTAGTAATGTTAATTGCACCACCATTCCCTACTGCCTCTTCAAATACGTTGCTGAAAATACCAGCAAACGAATCTTCTCCATCGATGGTGACTGATTCTGTAGCATTAATGTTAATTGCGCCACTATTCCCCTGTCCTATTGTATCAGTAGTAATTGCACCGCCATCGGTTACAGTCAGATTAGGGGTAGTAATGTTAATTTCTCCACTATTCCCTACTGCACCAAAATTTAGATCGTTGAAAATATAACTACTTTCTCGATCAATAGAAACTGATTCTGTAGCATTAATCACAACATCTCCTGCTTTAGCATTAACCGAACCCAAGCCTTCACCAATACCAGCTAAAAAATTACCACTGGTTAAATCTAAATTCTTAGCATTAACAAAAATCGAACCGCCACCACCAGATACTACTGAAACTCTAGCCTCCTTAGTTAAAGAAACATCTCCCCTAGCTATACCTTCGGGAAAACTTAAACTACCATCATCGGCAAAACTTACTGTTCCCTCACTAGTTAAGCCACCTAAATTTGCTACTCCTCCAGGCGCAGTTATTCCACTGTCTTCTAGAGAAACATTACCGCCAATGAGTGCTAAATTTTTGCCTTGATTGACTTGTAAGCCGATGCGATTTATTTCTGTGGATTCAAATTCTGTACCTTCATCAACTATCTCTGTTTCTCTTAAGTTAGAGCGATTAACAATATCGCCTGGATTATCACGAAAATTCAACCCAATGGGTGCATTAATTGTTAACACAGGGGGATTTTCCAAATCTGTCGCGCTAAATTCCCCATCTTCAAACAAAATACTACTGGCACTACTGCCATAGAAAGAACCACCAACATCTAACCTGGCATTTTCCCCAAAGATAATTCCAGCAGGATTGATTAAAAATAAATTAGCACTACCGTTAGAGCGAATTAAACCGTCGATATTGGAAATATTACCGCCTGTAACTCTAGAAAAGATATTAGAGATATCATTAGCATTTAAAAAAGCAGCTTCATTGCCCGTACCAACAGAAAAATCTCGAAAACTATGAAATAAATTACCGCCTCGCGTTTCTCCTCCCGTTATTTCAGCCACATTCCCATTTTCAGTTACTTGAGTATTGACTGTACCGTCAGAAGTAACTTGAGCTAATGCTGTATTACTAGTGGCGTAGAAATAGCCAAAGGTACACAGACTGATCTGCAACCAAGGAGAGAAAATTTTTGGCACGGTAATATCTATAATTTAAGCGAAAAAATTAAATTTACAAGAATACTACCAATTTTTGCACTATAGAGTAATTTAACTTTATTAAATGTCATATGATATCAAGTCCGATTAATTTATTCTCAATTTTCTTTGCGCTTTTGCCCCAAACTAAGCGGGGTAAACGTCTTTGCGTGAATAACACATAATTCCATGAGGGCGTATGCCATACGCCCCTATACTGTTAATTAACCTAAAATTGTGTTGGAGAGAAAGACAAAACCAATCCCAGAAATAATTAAGCCAGCAAAATGGAGAGAAAAATGAGAAGTAAAAGTTGGTTTTTTAAGTATTGTTTTACCCACGTAAAAAGCGATCGCACTAATTGCTAATTGAATCAGACAAAAACCTAATAAATAAGCTCCTATAGCCAGAGTTTCTGCGCCTACAATCGACTCTCCATAAGCATAACCATGAAAGATACCTGCGATCGCGCTAATAATAGTTAACAAAGCTAAATTAGTCTGCTTGGTTTGGGCTAACAAGATACCTATTAGCAATACCGAAACAGAGATAACTAACTCAACTACTGGTAAATCAATACTTTGTAAATGAATGAGTGTACCAACGGCAGTAGTCAACATAAAAGCTAAGGGAATTACCATACCTAATCTGTTGCTCAAGGCAGCTAATAACCCTATAGCAATCACGAATGCCAGATGATCGATACCAATTACGGGATGACCTAACCCAGAAAGCAACCCTTCGATAAAATTGCTAGGTAGTTTTCCTCCCATTGGGTGATGAGCTAACGCAGGAGATGTATTGGTAAAAAAATTGATTGCAAAGAGTACACCGAAAACACCACCAAAAGCGATCGCCTGATTTTTATTCATAATTAATTACCAAAATATTTGTATTCAATAAAACAACTAAGTTGTGGAGAAAATTTAAGTTATTTTAAGTTTTTATTAGTAATAAATGCTTAAGAAAACTTGTAATTTGCAGAGTAAATAAACAACAATAATTGTAGAGTTTAGTTAACACAATCTGTACCTCGCAGACATGATTAAAGGTGATGTTCTAATGGTCGGCGGGCATTCTGACTACAGAGATTATCGCAAATAAACTCTTCACAGCTGCGGGACAGTGCCAGATTTTCACTGAGCTTTCCCCCTTACGTTTAATGACTGTTCCTCATTAAAGCCAACTAATATAGTTATTAAATGACAATCTACCATAGTTCTACTCAGTTCAGATAAGAAACTGAAGTTTTAAAGATTATTATTTTGTGGAGTAATTGCATCGGCAGAGATAACTGTGATTGCCTCGTTAAGAATGCCGTAATCGGAATAGGGATAGGCTGTCAGGTATTTAATTTGTTTATTGAGATTGACGGGGTGACGGGGTGATAAGGAGACAGGGAGAGAGTTTGATGGTTTGTTGTCTAAGGTCATAATACACAATTTAAATGCGTACAAGCTTAGGGAGAAATCCGCAATTGTGCTTTGCCTTGCTTATTTGAGCGTTACATTAATTCTGAGAGTGAAATAAAAAAGATAGCGATCGCAACAGAAAATTGTTGTTGTTGGAATGCCAGTCGTCGCTCTAAAGCTTAATGTGCGATCGCGCTCTTATTTAAGTCGTATTACTCTTTAAGAGTACCAAGCTAATGTGACAAAATTGGAACAAAAAAGTAAAATTCTGGATAAATTGTGACTACAGTAGTTAGAGGAACGCGATCGCATTTCAGTTAAAATTACTTCAACCAGAATTGTTAGTCTTGTTATAATCAGCTTTAAACCAAATCTTAAATAATTGTATACCAATGACAGACTGGCAGGTAGTTAACGGCGGGATAACTGCACCCAAAGGCTTTAGAGCAGCAGGAATTGTAGCAGGGTTAAAATCTACTGGCGCGAAAGACCTCGCGTTAATTTTATCTGAAACTGATGCGATCGCTGCTGGTGTATTTACCACTTCGCAAGTACGTGCTGCCTGTGTGGATTATTGTCGTCAGTGTCTTCAAGCGAAAGCTAGTGCCAGAGCAATTTTGTGTAATGCAGGACAAGCTAATGCTGCTACTGGTGAGCTTGGTTGGGAAGATGCCCTAGAAACTGCCAGACTTTTGGGCAGAGAATTAAATATTTCCCCCGATGCGGTGCTACTAGCTTCAACAGGAGTTATTGGACAGAGAATTAAGATGGATGCGTTACGTCAGGGTATTCCCCAAGTTGTGAGAGAAGCGACTGGACAGGGAGGGACAGATGCAGCCCAAGCTATTATTACTACTGATTTGGTGACTAAGGAAATTGCTCTCGAAACGATGATCGAAGATCGTCCTGTACGCATTGGTGGTATAGCTAAAGGATCGGGTATGATTGCTCCCAATATGGCAACGATGCTGGGATTTATTACCTGTGATGCTGGCGTATCAACTAGTTTGTGGCAATCAATGCTTAAACGGGCTGTAGATAAAAGTTTCAATCAAATCACCGTCGATGGTGATACTAGTACTAATGATTGTGTGATTGCTTTAGCGAATGGGCAGTCTCGGACGACTGCAATGACTGATAATAGTCCCAATGCCCAAAAATTAGAAGCAATGCTCACCGCAGTTTGTCAATATTTAGCTAAAGCGATCGCTCGTGATGGGGAAGGGGCAACTTGTTTGATTGAAGTCCAGGTATCAGGCGCACCTAACGTTCAAGCAGCCTCCCAGATAGCCAAAACTATTGCAGGTTCATCCTTAGTTAAATCTGCGGTCTTTGGACGTGATCCCAACTGGGGGAGAATTGCTGCAGCAGCAGGTAGAGCAGGAGTCAAATTTCATCAGGATCAGTTGAGCATTAAACTGGGAGATATACTGTTGATGGAAAATGGTCAGCCTCAAGATTTTGACCGTAGTGCAGCTAGTAATTATCTTAAACAAGCAGCAGCAGGAGAATATTTAAAAACTGACACTGTATTAATTACTGTTGATATTGGTGTAGGCTCAGGTAAAAGCGTTGCTTGGGGTTGTGACTTGACTTATAAATATGTCGAAATTAACGCTGAATATACGACTTAGGGCGTTGGTAATTGAAAGTATGACGCACAGAGTGTCTCTATTCGTAGCTTTTCGGGTTCGACAGTTCCTACAACGGGGGGAACCCCCGCAACGGACTGTCTCACTTTTAGCTTTTAGCCGTCGGTGAGCTTACAGGTAAAATATTATTCTGAGGGGTGAAGTACGGTAATTAAATCATCACTGTTGGTCTAGATCTACCTTTAGTAACCTCTAATACCTAATAAATTATGACGATCGCGCCATTATGTAAAAGAATTATCATAAGACTCAAGCCATTGCTCTGATTTGATTAGAAGTTATTAAAGATATCTAAACATTCAGATTTTGTATTACAAATGTCACAAATAAATTACACAATTTTAATTGTCAAAGAATCCGAAGTAGAGCGAGAAGTTTATCGGCGTTATTTATACCAGGAAACAAGCTATAAGTATAACTTTTGGGAGGCGGAGTCTGGACAATTGGCATTGGCTCTGTGCAGTCGGCAACTACCAGATTGCATCGTGTTAGATTATTTATTACCTGATCGCAATGGTTTAGAGTTGTTAGATGAATTGAAAATTGGCACGGGTGAAAAATGTCCGCCGATAATTATGCTCAACGATCAAGGAAATGAAGAGATCGCGATTCAAGCATTTAAAACAGGTGTAGAAGATTATTTAATTGAGAGTGAAATTACACCTGAAAGCTTTTGTTATGTGACTCGCACAGCGATCGAGAACTTTCGGTTGCGACAGAGGTTACGCGCCAGTGAAGAACGCTACCGTGCGATCGTTGAAGATCAAACCGAGTTAATTTGTCGATTTTTGCCAGACTGCACCTTAACGTTTGTCAATGGAGCATACAGCCGTTATTTTGACTCTACGCCTGAGCGTTTAATTGAACAAAATTTTCTCGACTTAATTCCAGAAATTCATCACAATTACGTACAACAGCAGATTGCTGAACTGAGTGCGTTAACACCTGAAAATGCGGTGATGACTCACGAACATACAGTTATGAAACCCAATGGCGAAATTGGTTGGCAGCAATGGACAAATCGCGCCATTTTTAATAGCGATGGGGAGTTAGTTGAAATACAAGCAGTTGGGCGAGATATTACCGAACGCAAGCAAACCGAAATTGCCCTGCAAAAAACGAATGAACGCTTTGAAATGGTGGCTGCTGTAAATTGTTTAATTTACGACTATGATTTACAGCAAAACACGATTTATCGCTCACAAGGATTAACACAACTATTTGGCTACTCGCCCAGGGAAATCGAACCTACAGCCGAGTGGTGGTACGAACGAATTCATCCGAGTCAACGAGAAGCGATCCAAGAGGTGAAAAGATCTTTACTGCTAGGAACTGAAACCTCTATTTGTCTAGAGTATCAAGTGTACCATCGAGACGGATATTATATTTGGGTACAAGATCGGGGTGTGATCGTGCGTGATGAATCAGGTCAAGCCGTGCGGATTGTAGGCAGTACAACTGACATCAGCGATCGCAAACTTGCCGAACAACTTGTACGAGAATCGGAAGAACGCTTACAATTAGGAGTTCGAGTGGCAGGGATTGCCCTGGCTAGGTTTGATTATGCCTCAAATACTGTGGAACTTTCACCAGAAGCTGCGGTTTTATACGGCTTTTCTAGCGATGAATTGAGCGTGACACGCGATCGCCTTCATGCCACTTTTCATCCAGAAGAACGGGAACTTATGGAGCGGATTATCGAACAAGTTCTAGATCCAATGGGTGACGGTTGGTTTGAGCGAGATCATCGGGTGGTTTGGTCTAATGGCGAAGTTCGATGGCTACACGTTCGCAAACAGGTATTTTTTGAGCAAACAGGAAACACAGCTTATCCTAACTATGCAATTTTAGCAGCGATCGACATTACTGAGCGCAAACAAGCAGAAACATTGGTTCAACATCAACTTACACAAATTGAAGCGATCTATGCAACTGCGCCGATTGGTCTGTGTTTTCTAGATCGCGAACGGCGGTATGTACAGTTAAACGAACGACTAGCAGAAATAAATGGTTTACCTGTATCCGAACACATTGGACGAACCATACGGGAGATTTTGCCAGAATTAGCAGATATTCAAGAACCAATCTTCGAGCAAGTTTTTCAAACTGGAACTCCGATTTTAGATGTTGAAGTTCGGGGTACAACCCCTGCCCAACCAGAAGTAGAGCGTCATTGGTTAGTCAGTTATTACCCGTTAAAGACAGCAGATGGACAGGTAATTGGAATTAATATTACTGTGTTAGAAATTACCGCTCGCCAACAAGCTGAAGCAGAGCGCGAACGACTACTGGCAGAAGCACAATCAGCTCGTGCAGCAGCCGAAGCAGCTAACCGTGATAAAGATGAATTTGTGGCTGTAGTTGCTCATGAATTGCGATCGCCGATTAATTCCGTGGCAGGATGGATGCAACTATTGCGGACGAGACAATTTGATCCAGCTACTATTAACCGCGCCTATGATGCGATTGAGCGTGGTACTCAAACTCAAGTACAACTAATCGAAGACCTCCTCGATATTTCTCGTCTAGCTTGTGGCACACTGCGGTTAACTTTCGCACCTATTAATCTGATGTTGGTCATGCAAGCAGCACTGAGTCTTGTGCGTCCAATGGCAGATGCTAAAGATATTTATCTAGAGACTCGATTGATTGAAATCGTTCAAGTTTCTGGTGATCTCAATCGCTTACAGCAAATTATGGTGAACCTGCTCACCAATGCTATCAAATTTACCCCAGAAGGGGGAGAAGTTACTATCACACTAGAGCAAGTCGAGAGGCAGGCACGAATTATAGTCAGAGATACAGGTCAAGGTATTAGTCCCGAATTTCTGCCTCAAATATTCGAGCAATTTCAGCAAGCGCAGAAAAGTTCAGGTTCTAAAGGTGGATTGGGATTGGGACTAGCGATCGTCAAAAATCTAGTTGAACTGCACAATGGTACTATTACCGCCGAGAGTCCTGGGATTGGTGAGGGAGCAACGTTTACGGTTTGGTTGCCCTTACTAGAATCCGAACCTGTTACTACCCCTGAAGAAGTCTTGCTCACTCCTGAAGCTTCTCCTTTAGCTGGAATTCGTATTCTGGCTGTTGATGATCAACCAGATTCCCTGGAATTGTTACACTTTATTCTAGAGAGTGCTGGCGCAGAAGTACAAACTGCTTCCAGTGGCTTGGCTGCTTTAGAAATTCTGACACAGTTTAATCCAGATTTTTTAGTTAGCGACATCGCCATGCCAGATCTTAATGGTCATCAATTGCTACAACAAATTAGAAGTATCTATCCTGAACAACAAATTCCTGCGATCGCCTTTACCGCCTATGCTAGTTCGAGCGATCGCGACTATGCCTTAAGAATTGGATTTGAGAAATATTTTTCCAAGCCAATCGAGCCAGAAGTCTTGGTAGCAGCAATTGTTAGTTTAGTTAAGGAGAAAACTTAATGACTGGGAGGCAACGAAAATCATTATTAATAGAACGTGGGTTTTCAATTGCTCAAAGTCGCAGTCAGCTTATCACTCGAATCACAAGTATTGTTGTCTTTCTAGTAGGCTGTCTGGTGTTAATTGGCGGTTGGGGGATGAATATCATGGTTTTCAAAAGCATCATTCCTGGTGCAGCCGAGATGAAAGCCAATACTGCCTTCTGTTTTATTTTGACAGGTGTGTCTCTGGGACTGCAAACACGTAGACGAAGTTCTTGGATTGCCAAAGGATGTGCGCTCATGGTACTGATGATCGGTGGACTCACTTTGAGTCAATATCTCTTTGGCTGGAATTTGGGAATAGACGAACTATTATTTGAGGATAGTCCGATTGCTCCTGAAACCCAGTATCCAGGTCGTATGGGGGATAATACAGCACTCAATTTTGTGCTGGTGGGAATCGCGCTTTGGCTTATCGGAAAAAGGACACATCGCAGCGATCGCACGCTTCAGATGGCAGCAGTATGTGCGCTTTTAATTACTCTACTTGCTTTGGTGGGTTATGCTTACAACGTACAAGTCTTTTATCGATTTTTCTTCTACTCTACCTCAATGGCATTTCATACTGCCTTAGTTTTTTTGGTTTTGTGTGTGGGCATTCTATCGATACGAGCCGATCATGGTTTGATTGCAGTAATTACGAACAATCTAAGTGGGGGGACTTTAGCACAGCAGTTGATTGCGATCATGATCGCAGTTCCTTCTATTTTGGGATGGTTAATTTTACAAGGACTACGCGCTAACCTTTACGATGCTGCATTTAGCCTGGCTCTGTTAGTTATTTTACTCATCTTTATTTTAATACTGGTAATCTGGATAAATGCTCGACGACTTAATCTAGTAGATTACAATCGCAAACGATCGTCCGATCGTTTGCGATCGAGCCAAGAACGATTACAACTGGCTCTAACAGGTGCGAATCAGGGTATTTGGGATTGGGATCTCAAGACAAGAATTTTAACTTGGGACGATCGCTGCAAGAAAATTTTTGGATTACCTCCCGATTTTCCCATTACTTATGAATGGCATATTAATACACTACACCCAGACGATCGCCAACGAGTATCTGAGGCAGCGACAATTGCTATTCGCGATCGCACAGAATTCAACGAAGAATACCGCACTTTTCACCCAGACGGTACAATGCATTGGATATTGGCACGAGGAAAAAGTTACTATGATGAGTCAGGTGAACCGTATCGGATGCTAGGAACTGTAATAAATATCAGCGATCGCAAGCAGATAGAGGAAAGCTTACTGCAAAGCGAAGCTCGCATTCAACGATTAGCAAACAACATACCTGGAGTCTTATATCAATACGTTTTGCATTCTAACGGCTCGGATGAATTTACCTATATTAGTTCTAAAGCTGAGGAAATCTATGAACTGACAATAGAAGAATTACAAAGAGATTTTAGTCAGGTGTGGGAAATGATTCATCCCGATGATGTAGAAAGAGTTCAGGCGATCAATACGGCGTCTGCTCAACATCTTAGCTTATTTGATGCAGAATTTCGCCTCGTCATGCCTTCTGGTCAAATTAAGTGGGTACAGGCTAAGTCTCAACCCGAACGGTTAGAAAACGGCGATGTGATTTGGGATGGATTGATTACAGATATTAGCGATCGCAAACAAGCTGAATCAGCCTTTGTAAGAACAAACGCCATTTTGCAAACAGTGATTAACGGTACGAGAGATGTTATTTACGTCAAAGATTTACAGGGGCGTTACGTACTTGCTAACCAAGCTGCTGCTATTTGGTTGAACAGAACGGTTGAGTCTATGCTGGGGCAAGATGATCTGGCTTTGTTTCCTGCCGATGTTGCACGACAAATTCAAACCGCCGATCAACAAGTCATCGAGAATGAAGAATTTATTACCTACGAAGAACAGTTACTCAAAGGCGATGAGTTGCGATCGCTCCTTTCAGCTAAATATCCCTGGCGCAACGAACTAGGCGAAGTTGTTGGTCTAATTGGCATTTCGATTGATGTTACTGACCTTAAACAAGCGCAAGCAGACCTAAAAAAACGCAACGAGTATATTCAAATTTTATATGAAACCAGCCGAGATTTACTCTCAACATACGAACCTCTAACTTTAGTCGATGTTCTGTTTGACAAATTAAAACCCTTAATAGGATTGGATATTTACTTTAACTATATTGTTGACGAAGAAAAACAAAAATTACATCTGATGTTTCATGGTGGCATTTCCGAGGAAATGGCTCGTGGGATTGAATGGTTAGAGATCGGTCAAGCAATTTGTGGTACTGTAGCCCAACAACGATGTCAAATCGTACAGCCTAATCTACAACAATCAACCGATCCCAAAACAGAATTGGTGCGATCGCTCGGCTTAACTGCCTATTCCTGTCAACCTTTGATTTCTCAAGGAAAACTATTTGGTACGCTAAGTTTTGGCAGTCGCACGCGCACGGAATTTACCCCAGATGAAACTCAATTATTCCAAGCGATTTGCGCTCGAATTGCGATCGCTTTGGAGCGATCAGAGTTAGTATCTTCTCTACAGCAGCAGACTGAAGAATTAAAACGCGCTAATCGTCTTAAAGATGAATTCCTCGCAGCACTATCTCACGAATTACGAACACCCCTCAATCCCATTCTAGGCTGGACAAAACTACTGCAATCCCAAAACCTCACAACTGCTAAAACCAAGGAAGCACTGTTAATAATCGAACGGAATGTTAAGCAACAGATTGCCTTAGTTAATGATTTACTCGATATGTCTCGCGTCGTACAAGGGCAGTTTCAATTAAAATCTCAACCTGTTGACCTAGAAACAATTCTCAATGCTGCGAGTGAGAGTGTCCACTTTGCTGCGATCGCTAAATCTATTACTCTAGAATATCATTATCCTTCTGATCCCATTAGTAGAGTTATGGGGGATGAAACTCGATTACAACAAGTTTTTTGGAATCTTCTCTCCAACGCCATTAAGTTTACTCCCGATGGCGGAAAAGTAGATATATGGTTAGAGCAAGTTCAAAATAATGTCCAGATTCGCATTACAGATACAGGAATTGGTATTTCTCCCGAATTTCTCCCTCACGTTTTTGAGCGTTTTCGCCAAGCTGACGGGAGTACAACTCGTCAATATGGCGGATTGGGTTTAGGATTAGCACTAGTTAAACATTTAGTCGAATTGCATGGTGGTACAGTGACAGCAGAAAGTCTCGGTGAAGATAAAGGTGCAACATTTAAGGTGACACTACCTTCGTTACAAGAATCAACATCGTCTAAGTTACCAGCAACAAGCGATTTACAACAGTCACCAATCGATTCTGGTTCTTTATCGGGAATTCGGGCGTTAGTAGTTGATGATCAACCAGACAACCTAGATTTAGTAGATTTTGTTTTGACACAAGAAGGAGCGATCGTCACCACAGTTACTTCCGCAACAGAAGCACTAGAGATCATTTCCAAAAACCCTCCCGATATCTTAATTAGCGATATTGGAATGTCCGAAATGGACGGCTACGAACTATTGCAACGAATAAGAGCATTACCAAACCAACAAGATAAACCAGTAAAAGCGATCGCCGTAAGTGCTTTTGCTCAACAAGAAGATCAAGAAAAAGCGATCGCAGCAGGTTTTCAAGCATATCTCTCCAAACCCGTTAATTTAATTGATTTAGTCACAGCGATCGCAGAGCAAGTAAGCTGTTAATCATTTAATTTACTTGTTATGACTGACTAGGAGACTGAGAGACTTGGAGACGGGGAGAGAGTTTAAGAGTTTTTTGGGAATTAAAGAAGATGAAATATAAAAATAATAATCCTAAAAATCGTTTTGCTTTTCCTGCTACCTTAACGCTCGATCTAGATGATGGTGGATACATAGTAACTTTTCGTGATTTGCCAGAGGCTATTACTCAGGGTGATTCTGTGGAAGATGCGCTAACAGAAGCTTCTGATTGTCTTGAAGAGGCGATCGCAGCCAGAATTGATGATCGCTTAAATATACCAGAACCCTCAGAACCTCTAGAAAACGAATATTTGATCGTAGTGCCAATGCAAACTGCATTAAAAGCAGCCTTAATTATGGCAATGTCTGAATCCAAGATGAATAAAGTTCAGCTTGCTGATGCTCTTGACGTTGATGAAAAGGAGGTAAGACGCATTCTCGATCCTCATCATGGTACAAAATTAACAACTATGGAACGCACATTGAATATTTTAGGTAAAAAAGCCGTTCTATATGTGATGTAGACTTTTCGACTTTAAAATTATCTAAAAAACTGGCATATTTGATCAATACATTATCGCTTTTCTAAGAGTATCTTAAGATTAGCGTTTTTTTTGTATGACATTAATAATATGGTTTCAGAAAAGTTTCGCCATCAACTACAAAAAGAAGTAGAAAAATGGCAAGCAGAAGGGTTAATTGGAGCGGATTTATCTCAACAATTAGCTCAACGTTATCAGTTTAATAATTTAGAGATATCTGCTCGAAATCGTTTTGTAGCAATTTTAATAACTTTGGGCAGTATTTTATTAGGTTTAGCTGCAATTACTTTTGTGGCAGCTAACTGGCAAGTTTGGTCAAGAGAATTTAAAGTTTTGCTATTAGTATCTGTTTTTGTGGGTGTAAATATAGCTGGTTTTTATTTATGGCGCAATCCCACTAACCAACAGCAACAACGTTTAGGACAAGGATTATTATTACTGGGTGCTTTGTTATTAGGTGCAAACATGGGGTTGATGTCTCAAATGTTTCATCAAACTGGCATGGTATACCAACTATTTTTAACTTGGGGAATAGCAGTATTGGCGATGGCTTATTGCTTAAATTTAACTAGTTTAGGTATACTTTCTCTAATTTTGGTAGGAATTGGTTACGGACTAAAAATGCCATTTAGTTGGAGAACTGAAGGAGAGGTTTCGAGATTTCAACTAATAATTGAATATATGCCTGTACTCATTAGTTTATTATTTATTCCTCTTGCCTATCGATGTCGTTCTAATTGGTTATTTGGTTTAGCAGCTTGTTTAATAATTTATAGTTTTCTAGTTAATCTTAGTAGTAACCCTTTTAGTATTTTTCCTTTCAATAAAATATTACTCGCTATTGGTTATTGTCTTCCTGTGGCTTTACTTTGGGGATATAGCGATCGCTTGTGGACTAATAATCAAATAATTCAAGATAGATTTGATTCGATAACACGTAACTTAGCAATATTTTGTCTAAGTATTTTATTTTATTTATCTTCTTTTCATGGACGTTGGGATAATTCTTGGTCAATAGATAGTTATTCTGGGTTTAGTTCAAATTTAATTAATATTACAGTTTTGCTAGGTTTAACCATTTATGCCTGGTGGAAATTGGGATATAAAAATAGTTCTTTCTGGAAAATTGATCGACATAGTACAGCGATCGCTATTAGTTTAATTATTAGTGCTAGTTTATTTTGGTATCAAACTAATGATCATGCTTTAGGTGTGATTACTACAACTATTTTCAATCTCATGCTTTTATTACTCGCAATTGAATTAATTCGCGAAGCACTAGCAGTTGGCAAGAGAAAAGGCTTTTGGAGTGGAATTATTTTATTAGTATTGCAGATTTGTTCGCGAATGTTGGAATACAATACTGACTTACTATTAAAAGCGATCGTTTTATTTTTATGTGGAATCGGGATAATTTTCGCTGGACTTTGGTTTGAGCGTCATGTCCAAACTTTAACTTCAGCTAATCAAGAATAAATCCTTATTTTTTTATGACTACTAACAATAATCTAATGCCTCAATGGCGATTTTTCTTACCTTTGAGTTTACAAATGTTGCTTATTTTAGCTGTACCTGCACAAGCAATTTATACACATTACACAGGAAAAATCATAGTCTTGCAAACCATGCCAGTAGATCCTTATGATTTATTGCGAGGTTATTCCCAAACTCTCAGCTACGATATTTCTCGCACCAGCGATTTAGCCAAACTTCCAGGGGGAGAAATCTTAAATCAAAGCCAATCTAACTTGAAAAATGGGATGAAATTATATGTAATTTTAGAATCTCCCAAAACATCAGCAGCGAAACCTCCTCAACCTTGGCAACCAGTCGCAGTTAGTCTTAAACGTCCGAGCAATTTACCCGATAATCGTGTTGCTTTAGCTGGAATTGTTAAATATGGTGCGATCGCATATGGTTTAGAAACATACTACTTACCAGAAGACAAGATTAGCGATATTAATCAAGAAATTACTCAACTTCAACCAGATTCAGATTCAAAAAGACCTTTTGTTGTGGAAGTGAAAGTAGACGCTCAAGGTAATAGTGTTGCTTCTAGTCTTTGGATTGGCAAGCACAATTATCGTTATTAATAAGTAATATTAAATCTCTTTGAATAACAATAATTAATTTTTAGAGTAGATTTAGGTTAAGTCTTAGTAGAACCCAACACTAAATTGTAGATATCAGCTTTTTTTATGTGTATTAATCTTGGCGAAGTCACCAAGGATAATTGGATTGCTTGTATTCATTTATCTCTACATCCCGAGCAAGAAGGGAATTTAGCATCTAATGTAGCTACAATTGCTGAATCTAAGTTTGAACCAAATAATCAATTAAGAGCAATTTATAAAAATGATGACGGCGATTTGTTAATGGAAAAAAGACTAATAAATTAAAGATTAATCATTATTAAACAATAAATGATTCAAGCAGTTATCTTCGATTTAGACGGAACATTACTCGATCGCGATTCATAATTCTAGATAAGTGGCGCAGGGCAGTAAGCTCCTGGTCGTGAGATTGGGAAGCCCTCAATTTATTGAGGGAGGATGTCACTCTTTAAGTTGATAACGCATTCCTGGTAACTGAGAAACCAAATCCATTATCTCTAGCTGCGATAAAGCTGCTAAAACTTCGCTGGTATTCAGTTTTGTTTGCTCAACTAGGCTATCTAAGGAAATAGATTGATAATTAATTAAGCGATAGATCCTCTCTAGTTCTGGTTCTAAATTTGGTAATGCTTTAGGAACAGAAGGGATATGATCTAAACAGGGCATTGTACCCAACATTTCCAGTAGTTGCTCGATGCCCAGAATTACGTGCGCTCCTGAATTTAGCTGTGCTAGACAACCTAAAGATTGAGTATTGTCTAAAGAACCTGGTAAAACATAAACATCACGACAAAAATCATTGGCAAAACGAGCCGTAATTAATGCCCCAGAACGTTCGGGAGCTTCCATAACCAAAATAGCACGACATAAACCTGCAATAATACGATTGCGAGCAGGAAAATGATTGCGATCTGGTTGGGTTTGGGCAGAATATTCACTGACAATTAAACCTTGTGTTTGTATTCGTTGATAAAGTCCTTGATTGCTATGAGGATAAACTACATCTACCCCTGTGCCTAAAACCGTGATCGTTCTACCATTGGCTTCTAAGCAACTTTGGTGAGCAATTGTATCAATCCCTGCTGCCATCCCCGAAACAATCCCAAAGCCATGATTGACTAAAGCTTGAGTAATTTTTTTTGTCCAGCGTTTACCATATTCTGTGGGGTTACGTGTTCCCACAATACCAATCATCGGTTTAATTCCCTGATTTTCTGCTGGTTCAATTTGTCCTAAATAGTAAAGCAGGGGTGGAGGACTAGGAATTTCTAAAAGTAAGCGTGGATATGCTGTGTCTGCTGGAGTCCAAAACTGAGGATTTTGCTCTCGATGTTGTGCTATTAATTCTTCAGGGTGAAATTTTAATCGCCCTTGTTCCATAGCTGTGAAAAACTTGTTACTCAAACCATCAATTTCAGCAAAAGCGATCGCTGGGGCTTGCCAAGCCTCTTGCAATGAACCAAAATGTTGATAGATTTTTTTGAGCGAAACTGCCCCAATCCCTGGTATTTGCGACCATGCTAACCAATAAGCCTGTTCTTGTGCCATAAAGTTCGTCTTGCGATTAGTCATCAGTCATCAGTCATCAGTTATTAGTTATTAGTTATTAGTTATTAGTTATTAGTTCTTTTTTTTTATTACACCTTTGTTTCCTCTACCCATAGAATCTTTAAGGCTATAGTTGCAAAACCGATCGCTGCTAAAGATTTTAATAATTTCTCAGGTAAAAATTGCGCTACTGTGCCACCTGCTGCAACTCCCAAAAAACTGGCTAAAATCAAGGCGATAGTTGAGCCTAGAAACACGGCACGAGGATTATTACATCTTCCACCCAAAGCGATCGCTGCTAACTGACTTTTATCGCCAATTTCAGCTAAGAATACTGTAAGAAAGCTAATACCAATAAGTTGCCAATCCATTGTTTTAAATAAAAATAAAAATTATATATTATTAAAGTTATTAAATACTGAGGACATCGCCCATCAACCAAACGGTAATAATCAATAATAAAATTGCTACAGATAAATCAAGAATTTTGGGAGTAAGTTTTTTTGATAACCAGTAACCAAGAGCAACACCAATTAAACTAGTAGCTATTAAAGCTAAAGCTGCGCCGATAAAAACAATCCACGGTGATTGAGATTCAGCACTCATTAAAAGTGTAACTAGCTGAGTTTTATCTCCCATCTCAGCTAGAAAAATTGTTATAAAAGTAGAACTAAAAATAACCCAAAAACCTTCTTGTTTTGGCTGTTTAGCTTGAATTTGAGGTGTTGGTATTGCAGGAATTGATTCGGAAGATTCGCGATCGCTTGTTTTCATCTATATTTATTTAGTTGAGTTAGGTCATAACTTCAACATTTGATTTTAGGTAATTTAATATTTTAAGCTTGTTGGAGTTTACAGGGAGATAAGTTTTGTCCCTTAGTATAAAATTTTTGATCAAAAGTGTATAATTCAGAGCAATGCTGACTTTTCACTAAATGAAAAGCATCGGCAAAATCTAAACCAATTTTATGCCATTCTAATACTTGAGCTATTGCATTTACATCAGAGATATAGGTATTAGGTAACCCAAATAATTTTCTCAAAGCTTGACAAATTTGCTCTGGTGTGAATTTATAGGCAAACCGTAACACCCATTCAACCTCTAAAATTACTGTATCGCCGATAAATATATTTTGCTCTTGGAATAGTTTTAAGCTTTTTTGAAATTGTGTTTCATCATCTTTGGTCAAAAACCGAACTACAATATTGGTATCTACTGCAATCATTGCTATTGTTCTCTAACTCCTGATCCAAAGTATCATTTAATTTATCTAAAGTTTAAGATTTGCCCTGATATTGTTTTAATATCCCTTGACCTAAAGCATCATCTAATTCGGCTAAAGTTTTAGATTTGCCCTCATAATGCAAACATCCTGCAACATCTTCAATTTGAGTTTCTGGAAAGGGATGTTTAGGTTTAAGTAAAATTCCATCTTCTGTATCTATCGCTATAAATTCTTGTCCCGTATGCCATCGATGAGCATCTCGTAATGTCTTGGGAATAATTATTTGACCTTTACTAGAAAGTCTGGTGGTTTCCATAAACAGAAGCGGAGTAAGATTATAGTAAGAATTATAACTTTAATCATAATAGATATAATTGAATTCTTGTTCAAAATCACTTTCAAGCATGGATGTCGAAGCTGCTCAACAGATTTTTAACGCAGGAGAATACCTAGAACAAGAAGGTAAATTGCAACAGGCGATCGCGTGTTATCAACAGGCTATTAACTTGAATTCTGATTATTTTTTGTATTACTACAAACTAGGTAATCTTCTTCGTCAACAAGATAAATTAGTAGAAGCTGCTCAAGTTTTGCATCAGGCGATCGCTTTAAATAGTAATGATTCTTGGTCTTATTATGCTTTAGGAGAAATTTTAGCTAAACAGCAAGAAATTACAGCAGCAACAGAATATTATCAGCAAGCAATTAAACTTAATCCTAATTTTTCTTGGTCACACTATAATTTAGCCCGTATTTTACATCAGCAAAATCAATTAGAAGTTGCTAAAACTCATTATCAACAAGCAATAAAGTTAGACCCAAATTTTTTCTGGTCACATTATTTTTTAGCCGAAATTTTAACTGAATTTGAAGAACTAACTACCGCTATTTATCATTATCAAGAAGTAATTAGATTAAATTCAAAATTTTATCCAGCTTGCTATCAATTAGCTCGACATTTGCAAACTCAAGGGCAATTAGAAGAAGCCATAAAATATTATCATTTAGCAATTGAAATTGATCAAACAGATTTTGATGTTTATTATTATTTAGGAGAAACATTATTACAGCTACAAAGATTTACTGAAGCAATTAGCTCTTATGAAGCTGCGATAGAATTACATCCGCATAATCTCCAACCTTATTTCTATATAGGTCAGGCGTTAATCAATCAAGGACAAATAGCAATCGAGAAGTATCGTCAAACAATTATTAATCAATCGCCTATATTTCAAGTTAATTTGGAGTTAGGTCTAGCTCAAGCGTGGCAACAGCAAAAAGAGTTTTCAGAAGCCATTAAATGTTGTCAAAGAGCAATTGAAATTGAGCCATCAGCAGAAATGCCTTATCGAATTCTGCAATATATCCCGATGAATTCTGAAGATATAGAGCAAATAATTAGCTTTTATCAGAAGATTAGTAACTCTACTTCTAATTCACCTTTACTATGGGGAAATTTAGGCGATCTTTTATCTAATCAAGGTAAAATTACAGCAGCAATCGATTGTTATCGTACTAGTTGTTATCAAAATACTATTAAAGCTAATCCGCAACTAGCAGAATTAGATTGGCAATATCCTAAACAAAAAGCTCCTGATTTTATCATTATTGGTGCAACTAAGTGTGGGACAACTTCTTTATTTTTTTATCTCAATCAACATCCACAACTTTTAGCTCCTCACAAAAAAGAAATTAATTTCTTTAATCATAATTTTCAATTGGGTGTACCTTGGTATTTAGCTCATTTTCCTGCGATCGCTGATACCGATGAGTTGATAACTGGCGAAGCTTCTCCTTTTTATTTTTATGACGAACAGGTCGTTCAACGTCTGAAAGAACTATTTCCTGAAACCAAGTTGATTGTGATGTTAAGAAACCCTGTTCAACGAACTATTTCGGAATATTATCATTCAGTCAATCATGGTCTGGAAAATCGTTCTCTTATTGAATTAATTGAATTAGAACAAGAACTGTTAGCAACTCAACCTAGAAATGAAGTTATGCAAAAATTTGGGTATCTATTAAATAGTATTTATGTAGATAAAATAGCTAAATGGATGACTAATTTTGCTAATGAAAAGATTTTAATTATCGAAAGTGAATTATTTTTTGAGCAAACTGATTTAATTATGACAAAAATCTGGGAATTTTTAGGTTTACCCTATATTGACCAGGAAGAACGCATTCGCTACAATACTGGTTCTTACAGTCCTATAAACCCAGAGATCAAGCAAAAGCTTCAAGAATTTTTTATTCCCTATAATCAAGAATTAGAAAAGTATTTAGATAGAAAATTTAATTGGTAATAACAATTAAGATGAAATATAAAAAAGAATAATACTAATAGTTATTAGTTAAGTAAGTGGGTCAAATTAATTAGAAAATGCTTAAGATAGCGATTGGTGATTGGGAATTGGTGACTGGTGAGACAGTTGCGGTGCGGAGGTGTCCGACCTTGAGCAAACTGTTGAACCCGAAGGGGGATTGAGCATCAGATATTATTGTTAGTTTGGTTTTATATTTAATTCCACCTAGCTACTTATTAGTCATTAGTCATTAGTCATTAATGCTACCTGGTACTTTACTACCTCTTTACTGTTTACCTTTCGTGATGCGTAAAGCCCTCGTCTTTTAAGCGGGGGATATAAGCGAATAGCCGAATTTATTCGGCAGTAGGTATACAAAAAAGATACAAAATCTTCATATATCAAGGGTTTCAGGCGTTATATAATAACAATAAGTTCTTCAACATACTTGAGGTAAAGGGTTTGACTCAGAAGTTGAGTCGGTAAAACCTTAAACGCACCGTAAGGATGTAGCTTTTCTAGTTTGAGTGGAAACATGGCAATTCGCTAGCTGATAACAAGCAGGTTTTGTGTAGTCTAGAGAGCCTAAAGGAAGAAAACCACTCCTGGTTGTTTGGAGTAATCTAACTAGGCAGGGCTTTGTCTAGAGGGAGAGCAGATGTTAGACGATGGTTTTCCCCGCATTTTGCGCCAGTATCCCTGAATCCCCGTCAATTTTATTGTGGGGAGTGGGTCAATGAT
Source organism: Waterburya sp. (assembly GCA_051658085.1). Taxonomy (GTDB): domain Bacteria; phylum Cyanobacteriota; class Cyanobacteriia; order Cyanobacteriales; family Xenococcaceae; genus Waterburya. The sequence goes on from JBOFLX010000029.1 coordinate 31,568, forward strand.
CTTCAATTTCTTCCTGTAACTGTCTGTCGTAAATATTTTGTAGATCTTGCTGTTTAGTTTTACGGGAAGCGCGTCGATATTTTTTTGTTTGTAATTTAGGTTCGTACTGACTTTTGCCTGAACGCTTTACTTTTAACTTCAGATTAGACTCCTGATCTGGTTGCTTTTGTAATGCGAGTTGATTAGCGATCGCTTGCTCTAAGAAATCAAGATAATATTCATACCTTTCCCAATCTCCTCTAACTACACAGTTTGGTTCATCTCGATGTAAACAATTACTAAACTGACAAGTACCTGCTTGTAATCTTGCTCTGGCTTCAGGGAAATACTGCGCTAAATTGCTCGGCAGACAGTCTAAATCTGGTTGGTTAAAGCCTGGGCTATCTGCTAATAATCCACCCCCAGGAAGCTCAAATAACTCCACATGACGAGTCGTATGGCGACCTCTTTGTAATTTACCTGATACTTGAGCAATGCGTAAATTAACTGAGGGAATCAAGGCATCAATCAAGCTTGATTTACCTACACCACTAGGCCCTGCAACGACAGTAATTTTATCTGTCAAAGATTCTAGTAAATTGCTAATCCCTGAATCTTGTTGGACACTAATAAAGTTAGCTTGATAACCCCATTGAGCAAGACGCTGTTGCCATGTTTGTTGTTCTGCTTTCGTAATCAGATCGCATTTATTCAGACACAAACAAAGCTTCAGCGAGGTAGATTCTGCCTTAACCAAAAAACGACTTAATTGCCAGGGGTCTAAACTAGGCTCTTCGAGAGCAAAAACCAACAAAATCAGATCAGCATTCGCGACTGGGGGACGTTGTAACTCAGTAGTACGGGGAGCAACTTGAGCGATCGCCCCTCTACCAGCTTGCCAATCAGGTTCTTCAACCAAAACGCGATCGCCGACCATAACTTTCTGCCCAATTTTTTTTAGGCGTGTACGGCGAGTGCAAAGCAATAATTGAGTTTGAGTTTCGGTTTCAGTTTCTAGTTTAATTTGGTAAAAATTTGCCTGAACAGCAATCACAGTTCCCCAAATTTGGTTGGGGTTATTTAATTCTTGACCAGGGTTTTCTCTTTCCTTACTACTAAAATCCCAATCATTCACGATTTTTTAGGACGACGAACTAACAAGGAAAAAAATCCTTGATGCTCATCAATAGCTTCTAGTTGATAGCCCTCCATACTGAGACTATCTGGTACTTGCTCAATTGGTTCACCAGGGTCAAGCCAAACTTCTAACAAAGAGCCAGGGGACATTTGCTCTAAGCGTAACTTAGTCCGTACAAAATTAATTGGACAGGGTGTACCACGCAAATCTAAATGAGCATCAGCACCAGCAGAGGTAGAATTATCCGTACCTTTGAGGGGATCAAGATGGTTCATTTCTGAAATAAACCTCCTAAAAAACCTTCTTTATTACCTTTACCAGTAGTCTCTCCTCTGACAGTAGCTAGTTTTTCTAGTAATTCTCTTTCTTCAGAACTAACTCTCGTAGGAATATTAATTTTGACTGTGATTAAATGATTACCTCGGCTAACAGGATTGCCCAACTTGGGTACACCTTTATTTTCTAAGGTTAGCACCGTGTTAGGTTGAGTTCCAGCAGGAATCGTCAATTCTTCTTTACCATCAACCGTATTAACATTTAAACTACAACCTAAAATAGCTTGTAAATAGCTGATCGTAATTTCCGATTTAATATTTACTCCTTCTCGGGTAAATTCCTTATCCGATTCAACAAATAAATAAACATATAAATCACCAGGTGTACCACTACGTACTCCAGCGTCTCCCTCCCCAGAAACTCTTAGACGAGTCCCATTATCAACACCAGGAGGAATAGTAATTTTTAGCTTTTTACTTTCTTGTTGACGACCTGCACCGTGGCAAGTACCACATTTTTCTTCAATTACTTGTCCTGTACCGTTACAAGTAGTACAAGCTGATACCTGAGCAAAACTACCGAAAGGAGTACGAGTTGCACGACGTACTTGACCACTACCATTGCAAGTACCACAAGTTTTAACACCTGTACCTGGTTTCGCTCCAGTACCGTTACAAGTTTGACATGACTCTAGATGCGGAATTTTGATTTGCTTTTCGCCACCAAAAACAGCTTCTCTAAAATCTAATTTTAAATCTAATCTTAAATCATCCCCTCTCACAGGGCCATTACGGCGACGAGATTGACCTGCTCCCGTACCAACACCACCGCCAAATCCACTAAAAATAGTTTCAAATATATCGGCAAAACCGCCCATATCACTATAATCGAATCCTGATGCTCCCGCAGCACCACCTACGCCAGCTTCACCAAAGCGATCATATCTAGCGCGAGTTTCTGGCTCAGAAAGAATTTCGTAAGCACGATTAATTTCCTTAAACTTTTCCTCTGCTCCTGGTTCTTTGTTAACATCAGGATGGTATTTGCGAGCTAGACGACGATAAGCACGCTTAAGTTCATCTTTATCTACATCGCGGGATACACCCAGGATTTGATAGTAGTCCCCTGCCATAAAATTTTAATTTTTTCCTATGGTTTGTTGATTGTACTTTAGCAAAATCATAACCAGAAAATATAGTACGGTTACTACTAAGAATTGAGTTCTTTCTGGTTTGGGTTTGCCAAACTTGCTAAGATACGGCTGCAAAATTCATTATTGATATCTAACTAGATCTATCTTAATCGAGATTAATCGACTGTTTCATAATCATCGCCAGACGAATCATCATCTAAGCCTAAATCAGCACCACCTTCAATTTTGGCATCGTTAGATACACTAACTACAGCTTTAACACTACTATCTCCCGTTCTTGCCATTTCAGTTTGGGCATCGGCAAAATCATCATCATCGAACATAAAAGAATTGCCTGCTTCAGAATTTTTCTGCTGATAGACATCTGTACCAATTTCTAACAGGGTTCGACGGAGGTTTTCCAAAATATCGTTAATTTCTTTAATGCTGGTTTGAGAACTATTACAAGCTATTTTAAACTCTTCTTTAATACGAGCAATTTTGGCTTTGAGTTCGTCACGAATTAAATTCCCTTGCTCACTTAGAGTCGATTCATAATTATAAATCAAATTCTCAGCTTGATTTTTCAAGTTGACTAATTCAATATTACGACGATCTTGTTCAGCATAGTTTTCTGCTTCATAACGCATTCGTTCAACTTCATTAGAATTTAATCCACCAGTGTTACTGATAGTAATACTTTGCTGTTTACCTGTACCTTTGTCTTGGGCTGCTACCTGCAAAATACCATTAACATCAATTTCAAACATTACTTCTATTTGAGGCATACCTCTAGGGGCTACAGGAATACCTGTGAGTAAAAATTTACCCAGGCTTTTATTGTCCTTTGCCATAGCTCGTTCACCCTGTAACACGTGGATTTCTACTGTAGTTTGACCATCGGCAGCAGTAGAAAAAACTTGTGATTTGCTAGTAGGTACAGTAGTATTTCTTTCGATAATTTTCGTGAAAACTTCACCCAAAGTTTCTATGCCCAAAGATAAGGGAGTTATATCCAATAGCAGCACATCTTCAACTTCACCACCTAATACTCCTGCCTGAATGGCTGCCCCTGCTGCTACAGCTTCATCTGGGTTTACCGAGCGGTCAATTTGCATCCCCTCAAAAATTGTTTGAATTGCTTCTTGAACGGCGGGAATACGTGTTGAACCTCCAACCAGAATGATCCGATCTATTTCACTAGGTTTTAAATCGGCATCTTTCAAAGCCAATTTAACAGGATCAAGGGTTTTTTGAATTAAAGATTTAGATAACTCTTCAAATTTTGCCCGACTCAACTCCAATTCTATATGTTTGGGCCCAGTTTCATCAGCAGTAATAAATGGCAGGTTAATCGAAGTAGTAGGAGCAACTGACAGTTCTATCTTGGCTTTTTCCGCAGCTTCCCGCATTCGCTGTAATGCCATTTTATCGGTTCTCAGATCAATTTCCTCTTGATCATAAAAAGTTTTAATCATCCAACGAACAATGACATTATCAAAATCATCACCACCAAGATGATTATTGCCAGCAGTTGCTTTGACCTCAAAAACTCCATTTCCTAACTGCAAAATAGAAACGTCAAATGTACCACCGCCAAGATCAAAAACTAGAATAAGTTCTTCTCGATTTTGCTTATCTAAACCATAAGCTAAGGCAGCAGCAGTAGGTTCATTGATAATTCGTAGAACTTCGAGTCCTGCAATAGTTCCTGCATCTTTGGTTGCCTGTCGTTGAGCATCAGTAAAATACGCAGGAACAGTAATTACTACTTCAGTTACAGGTTCACCTAAAAAGCTTTCCGCATCCGCTTTCAATTTTTGTAAAATCATAGCGGAAATCTCTTGAGGAGTATACTGGCGATCGCCAATTTTGACATCAACAGTATCATCTCGACCAAGAACACACTTGTATGGAGTTCGAGAACGTTCTTCTTCTGTGTCTTCCCAACGACGACCAATGAAACGCTTAATACTATGCACAGTATTTTGAGCGTTAGTCACTGATTGTCTTTTTGCTAGTTGACCCACTAAACGAGTGTCTCCTTTAGCAAATGCCACCATACTTGGAGTTGTCCGCGCACCTTCGGAGTTGGCAATAATTACAGGCTTGCCTCCTTCAAGCACAGCAATACAACTGTTAGTAGTTCCCAGGTCAATACCGATAACTTTTGCCATAGTGATTAGGCAGTAACTTTCATTTATCTATGATGAATAAGTAACAGAAATTAACAGCAAAATTGCTTCGGAATAATCGGCATACAGAGATGCCGAAGTTCAATAATTCCTGATAAATTCGCAGCAAGTCCTCAAATTTAAATACTTTGGGGATTTAGTAGCTAGCTTAATTATCATTTTCCTGTTTTTCTTCTGTATTTTTCTCTTCCGAAGTTATCACAGGTTCTTTAGGAACAGCAACTTTAACCATAGCATGACGTAAAATTGCATCTCCTAAAACATATCCGCGCATTAGTTGCTCAATCACAGTACCTTCAGGATATTCATCTGTTGCCTCACGCAACATTGCTTCATGAAAATTAGGATCAAATTCTTGGCCTTCGGGACGCATTGCTGATACTCCCATTTTTTTAAGGCACTCAACTAAAGTTTTGTAAACTCCTTGATAACTGCTATGAATAGCTTTTTCTCCTTCGGATTCTGGTTTAAGCTGAGTTCTAGCCCGCTCAAAGTTATCAACTACTGGTAGTAATTCTGTAATTACATTTTTTTTGATTTGTATTTCCGAATTTTCTTGTTCCTTAGCAGTCCGACGGCGAAAATTTTCAAAATCGGCAGCTAGTCTAGCATATTGAGCTTTGGTGACTTCTGCTTGTTGAGTTTTTTCGTCTAAAAGTTTTTTGAGATTAGCGTTTTCTTGTTGAAAAGCAGCAAAAATTTCTTCCTGCTCTTGAGACATTGTGTCTTCTGCTTCATCTGAACTGGCTTCTGAAGCTTCTGCTGCCTCTGGACGAGATTCGGGCGACATATCCTCAGTTGATTCGGAAGTAGAATCTTGAATATCTGTTGGGGTATCAGAAGTGATTGTCTCTGTGTTTTCGTCAATGATTTCTGGTTGTTTCTGCTCTTCAGTCATAAGAATGTTGATCTCTCCATCTACAGAATCTAGAATATTGTATTTTTTAGGAACACTAACAGTTTTATTGAGATTTAGATAATTTTTTGCAGTTTTCTTGACAATTGAGTAAATGTATTAACGTAAAAATCAGCAATTTAGTTAGTCACCAAGCAAGAAATAAATGCTGTTGTAATCCTTAGTCATCATTCCTTACAGATTAATTATTACTAAAACTGTTAACCCATTGCTAATCAAATGTAGCACTTTGCCGAACTGCTTGACTCAGATACCTGAACTAATAGCCTGTCTACAAAAATTATGTTAATCGAGGTCAGTTGAAATTTTAGTAAAGCTTTGGGGAACACTAAATAACGTGACTGAGATATTTTTACTATTTTATGGCTTATTCTTCCTCTTCTAAAACAACTCGGGCGATCGCTCTACGTAGTAATTTGTCCCCTTTTGGGAATCAATTGGTTCAAAAAGGCTTTCTTGATGGCGATCAAATGCAAAAGGCTTTGGCTGAAAGCCGTAAAACAGGTCGTTCCTTGATAGATGTGATTGAATCAGCTACGGGACAGCAGCTACCTCCAGATTTATTACGCCAATATAAAAAACATCATTTATTTGAACTCAAAGTCCTTTATGGAGTCGAATCTGTCGATCCAGAAATAGAAACAGATCGGATTGATAGTCATCAAATGGGGGAATTAATTAATTCTCTAATTCCTCTTGATATTTGTCGTCGTTATCGCTTGATCCCCTTAAGAAAAGAGGACGGTGAGCCACCAGTCTTGGTCGTGGCAATGGTAGATCCTGAAAATCTAGAAGCCCAAGATGATTTAAACCGTATTCTTAGACCCAAAGGGATTAATATTCAACGACAGGTTATTACTCAAGCTGATTACCAGCAATTAATCGATCAGTTTTTGGATGAGCAGGTCAAGAAGGAAACAGCCAAGAAACAAGAAGTTAACGTTGACGTTACTTTAGAGTTAGATAATTTTGATTTTAATCTTGAAGAATCAGATGACGAGATTGCTGATGATCTGGGTGCAGCTAATGAAGCTCACGCTGCGCCGATTATTACCCTAGTGAATAAAATTCTGGCTAAAGCACTGCAAGATGGAATTTCTGATATTCACGTTGAACCTCAAGAAGAAAGCCTCAAAATTCGTTATCGCAAAGATAGTGTATTGTATCAGCCGTTTGAGATGATGCCGAAAAAGATTATCCCTGCGGTAGTTGCTCGCTTCAAGATTATGGCTGATCTCGATATTGCTGAAAAACGTTTACCTCAAGATGGTAAGATTCGCCGAATGTTTCAAGGCAGAAAAGTGGATTTTAGGGTGAATACTCTGCCTAGTCGCTATGGAGAAAAAGTTGTACTGCGGATTTTAGATAATTCTGCTACTCAATTGGGTTTAGATAAACTAATTTCCCATGAGCCAACTTTGGAACTGGTGCGCGATATGGCGAAACGTCCTTTTGGATTGATTCTAGTTACAGGCCCTACAGGTTCGGGTAAATCTACTACTCTTTATTCGGTCTTAGCCGAAAGAAATAGTCCTGATATCAATATCAGTACTGCCGAAGACCCAATTGAATACTCTCTGGATGGTATTACTCAAGTACAGGTGATTCGGGAAAAAGGAATGAACTTTGCTTCGATTCTCCGAGCTTTCTTACGACAAGACCCTGATGTAATTCTGGTAGGTGAGACGCGCGACTCAGAAACTGCTAAAACCGCTATTGAAGCTGCACTAACAGGTCACTTAGTATTAACTACTTTACACACCAATGACGCTGCTGGCGCGATCGCTCGTTTGGATGAGATGGGGGTAGAACCCTTTATGATTTCTGGTGCTTTAGTAGGAGTATTGGCTCAAAGGTTGATGCGTCGGGTTTGTAGTGAATGTCGCCTTGCTTACAATCCAACTCGTGAAGAGTTATCGAGATTTGGTTTATCGGCTGCTGCGGAAGAAGAAGTCGTGTTTTATAAAGCACATAAACTAGACGCAGAACAAATTGCCCAGGCTAAAGCTAAAGGAACTCTTTGTCAGAAATGCGGAGGCGTAGGCTACAAAGGACGGGTTGGGGTTTACGAAGTCATGAAAAATTCCGAAAAGTTAGAAAGTTTGATTAATCAAGGCGCAAATACTGATCGCATCAAAGAAGTAGCGGTGGAACAAGGGATGATTACTATCTTGGCATATAGCTTAAATCTAGTTAAAGAAGGGCAGACAACTCTAGAAGAAGTAGAACGTGTCACCTTTACCGACTCGGGTGTAGAAGCAGAACGAAAAGCCAAGCAGAAAAGTGGTTTGATCTGTCGTACCTGTAGTGCAGAATTGCAACCTGAATGGTTGGATTGTCCTTATTGTATGACACCAAGATTTAGCTAGGTAGTGGGTAGTAGGTAGTAGGTAATAGGTAAATAACTTATTCCTAATCACCAATCCCTAATCTCCAGTCACCAATATTGAGAAGTTATAGAAAATTTTAAGAGGAAAAAGCTATGGATTTAATGATTGAAGATTTGATGGAGCAACTAGTGGAAATGGGTGGCTCGGATATGCACATCCAGGCTAGTGCGCCAGTCTATTTTCGGATTAGCGGTAAATTAACGCCTATTGGTGAAGATCTGAATCCTCAAGAGTGCCAAAGATTAATTTTTAGTATGCTCAATAACACTCAAAGAAAGGAGTTGGAGCAAAACTGGGAATTAGATTGTGCTTATGGGGTGAAAGGTTTAGCTCGGTTTCGGGTCAATGTTTATAAAGAGCGAGGCTGCTATGCTGCTTGTTTACGGGCATTGTCTTCCAAGATTCCTAACTTTGATCAGATGGGTTTACCTGACGTAATTAGAAGAATTACCGAAAGACCGAGAGGACTAGTTTTAGTTACAGGGCCTACAGGATCGGGGAAGACGACGACATTAGCAGCGATGTTGGATTTGATTAATCGCACCAGAGGTGAGCATATTTTAACTGTCGAAGACCCAATTGAATATGTCTTTGACAATGCCAAAAGTTTATTTCATCAACGACAAAAAGGCGAAGATACCAAAAGTTTTGCCAATGCCCTCAAAGCTGCACTACGGGAAGATCCAGATATTATCCTCGTGGGGGAGATGCGAGACTTGGAGACGATCTCTTTGGCAATTTCGGCAGCAGAAACAGGTCACTTGGTTTTTGGCACACTTCACACAAATTCCGCTTCAGGAACAGTAGACAGGATTATTGATGTTTTTCCCGCAGGTCAACAGGCGCAAATTCGGGCAATGCTTTCTAACTCTCTGATCGCTGTCTTTAGTCAAACTTTGGTGAAAAAGAAAAACCCTAAACCAGGTGAATTTGGACGAATAATGGCGCAGGAAATTATGGTAGTGACACCAGCGATCGCCAATTTAATCCGTGAAGGCAAAGCAGCTATGGTTTATTCAGCTATCCAAACGGGAGCAAAAATGGATATGCAAACGATGGAACAAGCTTTAGCAGACTTTGTAAAAAAGGGTATTGTCAGTATGGAAGAAGCGATCGCTAAAAGTTCTCGACCAGATGAACTACAACGTCTAGCAGGGGCTGCTGACATGGGGATGGTAGCAAACACCAAACGTCGTTAATTGATATTTAAACCACATCTAGTTTGAATTAATTATTAGTTTATTTTTATGTCTATATACATAGCAAAGGTCAGAGATCATTCGGGTAAAGTTTTTAATCAAAAGATTGAGGCTGCTTCTCCTGAACAAGCCCGTATGGTACTAAAAAATAGATATGTAGCGGTTGGCAAAATTAATAAGTCAAGCTTTGAGATTGATTTGTCTCAGCTACAATTAGCTTTAGCCAAAGTAAAGGTTAAAGATAAAGCGATATTCTCCCGTCAATTTTCTGTTATGGTCAATGCGGGAGTAGCTATTATTCGGGCTTTAGGTATCCTCTCAGACCAAGCTCCTAATCCTAAACTCAAAAAAGCTTTATTGGCAATTAGTGCCGAGGTGCAACAAGGTACAAGTTTATCGGAGTCAATGAGTAAGCACCCAGATTGTTTTAATAATTTGTATGTAGCGATGGTCGAGGCAGGAGAAACTGGTGGAGTCCTCGATGAAGTATTGATGCGACTTTCTAAACTTTTGGAAGATATGGCAAAGTTGCAGAATCAAATTAAGTCAGCAATGGCTTATCCTGTAACAGTAGGGATTTTTGCGGTAATTGCCTTTTTGGGGATGACTATCTTCTTAATTCCAGTTTTTGGTGGCATTTTTGAACAATTAGGGGCAGAATTACCACTTCTGACCAGAACGATGCTAACTATTAGTGGCATACTCCGTAGTTGGAAAGTAATAATTCCCATTGTGGGGTTCATGGGCATTAGTTTTTTGTTCCGCACCTATTATAAAACGCCAGCAGGTCGGCTACAGATTGATGCTTTTCTCTTGAAAGCACCTTTATTTGGAGACTTAAACGAAAAAATTGCCGTAGCTCGTTTTTGTCGAATTTTTGGAACTCTAACTCGTTCGGGTGTACCTGTATTGCAATGTTTTGATATTGTCTGTGACACCATTGGTAATCAGGTACTAGTTAACGCAGTTATGGCTGCTAAAAGCGATATTCAACAGGGCGGAATGATTTCGTTAGCAATTCAAAAAGAAAATGTTTTCCCAGCTCTAGCAATTCAGATGATTAGTATCGGGGAAGAAACTGGTGAATTAGACGGGATGATGGAAAAAGTTGCTGACTTTTATGAAGATGAAGTTGAACAGGCAGTTAAAGCCCTTACTAGTATGATTGAACCGATTATGATGGTTGGTATTGCCTTGATGGTAGGAACAATCTTGCTTTCGATGTATTTACCAATGTTCTCTATTTTCGATCAGTTGGCATAAAATTTCAGGTGAGTATGTCTGTTAAAAAATCTGACTATGAGACTTGGCTGGCGGAATACAGTACTCGGAGTGGGGCGATCGCTTTACTGAGGCAATATCGTCCTTATCTAGAAGCTGTTCCTAGTATTCGTCGTCCAGAACAAAGTTTAATTACTATCCCTCTGCCTGTAGTTCGCATTCGCCGACCTGAACTAGCCTCAAACCAGCCTTTACACACTAACACCCCGCGTATCGCTACCTCTCTTCCCTGTGATTTAGCGATTTTGATGTGCGATCCTGAATGGAAAATTAAAATGGGTGCAGAAATTATTGTTTTTATTCATCGTCCCGAGGAGGATTTTTCTGATTTAATTGCTCGCTGGCGCAAAACTCAGATTTATTTGGATCAAGACTATGAATGGTTAATGCCTCCCAATGAACAGCATATGTTTAGTGAGGCAGCCGAAGTGATTAATCCTTTATTTGTGGTTTTTGAAGCTACGAGCGATCGCCTTAAACAAGGTCTAGCAGGAGCAGGTTTTCCTTTTATTGTGCAACCCTTCAGTTGTACTGTAGAGTCAGAAACTATAGTCGTACAAGATGTTAGTTAGAAAACGTTTTTTTACTAATATCTACTACCCACTACCTACTACCTACTACCAATGAAGCCGATCACCCTAATTGTCCTAAGCTAATTTTGTACGGCTATATAAAACCGCCTCTAGAATATACTAAAAGCGGTTAAGAATAATATTTATTAGCTATTAATTACTAATCAGTTAACAACCAGTTAATCACGGCTATTCATAGCAATTAATAAACGGAGAATAAAAACAAAAAGATTAATATAAGTCAGGTACATTGAAAGAGCAGCAGGTAAATACTGTTCATCTTCATAAGTGCGAGGCAGAATATAAAAATCAACTACAGCCACTCCCGCAAACAGAGCCACCCCAACACCAGAGATAGCAACCTCTAGCCAACCAGGAGTATAGACACCGAAAACAGAGAAGAGCAATTGTCCAATTAAAACAACTAATAAAGCTGTAACACCAAGACGTACTGTCTGAGCAAGAGCTAGACCATCTTCATTACTAAGATTAGAGCCGATCTTACGTCCCAGGATAAAGGTCACACCGCAACCCAGAGCAGCAATACCAACACCCTGAATACCAACTCCTGAATTACTCAGAGCTAAATAAACAATTCCACTGAGGGTATAACCAGATAAAAGACTATAAAGAGCGAGTAAGGGTAAAGCAGTACTCTTGTTTCCTTGTTCAGCAACTCCACGAGCTACAAAAAAAAGAACCAATTCCGCAATTAATGCTCCAAAGAAGGTAGGTGTAAATAAATCTGGACGAGAAGCAATAACCCCTAAACCACCATAAGTACCGAGAGCAGTTAAAACTAAACCACCACCCAAATATGGTAGAGCATTAGTAATGACATTAGGGCCAAGAATCGATTGTCCTTGTGCCTCCTGAATTGCTTTTCTAAAGTTACTAGTATTACTCATGAATTTCTTTTGACTAAAATCAATATTGATAGTTTAAACTTACTTATTTACATTAATCTTAATTCAACTAACAATTTTAAGGTGCGTGAGGATTACCGAATATTGGTAGTTGAATGACTTTTATTTTCAAAAACTTGACTTTTAGTACATTTTCTTAACTTGTCACCTGATAAAAACAATTACCATAAAATTGAGACATTCAATTCAGTAGCTAAAATTGGTTATGCAAAGTAACTATGAACAAGATTTTTATGGATGGGTTCAAACCACTGTCAAGCAATTGCGCGATCGCGATTTAACTAATCTAGATTGGGAAAATTTAATTGAGGAAATTGAAAGCTTGGGCAAGCAGGAAAAAAGAGAGCTAGTTAATCGTTTAATTGTTTTATTAATGCACTTATTAAAATGGGAATATCAACCTGAAAAACGTAGTAGAAGCTGGTTTGCTACTATTAAAATACAAAGAATCGAAATTTCCAGACATATTAAAAATAATCCTAGTTTGAAACCTTACATTGATAACGCAATTGTTGATGCTTATGAAGTAGCAGTACTTGAGGCAGTTAAAGAAACGGGATTAAGTTCAAAAACTTTTCCTGACTCTTGCCCTTATTCTTGGACAGAAATACAAAGCGATCGCTTTCCAGGTAGCAATTACGATCCAGAAATTTTTCCGTAAACATCGATCAAATTTATCCAGGTCGCGTAAGCAATTCGCCTACCGCAAAGCGGAGGCGATGGGATGTAAGCGACACCAGGGTTTAAGTTAATCAGGACGATTTTGCTCCTGAACATATTTTTTTAATACATCTACAGTAACTCCTCCACACGAAGAAATAAAATAACTACCCGACCAGAGAGCATCTTTCCAGTAAAATTGTAAAAATCTATCGGGAAATTCTTGTTTTAAATAACGACTGCTAACCGTTTTTAAGTTGTTAACTAATTTGCTCAATTGAATTTGTGGGGTATATTGCAAAATTACGTGCAAATGGTCTTTTTCGCCATTCACTTCGATACATCGGCAGTTCCATTTAGCCAATAAGTCTTTGACTATTTCTTCGAGCCTGACTAGCATTTCATCATTAAATAATGGTCTTCTATATTTAGGAACTAACACTAAGTGAGCTTTGAGTGAAGAAACGCTTCTGGCACTAGAAATTAAATCATTGTATTTTTTAGACACTAATTCTAAAAATTGTGATACACTAATTTTAGTTTAGATGTTTTGTTCGCTATGAAGCAAGCATTTCAGTACAAATTGTTGCCTAGCACTAATCAGCGTCAAGAAATTGACCGATGGTTAGATATGCTTAGGTATCAATATAATTATTTGCTTGCCGATAGGTTTAACTGGTGGCAATATAATCGCTCTGACTGCGATCTGCCTCAAGGAGAATTTTGTCAAATTGCCTGTACCGTAGGTAGTCCAATCTTGAGAGACAATCCAGACTGGCATTCTCAGTCTGCAAGTTTGCCCAAACTAAAAACTGATAGACCTTGGTATAAAGACATTTATAGTCAGGTTCTTCAGGATTGTGTAAAAAGAGTGAAGCTTGCATTTGAGCGATATGTAAAAGGTGACTCAAAGGGAAAACACAGTGGGAAACCTCGGTTTAAAGGACGTAACCGCTATCGTACTTTTACTTTTCCTCAAGCTAAAAACAATTGGGTGCTAGGAAACAAAATCAAACTACCAAAATTAGGATTGATTAAGTATGTTTGTCATCGTTCCATTCCTCAAGGATTTAAAGTTAAAACTGCTTCTGTTACCAAAAAAGCTGATGGATATTATTTAACTCTAATTGCCGAAGACAAATCTGTTCCTAAGTTTGAACCTGACATCATAGCAACTGAAAATAATTGTATTGCTATCGATTTGGGGTTAGAAAAACTATATGTTGATAGTTTGGGAAATCAAGTTTTACCTCAAAAATATCTAAGAAAATCTGAAGAAAAGCTGGCACTTTTGCAAAGGAAACTAGCAGACAATAATCGTAGTAGAAAGGCGAAAAAACTTATACGACGAACTGTTGCTAGACTGCATCAAAAAATATCTAGACAGAGAAAACAGTGGCACTTTGAGGAAGCAAAAAAACTTTGTCAACAAGCCGAAATAATCTGTATTGAAGACTTGAAAATCGCTAATCTTCGTCGAAAAAATAAAGCTAAGAAAGTTGATGGACATTATGTAGAAAATGGTCAATGTCGTAAAGCAGGATTGAACAAAAGTTTTTCTGATTGTGCTATAGCTCAATTTGTTGATATTTTACACCATCAAGCTCAAAAACTAGGAGTCAAAATACTCAAAGTCAATCCAAGAAATACCAGTCAGACTTGTCCAATTTGCTTGAACAAAGTACCCAAAACTTTGTCTGACAGATGGCACAATTGCCCTGTCTGCAAGGTATCTATGGATCGAGACTATGCAAGCTCATTGTTGCTCAAAAAAGTGGCGTTGGGTATCGTGTCACTATAAAATGCTCAAAGGCTATCATTAGCTGTAGAGAAGCCCACGCCTACTTCTTCGAGAGGCGATGGGAGTATATCACACTACTGATCAAATTAAATTTTGTGGTTTTTGCGATCGCATCTCTGTTAATTGACTAAATCTCTGAAACAATCACTACCTTGCTCTGAAAATCTTGAAGTTTGTTGTTGAGAAGAGCGAGTTAAGATTACTTTTCCTTTGTCTGTAACAATTAAACCCCGTGCAGGATAAATTGCGCCTTGTGCAGTGATGATTGGAGGATATTGTTCAGCTTCAGTTGCTAGTTCTGGATAGCTGTTTTGGCTGATAGCTGGCTGGTTTGTTTGAGCAAATTGTTCTGGCATTAAAATATTATCTGAAGACATGGGTGAAATCGGCTCAATCGGTATCCCACCTTTACCTTTAAAGCTTAGACTACTACTACCTTTAATATTATTAGCACTACAGACTTGCTGAACAGTTTCTTCTGGTGCGATCGCTTGAACTGCTAAATCGCGAATTCCTTCAATAGGATTTACATCAGTATCAACCGATAAGTCTCCATCAAATCCAAAATCAGAACTTACATCAAAGTCATTAGTCCTATTTTCTGGTTGGGCTTCTCGCTCTTGTATGCCAAAAATTTCGGCTGCTGGATTAATAGTAATATTACCTCCTGAACCTTGACTGGCATCAGCAATAATGTCATTACCGTTCACTTGAGCAGGAAAAGTAACTAAAAAATCTGTATCAATCGTAATATTGCCACCATTAGCATTATCAGAAGCCCTTGCTGATATCTGGCTATCTCCTTGCAGAGATAATACATCATTGATTATCAGATCGATATTACTGGGTTGCTGTTGTGCTTGACCAAATGCTGTCTCGGCAATTAACTGACTCTGATTATCTAAACTGAGTGAATCTGCTTGAATGGATAGATTTCCGCCGTTACCTGTTCCTTGACTATCGACGGCAATTTGTCCACGATTTGAGACAGAAATAGTTTCGGGAGATGTAATCTCAATACTACCTCCATTACCGCTAGACACACTAGTAGTATTAGCAAATAACCCTGTATTAGGCTCTAAATTCTGTAAAGTTACTTCTATAAAACGGAATTCCTCAGTAGGTATGGGAGCATTTTCACCATCAATTTTGATCTCATCGCTAACATTGAGAGTAATATTTCCTGCATTACCTCCGCTATTAGTTCCAGTAACAATTTTGCCTCCAGTTACTAACTCAATATTTTGAGCATTAATGTCAATTTTTCCACCATCAAAACTATTTTCTGTGAGAGCATTAATATTAGAACCTCCTGCAATAGTCAGGTTATCAGTATCGACGCTGATATTTCCTGCTCTACCTTCGGCGTTACTTAAGGAATTACTGGTAATTAGAGAAAAATTATCAAGGGTAATAATTCGAGAATTAACATTTACATTGCCAGCATTCCCTGTATTGTTAATAATCAGATCGCGATCACCTGTATTGCTGATGATGTAACTAGCTGTATTCAAAAACAAGCTGTCCGCATTGATGTTTACATCCCCTCCATTTCCTATACCTTCTGAGACTTTACTGAGGATTAAACCATACTCGTTGAGAGAAATATTGCCAGTAGCGTTAATAATAATATTACCTGCATCCCCAATACCTTTGGAATCAGCTAGTAGAGAAGCTGCGGAATCCTTAGATCTGCCTGTTAAAGATAGGTTGGTCGTAGCAATGTTAATGTCACCACCATTACCTTCAGCACCTGATTTTACTGAAGTTAATAAGAAGCTACCGTCTTCTAGGGATATATCTCTTGAAGCTTTAATAGTAATATTACCTGCATCGCCAATACCTTGAGAATCAGCCTGTAGAGAAGCACGAGTCTCTTGAGATTCTCCTGTTAAAGATAAATTGGTCGTAGTAATGTTAATGTCACCACCATTGCCTTCAGCACCTGATTTTACTGAAGTTAATAAGAAGCTACTGTCTTCTAGAGATACATCCGTTAGAGCGTTAATGGTAATATTACCTGCATCGCCTTTTCCTTGAGTGTCAGCTAATATTTGAGAAAGGTTGCCTTGAATATCGTTTTTAAGTAACAAAGAATTAGTAGTTAAATTAATATCTCCTGCATTTCCTACCGCTCCAGATGCAATTTTTGTTTGCAAATTACTGCTATCTAAAACAATGCGATCGCTTGCTGTAATATTAATATTACCTGCATCACCTTGACCTAAAACATTGGTAAATAACGAAGAACCTTCTGACAAAGTTAGCGAGTTAGCATTTAGATTGATATCTCCACTATTACCAACAGTATTGGGCGATATTTGGGTTTTAATTTCTCCTGTTCTTGATAGATTAAGCTGATCTGCTATCTCAAGATTAATATTACCTGTATCTCCATTCCCCTCAGAAATGCTAGACAATTTAGATTCATCAGCAAGAGATAAATTTTTGGCTGTAATTTGAATATCTCCTGCATTTCCAGAAGTTATTTCACTAATATTATTTCTAATCAAGCTACCTGATTGTAAAGCCACGGTATCTTCCGCGTTAATCGTAATATTACCTGCTTGAGTTTCGAGGGTGGAAGTTTCAGAGTTAATTCCAGCACTGAAGATACTTGCTTCTGATAAAGTTAAATTACGGGCATTGGTAGTAATTGCACCTCCTCCATCACCATTAACATTGACTATCGTACCATTGCTCAAGGAGACATCTGCTAAAGCTAGATTACTAAAATCCACGTCCACATTGTCGCCAAGGTTAACTGTACCTGCCGACTCTAAGGCTGTTAAATTAACATTACCTCCCCAGGCGTTTAAGGTAGCACCATCAAGATTGATATTGCCACCAACTAAACTCAAATCTTGTCCTGGCGAGACAGTTAAAATTGAGCCTTGTACAGTAATATCGCTAGGATTATCACGTAAATTCAAACCTATGGGGGCATTAATGGTTAAAACAGGAGTATTGATATCGTTAGCACTAAATTCTACTCCATCAGGAAATAAAATACTCTCAGCAGTGCTTCCATAAAATGAACCGCCAAGTTCTAACCTCGCTCCACTCCCAAAAATAATCCCCGCAGGATTGATTAAAAACAGATTGGCATTATTAGCCCGAATCAAACCATCAATATTTGAAACGTTTCCTCCAGTAACGCGAGATAAGATATTACTAATCTCTGCGGAATTATTAAAATATGCTTCATTGCCGTTGGTAACAGAAAAATCTCCGAAACTATGGAATAAATTGCTTCCTGCTTGTTCTCCTCCATTAATTGTGGAGACATTACCGTTGGTTTCTACTGTGGTTGAAGTGCTGCCATCGGTAGTTATTTGAGCTATGGCAATAGTTGGCAAGAGACAGAGAGAACTTGTCAATAAACAAATCTGCGCTAAACTGCTAATCATTTAATTTACTTGTTATGGCTGACTAGGAGAAGGTTCAATGGTCTTTTTGCTATATTGAATAATACGCAATACAGCTTATGTTTATTATCCAATAGTTTTTAATAACTGTTTATTTAAAACCACCTTCAGTTATATCTTACACGCATCCTACAAACCAAGATTGTAATTAAAGATTAAGGTTTGGAAATTAAAATAAAACTTTTAGTTTCTTTCAATAAATCTATGAAAAATCTTAGAGAAATAGTATTCTGCTGCTTGCTAAGATTTCTCTCTTTGTTTAACAAAATTACGAAAATCATTGATCGTAAGTTGATCGAGCCATTGATGACGTTCTTTGGTATAGTCACCATAGCCCACTTCTAACTGTTGTAAAAACTTTAGCGTTCCTGCTACTCCTAAAGCATCAATTAAAGCCTTATATCCTTGTTCTCCAATTTCCTTAAGTTTCACTGTTTTCTTCCTCAGTTTGTAAAATATTCATTAACCAAATCGTGGGATTTTCGATTTCTATTTGAAAAAGATTGGGAGATTGCTTCGCTTTCTTGAGAAGTCGATCATCTGTTGTCAAAAATACGTCTGCACCTCCTGCTTCTGCAAACGCTAAATGTACAGCATCGTGATATTTGAACAGCAATTCTCATTTTGCAGACGATTTTATTGATTTTATTCTCAAATAAACTTAATTTACGTATCTTAAATACTTGGGTTGATAACCGTGATCTAGCATTGAGCGTAAACAAACTGATTCAATATCAATAATTTGTTCCTTTGTAAGTTCTTGTTGCCAACTATTTACTTCACCACGACGGAAAAAGTTAGGTCGATTATCAAAAAAAGGATTATGTTCGGGAAGATTAGCTTTATTTTGATCTAAATCTGAAGCTGAAACTTGAGGGATTAGGTTTTCTAGTTGTTCTTGAGTGTAGTTAAGTCCTAAAAAATGAGTGATTTTCAGTAGCACTGAAGTTTGATCTGTATGAAGATCTTCGTAACTTACTTCCAGAAATCTTTGGTTAAGTAAACTAGCAGCGCGATCGCCTTTTTCTATGGCTTTTATCCACTTTAAGGCTATATCTACATGGTTGGTATCTGCTGGCAGCCAACTCCATTTTTCTTGCTTGAGGGCTAAGTGAGATGCGACTACAGCCCTGGGATCGCGAATTACATGAATGAAATAAGCTTCGGGATATAAACGGTTAAGTAAGTCTACAAAATTAAGATTACCAGGAGTTTTTTCTAAAATAATATTTGCTTGGGGATTAAGCTCGATAAATTTAGCAAAAATGCGATCGCAAAATACTTTCAGACAATCATAAAATTCTGCTTCGGATAAAATTGCTTTTAAGCCATCGGGATCTGGTCTTTGTCGTTCATCTCGCCAACATTTAAGCATAAGTCTTAGATAGTCGTCCGATAGATGCGTTTCTCGGACTGTAGCGATTTCTGGTAAAGTTCCCAACATTCCCTGTAACCAAGATGTTCCTGAACGTGGTAAGGCAATCATAAAAACTGTTTTCAATTACTTTTTATTCCCTCCAAATTTTTATCTACTAGCGCGTCCACTCTAACTTGTTGGGTTGAAATAATTAAAATAACTGAATTTGATATTAAACCATTTGATATTAAACCAGATACTCACAATCAGAGTTAATGGATTTGTTAGGTTATAGATTTTAATGAATACTTTAACAAAGATAGTCACGCTAAAGAATCTGTCTAAGCTTGGTAAACTAAAGTTAAGAATAGTAAAGACAACATAAAAAGCTATGTCCTCTGTAAACAAAGCCAAGGATGTTCAGGTGTTTCCCGTTGCTGCTGATACTCGTGTATTGCGATCGCGTACTTGGGAACGTCTGAAGTTTGAAATTGAATATGCTCTACAAAAAGGAACTACAGCTAATTCTTATTTAATTGAAGGGGATAAAACGGCTTTATTAGATCCGCCAGGAGAATCTTTTAGTCAGATTTTTCTGGATGCACTGCAAGAGAGAATAAACCCGCAAAAAATTGATTATGTCATTCTGGGACATATTAATCCCAATCGAGCTAGTACTCTTCAGGCTTTATTAGCGATTGCACCCCAAATTACTATTGTTTGTACGAATCCTGGGGCAATTTCCCTGCGTAAAATTTTGGCGGAAGCTGATTTGGCATTGAATATCCAAGTAATTAAAGGGGAAGAAACTTTAGATTTAGGTCAAGGACATATTTTAGAATTTATTCCCACTCAAAACCCCCGTTATCCCGATCATCTTTGTACCTATGATCCTAAAACACAAGTTCTCTATACCGATAAATTTTTTGGTTGTCATGTATGTGGCGATCGCGTTTTTGATGAAGGCTGGACAATAGATTTAGAAGATCGTCGTTACTATTTTGATTGTTTGATGGCACCCCACGCCCGTCAAGTAATTTCTAGTTTGGATAAATTAGCAGATAAACCTGCCCGTATTTACGCTACAGGACATGGTTTTTTAGTCAAATATAGTTTAAATGAATTAACTCATGATTATCGTACTTGGGCGCAAAATCAAAATGATCGTGATTTGAGTGTAGCTTTAATTTACGCTTCAGCTTATGGCAACACGGCGACGATTGCTAACGCCCTTGCCAGAGGCATTACTAAGGCAGGAGTAGCTGTAGAATCAATCAATGCCGAATCAGCTAAACCTGAAGAAATTCAATCTGCTATCGAGAAATCTGTGGGATTTATTATGGGTTCACCTACTTTAGGCGGACACGCCCCTACTCAAATTCAAACCGCTTTAGGAATAGTACTAGCAAATGCAGCCAAAACTCAACTAGCAGGTGTATTTGGTTCTTTTGGCTGGAGTGGGGAAGCTGTAGATATCTTAGAAAATAAATTCCGTAACGCTGGTTATAAATTTGGTTTTGAACCAATTAGAGTTAAGTTTAAACCTACTGATGCCGTTTTAAAAACCTGTGAAGAAGCAGGAACAGATTTTGCTCAAACTCTCAAAAAAGCCAAACGCGATCGCAAGAAAGTCAGACAAGCACAGGGTATCGCTTCCGATGTTGATCGTACTGAACAGGCTGTAGGTAGGTTGGTCGGTTCACTTTGTATTGTTACCACCAAAAAAGATGAAGTATCAGGGGCAATGTTAGCTTCTTGGGTATCTCAGGCTACTTTTACTCCTCCTGGTTTAACTGTGGCGGTGGCTAAAGAAAGAGCGATCGAATCTTTGTTGTTTACAGGTAATAATTTTGTCTTGAACGTTTTACCAGAAGGAAAACATCTCAGTTTAATGAAACATTTCCTTAAACCCTTTGCCCCAGGAGAAGATCGTTTTGAGGGTGTATCTACAGAAGTAGCAAGCAACGGTTGTCCAATTTTAAGTGACTCTTTGGCTTATGTTGAATGCCAAGTATCTAATCGTATGGAATGTGGCGATCACTGGCTATTGTATGCTGTTGCTAATCAAGGACAAGTATTGCAATCTGAAGGTGTAACCGCAGTTCATCATCGTAAATCAGGAACTCATTATTAACTGATGTTACACGCTCACTTTTTGGTGGGGGATTAAAGTAGAAAGTAGCAGATAGCAGATAGCAATTACCTATGCCTAACGGCACGCTACGCGAACGGTACACTGCTCGCTCAAAGCTTTGCTTTTCTATTTTTAGAATTAGCGTAGAGGTTGGAATTTTTTACGGTCAGTATTACCTTTAATTACGTTTCACGTAGAATGCATTGAATAAATAAGAGCGATCGCTTGTCGTCAGTGCGATCGCTGTAAAAGATTTTTGTTATTGCAATTTGTCTATTTAGGCAAGTTTGAGAAGTGGGATTAATCTGAATGATTGCTTTTTAGCAATTAGGGCAATCGTTGAGCTTCTGTACTCCGTCTTTTATCCATTTCCGCATTAATCCCAAACGGCGATCTCTTGGCAAACTCATTAATTGGTCGTAAATTTCTTGTTCGACTCTAATACCAATAGTTTTACTCAATGCTTTTTCGCCTTGTGGTTTAAAAGATTTAAGGTTTTCTAATCTAGGATTTTTATTAGCCATTTAAGACTTGCTTTTTGTTCGCTCAACTATTAAATTCAATACACTTTTTAATTACTGGCTATCAGTTAAAAATATTTATTTACTTGATAACTAGTGAATAAAATGATAATATGTCAGAAAAATTAAAAAGCGATCGCCAATATGAATTCTTGGCGGAATTAATGCGATCGCCTGTCATTAAATAATCACGGATTTTACCATGACTAATTATCTATCAAGTTTAAACCAAACAAGCTCAAGCAGACAACTATCACAAAAAAACCAAACAAATCTCCAAGAAGGACAAAAAGTTTACCTCTATGGCGACATTAAATACACAGGGACATTAATCCGTCCTCTAGAACGCACCTATCCCCCCAGATGGACAGTACAGGTAGATAAAGGTGGCTACGAAGCCGTTAACATAGAGCAGATATCCCTGGCTAAATCTCAACCATTCAATCAGATTGAGTCGAATTCAGAAATATCATTGGGAGATGACCCTGAACCAAGTACCTCTCAATCAGATTTAGAAAAAGAAATCATCGCCCTCAAAAGAGAAAACGCTCGTCTCAAACAAGAAAACCAGATTATCGAACAACAATACAGAGAACTTGAGAAAAAAAACAAGCTGCTCAAAAAAGACCTAGACCAAGCCAAGCAAATCATTCGTCGCGCCAAAGATATTTCACCTGTAATGCGCTTTAGTCTTCAACGAGTCCTCAGATTAGCTCATCAAGCTTGGTAGGGGTCGAGCCAGAGATCACTCTCTGACACTCCCATTCAAATCCGTACGTGCGACTTTCATCGCATACGGCTACTCCTGGCTTTTCAGTTTTCGGCTATTAGTTATCCGCTTTTCTCCTAGCTTCATACCACTGTGATGTTATTCAGTAGCACGTAGGAGATGGAGTCAAACGTCTCATTCGTTGACAGGAATTAAACCTGTATGATTAATAGAGTTATTTAGTTTCCTAGGTTCAGAAATAAACTCAGTGTTCCTAACTAAATTAATTAGTAGTTAAACTGAAACGGGTCGCACGTATGGATGTACAACGCACTGTCGCAGGCTGGATACTAAAGATGGGAGATAAAGCCCGTAAATTTCGTCGTCTAGCAGATATTTGGGATCTCTTATCTCAAGAGGATTTTCTGTTAAGTGAGATCTTTCCCCCAGAAAAACTGATTGCTGTAGAGCTTATTTTACCTCCTCGCAAGAGAAAAAGACCCGAACCTCCTCAAAAGACAACAAAACCTTTGATGCGTCCTGAAGATATTATCAGAAATCGAAGTATGAGTTTAGTCAATTAAATAATTAAAATTTTTCCCTCTCGGGCTATGATATTTTTTTTGGTTAACTAAAGAGTGCTAATCTTAATTTCCCCTGCTAAAACCCTAGACTTTGAAGCTCCTGCTATTATTAATCGCTTTTCTCAACCAGAGTTTCTAGCCGATACTGAAATTTTAGTAAAACAATTGCGGAAGCTATCAGCAACAGAAATCTCATCGCTGATGAAGATAAGTGACAAACTGGGCGAGTTAAATTCTTCTCGTTATCAAACTTGGCAACCAGCCTTTGATAATACTCAGGCTAAACAAGCATTACTAGCTTTTCAAGGAGATGTTTATCAAGGACTAGAAAGCGATCGCTTTACTGAAGAAGACTTTGATTTTGCTCAAGAGCATTTAAGAATTTTATCGGGGTTATATGGCTTACTCAAACCTTTAGATTTAATTCAACCCTATCGCTTAGAAATGGGAACGAAATTAGCTCACTCTAAATTGCAAGATTTAAAAGTTAATAATCTCTATGAATTTTGGCAGGATAAATTAACTCAAGCTCTTAATCAGCAATTAGTAAAACTAGACAATAAAACGATCATTAATTTGGCTTCTCAGGAATATTTTGAAGCGATACAACCTAAACTTTTATCAGGAAATATTATTACTCCTGTGTTTAAAGATTGGAAAAATGGTAACTATAAAATAATTAGTTTTTATGCTAAAAAAGCTCGTGGAATGATGGCAGCTTATATTATCAAAAATCGACTTAAAAATATTAAAGATTTACAAAACTTTGCTGAAGTTGGTTATAGTTATAATTTGGAATTATCGACTAATAAAACTTTAGTTTTTACTCGTAAAGAATAGCTTAAGCAATTAATTAAAAGTTGACCAACCAATATGGCTAAAACTTCTGCTGTCATTGCTTTGTTGCTTTTTGTTCCAGCTTTTAGTATTGGAGTGATAATGTCTTTATTCATTGCTCCTGGTAAAGTTGGCAATAGTATATTTACTGTGATGAAAGTTTGGGCAATTGTCTTACCTTTACTTTGGACAATTAAAACCAATCCTCACGTCCTACGTTTACCCAAGTTTAAATGGCGAGAAATCAAAGTCGGTTTAGGTTTGGGGGTTTTAATGTTTAGCGCGATCGCTCTTGCCTATCTTCTAGTTGGGCAACAAGCTATTAATTTATCAGAAATTCGCTCAAAAGCTCAAGAAGTTGGTATTGTTAATCCTTACATTTATCTAGCTGGTTGTTTTTATTGGAGTTTGATTAATTCTTTCATTGAAGAATGTACCTGGCGTGGTTTTGTCGTTTCTCAATGTCAAGTTTTATTTCCTCAAGTTACTGCCGTCATTTCCGCAGCTTTATTCTTTACCATCCACCACAGCATCGCTCTCTATGGTTATACTCAAAACTGGATTGTAGTGATACTAGGCTCTTTAGGAGTATTTGTAGCAGGAATAATTTGGGCTTGGTGCTTTAGTCGTTATCAATCCCTTGTACCTGGTTATCTCAGTCATATTTTGGCAGATATTGCGATCGCTATTATTGGCTGGCAACTTTTATTTATTAATTAAATTATTTAAAATCACTAAAACCTTAAATTGTGCTATTCTAGCAAGGTATGAAAAATTTACGGGATGTAGCGCAGCTTGGTAGCGCGCCTGCTTTGGGAGCAGGATGTCGCAGGTTCAAATCCTGTCATCCCGATTACGCTTGTCGAATACTACATTATATTATTTGTCGTTGTTAACAAATTAGCGAATTAGCGTCGCTAATCACAGTTATAATACAATTGTCTAAGCAATCCAATCCTTATACAATAATTCCGCTTGTTGTAAAACTGTCCACCGTTTTTCCCTTCCGCACTAGCAAACTTGCCTAGGAAAAACTCATAGACGCGTCCTAATAGCAATTCTCTATGAAGCTGCACTAAATTTAATATGTTATTTCTCTAAAATCAGGGTTACTGGGCCATCATTTTCGATATTGACTGTCATCATGGCACCAAATTGACCTGTGGCAATGTTTAAACCACTAGTTTTTAACTTAACAATAAAACTTTCATAAAGAGGTTCAGCTAGGTTAGGTGTAGCCGAATCGCTAAAGGAAGGACGACGACCCTTACGACAGTCGCCATACAAGGTAAATTGACTAACTACCAAAATTTCTCCCTGGATATCCAATATTGATTTACTCCAGGCTGTATCTGTAGTTTGATCGGGAAAAAGACGTAACTCCAAACATTTGCGAGTCATCCAGTCGAGTTCGGCTTCTGTATCTGTGGGAGAGATGCCTACTAGCAGGTTTAACCCTCGACCAATTCGAGCTATTTCGTTACCGTCTACTATGACCGAAGATGATTTGACTCGCTGGACAACAACACGCATTTAATTATTGTTTCATTATTATTACTTTTTTTTAATCATTACTTGCCAAAACCTTTGCCACGATTGTCTTTTGGTAAACAGACGCAGTTTTCGATTTGTTCACGCAGGGTTTTTTTGTCTAGATTTTGACCAATTAAAACTAATTGAGTTTTCTTTTCTCCCCGCCATTCTTCATCTTCTAGGGTAAATCGCTTCCCACTTAAATGGAAAACATGGCGTTTCTCACTTTCATCAAACCAAAGAATTCCTTTAGCACGAAAAACGTTTTCGGGTAGTTGATTATCTAAAAAGTACTGGAATTTGCGAATTGCCAGAGGTTGTTCAAACTGAAAAGAGATTGAAGTAAAGCCGTCATTTTCTAGATGGTGAGAGTGATCGTGGTGATCATGGTCATGATGTTCGTGGTCGTGATGGTCATGATGTTCGTGATCATGGTCGTGATCGTGATCGTGATTATGTGCTGTTGATTCAGTCTGCTCAAAATATTGGTCTGATTCAAACAAACCAACACTCAAGATTAAGGGAAGAGATACCTGAGATTTTTGAGTGCGTATGATCCGAGCATCTTTTTTGATATCTTTGATTCTGACTTCTAAAGCATCTACATCAGCTTCATCTACTAGGTCAGTTTTGTTGAGAACAATGACATCACCATATTGAATTTGACTATAGGCTGCTTCGCTATTAAATAAATCGAGGCTAAAGTTAGCACAATCAACCATAGTAACAATCGAGTCCAAACGGGTCATATCCCGTAATTCTGTACCTAAGAAGGTCAACGCCACTGGTAGAGGATCGGCCAAGCCAGTTGTCTCTACTACTAAATAGTCAATTTTATCTTCCCGTTCTAGAATTTTATAAACAGCGTTAACTAAATCTTCGTTAATTGTGCAGCAAATACAGCCGTTGTTTAACTCAACCATGCTTTCGTCGGTAGAGACAATCAACTCATTATCAATCCCAATTTCACCAAACTCGTTAACTAGGACAGCGGTTTTAAGTCCTTCTTGATTAGTGAGGATGTGATTAAGGAGGGTAGTTTTTCCACTACCAAGAAAGCCAGTAATGATTGTGACGGGTAAACCTCTTTTGGCTATATCCATATCAGAAGTTACTTGAGTTTGAGTATCAACAGTTGTCATGGCGATCGCTTTTTAAATATTGTCAGACTAAGAAATGATCTTTATTTATTGTAAATTGATTAGTAATTACTGATTACTGATAATTAATTGCTACTTGCTATCTGCTACTTGAATAACTGGTCACTGGTCACTGATGACTGTTAACTGTTCATTGTTCACTTTCTTCTCGTTTGGAAAAACCCCAGCTAAAGAAAAGAGCAACAACTACAATTGTGACCCATTCTGGAATCATAGCATCTGGTAGCCAAACTTTTAATAATAGACGCAAGCCGACGAAACCAACGGTGATAAAACCTGCATCTTCGAGGTAAGTATACTCTTGTAACCAACGAATAAATAAACCTGCTAAGAAACGTAAAATAATTACTCCGATCGTTCCTCCAACAATAATTAACCCAGTATCTTGGGTGACAGCGATCGCGGAAGTTACACTATCGAGGGAAAAAGCTAAATCAGTAATGGCAATAGTCGGAATTACTTGCCAAAGGGACTTGAAATTTAAAGTATGTTTATCGTGAGTTTCTGTTTCTGCTTCGGTATTCAAAAAATAATTAACAACTAACCAAAGTAAATAAATTGCGCCTAGTAGCTCAAACTGCCAGTATTTTACTACCCAAGTGGCAGCCAAAATCAACATAATTCTGAGTATGTATGCACCAATTAAGCCAATATTGAGAGCCTGACGCTGTAATTTAGGCTCTTTAACACTTTTGGCGATCGCTGCTAGGGCGATCGCATTATCGGCAGATAACACTGCTTCTAAAACGACTAAAATCAAGAGTAAAAAATATATTTCTACTCCCGCGTTAGTAAAATAATTAATTATGTTTTCCAGCATCAAATATATATTCTTTTGCTTAAATCTTAGATGAAAAGCTCCATCTGTCTTGGACTGAGAGTTATCCAAACAAAAATCAAAAACGGCTTAATCTTGTTATTTTCTCTTAGTTTCGTGCAGTTTTTACTGAATTTTCTTTCTCAATTATGTTGCATCTTGTTACAAGATGTTTCGTTTGGGGACGATTATGACGCAAATTAAGGATGGAATATCTTTTTAGTAAAATCAAAAGGAGAAAAATAACTATGGGAATTTCAGACACTCAAGTTTTTATCGCTTTGGTTGTAGCGTTGCTACCTGGATTGATGGCTATCCGTCTATCTTTGGAGCTATATAAATAATAAAGAAGGCAGAAGGCAGGAGGCAGAAGGCAGAAGGCAAAAGTTTTACTCATTACTTTTTACTTTTTACCCACTAACTACTACCTGCTACCTGCTACCCACTACCTAAAAAACTACTGGTTTCAAACTAGATAAGGTTTAGGGTTACATAAGGGATTTTAGATTGGCAATAATTGCTTAAAGTTGTTAATCTGGAATCCCTAACTATTATTAGCTGTAATAATTACACTATGAAAGCTGACAGACAACCACGCAAAAAAGTCCGTCGTCAACCTCGTCAACGCCACAAACCCTATCGAGGTATAGTTGCAGAAATGAGTCTGAAGTTAATTTTAAGTTGGGTAATTGCTATTGGTGCGATCGCTTCTGTATTTAAGCTTTTACCTTACCATCTTTCTCAACAGTCGAAGTTAAAAGAGTTACGATTTCAAGTACAAGAAACTAATGCCAGAGTTGATAAGTTAAGAGACGAACTTAATCACAATTTTGATCCTCAACAAACTCAAAATCTAAAGGAACAATATAGCTCTTTGACTTCCCCTAATCAAAGTCGAATTTATTGGCTACCAGAAGACAATAAACAGTGAACAGTTATTTAAGTAGCCCTTCGGGTTCAACAGTTTGCTCAAGTCGGGGAACCCTTTCGGCATGTGCTTCGGGGGGGAGACCACGGCAGTCGCTACAACGGGGGGAACCCCCGCAACGCGCTGCCTCCCCAAGACCGCAATGCCTCACCAACGCAACTGTCTCACAAGTAGCAGATAGCAAGCTTCTTTTAGGTAGTAGATAGTAGGTAATGAGTAAATAACTTATTCCCAGTCACCAATCACCAATCACCAATCAGTAATCAGTAATCAGTAATCATACCGATTTAATACAGGCTCAAGTAAATTATCTAACCAAGTCATGACTTTTTGTCTGTAATTGACTAAATTGGGTTTAGTAGCTAGAAGTTGTAAAGCTCTTTGATAGTCAGCAACCGCACAATTCCAGTCTCCTCTTAAATGATACGTTCTACCTCGTTCTACATAAATTCTTTCTTGTAGAGTCTCATCAATAATCAGAGTAATATCAAAGTTTTCTAGTGCTAGATCGTACATACCTAATTCACGAAAAGCAATTCCCTGGTTAATCCAGGCTTTAATATTAGCAGGATTTAAATCTAAAGCCAGATCATAATCAGCGATCGCTTCAGCTAATTCTCCTTGAGCTGCATGGCAATTTGCCCTATTATTATAGGCACTGTCAAGGTGAGGATTGATTGCTAATGCCTGGGATAAATCACACAAAGCTTCTATAATTTGATTATTACGATAGTACATCAAGCCACGATTGTTATAGTCTGCTGCATTATCGGGACGTAAAGCTATTAACTTATCTAGTAAGGTAATGGCTATAGCATAGTCTCCCTGAGATGCTCTTTCTTTTACACAATTTCGTAGTTGTTGTTCTGAAATTAAGCATTTTTCGATAGATAAAGAATACTGAGAATTATCAACAGCAGATAAAAAGAGTGCTTTTTGTGCTGAGGGTAGTTGAGGTTGCTCGAAATTGCTCTTCATAGCATCAATTGAACTTTTCTTAGAGATAATTTACTATCTCCTTGAATGGCTGATTTAAGATTAATGTGTCACCAAAGGAACTGTCTCATGGTTTTGTTAATTAACAAAATCAAGTTCTCAATTCTTCATACACAGCATAATGACTAAAAAATAGTTAAATGTCTTCCCTAAAATTACTTAGATAAATGTTTAGTTTAATATTATATTTGATACAAAATATTTGTTTTCATCACAATTAGCAATAAACTTGCTAAAGTTAAACCATTTGTACACTACATTCTCTAAAGATCAACAAATTTTAAATTGGTATTTAACAATATGACTAATGCAAACTTATATGCTCAAGCAACTGATTTATCCTCAGAGGATTATTGTGTTTTGGGGTTGGCAACTTGTTTTTTACGATCAGATGGAGAAATAGAACAGGTACAAGTTTTAGAACCTATTCCTTCTGCTGCTTTAGAAGCACTGTTTAAAGGCATTCCTACTTCTTATCAATTGGCTTGTTCTAAAACCTTGGGAGAAATTTTTGCAGAAGACACTGTACAAATACCTCAAGAATTTTCCAGTGAAGCAGAAATTGAATTATGCGATCGCTTTGCTGAAAGAGTAGCAGCAGCAACCCGTACTTATAAAAGTCGTCCTGAAGCTAAAGTTCACATTCCTTTAGGAACAATTAAACAAGATTTTAATTATTCTTTGGAAAAAAAGCGGGTTTTAAATAATACTCGAGTAGTGAGTAATGATGATAATGTTAAACAACATTCTCATACTCATAAGGTCTTATAAGAAGTAGAAAGTAGGAAGTAGAAAGTTAAAAATATTTCCCGTTTTTTATTTCCTATTTTCTACAGTAATCAGTAATTAATAAATTCCTCATCCTTTATCTTTTATTGTTCATCCTTTTATCAATGGATTATAAGAACAAAATCATAACTGAAATAGAAGCCTTACCAGCATCTTTATTACCTGACGTGTTAGGTTATATTCAATCTCTACAACCTAAAATTACTCAAGCTTCTAAGCCAGTTTTAAGTAGTAAAACTAAACAATTATCCATATCTAATCCCCAAGCAACAGTTATTATCTATACCGATGGGGCTTGTACAGGTAATCCTGGTGCAGGAGGATATGGGGCGGTAATCATTAATGGCGATCGCCGTGAAGAAATGGCTAATGGTTATAAGCTTACTACTAATAATCGCATGGAAATGATGGGAGCGATCGCAGCTTTAAAATCTTTAACAAATAAATCGCAGGTTAAACTTCATAGTGATTCTAGGTATCTCGTGGATGCGATGAGTAAAGGCTGGGCAAAAAAATGGCAGGCTAATGGTTGGCGCAGGAATGCGAAAGAAAAGGCTAAGAATCCTGATTTATGGCAAGAATTACTGGATTTATGTCAAATACACGATGTTGAGTTTGTCTGGGTTAAAGCTCATGCAGGTATACCTGAAAATGAAAGGTGCGATCGTCTCGCAGTTGCAGCAGCACAGAAGCCTAATTTGCCTATAGATCCTGGGTATATTAATGGGTAGTGGGTAGTAGGTAATAGGTAGTAGGTAATAGCCTCCTGCCTCCTGCCTCCTGCCTCCTGCCTTCGTTGTTATAGGTTATAGGTTAATTCTTGATGCAATTGATTGAGCAGTTTATTGCTAAGTTACGTCAACAAGTTCAGTTGGAGATTCAGCCTGGTTGGCATGATGTTACAGGAGTAGATATTGATCGTAATTTAACTACGGTTGAACTGAAGCAATGGCAATTTGCCTCACTAAATGACAAGGGTTACATTGTTTTTCCTAAAGGCAGACATGTTAAGTGGTTGGCACAGAAGATTATTATTCCTCCAACACTGCAAGGTTATCCTTTGTCGGGGTTAAGTTTGCGCTTGGTCTTAACTTGGTGGGCGGAAGATGCTCAAATATTTATTAATGGAGAATTGAAACAACAGGGAGATTTATTTGATTCTTCGGCACGGGTGCTTATTACGGAAAATGCTCAACCAGGACAAGAATATCTGGTTACTATTCGTCTAGTTAGTCCTAATCATGACATTGGGGCATTAATGCGATCGCATTTGCTTTATGAAAAGTCAAATCTAGCCGATAATCTTGATCCAGGCTTGATAGCCGATGAGCTTACGGTTTTATCTAAATACTTGACTCACTTTGAACCTGAACACCTAAAGATATTAACAACAGAGTTAAATAAATTTGATTGGTGTAATTTGTCAAACGCGGACAGGTTCGTTTGCGATTTAGCTAAATTGCGATCCAGCCTGTTACCTTTAGGGAAAAATATTAAACAGCGTTGCTTTAATTTACTTGGTCATGCTCACTTGGACATGGCATGGCTATGGACAACTGCCAAAACTTACGAAATAGCCCAGCGTACTTTTGAATCTGTACTTAGTTTACAACAAGATTTCCCCACTTTAACCTTTGGCCATACAAGCCCTGCTTTATATCAATGGCTAGAAGATAATCGTCCTGAATTGTTTGAGGAGATTAAAAATGCTGTCAGGTTAAATAAGTGGGAAGTCTTAGGGGGTATGTGGATTGAGCCAGAAACTAACCTGGTTAGTGGGGAGTCTCTGATTAGGCAATTACTCTATGGACAAGAATACTATCAGCAGAAGTTTGGTGAGATTACTAAAGTTGCTTGGCTTCCTGATAGCTTTGGTTTTACTTGGCAACTTCCGCAAATTTTAAAGCAGTGTGGGATTGAATATTTTGTTACGGGTAAACTGCATTGGAATGATACTACTAAGTTTCCTTTGGGTTGTTTTTGGTGGGAGTCTCCCGACGGGACAAGGTTATTAACGGTGATGTCTCCGCCCAATGTTACAGGAGTGATGGATACTAACCCGATTACTATGACTAACTATGCTATTGATTGGGAAACTCAGACGGGTTTACAAGATATCTTTTGGCTACCAGGAGTGGGAGATCATGGCGGAGGGCCAACAAGAGATATGTTGGAGGTTGCTGCTAAATGGCATAAGTCGCCGTTTTTCCCTGAGATTAAGTTTTCTAAGGCAATTGATTATTTGGAAAAAATAACCCAACAGGACAATAGTCACCTAGTCACCCCGTCACAAAATTTCCCCATCTGGCAAGACGAACTATATCTGGAACTGCATCGCGGTTGTTATACGACCCATGCAGACCAGAAAAAATATAATCGCTATTGTGAAAGATTATTATACGAGGCGGAGTTATGGGGAAGTTTTGCAACTTTGCTTTGTAAGGACAGGTTCGTTAGCCAGCCACTATTTCCCAATATAAGTACAATAATTGAGAAAGAAGGTCTTTGTCAAGCAGATTGGCAAAAATCAATAGAAGTTGCTTGGAAAAAAGTTTTATTTAATCAATTTCACGATATCCTGCCAGGGACATCTATCCCTGAAGTATTTATTGAAGCCAATCAAGACTGGGAAAGTGCCATAGAGATTGGAGAAAATATTTTACATACAGCTTTAGAAGCGATCGCATCTAGTATCAATTTCCCCCAAGCACCCCAACCCGATGCCAAACCGTTAGTTGTATTTAACTCTCTTAATTGGGAGCGATCGCAATTAGTAACTATCGAGGATTCTGAAGGTACAGTATATGATTACACAGGAAAAATAATACAAAAATCGCAATCGACAGTAGATAATAAATTGATTTTCTTAGCTGAAAATATTCCTTCAGTTGGATATAGTTTATTTTGGCTATGTCCTAAAAACTGTTTTGTTCCAGAGCAAAAATTAGAACCGCAAAAATATATTTTAAATAATCAATACCTGAGAGTAATTATTAATTCAGAAGACGGCAATTTAGATAGTATTTATGATTTGGAAAATAATCAAGAAATATTATCGGAACAAGGAAATAAATTACAGTTGTTTGAAGATCGAGGTCAATACTGGGATGCTTGGAATATCGATCCAGAATATGAACAAAAACAGTTATTTAATATCAAGTTGAAATCAATTACTTGGCTTGAATATGGACAATCAAGAGAAGTAATCAGAGTAGTAAAACAATTTAATCAATCAGAATTTACTCAAGATTATATATTAGAAGCAAACTCCCCAATTCTGAAAATAAGTAATCAAGTAAATTGGCAAGAAACTCATGTAATGGTTAAGGTGGCATTTCCCTTAAATTTAAATAGTAACATAGTTACCTATGAAATCCCTTGTGGAACAATAAAAAAAACTACTCAACCGCAGACAGCAGAAGAAAAAGCCAAGTGGGAAGTATCAGCTTTAAATTGGGCAGATTTAACTGATAATGAAAAAAAATATGGAGTTAGTTTACTCAATGATTGTAAATATGGATATGATGCACAAGCTAATCAATTACGCTTAACTTTATTACGTTCGTCCGTATGGCCAGACCATCAAAGTGACCAGGGAATTCATCATTTTACTTATGCTATTTATCCTCACCAAAATAGTTGGCAGAGAGCCAAAACAGTGCAAAAAGGATATGAATTAAATACACCCTTACAAACAATCAAGCTTGAGCAATACAAACAAAATAATCAAGAAAATAATCAATTATTATCTAAAAGTGAGCTATTAAATTTAACAGCAGATAATTTAATTTTAATGGCGTTAAAACTAAATAATAATCAAGAATTAATAATGCGCTGCTATGAAGCTCAGGGAGAAGTAAGTAGCTTAAAAATTGCAAGTGATTTAAACTTACAATTAGAAAGTTTACTAGATTGCCTTGAAAGAAATCAAAAAATAGAGCATAACAACTTTCAAATCAGTTCTTTTAAAATAGTAACCATGAAACTCAAATTCATAGCTTTTAGCTCTTAGCTCTTAGCTCTTAGCTTCAGAGCTTGATTGGTCGGTAAGATTCAATTTTTAACGGGAGATTGGCAATACCGTTAAATAATTCCGTGTTTGTCAGAGATTAAATGCGGGGGTTGCTTTACCCAAATAGCTGATAGACTGTAGTCAGAGTCCAAGATTTGCATGAAAAATAAAGCTGCTCAATTCATAATCAAAGACTTTTCTCTGCAATGTGGGGCAATATTACCAGAAGCAACTATTGTCTACAAAACCTATGGAGAACTAAAGAGCGATCGCACTAATGTTATTCTTTATCCTACTTCTTACGGGGCGCAACATGGGGATATAGAATGGCTAATTCGTCCTGACAGTATTCTCGATCCGAGCCAATATTTTATTATCATTGCTAATATGTTCGGCAATGGCTTATCTAGTTCACCAAGTAACTGTGATGCTTGTGGTTTAGCAGAAACGGGGTTTTATTTTTCTCATTTAGATAATGTCCGCGCCCAAGAAAAATTACTAAGAGAAGTTTTTAAGATTGAACATTTAGCTCTAGTTTATGCTTGGTCAATGGGGGCGCAACAAGCATATCATTGGGGAGCATTATATCGCGATCGCGTAGCCAGAATTGCTGCTTTGTGTGGTACAGCCAAGACTACAGATCATAATAAAATATTTTTACAGAGTTTGCGAACAGCCTTAACAGCCGATCCTACTTGGAATGGTACTAGATTTGAAAGTATACCCGATCGCGGTTTTCAGACTTTTGCCCGTATCTATGCCAGTTGGGCAGCCTCCCAAGCTTATTATCGCCAAGGAATTTATTATCAGCTTGGTTATGAGTCTTTAGAAGATTATTTACTACGAGGTTGGGAAGCTAATTATCGTCAGCGAGATCCCCATAATTTATTGGCAATGATTGATACTTGGTTACATTGCGATGTTGGTAATAACCCGACTTATCAAGGAAATTATCAACAGGCATTACAATCAATTACTGCCCAAACTTTAGTTATGCCAGCTACCACAGATTTATATTTTACTCCTGAAGACTGTCAAGCAGAAGCGGATTTAATTCCTAATGCGAAATATCTTGCTATTCCTTCTATTTGGGGACATCGAGCTGGAAATCCTTATCAAAATCCTGAAGATGAAAGTTTTATTAAAGACGCGATTAAACAATTTTTGACTCCTGACTCCTGACTCCTGACTTCTAGCTTTTCTTATTACTTTTGAACGATTTTTAAATTATAAATTTTAGATTCAATGATAATAGTTTTAAATATTTGTAGTTAAAGGGAATTTAATTCGTGAATCAACCAGATATTGGTGAGCAAGCAATTAGTAAAGCAGCAGAAATTGGTTTATCTACACAACTTGATGAAGTTGAAAAATTAGATGTAGATATTCGTACTAATCCTTTAGATTTAATGCAAGGAAAACTTCAGTCAGTCGAGATTGAAGGTGAAGGTTTGGTAATGAAAAAAGAGCTAAGAGCCGAAGAATTAAATATCCAAACGAACGAAGTTGCAATTAATTCTGTTCAGGCTGCTTTTGGTAATATTGAGTTAACTCATCCTACTAATGCTAAAGCTCGTATAGTTTTAAATGAAACAGATATTGAAAGGGCTTTTAATTCTGAATATATTAAGCAGAAGCTGCAAAATTTAAAAATTAATACTCAAGATCGCTCTGTAATAGCTAACATTAATCAAATTAAATTTGGTCTACCTGAAGCAAGAAAAGTTAGTCTGGAAGCAGATTTAACAATTGTAGAAACAGAAACTCAAGAGAAAGTTGCTTTTACGGCTGTACCTAGTATTAGTGATGATGGTAGCAGTGTTACTTTAGAAGAGGTGACATATCCTGAAAATAAAGAATATGGATCAGAATTAACTTCAGCTTTACTTGATAGTGTTAGCACAATCTTAAACTTGAAAAATTTTGATCTTAAAGAAATGTCTTTGTGTTTAAAAAAGCTGGAAGTACAACCTGGCAAAATGATTTTAGTCGCTGATGCGCAGATTAGAAAGTTTCCTGACGCTAATTAAATTATCTCGCTATGCCTACGGCAGCTACGCAAACGCGAGGAAGGCAGAAGGCAGAGGGCAGAGGGTTGGGCTATCGGTTGAGCAGCCCTATTGTCATCCGAGCATTTGGGTTTGATACGAAATTCGATTACCAAAGTATACTTTTCAGTTAAGAGTTTAAATCATTAATAGCAAGAGTATTTTTGTCTCACCAGTATGAATCAAAACAATCGTCAGGCAACATACACAATCTTATTAACTTTATGTGCGATCGCTTTTATCTGGATTAGTCCTGTTGGTATAGATATCGCAGTTGCCCAAACCAGTTTAGTTCCTGCTCCTAGTTTACAAGAAGAACAGCCAGCAGAAACTTTAACTGCTAAAGAAACTAATTTACCTCCCAAAGTTAAAAGTGCTGTACTTAAAAATGCTGCTCGTCAAACTAGCCAAACTGCTTCGACCTTAAGAATACTTAAAGCTCAACCTCAAAATTGGTCAGATGGCTGCTTAGGACTTGCTAAACCCAATGAATTATGTACCCAGGTCATTACCCCAGGCTGGCGAGTTGTTGTTACTAATGATCAAAGAAATTGGACATATCGCACTGATAATACAGGCAATTTAGTTAAGTTAGAGAAAGCATCACAGTAAGTAGTCGGTGCATTAGTTAATTTCCTGGTTGAGACAGGGAAAAGGGGAAGGGGAAAAGGGAAAAGGAAAATCCATAATGTGTAATTAATTTTGTTTAGGCACTTAGACTTTTTGACTGAAAAGATACTGCTCTAACTGTTAAACTAAGCTTATAGCTTATAGCTTATAGCTTTATTAAATATCCAGACTTAATTGTAGATAATTAGGTTCAACTATAGATTGAGTAGGGTTAAGACACTGATAACTAGACCAAAATAAAGAGTTACCTGGACGTTGGCGATCGCTATTTAACCAATAAGTAAATACCTGCTGACGTTGATCTTCTGGGGAGAGGATTTGATACACTCTCACTCTTTTCTTCTTGATAGTTTCATAACGAATATATTGAATTTTGCAGCCAATTTTATCTAAGAGGCGACTGACAATAGTAACAGGACTATAATTTTTAGCAATGCTAATATTTAAAATGGTTTTAATTTCCTGACGATAATTGTGAGCGATCGCAGCTAAGGATTGTAAGTCAAGATCGGTATTACGTAATTCTCTGGTTAAATCTTGCAACAGTACAGGGACACCCAGCAGTTCTAAAGTACCAACAATTGCGCCTAGTTGGGAACTATTAAAGTCAGGTAAAAATAAACTTCCATTTCCCTGTTCAATAAGTTTACGGGCAACTTGAGTATCGCGATCCGCTAAATAAGGACGACCAATGGTAAGAAAGTAATGTAATCTAATCTTCTGATACCAGCCTTCATCGTCTAAGGAAACTAATTCAGGGGTAATAGATAAATGATAGCGTTGTTGTAACTCATATTTTCGGAGTTTACGGCGATCGCTCAAAGATTTAATTAGTCGTTTTTTGAGACTTTGATATTGTTTAGAGTCTAAGCTGGGAGAACAAGCGATCGCGCTACATTCGGCTAAGTAGTTTTGGGTACTAATTTCAGTAATGGCTTCGACTAGACAATTATCAGGTTTGGGTTCAGATTTAATTTCTGACTCTTGAAAGTTAAACTTAGCTGCATCAATGATTTCATGTCCTTCGGCTCTTAATCCAGCTAAAATTGACTGGCGGTAATTGATTGCCCCTGCATTAAACCTAACTGCCATTTTTGCCCAACACAAGAGTGATTCGGCTTGGAAACCTGTATCTAAATCATCTAAATAAGCAAAATCAGACTGTTGCAGTAAACGAATATTTAACTGAGTAAAACGCTGATTAGAAGTCAACAAAGCAGGGATCGAAGTTGAACCATTACCGATTGTATTAAAACTATAATTAGCACACCAGAGATGTCGAGGAACATTGTGTCGTAGACGGGATAAAGTTTGACGGACGGCGTTTTCTGCCTGGATTCCTTGAGCGATCGCCCAAACTCCTGTAAAATGATCTTTAAGCTCAATCGAGATTCCTGTTTCAATGGAAGGACTAGCTACTACAACATCGTACTGCCACAAGATTTGTTCTAACTGAGTAATGCAACCATAAGCAGCGTGATTAGGATCGGCAAGAGATTCAGAATCGATCCGCAGAATACGTTTATCAGGAAATTTCTTTTGGAGATAGGCTTCTAAGGTTTGAGTACTCCATTTACTAGTTAGTTTTTGGGCTGAAAGACAGATGAATGGTTTACCGCCACGGCGAATATCGGTTTCCAGATTAGTTACTAGTTTTTTGGGAGTTTGACCTGTGTAATTATAAACTTGCCAAGCTGATTGACTGCTACCCTGCCAAACATTCTGCACAATATAAGGCTTGAGATCGATTCCCGATAGGGAAATAAGATAATCTAGGGCAATATCACTTAAATCCGCATCCGCTATATATACTTGTCCCTGTTGAGTTAGGACATTCTGCATCAAAATCTTAAACGACTTAAGAATCTCAACTCGACGATCTTTGCAAGTATTAGAATTGAGAGCATGCCACAATACCTGTTCAACTTCATCAATAATTACTAGACTATTTAACCAATCATCAGGGTTAAACTTCGCTTGGGATAAGCTATGAAGAGAATCAATACAAAGACCATAACCCAAAAACTCTGTATTAGAACAATTATTTAATTCAGTAACATAACTAAGTCCAAACCGTTGGCACAACTCTTTAACTAATTGCACTCGATGTCCAATTACTAACACCTTTTGCTGACGATCAATCGCTTGAGCGACTATCTTTGATAAAGCTTGAGTTTTACCTGTGCCTTTAGGGGATTTAATCCCAATTAACCGTGTTTCTGCTGGAATATCTAACTCTGGTAAAAAACGGCTGTCGATCTGAAAATCGGTAGGATAGGTTAAATTCGTCCATGACTTAGCTTTCCAAGTGGCTAGATCCAAAGCCTGATCGTAAGCTTGAGCAAAACAATCTTGACCTTGATTAGCAATCAGATCATCTACGCCTTTACCTAACTGACTATCCCAAATAACAACTTTGACCTGACAACCAGCTTGTTGTAATAAATATCCTGTTTTCTTAATCGCTGCATTAACTGCCTTGATCGTTTTAGATTTTGTGTCTTGATCAAACACCAAATAAACTTCGCGTCCAGGAGTAGCCAATTTAGCCAACTGCGGAATCAAATGAGACTTGCCAATTCTTTTACCAGTAGCATCTTTAGGAGTGCGATAACCATTATTAATCCCTGGTAAAGCCACTGCACCATAACCAGCCGATAATAACGCTCCTGCCTTCTTCGCCCCTTCCGTAATACAAAGAGGAACTTCAGGATGATTACTAAACCACTGCCAAAAACCTAAGTCTGCGCTGTTTTGGACAATATCTTGTAAAACGATTTTGACTTTTGCGCGATCGCTCACTTTCTGCCAGAGACTAAAAGGAACTTTAAGCGCAAATAAACCAGTAGCAGTTTTAGGAGGATGCTCGTACTTAATTAGTTTATCAGAATCAGAATTATTACGCGGGCGATCGGGCTTAAAACACCCCCAGATATCTGCTTCTCCCGTCAAAACATCAATCCCCGAACACCACCAACCTCCAGCATCAGTATGAGCATAACGTTGA
Source organism: Waterburya sp. (assembly GCA_051658085.1). Classification (GTDB taxonomy): domain Bacteria; phylum Cyanobacteriota; class Cyanobacteriia; order Cyanobacteriales; family Xenococcaceae; genus Waterburya. The sequence continues at coordinate 71,523 of JBOFLX010000029.1, forward strand.
AGAAATCCTTCACTAATTCTGCCGTCGTTTCTTCTAGGTATAGAATTTGAATATAGTAAATATTCTGTCGGGCAAGTGCCTTCAAGAGAGACTACATTTAAGCGAGTTAATTCTTCATTGACACCACTGGCTTGCCATTCCCGTAAATAATCCATCTATACTAATTCTCATTCTTTGCTCTTGGAGGATTAGTATCATACCACCATATCTAGTGTATTAAATTATGTTTTTTCAAAAAAAGACACTATATAAGAATTCAAAGTTAAAACTAAGGTTTAATCAAGCTAAATAATTTGACCGCACCAGTTACAATGCCTCCCAGAGCTAACAGGACAATACCACCAAATGTTCCTCGATTGATAAACTCTTGATTACCAATTCTTTTTTCTAACTGGTCTATCTTGGTGTTCATTGCCTCAATTTTTCCAGACAGCTTTTCATCAACTGCTTCGATTTTTCCAGATAGTTTTTCGTCAACTACTCTAATTTGTCCTGACAACTCAGCTTGTCCTACTTTTATCTGGTTGACATCATCACTTAGTTTTTCAAGCTTTTGGTTAATTTGACCTAGTAGCTGTCCTAAGTCAGTTTCAATAATAGGGTTGGTCATTGCTATAATTCAATTAGTTTATTTGAATTAAGATTAGGCTTTTAGACTGAGATTTCTAGAAGCCTAATTACTTTTATTCTAATGCTTTGTTAATGTAGATAAGGCGACAAAGATATTGCCGATAAAGATTAAAGCGACGGAGTAAGACTGAATGTTAGATCAACAGGCAAAAAAAACAATGCTACGCAAAATTCCCCACGGACTTTATATCTGTGGAGTTAAAGAGGGGGAAGAGATGAATGGTTTTACTGTTAGCTGGCTAATGCAGTCTTCTTTTGAACCACCTTTAGTAGTTAATTGTGTTAAAAAAGGGACTATTTCCCATGAAATGATCAAAAATACCCAAGTATTTGCCATTAGTTTTTTGGAAGAGGGACAAAAAGATCTCGCTGCATCTTTCTTTAAACCTAAAACTCGTGTGGGTAATAAATTTGAAGATGTTGACTTCTATGAAGGAGAAGCAACAGGCTGTCCAATTATTAAAGACTCTTTAGGTTATATCGAATGTCAAGTTGTAGGTACAGTCGAGGAAGGCGATCATACTGTCTATGTTGGTAAAGTAATCGCTTCTGGTATTCACCGTGAAGGAAATCAACTTTTATTATCTAGTACTGGTTGGCAATATGGAGGCTAGACAAGGCTGGTTGAAAAACTAAAATTTATCCCAGTGCAGGTGGGTAGTAGATTGTCAAGTTTGAATTGATGGGTTGAGGTAAAGTAGTTATCTTTCCTTCTGCCTTCTGCCTTCTGCCTGCATGCGGACACACGAATGTCCTTTGCGCCTTCTGCCTTATCTCGACCAGTAACTTAGATGATGACCAGCTTATATAAGAGATATAAATTGCCTAGCGTAAAATTTGTGTACATGATAATAGATTTATTGTTTTTTTACAAAAATATCGTATCTTCTGTTACAATTCTTAGTTAAGTCAGAGATTAATAGTTGTCTCTTTTGGGAACACGCAACTAAAGATTTTTCCAGACTTAAACAACAACAACATTTTTTCAAGCCAGCGATCGCGTCGCTGGTATTTTTTTTAGGTAATAATTGAAATAATATTTTTAAGCTGGTATCTTTATGAGCTATGATCAGCAAGTAGACGGTCAATTCAAAATATCCTCACTAGAAGACGACGAGGCAGATTTATTTGACTATGCTTATGAGCAACCAGGTAGTATTCCTGGGACGCTAAATATCGAAGCAGATGCAGAATTACCCGAAATTGTGCTGATCGATTATAATCGCGATCGCGTGGATCGTTATAGTAATTTAACTCCTGAAGCTTGCGCTGAATATCTCGATACAGAATCTATATCCTGGGTCGATGTTAAGGGGTTGGGTAGCGAAAATATTTTACTCAGACTTGGTAAAGTATTTGGTCTACACCCTTTAGTATTAGAAGATGTAGTAAATGTTCCCCAAAGACCAAAAATAGAAGACTATCCCCAACAACTAGTAATTATTACTCAAATGGTTGTTCCCAAACCATCAGGAGAAGGCTTTTGGCTAGAGCAAGTAAGTTTAATAGTCGGCAAAAACTATCTCTTAACTGTCCAAGAAAAACCAGAAAAAGACTGTTTTCGACCAGTACGCCGACGCATTAAATTTAATAAAGGAACAATTAGAACTATGGGAGCAGATTATTTAGCTTATGCTCTTTGGGATGCAATTATTGATGGTTTTTTCCCAATTTTAGAAATTTATGGCGAAAAAATCGAAAGTTTAGAAGACGAGGTGATTTTTAATCCTGGGAATCAAAGTTTAGCTAAAGTCTATCAAGTCAAAAGAGAACTACTTGCTCTCCGACGAGCAATTTGGCCCCAAAGAAATGCGCTCAATACACTTATTCGAGATGGCAGTAGTGTAATTGACCCAGAAATTTTAGTCTTTTTAAGAGACTGTTACGACCATACAGTCCAAATCATTGACATCATTGAAACCTACCGTGAATTAGCTTCGAGTCTGACGGATATTTATCTTTCCGCTATTAGTAACAAAATGAACGAAGTAATGAAACTATTAACGGTAATTTCTAGTATTTTTATTCCTCTTACTTTTATTGCAGGTATCTATGGGATGAACTTTGATACCGAAGTTTCTCCCTGGAATATGCCAGAGTTGGATTGGTATTGGGGTTATCCTCTTTGTTGGTTGTTAATGTTTTCTGTAGCAGCTTGTTTAGTTTTATTTTTTTGGCGACGGGGTTGGTTTGAGAATTTTTCTAAAATACCCAAGTAAGTACTGGCACAAAATTAAATTCACAGGTGGGGGTAGGCAAAAGGCAAAAGGCAAAAGTCAAAAGTCAAAAGTCAAAAGAAAAAAGTGACGTACATTTTGTCACTTTCTCTAAATATTATTTTTCAATAAACGACAGTTAATTAGTCACTGTAGAATTAAAACTGGCGAATTTCAGGTTTACCATCTTTAATTTCCCCTACTAGAACGATATCAGCAACACCGACAAATAAACCATTTTCTAGGACTCCAGGAAAGTTGTTAATGGTTTTTTCCATTTCCCCAGGATTTTCGATGTGGTCAAATTTGACATCAATGACTAAATTTCCTTGATCTGTCACTACTGGCCCTGCTTTTTTTACACCCATTCGTAGTTCAGGCTTACCACCTAATTTTTCCAAACTCCGCATTACAGGGGCAACTGCCATCGGAATTACTTCTACAGGCAAAAGAAAAGTTGAACCTAGTTTATCAACCAATTTACCGCCATCGACTACGACAATAAATTCATTTGCTAAAGAGTCTACTACCTTCTCGCGAGTATGGGCTGCACCACCACCTTTAATTAGGTTTTTTTGAGGATCAACTTCGTCTGCACCATCGATCGCAATATCAATATGATCAATAGCATCTAAGGTTACTAGGGGAATTTTAAATTCTTTAGCTAAAACTTCTGCTTGAAAAGAGGTGGGAACACCGACAATATTTTTAATTTCGCCCTTTGCCAAGCGATCGCCAATATACTCAATGGCATAAGCAGCAGTAGAACCCGATCCTAGTCCGACAATTGAGTCTGATTTGACAAGGGCAGCAGCAGCCTTACCCACTTCTTGCTTCATGGCTTTGACAGGATCAGTCATTGTTTTAATCTCCTCAATATTATTTAAATTATTTATCTGCGACTCATTTTCTCAGAATATCTACCTAAAAGTCTAAAAAATTGGCTTGCATCATTATAAGATGGTTTAGGTTAACTGGGAGACTAAGAGACTAGGGGACTGGGGGAATTATTAAACCTATATTGTTTTAAATCATCCCGCAGCTATGCAACGCCAAAAAATTACGGTGTCCAATTACCCCTGAATTTTTGTGGAGTTATTGTCACCGTTTCAATGGTTTAGACCTTATATGTACAGAGCTAATTGTTAGCAGAAGCTAGCATTTCTTTTAGTTTAGCTAATTCGTCTGCCCAACGAGGATCGGGTTGAATACTGGTATTAGCCTGTTGTTGTTTTTGACTGTTGTTATTTGGCTTTTTACCACTACGTTTGTTGCCACTTTTACGTTTGGGAGGATTACTAGCACCTTCAGGCGAAGCAGTATTACCTTCTTCTGCTTTAGAACGAGGTAAAGCTTTTTCAATTTTTAAAGGACTATCCATAAAGGATTGACCATTGTATTTCTCTATAAATTGATCGGCAACTTCATCACTTTCAACAGTAACAAAAGCAAACCCACGGCATTTTCCTGTTTTACGATCTTTAATGACTTTAGTAGTAACTTGTTGCCCTTCCTCAACAAACATGTTTGCTAAAGCTTCACGATCAATTTCCTCTTTAGGTAAGTTACCGACATATAAACGAATAGACATGAAACTATATCTCCCAAGCTAATTTTATTCACAATAGTGTGCAGAGCGAACGCTTTTCTGATGGCAATTACGCCAAAATATAATAAATTATCCAAAAGCTTTTTTATAGATGAATCTTTTGGTCAACTACTTTACTTTACACAACTATGCGCCATCTCAGCACAAATAATTCCTCTTAACCTAGTTAGGCAAAGAGAAGCAAAATTGCACCTTGAAATGTACCAGTTATTTAATATGACCTTATTTTTGGATACTGCCACAGTAGCTTTCAAACATTTGTTAACGCACAATGCCAATCAATTAAATTTAAAAAGTTAAATCTTATTTTAAATTCTGCACTATTTTTAATTATTACAGACTGTTCACACTATTTACTCATTTATTCTACTTATTTATTAATTTTTTTTCATTAAAAATTGCTAGTTAAATTCAACACTAGTCTTAATTATTGACAATTAGCTATCATATGACATATAACTCAGGGTAACCGTTGTCAATTAATTGTTACATTGAGTTATATTCAAGGTTGTAAAACTAGCAAAACAGGAGTACGTAAATCTTATGTCTAATTTCATGGAACTCTCTTTAGAGCAAAAGTTCAATATTCGTTCTTTTGAAACTCAAGTCAAAGGTATGAGTCACGAACAAGCTCAAGAATTTCTCGTCAAACTCTATGAACAGATGTTGCTTAAAGACAATATGTATAAAGACTTTATTCGACATCAGTGGGGACTAGACTCTCCGCCTAAGTTCTAACAGTATGCTTGAATTAGGTCATGTGACCTCCTTCTCTTGCTGGTTTTAGAGAAAACAAGCTGGGGATGTCGGGGTTTATGCCCAAGCAAAAGCTAAGAAAATTAAGAATATAACGACTGCTGATCCTTATTTTTGCTAGTGTAAAAAATAAAGAGATTTGCTTTTAGCTTATATGTTTCAAAGTTGTCTAATTTGTACAGACTTTACCGATGGTTTATACCGCTTTATTGATTTCGTTCCTGATTTAGCTCAATGCGGTTTACAAAAACTTGTCTTCTTCCATAGTGTTCCTGTTTGGGAACAGGGAGAAATACCCAGAATTGATGAGGAAAAAGTAGAACAGGCAAAGCAACGTCTTAACAAGGCTTTGGAACACGTCCCACCACAATTAGATGTTCAGGTAGAAGTCCTTTCAGGCAAACCTCTAGATACTATTCCCAGAGTTTTAAAAAAACATTCTGTCGATGTCATTATGACAGGAACACCGATCAGAAGCTTGTTACAAGAAAAATTTTTTGGTAGCACTAGTGCAGGACTAGCGAAAATAACTAGCCAACCTCTCAATATTATTCGCCCTGAATTGCTTACTACCTACACAAATGAAGAATTAGCTTTGCGCTGTCAGCATCTTTGGCGTTATTTATTGATTCCTTATAATGATAGTCCAACTGCTCGTTATTTAATTGAGGAAATTAAGAAATATGCTCAAAACCGACCTCAAAATTCCCTCAAGCAGTGTACATTAATCTCAGTTATTGATGACTGTGGTAAGCAGTCAATTTTAGCAGCAGAACGCACAAAAGAAGCTAAAGCTAAATTAGAGTCGGTAAAACAAGAGTTGGAAGCTTTAGATATTGAAGTTAGTACTTTAGTTAAAACAGGTAATCCTTTACAAGAAATTGCTACTGCTGCCTTAGATTTAGATATTAGCGCGATCGCTCTAGCTACAGACTATCGTAACAGTCTCTTACAATGGACAGTGCGTAGCTTTGCTAACGATTTGATGCGTAGTAGTTGGTTCCCGATTTTGTTGTTTTCACCTAAGAAATGAACGAAGGCAGAGGGCAGAGGGCAGAAGGCAGATGTATAGTTGTACAAAATTAGGTTAGGACAATGAGATTAATTAGCTCGAAAGTAGCAAGTAGCAGGTAGCAATTTTAAAAATGTCTTAAACTATAGTTTCCTTGCTATACAATTGCTGAGGGTCTGAATCCTCCTGCCTTCTGCCTTCTAGGGCATAGCCCGATAACTTTTATCTACCCATTCCAACGTAACGGATACCAGCAGCTTCTACAGCCTCACGATCCAAGAAATTACGTCCATCAATGATTAAAGGATTGCTCATTAACTTCGCCATTTTGCTAAAGTCTAGTTTAAGGAATTCCTGCCAATCAGTAACTAACACCAAAGCATCACAACTATCAGCCAGCATTGCAGCACTAGTTTCGATAATGACGTTAGATAAACCGTGACTTACACCTGATTGAGAAACAATAGGGTCATATGCTTTGACTTTAGCACCCAAACGATTAAGTTGTTCAATTAAATCTAAAGCAGGTGCATCTCTCATATCGTCGGTGTCTGGTTTAAAGGTTAAACCCAATAAGCCAACAGTTTTACCTTTCAAGATTTTTAGCTCATTTTGCAGTTTTTCTAGAGCTAGTAAACGTTGACGCTGGTTAACATTGATAGCTGCTTTTAAGAGTTCAGAATTATAACCATAGTCGTCTGCTGTATGTACCAAAGCGGAAACATCTTTGGGGAAACAAGAGCCACCCCAACCAATACCAGCATTTAAGAACTTGTTGCCTATACGAGAATCTAAACCAATACCTTTAGCCACCTGAGTAATATCTGCACCAACGCGATCGCAAATATTGGCAACTTCGTTAATAAAGCTAATTTTAGTTGCCAAGAAGGAGTTAGCAGCGTATTTGATCATTTCTGCTGAACTTAAATCGGTTACTACAACGGGAACAGGCGGTAGTGATTTATCTTCTGCGAAGTCTCTAGTAACAAGAGGTTGATATAATTCCTGCATCATCGCGATCGCTTTTTCACTATTACCACCTAAAACAATGCGATCGGGATTGAAGGTATCATATACGGCAGAACCTTCTCGTAAGAATTCAGGATTACTTACCACATCAAAAACTGGCTCAACAGTACTTCCAGACTCTTTATTACCGTCGAGAACAATCATTCTTACCCAGTCACCAGAGCCAATCGGTACAGTAGATTTATTGACAATTACTTTATATTCATCTTTTAAATGAGTACCAATACCACGAGCTACTGCTTCTACATAACGAGTATCACTTTCGCCTGTGGGTAGGGGAGGAGTTCCTACTGCAATATATAAAATTTCTCCATGAGCTACACCCTTAGATAAATCGGAGGTAAAGGTTAATTTACCCGATTGGGCCGAAGATTTCATCAATTCTGACAAACCTGGCTCATAAATTGGCGATTGCCCAGACTGCATTAATTTTACTTTTTCTTCGTTGTTATCAACACAAATGACATCGTGTCCAATATGCGATAAACAAACACCTGTAACTAAACCGACATATCCAGTACCAATAACGCAAACACGCATATAATTAATTTTCCTCCAGCTTAAATGAATGTATTTGTTTTTGATGTACTTCTATAAACACATCTAAAAAAATTGATATACTATGCTTCTCTATACTCAAACTCTATTTAGAGTTGTCGGCTTGCAGACGAGAACGAAAGTCTTCTATGGTAAGGTTTAAACCTTCTTCTAAAGAAATTGTTGGTTCCCAGCCTAATAAATTTTTTGCCTTCGTAATATCAGGTTGTCTTTGTTTAGGATCATCCTGGGGTAGCGGTTTAAAAGCTAATTCCGCGTTAGGATTAACCATTTTTTGAATAGTTTCGGCAAGCTGCAAAATAGTATATTCACCTGGATTACCAATGTTGATTGGCCCCATGTGTTCCCCATTCATTAAGCGCATCATACCCTCAACTAAATCGGCAACATAGCAAAAACTACGGGTTTGTGAACCATCACCATAAACAGTCAAAGGAATACCTTGAAGTGCTTGCACAATAAAATTACTCACTACACGACCGTCATTTTCAAACATTCTTGGCCCGTAAGTATTAAAAATTCGCATTACTCGAATATCTACATTGTTTTGGCGATGATAGTCAAACGCCAAGGTTTCAGAGACTCGTTTACCTTCGTCATAACAACTACGAATACCAATACAGTTAACATTACCGCGATATTCTTCGGGTTGAGGATGAACATCAGGATCGCCATAGACTTCGGAAGTAGAAGCTAGCAAAAATCTGGCTTTAACTCGCTTCGCTAACCCCAGCATATTTAACGTTCCCATGACATTTGTTTTAATGGTTTTAACGGGATTGTATTGATAGTGAACTGGAGAAGCAGGACAAGCAAGATGGTAAATTTGGTCTACCTCTAGCCGAATTGGCTCAGTAATATCGTGACGAATTAGTTCAAAGTAAGGATTATCTAACCAATGACGAATATTATGTTTATGACCAGTAAAAAAGTTGTCTAGACAGATTACGTCATGACCTTGTTTCATTAAGCGATCAATGAGATGGGAACCAATAAAACCAGCACCACCAGTTACTAATACTCTCATGTAACAATTAATTAATTTTTTAACTATTTCAGACTTAATCTTAAACCAAGGTTGTCATGTTTGTGATCATTACTGTCTTTACATTGTTGACAAATTTGATTTTGGTTATTATTTATAAATTATTGGTAAAGAGTAGTTCTTTGTTTATGAGGTCGATGTAAAGTTGCGATCGCTTGTTGTAAAGTCTCGACTGTCATATAAGTTCCTCCTTGCGCTCCTGCCATAGTTGTAATGTGTTCTTCCATTAATGTGCCACCGATATCGTTACAACCACATTGAAGAGCTTGTTTTGCTCCCTCGAGTCCGATTTTAACCCAGCTTGGTTGATGATTAGGAATCCAGTTTCCCAGAAAGATACGTGCAACCGCTGTTAAATGTAATACATCTTCTACATTAGGTTGATCTCGATTAACTCGCCGACGTAGAGGTGCTGGAGCTTCTTGTCCTACAAAGGGTAAGATAATAAACTCGGTAATTTTAGCTCGATAATGATTGGCTATGGCAGTTTGCTGGAGCGATCGCAATTTGTCTAAATGTGCTATTTGTTGTTGGGGAGATTCTACATGACCAGATAGCATCGTACTAGTTGTAGATATCCCTAAACGATGAGCGAGACTGATTATTTCTAACCAAGTAGCACTATTAATTTTTTCGGGACAAATAATTTTTCTTACCCTGTCATCAAGTATTTCGGCTGCTGTACCTGGCAATGAACCTAAGCCTGCATCTTTTAGGACTAATAATACTTGTTCATAGCTAATATTATCTTCTCTCGCAATAAACTGAATTTCTTGGGGAGAAAAAGCGTGTAGATGTAGCTGTGGAAAATGTGATTTGATTTCTTTAATGAGGTTGAGGTAGTAGTCAAGAGATGTCCCGTCAAGTTTCGCTTGGGGGTTTAAACCACCCTGCATACAGATTTCCGTTGCGCCAATTTTTACTGCCTCCGCAGCTTTACTAATTATTTGTTCTATATCTAGCCAAAATGATCCTGTTTCATTAGCATCACGCCGAAATGCACAAAAACTACAGTGCTGCTCACAGATATTAGTAAAGTTAATATTGCGATTGATCACATAGGTAACTGTATTGCCTACTTGTTTTTGGCGCAATTTATCTGCTGTCAGAGCAATAGCTGCTCTTAAATCTTGATCTTGTTGTTCGATTAGTTTTATTGCCTCTGTAACCGAAATATCTGCTTTCTGTTCTGCCTTATTTAAAATATCTGTAACTATTTCTGTGTCTGTATTTCTAGTTTGCTCAATCACGTTAGATATTAATGATATTTAAAAATCTTATTTCTTTTCTTTTAATTATATGAGAATGATTATATTAATAGTATGTATAAGTTTGCTCCCAGCGATCGCCATGAATCAATAGTGTTTGGTGCTGCTAGACCTAAATACTCAGAAACCTCCGTGAAGCAGTGGATCGAGTTTATGCAAGCCCAAAAAATTGAGAAAATTTGTTGTTTACTGGAAAAAGAGAGTCTAAGTCGCTATAAAGTAGATTTATTAGCAACATATAAACAAAAATTTGGGCAAGAGTCGGTATTATGGCAGCCTCTTAAAGATTTTCAAATTCCCACCTCTACAATATTAATTGATAAGATCATCCCTTTTTTAATTTGCGCCGATCAAAACCAGCAAAAAGTTGTGGTGCATTGTTCTGGTGGGGTTGGACGTACTGGAATAGTTTTAGCTGCTTGGTTAGTTAGCTGTCGTGGATTTTCCAATCAACAAGCCATATCTGCCGTAAACCAAAATCAAAGATATCCTCAAGAAGCAATTATTGCTGCTGTATTTAGAGGCAAAAATCCTTATCGAGTTAAACAACAATTGGATGATCTTTTAAATGATTGTCGTCATGCCTTCAAATAAAATTTCTTACTTCCAGTTTTGCTCAGCTTGTTGCAATACATAAGCACTAACATCAGCAATTTCTTGAGCAGTTAGTCTATCTTTATAAGCTGACATATTATTTTTACCATTAGTTACAAGATCAGCGATCGCTTCTTGAGTATCTACTTTATTTTTCTGAAGAGCTTTTAACTTAAGATTTTTACCCCTACGGATAATATTACTCCCGTTAGCATGACAGCCAGCACAGTTAGCCTCAAATATTTTTGCCCCAGAAGTTGAATCATTAGTACTATCTGCGAGGACTGGAAAACTAATTAAGGTTGATAAAATAATCACGAAAGCAATAGCAATTATAGTGATAAATCTTTGCAAAATACTTGTCTCCTTCCAAATCCTGAATCTATATAAATAACTTATAACCTATTACCCATTACCCATTACCCATTACCTATTACCTATTACCTATTACCTATTACCTATTACCTATTATCTATCCCCAATCCCTAGTCAAATCTAAAGTCTTTATTACTTCTTGACTGAGTTTTTACCAGTCAAATTTATACTTCCAAGGAGTGTAATAATCATTTTGCACTTTTGATACAGATCAAACATAGATTCAGAGGATAAAATCATGGGTTTGCTAGGAAAACTATTTGGTAGAAAAGAAGAAGAAAAAGCAGCTAGCGCAGGCAAAGTAGCTGTAGCAGCAGCAGCTAAAGATAACGGTATTGCTCCCGAAAAAGTTGGTTTAGATGGTAAATTCGATGAAAGCGGTTTAGCCAAGCGTGTTGCTAAAGCACTAGACGATGCTGGTATTGCCGACAACATTGGTCTTTGGGTTGCTCAAACTGGTAGTACTGTCGTTTTAAAATACAATCCTGATGCGGAAGGAGTTTTAGCTCAAGCTGAACAAGTCGCTCAAGGAGTAGATGGTGCAACTGCCGTTCAAACTGTACCTAATAGTTAATACTAATCAATAATAAATAATTTTTTAGTTGGGACTATGATGCTTAAATATCTAGTCCTTTTTTGATGGCTTATCGAAAATTGTAGATTGTAGATTTTAAATTTAAAATTGTAGGAAGTGTAATGCGAGATGCTCTTCATCAAAATATGTGCCGTCAATAAATAAAGCGTCACGCTCTAATCCAAAACGCTCGAAGCCTCGTGAACTATAGAGGGATTGTGCTGCTAAATTGTTCGCAGTAACTGTGAGGACAATCTGTCGCAGGACACCAAGTCGTCGGGCATGGGATAATGCTTCATCAAGAAGTGCCGAACCAACGCCTAGACAGCGATACTCGGGCAAAACATACATACTCCAGAGAGAACCGATGTGAGCGCGCTTGGGACGGTTTTCGCGCGAAAAGCCCAACATACCAATAAGTTGATTGCTGTCGCCGAAAGCACCAAAAATGCCACTAGCAGAATCATCGTGAGGGCGGAGTCTGGCAGCAAAGTTTGTTAAAGGAAGAGAAGCCTCTTGCTCGTAACTAGAACCAAAAGCCGTAGGTGACTCTCTCAGTGCTTGAAGTCTTAAATTATGGTAAGCGGTGACATCCTGCGAGTTGAGAAATCGGATTTCCATTTTATCTTGAATAAAAATAAACTCTATTGTAGTTGAGAGAATTTATTTAAGAGCGATCGCTATTTTCCAGACAACTAAATTAATCATTTTGAGTTTTAAACTTGAAAGCAATCGAATGATGATTGAGGCTAGTAGTCAAATACTTTCAGACCCATAAGTATACTTAAATTTCCTTCACTTGCCCATTTAGAAATTTTTAATAATTGGTTACAATACCGTGATATGATCGCTGGGGACTGGGATTTGAAAGCATTGCTACTAGGTTCGTAGTATTGCCCAATAATTCTTTAGTAAACAATTTGTTTTACTAAGTCAATTATTTATCATTTAGATAAATAGTTGGTTGTATTTATCTGCTTTATGTAGGAAAATATCAGATTCCAGGAACAATAATCAAGAATGAGTCAGCAACCGAGTAGCGTCACTTTGTCTAATCAATCTCCTGAACCACCACCAGTAACAGACGAGCAAATTACTACTCATGATTCTGATTCTTCAGAAAACCATGATTCAATGGCAGAATACTATCAACTACAAAGAAATTTGTTGTTGACTACTCTGGCTCTGATGGGAATAATTTTTATTCCTGTATGGTACTTTTACTCGTTAAACATTGCTCTTAACTACTTGTTAGGTGCAAGTGTCGGGCTGGTGTATTTAAGAATGTTAGGCAAAGAAGTTGAACGCCTAGGTCAATCAGAACAACGTCTCGGTGCTAAAGGATTAGGAGTATTTATCATCCTGATAATTGTTGCTAGCAAATGGCAACAGTTACACATTCTTCCTGTCTTTCTTGGATTTCTAACTTACAAACCAGCGATCGTTATTTATACAGTGCAGTCGATTTTTTGGTCGGCAGAAAAAGCTGATAATGACGGTTGAAATAAGTAATTTCAAAGAAACTACAAGAACGATTTTAATTTAATGTTTTGCTTAATCTAGGCATATGGAAATTCTAGGTGCTTTGACTTTTCTCAATAATTTCACCCTGGCAGAATTGGAAGTTGGAGAACATTTTCTGTGGAAAATCGGCAACTTTACAGTTCATGGACAGGTTTTTCTCAATTCCTGGATAGTAATAGGTCTTTTAGTAATAGCTTCTTTAGCTGCAACTAGTAACATTCAAAAAGTTCCTAGTGGTATTCAAAACTTTATGGAGTTTGCCCTAGAATTTATTCGGGATTTGGCGAGAAATCAGCTAGGGGAAAAAGAATATCGTCCCTGGGTGCCTTTTATTGGTACTTTATTTTTGTTCATTTTTGTGTCAAATTGGTCAGGTGCATTAGTACCGTGGAAACTGATCGAGTTGCCTTCTGGTGAACTAGCTGCCCCCACCAATGACATCAATACAACAGTGGCTTTAGCAATACTTACTTCCTTAGCGTATTTCTATGCTGGGTTGAAAAAGAAAGGATTGAGTTATTTCAAGCATTATATTGAACCAACTCCTATCCTGCTACCGATCGCTATTTTGGAAGATTTCACCAAGCCTCTGTCCCTAAGCTTCCGTCTTTTTGGTAATATCTTAGCGGATGAACTAGTAGTCGCCGTATTAGTACTATTAGTACCGTTGTTTGTTCCCTTACCAGTGATGGCATTGGGTTTATTTACCAGTGCAATTCAGGCTTTAGTATTTGCCACTCTAGCTGGGGCATATATACACGAGGCATTGGCTGATCACCACGATTAAGAAGTAATTTAACTTCTTAACCAACCAAATGAAAACAATCAAAATCAAGCATTTGCTTGTCAACGGATGGTTCTGCCGTTGCTGCTGTCGCTACCTGTAAAGGTAGATAAGGTACTAAGTACTGAAGATGTTGAGTAAGACCGCTCTTAAGCTTGCTTGTGGGAGGGCATCGACAAGTGAAGGCAGAAACTTCATGCCTTTGTGGCTGGAGTAGTTCATAAGTTCTTTGTTCAGTAAATTATAAAAACAGGTAAAATTATCATGGATATTCAAGCTGCTTCCGTTATCGCCGCTTCTTTAGCTATTGGTTTAGCTGCTATTGGCCCTGGTATTGGTCAAGGTAATGCTTCTGGTCAAGCAGTAGCAGGTATTGCGCGTCAGCCTGAAGCTGAAGGAAAAATTCGCGGTACTCTACTCTTAACTTTGGCATTTATGGAATCTCTAACTATCTACGGTCTAGTAGTTGCTTTGGTACTATTGTTTGCCAATCCTTTTACTTAAACCTTTCTAAGTTTCTGTGGAGATGCTAATAAGTGTCTCTACAGATTTGATTGTTCAATCCTAATTGCCCTATAAAAAATGTTTGATTTTGATGCAACTTTGCCTTTGATGGCAGTGCAGTTTTTGCTTTTAACAGCACTGCTAAATGCAGTATTTTACAAGCCATTAACTAAGGTGCTGGATGAACGAGACGAATTAATTCGTGGTGGTGCTACTGATTCTCGCGAGAAACTAGCTAAAGCTGAAAGCATAGTCAAAGAATATGAGAGACAGATAGCCCAAGCGCGTCGAGAATCTCAAAATCTGGTACAAAAAGCCCAAGCAGAAGCCAAAGAAATTACGGGAAGCAAAATAGCACAGGCACAACAAGAAGTTCAGTCTCAAAGAGAAGCAGCAGCTCAAGAAATAGAGCAGCAAAAAGCAGCAGCACTTGCTACTTTAGAGCAGCAAGTAGATTCTCTGTCTAGTCAAATCTTAGAAAAAATACTCGACCCAGAATTAATCAAATAATTGTAGATTGTTGATTATAGATTTTAGATTGACTGCGCCTATAAAACGCAAATTTCAAAGTGTCAAAAGAAATTCGACTTGAATCGAAAATCCAAAATCTAAAATTTTTTCAGTCAAATAAAGCTGATTAATCGCGGGAGTAAATGAAAAAAATAACTTAATTCAAGATCTGGGTATGATAGAGACGTTATTATTTCTAGCAGAAGCACATACAGAGGTTGAAGGCGGTTTTGGTTTAAACTTAGATATTTTAAACACTAACCTAATCAACCTCACACTTTTAGTGGGTATATTATTTTACTACGGTAAACCTTTACTCACTAACATATTGAACGAAAGACGTTCTAAAATCCTTGAGCAGATTCAAGCAGCTGAACAAAAACAGAAAGAAGCTGAAGTTATTCTAGCTCAAGAACAGAAAAAGTTAGAGCAGGCACAAGCAACGGCAACTAAAATTCGTCAAGATGCCGACGTTAATGCCCAAAAAGCCAGAGAAACTATCTTGGCTCAAGGAGAAAAAGAAGTGGCACGCCTAAAAGAAACAGCAGTCAAAGATCTTAGCTCCGAACAAGATAAAGCGATCGCTCAACTAAGAGAGCGAGTTATAGCTCTAGCTTTAGAGAAAGCGCAATCGCGTCTGGGAAGTATGCTCAATAACGAATCACAGCGTAAGCTAATCGACAGCAGCATCGCTAAATTAGGAGGTTAATAATCATGAGTGGAACTCTAATCAGTAGCGAAGTTGGTGAACCCTATGCTCAGGCGTTAATGTCCTTAGCACAGCAGCAAAACTTAACTAATCAGTTTGGCGATACCTTTCGTTCTCTAAACTCCTTATTTGCCGAGTCGAGAGAATTCAAAGACTTTATTCTCAACCCCGTAATTAAAAGCGAAGACAAAAAAGCAGTATTAAAACAAGTAATGGGTAACGACGCAAATCCTTACTTAGTTAACTTCATGATGCTTTTAGTTGATAAAAGACGAATTGTCTTTCTTGAGTCGATTATGGAGCAGTATCTTAACTTGCTACGTAAGCTTAATCAAACAGTTCTAGCAGAAGTCACTTCCGCCACCGAACTAAACGATGAACAAAAAAATAACGTAGTTGAGAAAGTAAAGACGATCGCTGAAGCTCGTGATGTAGAGCTTAAGACCAGTGTTGACCCTGAGCTTATCGGGGGAGTCATTATCAAAGTTGGCTCAAAAGTGATTGATGCTAGTCTACGCGGACAACTTCGCCGTATTAGTATCAGTCTAAATCAATAAATTATAAATTTTGGCGCAGCTTTAAATATGATTGCGTCTTGCAAGTCAAAATAATCTAAAACTAACTCTTACAGACAACAAAAGCTATGGTTAGCATCAGACCAGACGAAATTAGCAGCATTATTCGCCAGCAGATCGAATCTTACGAGCAAGATGTTCAGGTATCTAATGTTGGTACTGTTCTCCAGGTAGGAGACGGCATCGCTCGGATCTATGGCTTGGAACAAGCAATGGCAGGAGAACTTCTAGAATTTGAAGACGGTACAGTTGGTATTGCTCTTAACCTCGAAGAAGACAACGTTGGTGCCGTACTTATGGGTAACGGTTTTAATATTCAAGAAGGTAGTACCGTAAAAGCTAGTGGTAAAATCGCTTCTATTCCTGTAGGCGACGCTCTAATCGGTAGAGTTGTGGATTCTCTGGCACAGCCTCTTGATGGTAAAGGAGACATCAACACTAGCGAAACCCGCCTGATTGAGTCTATGGCACCAGGGATTATTGCTCGTAAATCCGTTTGTGAACCAATGCAAACAGGTATTACAGCAATTGATGCGATGATTCCCATAGGTCGTGGACAGCGTGAGTTAATCATTGGCGATCGCCAAACAGGTAAAACTGCGGTAGCTGTAGACACCATCATCAACCAAAAAGGCGAAGATGTAATCTGTGTTTATGTAGCGGTAGGACAAAAAGCTTCTACTGTTGCTCAAGTAGTTACTACCTTAGAATCAAAAGGCGCAATGGACTACACAGTTGTAGTAGCAGCTAACGCTAATGACCCTGCAACTCTACAGTATCTTGCTCCCTACACTGGAGCTGCGATCGCCGAATACTTTATGTATCAAGGCAAGGCAACTTTGATTATCTATGATGACTTGTCCAAACAAGCTCAAGCATACCGTCAAATGTCCTTATTACTACGTCGCCCACCAGGTCGTGAAGCATATCCTGGAGACGTATTCTATCTCCACTCCCGTTTATTAGAACGTGCAGCTAAACTCAGCGATGCTTTAGGTGGTGGTAGTATGACTGCGCTTCCTATTATTGAAACTCAAGCTGGTGACGTATCTGCTTATATTCCTACCAACGTAATTTCGATTACTGACGGTCAAATCTTCCTTTCTTCTGACCTCTTTAACGCTGGTTTCCGTCCTGCAATTAATGCTGGGATTTCTGTATCCCGTGTTGGATCTGCTGCTCAGACTAAAGCGATGAAGCAAGTAGCAGGTAAGCTGAAATTAGAACTAGCTCAGTTTGCGGAATTAGAAGCATTCGCTCAATTTGCTTCCGACTTAGATGCAGCAACTCAAAACCAACTAGCACGAGGTCAACGTTTACGTCAAATCCTTAAGCAGCAACAAAACTCCCCTCTATCTGTGGGAGAGCAAGTAGCAGTTGTATATGCTGGTTTAAACGGCTATTTAGATAATGTGCCTGTAGACGAAGCTAGCAAATTTGCCCAAGGATTACGGGATTATCTAGGCAGTAGCAAAGCCAAATATGGAGAAATTATTGCTTCCGAGAAAAAACTAACCGATGAAGCAGAAAACATCCTGAAAGAAGCGATTAACGAATTCAAACAATCCTTCATGGCAGCAGCCTAAAATCAGTTATCAGTTTGATGATGATCGACTAACGGGTTTTGTATTGGGGTAAAGGATAAAGAGTAAAGAGAAAATGGGAAACAAGGAATAAATAATATTTACTTATTACTTATTACCTATTACTTATTACTTCCTCCCTAACCCCTAACCCCTAACCCCTATACCCTAAAAAAAAGATATGGCTAATTTAAAAGCGATTCGCGATCGCATCGCATCGGTAAAAAATACTAAAAAAATCACAGAGGCAATGCGCCTTGTAGCTGCTGCTAAAGTGCGTCGCGCCCAAGAACAAGTTAACGCTACTCGTCCTTTTGCTGATAATTTGGCACAGGTTTTGTATAACGTTCGAGGCAAACTCAAGTTTGAAGATGTCGATCTGCCTTTGTTTCGGCAACGAGAAATCAAAAAAGTTGCTTTGTTGGTAGTCAGTGGAGATCGCGGTTTATGTGGTGGCTATAATACTAACGTCATTCGCCGTGCGGAAATGAGAGCTAAAGAGTTAAAAGCTCAAGGCGTTGAATATACTTTTGTTTTAATTGGACGCAAAGCAACTCAGTATTTCCAAAACCGTAATGCCCCTATTGACAAAACTTTTGTAGGCTTAGAGCAAATTCCTACTGCTGCCGAAGCATCAGCAATTGGGGACGAACTTCTATCTCTTTTCTTGTCTGAAGAAGTTGATAAAGTAGAGCTTATTTATACTAAATTTGTTTCTCTAATTGCTTCCAAGCCAGTTATCCAAACCTTACTACCTCTAACTACTCAAGGGTTGGAAGTCCAAGACGATGAAATATTCCGTTTGACTACTAGAGGTGGCAGTTTTGGTGTAGAACGAGATAAAGTTACCACAACAGTATCGGAATATCCGCAAGATACAATCTTTGAACAAGATCCTGTACAAATCTTGGATGCTCTACTACCACTTTATCTAAATAACCAAATTTTACGCTCTCTGCAAGAATCAGCAGCTAGTGAACTAGCAGCTAGAATGACAGCGATGAACAATGCTAGTGATAATGCTAAAGAGTTAATGGGAACTTTAACTTTGTCTTATAACAAAGCCAGACAAGCTGCCATTACCCAAGAGCTTTCTGAAGTGGTTGCAGGTGCTAACGCACTATAATTTCAAAAATTTTAAAAAGTTTTTGGTTATTTATTTCGCCTTCTTACACTTACTAGTTTAACGTCTAGCACTTAGTCTAGGCGTTTTTTATTGCTTGGTGTCAATACTGTAGTTTAGACTAAGGAGCAGTCTGTCAGAGGAAACAGAGAGAGAATGAAGAGTGAATAGGGAGAAAATGAAAATAGCTTAAAAATTCAAACTCTCCCTATGATGAAATATGAACTATATCAAAAATTCCGTATCTCTTAACTTGTCACGAATGGTTATTCAGTAATAATATAAGTCGATTCTACCTGGCGATCGCTTTTAGGTGTAGCAATAAAACGCCCTTCATCGACTAGATAAGTTAGACTTTCGGCTCGCATACTATTTCCTTCTTGAATTACATAAACATCTCCCGTCAGAATCAAGCGACGTTCACGAGTGTAATATTGAGCCTGGACAGCAGTAGCCTGAATTTTTCGGGCTGGATAATTTATTTTTACATTACCCCTAGCGGTAATAATGCCCGTTTTAGAATTAGATTCTTGTATATCGGATTGGAGGGTAATAGCTCCTGGTTGCAGAGGAGACTGCGCTTGTAAAGACAAAGGCAAAATAGTTAAGGCGATCGCACTAATTAAAGTCACCTTAACTATTCGCAGCTTAGGACTACAAAATAATAATCGAGCAAACATTCTTCACATTGAGCATAATCTAAATTAGCTAAACACGTTGTAAAGTTGATGATTTATCTGATGTTACCGATTGAGTTTGATATTTGATTAAATCTGCTAAATCCTGTAACTGATTGATCGCTTCTGCACCTTCGAGTTTCATTAGTTCGCGATCATCTCTCATTTCTGTCCAAGTGATCCCATAATCTGAAACTAAAAAACGAATTAAATGGTCGTTGCCTAAACTAACCATAAAAGAAGCACTATTCATTTCACCGCCACAGGTATAACATGATGCCAAGTAGCCTTGATTTTCTAGCGCGATCGCCAAAGCTTGAAGAGTCATCACCAAATCCTGTACAAATTGACGATGTTGTTGTGCGAGTCTTGTAAACACTTTGTTCCTCCGAACACCTTAAATTTTATTGTAAACCTTTGGCACTTTTTTTTAATGTTTTCTTAAGATTTTCTATCAAACTACCTTCAAAGTAATTAAATTTCTTTATCAGTCTAACTAAGTTTAAGGGAAATTTTAGGTTGTCTCAGTTTCCACAGGCTGAGATGTTAAGGTCAAAGCACATAGAGGTACTATCGTTTGATCAACAAGAACGGCTTCTAGGTTTAGTTGGGTTGGATTTGATATACCTACAACTGCAAGAGAAAACTCAAAACCACTGTTTTTAGCAGTAGAAATATCTGGATATTGTTGCATGACCATCGGACGAGGATCTTGTACAGGAGTTTCTAATAAGAGTTCTGTTTGATAAATTACTCTTAGAGTTTGAGCCTCAGCTTTTTTACCCAGTACCCAACCTTTGACTAGAATTGCCCCCGTAGTTGTTGTGGAGTTGACTTTCGGAGTACTGATCCCAAATCCCCAAAGAGTATCAAAATTGTGTTTCGGCAGAGTTTTGCTAATATCCGTGATTTGGATGGGAGTTTTAATTTGCTGAGTCCAATTGTGAGATTTAGCTAGGTTTTGCTGTAGCTGTTTTAATTGTGATCGGGTTAAACTAAGTTCTTTTGTCTGCTCAAATAGTTCTTTTTTATAGCGTGTAGCTTCAGTCTCAATTTTGTTAAGTTTTAATTGAGTTTCGCCCAATTCAATTTGAAAACCTTGATTGATTTGCAGTTGAGCCTTGGCTTGTGCTAACTCTTTCTGAGTTTCCTGATAATCATTTCTCAATCTTTCTAGCTCAGACTCCATTTTGGCTAATTGAGCTTGGTTTTGTTGAGCTTGCTGGGCTTGTTGTTTATATTTATCTAATTTTCCTTTAGATAACCAGTTGGCAAGTTTTAAAAGCCTCAAATCTTTATTCCTCAGACAATGGTAGTTGAGTCAGTTAAATTTTAGCTCAAGATTAAGATTATGCTTGATGAAATGATTTCTAAATAATTATTTAAGCTTCAACTAGCTACTGAGATATAGCTATGTTAAAAATTAAATGGTAAGATTCGATACATTACAGGAGATAATTCGGACTATCCTGTATAAGTACCAAACTTTTTGGTACATTACAGTTCGTGGGACTCCAAAGGTGTCAGTAGTAGTTGCTGATACCTTTTTCTTATGCTCAGAACTAGTCTCAGCTAAAATATCAGATACAAATCACTATCGGCGTTATAGTTATCCTACAAAAAGTAGCCAATAATATCTTCAGTAATTTAACGGAATAGTTTCAGTAATTAAGCTGATCTAGGGACCAAAAAACAGTTTGTCATTTTGAGTGGAATGATTTAAGACTACTATTGTTACCGCTATAATTAGTATCTGTGTGTTTAATCCTCAAAATGATCACTATCCCTTGAGAAAATCCCATTTTACTCCGACTATTGGTTGGCGAGAAATTATCACTCTACCAAAATTAGGCATTGAGCAGATCAAAGTAAAAATTGATACAGGAGCGAGATCTTCTGCCCTTCATGCTTTTGGGATCACAGAGTTAGAAAAAAACGGTAGACCAATAATTCGTTTTCAAGTACATCCCATACAGCGCAATAATCACATGACGATTACCGCCGAAGCGGAACTTTTAGAATACAGAAAAGTACGCAATTCGGGTGGCATAATTCAACTTAGACCTGTAGTCAAAACCCAGGTAAAGTTGGGTGAAAAACAGTGGTCAATTGAATTAACTTTAACAAATCGAGACGTGATGGGATTTCGGATGTTATTGGGGAGACAAGCGGTACGTAATAAATTTTTAGTAGATCCTGGTAAATCTTTTTTGCAAAGTCACCACGAACACCAAAAATATAAATAGCCCAAATTTAATACAGATATATCTTTACTCCTAGAATGAAAATCGCCATTCTTTCACAAAATCCTGCTCTTTATTCCACCAAGCGTTTAAAAGAAGCAGGAAAAGAACAAGGGCATGATATGCGAGTTGTTGACTACTTGCGTTGCTATATGAATATCACTTCTAAAAAACCTACCATAGTCTACAAAGGCAAGCCGTTAGAAAATTTTGATGCTATTATTCCCCGTATTGGAGCTTCTAAAACTTTTTATGGTACGGCGGTAGTAAGACAATTTGAGCTTATGGATGTCTTTAGTCCCAATGAATCCCAGGCAATTTCCCGCAGTCGAGATAAATTGCGATCGATGCAAATTTTAGCCAGAGAAGGAGTTGGCTTGCCAATTACAGGCTTTGCTCATGCTACTCAAGATATAGACGGTTTAATTGAAACGGTGGGAGGCGCACCTTTAGTTATTAAATTATTGGAGGGAACACAAGGCATTGGTGTGGTTTTGGCAGAAACTTATCAGGCTGCCAAATCGGTTATTGAGGCTTTTCGAGGTTTAGATGTCAATATCCTCGTACAAGAATATATTAAAGAAGCTAAAGGTGCAGATCTACGTTGCTTCGTGGTTGGGGGACAAGTAATTGCAGCGATGAAACGACAGGGGGCAGAGGGAGAATTTCGTTCTAATCTTCATCGGGGTGGCAATGCCAAAAAGGTAGCCTTATCTCCTGAAGAAATGGAAACTGCAATTCGGGCAGCCAAAGCTATGGGTTTAAAAATTGCTGGGGTAGATTTACTACGTTCTAATCATGGCCCAGTAGTTATGGAGGTTAATTCTTCTCCTGGTTTAGAGGGGATTGAAAAGGCAACAGGAATTAATGTTGCAGGTAAAATTATTGATTTTGTGGTCAACAATGCTGCTGAGACTGACCATAGCAATGACCTTGTGAGTAAATTTCACGATCGCATTAAATATTAGGTATTAATTAACTAACTGGAAGCTGGAAGTCAGGTGTCAGATAATACTATCGAAATTGCTAAAGAAATAATTCCCCCAGGACAACTACGTCGTTTTGATCTGCCTGTTAGTCGTTTAGCTACTCAAACTCTTGTTTCTCTACCTGTGACTGTAATTAACGGGGTTGAACCAGGGCCTAGACTATGGTTAAGTGCAGCTATTCACGGCGATGAGTTGAATGGGGTTGAGATTATTGCGCAAATACTGGGAAGAATTAATCCTAGTAAGTTAAAAGGGACGATTATCACAGTTTCGATTGTCAACGTCTTTGGTTTTATTGAACAATCTCGTTATCTTCCTGACCGTAGAGATTTAAATCGTTCTTTTCCAGGTTCGGAAAATGGCTCTTTGGCTTCACAGTTAGCCAACTTATTTATGCGCGAAATTGTTGCTCATAGCACCCACGGTATTGATTTACATACAGCAGCAGTACATCGAATTAACTTACCCCAAATTCGTGCCAATCTAGAAGACGAAATTACTTATCGTTGTGCTAAAGCCTTTGGCGCACCTTTAATGTTGCAGGCTACTAGTAGAGATGGATCTTTACGTCATGCAGCCACTAAAAAAGGAATTCCTGTCTTACTTTATGAAGCTGGAGAGGCTTTACGGTTTAATTCTGACGCAATTAAAGTCGGGGTAGAAGGTATTTTACGAGTAATGAATTGTTTGGAAATGTACGATGATGGGCTTGTATCTACGGTAGCTAATTCAATAGAAGCTCGAAAAAGTCAGTGGATTCGGGCGTATAGAGGAGGTATTTTTCATCTTAAAGTTAGTTTAGGGCAAAAAGTCTATAAAAGACAAGAATTAGGGCTTATTACTAATGCTTTCGGTGAAAAGCGTGCAGCAGTCCGTGCTAACGTTGATGGTGTAGTTATTAGTTATACGCAAAATCCTTTGGTCAACCAGGGTGATGGGATTATTCACTTGGCTATTGTTTAACCTATAACAACGAAGTCAGAGGTCAGAAGTCAGAAGTCAGAATGAAGACTATATAATGAAAACCTGCGATCGCACTTGCAACTAAGGAAGTGAAAGAAGCACTAAATAACCATCAAGTTGCATCTGTACTTGTAAATCAATTATTTTGCGATCGCACGATTATTAGCAATTACTTAAATATCAAACTAAAAGCGATCGCTTAGACAAAATTTGTAAAATTCTGAAAGATTGTCAAACCTTTTCTGACTCGTTATCCTTCAGATAGAAACAATATTTGCAGGAGGATGTATACAGATAATTAACAAGTGCTAACAAACAAAATATAATAAATGCCTAAAAAGATCAGAGAATTAAAGCAAATGCTATTAAAGGCAGGGTTTGAGTTACTTCCTGGACGTGGAAAAGGTAGTCACTGTGTTTATAAACATCCTTTGTTAGCAAGAAAAACAACTATTGCGGGGAAAGATGGAAAAGACGCGAAACGCTACCAAGAACTAGAAGTAAAGCAAATCATAGAAGAGGTGAAAAGACTTGAACAACAATAAGCTTAAATACAGAATTCTGATTCAGTGGAGTGATGAGGATAATTGTTATCTAGTTTCTCTACCAGACTTATCACCAAGTCAGAAATGGGTTACTCATGGTGATACATATCAAGAGGCTTTAGAAAATGGGTTAGATGCAATGGAGGAATTAATCTATGTAGCTGAAATGGAAGGCGAATCATTACCTCCAATACCAGAGTTAGCAACTGCTTAAATAATCGCAAAAAAAATCCACACTAGGATATCAACTTAGCGTGGAAAAAAAGTTTTCAATTTTTCTTTTCCTTCCTATTTCCACAAGAAATCTAATAATTAACCGCCACAAAACCAGCGATCGCACTTGCTACTAAAGAAGTGAAAGAAGCACCAAATAACCACCAAGCTGCATCTGTAACGGCTTTTCTGGCATCTTTGGCTTGTCTTTTTGCTTCTTTTTTGACTGCTTGTAAGCGTTTTTGTGTTTCTTGTTGGATACGTTCTCCTTGTTGCAGTACATTATTTCGTGCTTGTTCAATACGAGACACAATCTGATTAGCTTGTTCTTCGGAAATATCTTCACGGGAACTTAAGACAGCAATGAGAGTATCACGATCAAACTGGGATAAGCGATCGCGCAAGGCTTCAAATCCTGCTTTGGGATCGTCAAATACTTGGGTAAAGTCTTGTTGAATGGCTTCGTAGTTAAGTTCAGGACGTTCGAGGGAATTGAGGTAGTCACGGACTTTGCCAAAAATACTGTCAAGTATAGACTGCATCTGCTGTTGGATTTGCTGAAATTGCTCTTGAATTGAATCACGCACAGATAGAATGCGCTCAACAATTTGATTAGCTTCTTCTTCAGATATATCTTCTCGTTGAGAGAGTAAAGCAACCAGAGTTTCACGATCAAATTGCGAAACTCGTTCTATCAAAGTACCCATTCCCACACGCGGATCTTGTAGTAAGATTTGCAGATCACGTTTAATTCCTTCAGGATTAAGTTCTTCTTTGTCAGTATTGCGCAGATAGTTTTCGAGATTAGCTTCAAAGTCCAAGACTTGTTTAGTGGCTCGTTTTGCCAAGCGTTGGGGTGCGCGAACAATACTTTGAATCGCCTCTTCCACTTGGTCAATAGTTTGATTAACTTGCTCGGCACTTAGGTCTTCTCGCTGAGATAGCAATTTCACTAAAGTTTCGCGATCAACTTGAGACAAGCGATCGCGCCAGGCTTTCGCACCTTCCTGGGGATTCTTGAGTAATTTGGTTAAATCTTGCTGAATTCCTTCAGGATTAAGTTCTTCTAAGTTAGTGTTGCGCAGATATTCGCTAATCGAGTTGATTGTTTCTTGATAGCTTTGTCTGGCTTGGTCTGTTACTTGTTGTGGTGCTTGTAAAATACTATCTCGTACAAATTGAACACGTTCAAGAATTTGATTGACTTGTTCTTCGTCCAAATCTTCTCGTTGTGATAATAGCTGGACAAAAGTATCGCGATCAAACTGGGAGACTCGCGCCCGTAAAGCTTGAAATCCTGCTTGTGGATCTTCTAAAAGCGTCCGTAATTCACGTTCAATGGCTTCGGGATTAAGTTCTTCTTGTTGAGTATTACGGAGATAATCTTCTACTTTTTGCCTTACTTCTTGTGCTTGTGCCTGCGCTTGTTCTTGCAGTTCTCTAGCTCGATTTAAGACCTTATCGCGAGTATGCTCAAGTTGACCGACAATATTATTAACTTCTTGTTCGTTAATATCTTCTCTTTGGTTGAGTAATTGTACCAAAGTCTCACGATCAACTTGGTCAAAGCGATTTTGTAAATCTTCAAATCCTACTTCTGGATCTTCCAGTAAAGAGGAAAATTCTTGCTCCATTGTTTCAGGATTGAGTTCTTCTTTATTAGTAGAACGTAAATAATTTTCAATTTTGCTATTTAGATCCTGAGACTGTTCTTGCTTGTCTAAGTTTTGCACAGTTTCTAAAACTTCTGTGCGTACTTGCTCCATGTCTTTAGCAATGTTACCAATTCTTGAGGGACTAAAATCACCCCGTCGTTTCAGTAAATAAACAAAATACTCTTTATTGAGTTGTGACAATTGTTGACTAACGCTGCCAGGATCAGCATTGGGATCATAAATAACTTCTCTGAATTCATTGAGTAGATTGCGATGGTTAAATTGCCAAGGTAAGGAGTTCAAGATGTAATCTTCTATGTCGCTTTGAATTGTATTAGCAGGTGAAGCAAATTGTTTACTTGCCTTATCTTTCATACCTTTCAACTGCTCAGTAATTTGCTCGACATCTATTTGTTGAGCTTTTCCTTGAAGCTGTTGTAATTGACGGGAGATTTTATCTATATCCACATCAGCAAGATTGGCTCTCTCGATTACTGCTGGTATAGATTTACCAACACCTGTTTGAATAGCTTGTCGCAATACGCCATTGCTTTTACCATTACCAGAAGTTCCTGCTGTAACTAGTTCTTGAATTCGTTCATTTAGTTTGGCTGTATTCAACTCTTCTGGGTTGGTTTCTTTGATTAAATTGATAATTTGCTCAGTTGGATTTTGACGATTTAAAACTTGTTGCCAAACGTTTTCGAGTTCATCACCAATGCGGTCAAGATCTTTTTTAGGCAACTTGGTACGACTACCAATAAAATCGACCAAAGTCTCACGGTTAATATTGTTGAGTAAATCGCGATTATCGCCAAGTGCTTCTAAATTTACATCACCTAGTAGTTTTTCAAATTGAGAACGAATTTCTGAAATATTTAATGAAGGTATTTGTAGAGAACTTAAAGAACTGGCTAGAGTTTTATTGAGATTTTCGGGAGTTAAACCAGAAGTCAATTCTTCACGAACTACGGCAGTAATATCTTCGGCTGTAGCGATCGCTTGTTTTCTACCAATATTTGCACCAATCGCCGTCGTTGCTGTCCCCAGCAGTCCTTGTAACCCAGAAGTGGCAGTAGTAACTAAAGAACCAATTAAAGAACCTACTGCGGATGAACCCAGCCACATAAGCAACGAAAAGTAAGCAGCCCAAATGACTATACCTAGGATTATACCCAGTGGCGCACTGGTAATTAAACTCAGTTTGACTGCTAAATAACAAGCACTGAATAAAGCAATACTAGCTGTAATTAATGCCCAAAGACCAATCTTAGCTTCAGTTTTACGAACTTTTCCGCCTAAAGTATCTGGTTCGTCATCATTGTCATCGTCGTCGTCACTAGCTAAAATCGGAATGCCGACAGCGACTGTAAAATTAGTTAATAGTAATTGAAAGGCAAATGCCATTACTATACCAGCCAATAGTGCCACCAGAAATTGAGGCCCAGAAAAGAGAACAGATGATTCTTCTGGCATTAAATTTTCTTCAAATATTGTATACTGTGCCAGTTCTAGCGGTAATCGGCATAAGTTCAAAGCGATTTCATAAGTCAACATATTGTTTATTTCCTCGTTTAATTTAAAAGTTATTAACGTTTTTTTGAGGAAGGAATTACTACTATTTATTACTAAAATAAACTTGCAGCTACGTTTACCAGCACCTACTTAAGCCGTAATTGTTGATCTACCAAAAGATAGATTTTGCTCAAAAAGTTCTAGGGTTTAAAGTCAAAAGTCATTTCATTTATCATTTATCATTTCATTTATTAACGGAATTCAATGTTCAATGTTTAATGTTCAATGTTTAATGTTTAATGTTTAATGTTCAATGAATGGTCATGACCACAGAATTAAATGCGATCGCTCGTCAGGATAATTGGTTTGAGGTTTATCATCTTGCCGAGACGTATAGAAAACAGCAACAATGGCAGTCAGCATTAATTGCTTTTGAGCGAGCAATTGAACTAAAACCAGATTTTTTTTGGTCTTGGCATCATTTGGCAGATGTTTTGACTAAGTTACAACAGTGGCAACCAGCAGTTAAAGCTTATAATCGTGCTTTAGAAATCGATCCGCAGTTTTTTTGGTCGTGGCATAATCTCGCCGATGCTCTAACAAAGTTACAAAATTGGGAGCAAGCGGTTGAAGCTTATAAGCGTGCCTTAGAAATTGATCCACAGTTTTTTTGGTCATGGCATAATCTCGCTGATGCTTTGATGAAGTTGGAATATTGGGATAGAGCGATCGCAAGTTATCTTCAAGCTATTAAGTTAAAACCAGATCATCAACTTATTTATCAAAAATTGGGGCTAGCTTTTAAACAACGCGGTAACTTAGCAGTATCAATTCAAGATTATCGTCAAATAATTCAATCTCCACCAACCGATTCAATTTTTAGCATTCTCCAAACCACGCCCGATTTATTACTCCAGATTGCTGAAACTCTAGCCAAAGAACATCAAACTGTTGGGGCAATTATTCTTTATTATCTGGTATTGGAAATTGAGCCAAATCGAACTGATATTTTGCTACAACTCACCCCCTTGCTACAACAACACAACCAGTTGCAGGAAAAGATTAATTCTCGCCGTCAAATACTACAAAATGGACAATCTAGTGAATTACTGAGTCGGATAACCAGCGATCGCAATTATCTAAAGTCTACTAACAAAGTTGATCGTCATACTCTGAGTCATCAAATTGAAATTAAAGATAAATCTAACTGTACTGTTCTACCTAATCAATTAGAAGATTTATGTAGTACTGTAGGTTGGACACCTCGCCCTCTCCATCAAGTTCAACAAGCTTTAGTTAATAGTTTTGCTTATGTTACTGCTTGGCAGATTGAGCAAAACGAAAAACAATTGATTGGTTTTGCTAGGGCGATGTCTGATGGGGTTTTTCATGCTACCATGCTTGATATTGTAGTTCATCCTGATTTTCAAGGTCGAGGTTTGGGAAAAGCGATCGCCACACGTCTGCTTCAACAACTTCAACAAGCAGCAATTAAAGATATTACTCTCTTTGCTAGTCCTCATTTAGTGGATTTTTATCAACAATTAGGATTTGTTGCTCAACCCCACAATCTGCAATGGATGCTTTGGTGTCCTGATGAATTTAATTAATTATCTTTCATTGATTCGCTTGACTGATAGACGAGGGTGAATCATCATCCCAGAAAACGATGTTGTTATCTAAAGGTTTAATTTCAGTTTGAGGATAGTAAAAAGCTAAAATGCGATCTGCTGACCAACCTAAATTTGCTAGGTTATAAGAACCATACTGACTTAAACCGACACCATGACCAAAACCTCCGCCAATAAAGGCATAGCCATTAAGTTGTTGATTATCTTTTTTATAAATCGGTTCTAAATAGAAAAAAGTACTGCGAGGGGGTTCTAAAGCACTGCGGACTTCATTTTTGTGTAGTTCTACAGTTCCTTTGTCAGTTTCAATCGCCAAAGTCAAAATTCGACCAGAACGCGATCGCTTTTTAATCTCCATAGATTTAATCGTCTTAAAATCAGCTAGAGGATGGCGAGTTTTTTGCAGATACTTACGAAGATCTTGATTAAGATTAGCGATACTTCTAGTTTTGTGCCAGCGAAATACTCCTGTTCTTTCAGTTTCATTAAAGCCTTTGGTCATACTAATAAAGCGACGAAAGGTTTGTTCATCATTGAGAGGATATTTGCTTAAATCCCAAACAGCACGAGGTGCATCAATTACAGGCTGAAGATAGGGACGCTGATAACCATTCCAAGTATCTTCAAAACCTGCGGTTACGCCTCCAGTAGTCGAAGAATAAAGAGCATCAATTAATTCATTATTGTAAGTAAGAACTAAACCTGCGGTTTGAGCGATCGCGCGATCGCTAATCGGATTAGTATCATTTAAGCCCATATAAACCTGACAGTGGACAGTAGCGCAGAGTTGATAATCATCGACAGCAAAACGTCTTAAGTTACGTAAAGCATAAGTACGGGCAATAATAGTTTGGGCAGCAACCGCTTGGGGAGGAGCATTGGCACCAATTTCGTGGGGAACAACTCCTCGCAGATAAGTCTCTAAAGGCACATCATTAACTAGAGTAAATTCCCCGTGCGCATTCGGCTGAAGTTTTAAACTCCCACCATACAGACGACTCTCCTGGGGATTATTAGTCGTATTAACTTTGACTAAATTTTTACTGCTAGTAATTTCCACCTCATCATGACGATACTGTTTACCATCAATAACTAAAGTAATTTTAGGTTGCTGGTTAAGAAGCTCAGTATCCAAATAGGGGCTAGTATAACCATTTGCTTCCAGACTATCCAAGAGCCAACGACGAACTAAGGGAGTACTATAAACATCCCTTTTTGCCCAGACTTGCCAACGCCCAGGTTGTGCCACTTCTACCTCAATACCCAGCTTTTTCCAAGTATTCGCACTATCTTCAGCCGTTTCAAAGGTTGAGCGATCGCTTAAAATTAATTTTTCATCGAGTTTTGGCTGGGATAAAGGCTCAGAATCTACCTTGAGTAAAACCTTTTCGGTACTAATTACAGGAGTCGATTGCGGTTGATTAGGAAAACTAACCTTTAAAGCATCGCCAGCCGTACTATTAATAGTAACTTGTTTAATTTCAGGGTCACTCTCATCCATTGGTGCAGCCCCTAATCGCTGAAGAATACCAATTTTTAAATTAATTTCTGAGGCTTTATTAGTAGTATTAGCGATCGCTGACTGCATTCCCCAGCAACTACTAAACCAGAAAACACCAAGACAGATTGTTATCTTAATCATTTCAAATCTTATCGAATTTAGTATTAGTAGTTCCAATGGTTGAGAGCAATAAATTGATTAGCTAAAGGAAAATTAGCTGTCTCCAGATTAGCGATTACGCGTAGCGTACCCTTCGGAACGCCTTGACGATATCTCTATATCTCATATCTTTCGATGAGTTGGCATTTCCATATATTACTAAAATACCTGAATGAATAGGATAATCTTGATGGAGAGCTTTAAAGTCATCGTAGTTGCGGGTTAATATTGAACGTTTCTTTGAACAAGCATAGTCAAAAACTAGGCGATAAGCCTGACGGCATGGCTTCGCAACGCTCTTTCCTAATAAATTAGCCTCGTTGACAGTTAAAACATTGTGACCAGATTGTAGTAGTAAGTTAACTAAAATTTTAGCCTGGGAGTCTTCATCTATTAATAACTTGAGGGTCAATAGAAACTCCTTTTGCTTCTAATCTTCTACGTCCTTCTTCCGCTTCTTGTTTTAGTAATTCTTGGTTAGCTTGGCAATATTCAATCACTTCAAAAATAGCCTTTTTTGGTAAATCCCAATTTTCGGCTGCATCATCAGGAGTCATTTCATTGACGATCAGATCGGAGTAGATGACATTGGCTTTAATTCTCTTATCTTTAATGTAAAGCTGTTTTCGCCAAGAATGAGGATGTGGTTCTAGGTATTGCCATTGTGTTGTGGTCATTTTAATGACTTTATTTTAGGTAACTTTAGATAACTTGGACTCATATTTTAGCAGATATATTTTTGAGAGTCAGTTTCTTTTAAGTAGTAGGTAGAAGGTATAGCAATTCTCGGTTGAGTGAGGTACACCTCGGTGATGCAAGCCAATAGGCACGCTTGCACGCTTGCACTAGACAAAATGTACCTCATTAATTTGAGAACCGCTATAGTAGGTAGTAAATAAAAAGTAAAAAGTTTAATTTACGCCTTGCGTAGCTATTTCCTACTTCTTATTTCGCTATAGGTTATAGATTAAGTTTCCTCATCAGTGCTGTTAATTAATATTTCTCCCTTGATCATTCTCTCGGCTGCTTTTAATAGTTCATCCTCAACATAAGGCTTAACAAAATAACCATTTGCACCACGAGAAGCTGCTATATTACGCATTTTCTGCGCTCCCCGAGAAGTTAACATGGCAATGGGCATAGAAGCCAGTTTTTCATCTTTTTGTAGTTGAGACAAAAGTTCTAACCCATTCAAGCGAGGCATTTCGATATCACAAAAAGCAATATCGCATTCTAAACCATCGCTCAGTTTTTCCCAGGCTTCCTGACCATCTCGTGCTTGTTCAACACGATAACCTGCTTTTTTAAAGGTCATAGATAATAACTCTCTGACGGTGACTGAATCATCAATAATTAGCACCAGGGGAGCATTGCTCACTGCTGTTTCTGACTGACGATTTTTAATTCTCTTAACATTAACAGTGATCGATTCAGCTTCTTTATTTGCCCGATTAATTTCAATTAAATGCTGTGCCACATCCATCAAATCTTTTTCAGTGTAAGGCTTAGTTAAATAAGCTTTTGCCCCCAAATCACTGGCTATTTGTTTATGTTTATCTGCACCACGAGAAGTTAACATTGCCACAGGTATAGATTTAAGTTTGCTGTCTTTATGTAGATTAGATAAAAGTTCTAAACCATTCATCCTGGGCATTTCAATGTCACTAAAAATCATGTCACAAGCTAAACCACCCCGTAGTTTATCCCAAGCTTCTTGACCATCTCTAGCCTGTTCAACCCGATAGCCAAGCTTGTTGAAACTCATAGATAATAATTCTCGAACGGTAATCGAGTCATCTACTACCAATACCATTGGCTCTTGCTGAATGTTTTCTGCTTGAGACTGCTTAATGTTTCTTTGATCATCAAAAATATTAAAGCCAATTTCGATTGTTCTCTTACCTTGGGCGATTTCGATTAACTCTAGAACATCTCCAATCGGCATAATCGTACCATCACCCAAAACTGTAGCTCCTGCAATACCAGGTGGCTTAGGAATAGGGCCATCAATTTGTTTAATTACAATTTCTTGTTCCGCTCTCACTTCGTCTACTTCTATCGCCAAGAGATTATCGAGACTACGTAGGACAACTACAGAAATGGTATCATCATTGTTTTGATTGGTATTATAAATTCCTGCTCGGCGAATCTGACGATTATAATTGAGCAGAGTATTTAAAGGTCGAAGCGGTAATAAAGTATTTTTCCAAGAAATACAGCGAACACCATTGGCATTGGTTTGAATATCGCTCGGTAAATATTCTTTGGTATCTTCCACACCGTCAATAGGAAAAGCAATACTAGAATTGTTATCTACACAAGTCAGAGCTTTACAGATACTCAGAACTAATGGTAAGCGAATTGTAAAAGTTGTACCTTTGCCTACTTCTGATTCGGTGCTAACTGAACCACGAATTTTTTTCAAGTCGGTGTTAACTACATCCATACCAACACCACGACCAGCAAAATCATCAGCCTGATCTTTAGTACTAAAACCTGGATGGAATAGTAATTCGTAAACCTGTTGTTCTGATAGATTTTGAGCAGTTGCCCAACTAATTAAATTCTTTTCGATCGCTTTTTGTTTGACTATTTCGGGATCAATCCCTGCACCATCATCAGTAACGCTAATTACCGTCTGATTACCTTGAATAAAAGCTCGAATATGAATGTTTCCTACTTCTGGTTTGCCTTTTTTTAGTCTTTCTTCTGGTCTTTCAATTCCATGAGAAATGGCGTTATTAACCAGGTGGGTCATAGGGTTATAAAGATGCTCGACAATCATTTTATCGATCAAAACATCTTTACCTTCAACTTGAAGTTGGGTTTGTTTTTTCTGTTTGCGCGAAATATCTCGTATTGCTCTCGGTAAACGATCTGCCGTTTGCCCAAATGCCACCATCCGCGAAGAGTTCATCCCATCTTGTAACTGGCTGGTTACTTGCCGAAAAGTTTGAGCAACTTTATCGGTTTCGTCTACCACAAACTGAATATCGGATGCTGCCTCTCTAACTCGAACAATTAACTCAATGATATCTTGAGACAATAAATGGAAGCCTGTAAAGCGATCCATCTCTAAAGCATCTAATCCTTCTTCTTGGTTTTCAGCCGTATTTTTCGCACCAGGATTTCCCGCAGCGATCGCAGCATTGGCACGAGACTGGCGACTGGCAAGCAACGCTCCTTCTAAAAGCGATCGCTCGTACATATCGTGCATCTTTGCACCTGCTTCACCTAATGACTGTACATGACCCAGCAGATTATCTAAAAAGCGACGTAATCTTTCTTGGTCATCTTCTAAACGATTACGTTTAACTACTAGTTCTCCAATCAGGTTATTTAAATCGTCTAGTTTCCGTACAGAAACCCGCATCGTTTGCTCGAAGGCTTGGGATTTATTGACTGGAGACAGATCGGACGAGGTGTCATGAATTTTATTTGTAACTGCTTGTATTTCAAAATTTGTCTCAGGCTGATTTAGATTTGCAGGAGACGCGATGGGTTCATCTCCTAGTAAGGAGTCTAAGTCTAATAGTTCTAAATCGGAATCTAAGGAATTTTCGCTTGCTTCTGAATCGCTAGTAGACTCTAAAACCAGTGAATCTAAAGACTCGGTATTGGAATCTAAGTCAATCAAACTGTCGAGATCGCTGCTGTCTAGATTATCTAATTCCACTTCAGTTAAACTGTCCAGTGCTGCTAAATCTCCTACATTATCATTTGGCGCACTATCGAGGTTTAGACTATCAAGGTCTTCAAGGTTATTTAAATCGGCAACAGAACCATCAAGACTTTCTAAATTTAATTCTTCTATATTAATTTCTTCATTTGAGTCACTACTCAAAGACTCTAGTGCTGCTAAATCTCCTAGATCATCAAGCGAACCACTATTTAGTTCCAGGTTTTCAAAGTTTTCAAGACTATCTAAACTAGAATCAGAACCCTCTAAACTTTCCAGACTTAACTCTTCTAAATCTCCCAGATCATTATTTGAGAGACTATCGACTTCTAAGTTGTCTAGATTTTCAAGGTTATTTAAATCGGCAGCAGAACTATCAAGATCGAGACTTAACTCTTCTAAATTATTTTCTTGGTCTAATTCACCAGTCCAAGATTCTACTTCTGGAGATTGAGCGAAATCTAAATCATCTAATTCTGATTCTGGAACTTCATTATAATTATCAGCAACGGTATTCGACTCGGATTGGTCTAAATCTTCAACTTGTGGGGGGTTGCGAAAATCTAAATCATCCCAATCTAAATCTAAAGTTTTCTGCTTTTTTGGCATAGGTTCACTATTAGAATCTGAAATAATTGCTTCTAAAGCTTCAGAATCATTTTGAGCTGCTGTTTCAACAGATATAAATTCAGTTACAGGTTCAAGATCTTCTGTTGCTTCTGTCCATAAATCTCCCAGATCATTATTTTCATCGGGTTTTATTGTCTCAGAATCTAAAGATACATCTAAATTGTCATTCGCTTCTAAGGGCTTATCTTGACTGTTCATAATAGTTATAATCTTGATCGAATATTGCTTGATTGCTCAATCTTGAATAGTTAGTTCGATTTTTCTGTTTGTAATTGTCAGGAATAGTTAACTAGAAATACTGAGTATTAGATTTTTATCTTTAAAACATGGATATATGACCTGTGTGTTTGAATTATATAGTTGACCATATAATAGTTTTCCCAAAATCATGGTATCAAATTAAATCTGACCGAAAAAAATACAGATATTTTCAATGAGCTTTTTATGCTTTTGATTCTTGACTATTAGGTAAGCATCATTTTGATAGTTATTAGAGAATGTTACTAAATAACCTCAGTTCGGGATAAAAATATTAATTTGCTATAAGTTTATTCCTGATTTCTCTGGAGTGGCAACTATGAAGTACCCCAATCTGCTTTGCTGAGATTGGGTTTCCCAAAATCAACTCAATTCAGAGACGGTTTTATTCGTCCTTCGGGCTTCCCGTTTCACAGGCTCTCGCCTCCAGCAGCAAGCTACTCTTGGTCTTATAGTGCCTCAACAGGCAGGAGTCCGCCTTCCGCAGACCCATATATATTTTTGAATTTGTTCACTCTTGTACATAGCCGAAAATTTGTAGCTAGCGGTACGCATCGAGGCTATCAGTATTTCTAAAAAGCTAGACTGACAGGCTACTCAGACATTTCTGAGGTCGCGTCTTTGGAGGAAACCTCCAAAGCGTGTGACGACCGTACAACGGATAGTTCGGGAGCAGCACCTACATCTAATCATCTCCGCTTACGAATATTATACAACGCTTGAAACCTTTGCTATATATAAGATTATGTATCAAATACTTCCTATTTCCTATTTTCCTATTTCATCACCCTCATCGTTGCGAATAACGTTTTGTACGACTATAGTAATTCGGTTACAACTTGATTTAAACCTACGGAGTTAGAGGCTTTACACAAAATCCGATCGCCTGGACGCATTATTTGTTTTATTTTCTTGGTTAAGCTAGTGCGATCGCTAAAGCATTCAGTGGCAATTCCTGCTGCACCCTCGGCAATTTCTTGAGTTGCAGTTTCGTCTACTAATACCAGTAATAAATCTATCCCTAATTCCTGGGCTTTAATTCCTACCTGACGGTGTAGTTGGCCGGAGTATTCTCCTAATTCTTTCATTGTGCCTAAAACGGCAATATGTCTTTTACCTGGAGTTGATTTGAGCATTTGTACTGCTGCCAGCATTGACTCTAAACCTGCATTATAGGTTTCGTCGAGGATCACAATATCATTGGCTAAATTGTAACGACGCGATCGCCCTTTTGGTAACTCTACTTTTAATCCTGCAACTAAAGGCGCAAGCTCGATATTTAAAACTTGAGCCACCGCGATCGCTGCTAAGTAATTACTGGCGTTATGTTCTCCTGGTAAGGGTAAGGGGAAATTTTGTCCTAAAACTTTTAAAGTATCGCCATTAATGATTTCTCCCTGGATATCTCCCCCTGTCAACCCATAGGTAATAGTTTTTCCCTTCCATACCTGGGCAGCAGTTGCAATTAATAAAGAATTGTCGTAATTTAAGATGGCAGTGTTACTATCGGACATCTGTGCCAAAAGTTCACATTTAGCTCTGGCGATCGCTTCTCTTGACCCTAAACGCCCTATATGAGCCGTACCGACATTGGTAATAACACCGATGGTAGGATGGGCAATATCAGTTAATAAAGCAATTTCCCCCTCAGCACGCATTGCCACTTCAATTACGGCGTAGCTATGTTCTGAGGTTATTTGTAACAAGGTTTTAGGCACACCAATTTCATTATTAAAATTCGCCTCAGTTTTTAACACCTTTCCTTGAGTCTTTAAGACCGCAGCTATTAATTCTTTAGTACTAGTTTTACCGACTGAACCAGTAACCCCAATTACAGGAATCTGAAAGCGATCGCGCCACCACTGAGCAATTTGTTGATAGGCTTTGAGGGTATCTTGAACTATAAATTGAGGTAGATTAATCGATTCTAACTGACGATTAACAATTACCGCGATCGCGCCCTTTTCTGCAACAGTATCAACAAAGTTATGTCCGTCAAAATTTTCTCCCACTAAGGCAACAAATAATTCTCCAGGTTGAATATTACGACTATCTGTAGTAACACCAACTACTGATATCTGAGAGTTAAGTACAGGCGTATTTAAGAGGTTAGTATTGAGAATTTCACGGAGTTGTGTGAGGGAAAAATAGCTGCTCATGATCTTTATTAGAAAAGGCAAATACTTAAAACATTGAACATTAAACATTAAACATTAAACATTGAACATTAAACATGGAACATTGTTGCTCAATGGTAAATACAATGACTCTGGTAGATTGACTAATTTGCTTCATGACCAAGGGTGAAGTCACAGAATAGTAGATAGATTTGCAGCAGGTTTTGCTGATACGGTTACTCTTGGTCTTTCGACTAAGTTTAGAGAAGCAGCTTATGGGGATTTAGCTACACGCAATCATCAAGGCACTGCATTTACTGCTGGTCAAATTACTGGTGCTGGTACGATGCTGCTGACTGGCTTTAATACTCCTGGTAATTTTGCTCACGGTTTAAATTGGGCGCAGAAAGCTGCTATTGGCTATGAAGTTGCCACTACTGGTTATGGTGCTTATGAAAGTACCCGTAATCTTCTTAATGGTTGTGGTTCGCCATTGGATGCTTTGAGTTTCTTACCTCTAGCTGGTTTTGGGTTGAGTAAATTAGATAATTTAAGAGGAGTTGGTGGATTAGATGACTCTGCTAGAGTACTTGAAAATAAAGCAGCCAGAGATTTAACTAGTCCAAACGTCGAAAAATACTGGAACGAATACTATGACACTGTAGGAAAACAAGGAGATAATTTACAATCTCTTATCGATCAAGCGAAAAGTAAAGGAATTTCTATTGTTGAAGATGCAACTCAAGCTACATACAACTTAAAAACAAAAGAAATACTTGTCTCAAATGATACGAAAAAGTGGGAGTTTTTTGAAGAATTTTTACATAAAAAAGTTAATGAAGAAGGATGGAAAAAAGGTGAAATATCCGATTTAACCAAACAATTAAGAAAAGTAAAAGATTTTAGGAGAAGAAAACAAGTTAAAGCACCAGCTAGTGCAGCAGAAGAAATAGTTGTAAAAACCTGGCTGAAAAATCACGGTAAACTTGTTGGTGCAGGAGATGCTGAAAAAACACTACTTCAAAATCAAATAAATCAATTGAGAAATTATGGAATGGGAAAAGGTTATTAAACATAAGTTAGCAATATGGATAACAAACTATCGTCTAGTAGAATCTTATCCTATAGCTTTTTATCTTAATGGTAGTCCAATAGATGGATATTTTGGTTTTGGTAACCCAAATATTAGTGACTATTCTGGAAAAGTTATTTTACTTTCTCCGAGCTATAAAAAAGAAATTGATATGTCTATAGAGAGAATTCATACTACAAAAGAAGTTTGGAGATGGAAGCTAGAAGGAATAAAAATACTACCAAATATACCTTTTTTGATTTCTTCTGATTTAGATTTAAAAATTATATTTGATGGGTATATTGAATTTATTGATCAACAAGATATTATTGATATTTTTGAGCCAGAAGATTATGCTTATGCAGTAGTATCAAATCATTATTTTGGAATAATTACTGTTGAAGAAAATCAAAAAGTTAGTTTTACAGCGTTTTCTTCAAATCCAGATGCTGCTATTTTACCAAATGATGAAATTTGGACTTTAGAATGGGATTGTTCAATGGGAAGAATTAGGATTGTGCAATAAGATTACATTCGCCATTTTCATAAATAAAGTGCGCAATCGCTCCTCCAAAAACTGTATACGATCCTCAACGTTTTTCTGATGAGAGAGATCGCGCTTTCGTAGGGTGGGCAAAAAATAACAAGAGCAAAAAAAACGTTTTAAGAAAAGCTTGTTGCCCAGCAAAATATTAACTTTGGGCTTTGACTGACAATCAAGGTTCAGTCAAAGTGCTGATGGATAACCAGGGTAATGTGGTCAATCAGATTACTTATGATGCTTTTGGTAATGTTACTGTTGAGACTAATGCCGATGTTAACTTTAGGTTTAATTATACAGGACGGGAATTAGATCCTGAAACTGGGCTTTATTACTATCGTTCAAGATACTATGATGCGCTGGGTAATCTGATTAAAAGTCGTGATCGCCATAATCGAGAGTAAGTGCGTAGCAATTTACTTACTTAAATACACGTGTGGGAGAAAATTTTAGCTAAGTATTTTGAGTAAATATACCAAAAACTATTAAAGAAAATCTTGATTAAAAATTTACGGTATTAATTAAACAAAAGATTTAAAATCTAAAAATAGATTGCAGTTTTTAGTTTCAATAATTTAACCATACTTATTTATTAAATTTTCCCTAAATAAACCCAGGGGGATAATTGATCGTGATTAAAAATCAATATAAAACTACCTCAAATTCAACTAAACAAGAACAGCAAGAAATTTACGATCACTTGTTGTATTGTGTCAAAACAGAATCTCCCATAGAAATATTAGAAAGATTTCATCACCTATTTATTAAGGGAACAGGCTATGAAAATCATCGCATCCGCACAGCTTTAGAAAAGATAGTTGATGCTAATAATACCGAGTTAGAATTTCCTTTGTTTTTCAATCGTTGCTGTCATATTATAGTCAATCGCTGGCAAATGCAGTCGAATCTTAAAATTGAAATTATCGAATTAGTAGCTTTACTAGAAAGAAGTTTACCGCCTGGGGGTACAGTTTCAAGGACTGCTCGTAAATTAAGACAGTTAATTCAAGAATTTCAAGCTACCGAATATTATGTCAAACTGCAACGCCTAGCCCGTTTAATTGATGGTAGTCTAGAACCTGGTACTCGCCGTAGCCATCGAATTGAAATAGTTAGCAATTCCGTAGGCGATTTAATTCAACGCTATCCCTATTTACACCAACACTGCTTATTAACCGAAGGTAGCACCGATGAATTTCAAAAGACTGTAAAAACCATTCAAGAGGATATTCAATCTAGCTACGAATTAAACCTCTCTCAATACATAACCAATCGGGTACGTGTAGCACAACTAGTTAAACAATACAAAGCAGCTAATCAAACCAGAATTCCCAAACGATTGATCCAAAAGATAGACAACCCAACTTTATTAAGCGATCGCGATCTAGATAAAGCTTTGCGACACTATATGGGTAAAGTAGAACAAAATTCTAGTTATTACGATTTATCTCAGAATTTTTTGACCCATACTAGTCAAGTAAAAACTTATAAAGAATTTAAAGCTGATTTATATGAATATATAGTTTCAGGTGTAGATAATCGGTATGGTAAGCGTTATTTTAACCATAAGTTACAAAACTGCCTGCAAAATACCCTGAGAGATTTTGAACATCGGGAATTAGACGAATTTTTAACTTTACGTACTTATTGTCAATTATTTAAATTTTTGGTTGTTGATGGCAAAGGCAATTCTAGTCATGATCATTATCTCGACTTAATTACTTATTTAGGCGAAGTTAGAACTATTGGCTTGTTACTCAAATTGGTTTTATTGTGTCGAAAAGTTAAGCCTTATTTAGAACAGAGATTCTCGATTCTTTTTTCCCATTATGAAGCAGTCGCTGAAGATCAAGCACCTTGGCTGGTTAAATCTCTCGAAAATTTACAGGTAGCTTTTAGTGTTCACTTTGGTCAAGCTGATTTTTCGCTAATTCAAATTATCTGAGGTTAAGATGTGACAGGAGTTAACATATTTGGTTTCTGTTCGTGACTAGAGATTTAGATGATTCGGCTAAACATTCCCTCGCTTCAGCAAGCGAGATTATATATGAGTATCTATATCAATTTGCAACGACTAAATCGCCTTCTGTAGTAATTCAAGAATTTAAAAACTTATTAGTTCAAGGAAAAAGCGAAAACATCCAAGTAAATAAAGCACTAGAAAAAATTATTTTTGCTTATGGAGGACAGCAACAGTTTGATGCAATTTTAAACCATTGCTGCTATCTAATTTTGGATTGTTGGTCAAATACCCCTGAATCATTATCTTACGCCTCAGAATTATTAAAAGCTTTTGAGCTTGTTAATCATGTTCGATCTTATGATCGTCGTCGCAAACAGTTAATTCAATTAATTAGAAATTTTCAAAAAACAGTAGCTTATTGCCAGCTACAAGCAATTATCATAATTATTAACTCCCACGAAAGTGCCAAAATTGTCTTATCTAATGCCATTGTTACTAATGAGGTAATTAATAGTAATGACAGTATTTCTAATACTATTTTAAATAATTATTTAACTCGCTATATATATTTATATCAATATTTCTTACCTCAAAATTCTCAATTTGAACAATTAACTGAATTTATTCAAAAACTACAAAAACAACGTCAACAGGATTTTGAATTTCAATTATCAAAACATATTATTTATCGCTTTCGATTAAAACAGATGGCGCGTATGAAACTTTTATCTAAGGGCGCAGGAAAAATAATTACCAAAGTTGATAATCCAACTTTACTTTCAGAAGCAGCTTTTAAAGTTGCTTTGCAACAATATCTAGGTAAAATAGATGATTGGCATACAGTTTTACAACAATCACAACGTTTCTTGGTTGACAATAATTTACGTATTTCTTATCAAGAATTTAAACAAGATTTACATCAGTTTTTGACTCTTAAAATTCAACCCAGACATAGCAATTATAACTTTAAAAGACAGCTAGAACAAAAACTAGAACAAATTTTTCCGCAATCTGATCCTAAACCGTTAAATAAAAGTTTAATATTACAAACCTGTCGTCAACTATTTAGTTTTTTAGTTACTGATCCTACTAACTTTAGCGAACCTCAAAAATTTCGAGAGCTAACTACTAATTTAGGTACTGCTCAAGCCATGCTCGTTTTGGTTAAAATAACTTTAATTTGCCCCGAATCACAATCAGATTTAGCCAAAAAACTATCTACAATTGTTACTTACTATCAACTACATAATATTCAAGATGCTACTTGGCTAATTAAAACCTTAGAACATTTGCTAATGGCTTTTAGTATTTATTTTGGCAAAATCGATGTTTCCGTAGCCAAATCAGTAATTAATGAACATTAAACATTGAACATTAAACATTGACCATTTATCAGTAACTAATTAGCTTTTAGTAATTTATAATTTAAAGTTACTAATTTTTAATCATCCCTAATCCCAAGTCACAAATCACCAATCACCAATC
Source organism: Waterburya sp. (assembly GCA_051658085.1). Taxonomy (GTDB): domain Bacteria; phylum Cyanobacteriota; class Cyanobacteriia; order Cyanobacteriales; family Xenococcaceae; genus Waterburya. The sequence goes on from JBOFLX010000029.1 coordinate 114,337, forward strand.
CCCAATTTTAATTAAGATATACGTATTGACTCTACACCTTTAATCAATACTATGCTCTGTTCTGAAGAACTGTTAAAGTTGGAGTTGTTTCGACAGCTAAAAAGCGATCGCCTGGAATGGATTTGCGATCGCGCTACGGATATTCAATTAATGCGGGGAGACATTTTAGTTAAAGAAGGTGATCCTCATCGAGGTTTTTTTATTTTAACTTCAGGCACGATTAATATTACTAGATTGAGCGAGGGGGTGGAAATGCCAATTGGACAGCACCGTTCTCCTTCTTTTTTTGGTGAAATTCAAATTATGACTGATGATCCAGTACCAGTAACTTTACGAGCTTTAACTGATTGTCAAGCTTATGAAATTACTGCTGAAGATTTTCTTTTACTAGTGCATGAATGCCGAGACTTTGAGAGAACAGTATTTAAAACTATACAGAGTCGAGTCAAAGGCTTACAGTCTTTTATTCTCAATCGCGAAAAAATGGCAGCTTTAGGAACTCTATCAGCAGGTTTAGCCCATGAACTGAATAATCCCACGGCTGCGGTAGTGCGAGCATTTCAAGATATTACCCCAGCTATGCTGGAATTACAGCGCATGAATTTGGTTTATGGACAGCGTAATATTGAGCCTGAACATACTGCGCAATGGTTAAAGGTGAGAGACGATGGCTACGATTTTATTATCAATAATCGTACTAATCCCTTGACCTTAATGGATAGAGAAGATGCCCTTTTAGAATGGTTAGAAGATTATGGAGTTGAATCTCCTTGGCAGCTAGCTGCACCTTTAGCAGCAGGTAATATTGAACCAGCATTACTCGATAAACTCGTGGAACGTTGGCGCGATGATACCAGTGAATTGAGGGATATGGGGTTAAGATGGTTGGCTTTATCTTTTGAAGTCATGGACATGATCCAATCTGGATTACGGGGTGCCGAGAGAGTGTCGGAACTGGTTCAGTCCATGCGTTCTTATTCCCATTTGGATCGGGGTGCAAAACAGCTAGTAGATATTCATCAAGGAATCGAAGATACTCTTCAACTGCTTTCTCATCAACTCAAACAAGGAATCGAAATCAAGCGAGTTTACGATCGCTCTCTACCTCAGATACAAGCTTATGGCAGTGAACTCAATCAAGTGTGGACGAACTTAATCGACAACAGCATTGATGCCATGAATGGCAAGGGCAAAATTGAAATAGTCACAATTCATAAAGGCGAATATTTGGCGATCAAAATTATTGATTCAGGAGTAGGTATTCCTCCAGAAATTCAGTCTCGGATTTTTGAACCATTTTTTACTACTAAATCTGTAGGTAAGGGTTCAGGCTTAGGTTTAGATGCTGTTCGGCGGATTATAGAAAATCGTCATCGTGGTTCAATTATTCTTGAATCAGAACCAGGTAGAACTTGTTTTGTTATCTGTTTACCAATATCTGTGACAAATTAAAACACTACGCTGTTTTTTAATTAGTTTTAAGCTATTAGCCATATGCCTTACGGCAGCTACGCAAGAGCTTTTAGCTATTAGTTTCTTACGATAACGCCCAAATTAAGTTTGACTGAAAAACAGCAAATATTTAAATGATCTGTTATGCTTTTGGTTCTTTACTTTATTAAAGAGCTAAGAGCTAAGAGCTAATAGCTAATAGCTAATAGCTACGAACAATAATATTTTGTAAGTCATTACCCAAATCAGCAACGCCATCGAATATCCATGACTGAGCCGACTGCAACTCTGTTAATTTCTTGTCCTGATAGCCCTGGGCTAGTAGCCAAAATTGCTAACTTTATCTATGCTAATGGTGGCAATATTATTCATGCTGACCAGCATACTGATTTTACTACAAGCTTATTCTTGACTCGTATCGAGTGGCAGCTTGAAGGCTTTAACTTACCCCGTGAAGCAATAGTTACTGCTTTTAGTGCGATCGCTAAACCTTTAAACGCAGTTTGGCAACTACACTTTTCGGATACTATCCCTAAAATTGCTATCTGGGTAACGAAACAAGATCATTGTCTGTGGGATTTACTTTGGCGCAGCCAAGCTCAAGAATTGCCTGGTACTGTGTCTTTAATTATTAGTAATCATCCTCAGTTAGAAGCGATCGCCAAGCAATTTGAGATTGATTTTTATTGTTTACCAATTACTCAAAATAATAAAGCAGAACAGGAAGCTAAACAACTAGAACTCTTAGAAAAATATCAAATAGATTTAGTGGTTTTAGCGAAATATATGCAAGTTATTAGTCCCAATCTCATTACTCAATTTCCTAACATTATTAATATTCATCATTCTTTTTTACCCGCTTTTCCTGGAGCAAAACCATATCATCGCGCCCATACTAGAGGTGTAAAAATTATTGGTGCTACAGCTCATTATGTGACCAAAGATTTAGATGAAGGGCCAATTATTGAGCAGGAAGTGGCTCGCGTAAGTCATCAGGATACTGTAGCTGATCTTATTCGCAAAGGTAAAGATTTGGAACGGTTAGTATTATCTCGCGCTGTGAGATTACATTTACAAAATCGTGTTTTGGTTTATGACAATAAAACTGTGGTTTTTAGTTAACCTATAACAACGAAGTCAGAGGTCGATCAGAAATAGGAAATAGGAAATAGGAAATAGGAAATAGGAAATAGGAAGTAGATTAAATTACTCTTTACTCTTTACCTAAAAAGACTATAACCGTTTACGTTTAATAAAAAAGGTAGAGACAAGATTGCCTCTACCTGCTTGAATCAATTATTCAGTTGTTATTTGTCAATTACGAAGAAGGAAGTAATTCAATCTTTTCTTTTTGAGGTATGACAGTAACTTTATTTTCTCCGTCAATATCCACTACTGCTGTATCTCCCTCGCCCAAGCGACCAGAAAGAATTTCTTCAGCTAAGACATCTTCCAACAGACGCATAATTGCCCGACGTAAAGGACGCGCACCGTAAGCAGGATTGTAGCCTTCATCGACTAAACGATCTTTGAACTTATCGGTGACTTCCAAAGTAATCTCTTGCTCGGTCAAACGTTGGAATACTTCCTTGAGTAGAATTTCGCTGATTTCTTTGACTTCGTCTTTATTAAGTTGACGGAAGACAATAATTTCATCCAAACGGTTAAGGAATTCAGGACGGAAGTAGCTTTTTAGCTCTTCATTGACCAAAGAACGAATACGATTGTACTTAGCTTCTTGTTGATCATCAGCAAACTCAAAACCAAGACCGCCACCACCTTTTTCGATGACCTTAGAACCAATGTTAGAAGTCAAAATCAGCAGGGTATTTTTAAAATCTACAGTTCTGCCTTTAGCATCAGTTAAACGACCATCTTCTAAAATCTGCAACAGCATATTGAAGATATCAGGGTGTGCTTTCTCAATCTCGTCGAATAGCACCACAGTATAAGGACGACGACGTACTGCTTCTGTTAGCTGACCACCTTCGTTATAACCGACATAGCCTGGAGGAGAACCAATCAGTTTAGAAACTGTATGACGTTCCATGTATTCAGACATATCGAGGCGAATCATTGCATCTTCTGAACCAAAGAAATAAGTTGCCAAAGCCTTAGTTAACTCAGTTTTACCAACTCCAGTTGGGCCAGAAAAGATAAAGCTAGCAATAGGACGATTGGGATTTTTAAGACCAACCCTGGCTCTTCTAATTGCCCGTGAAATCGCTTTAACTGCGTCTTCTTGACCGATGATGCGCTGATGGAGAGTATCTTCCATGTGCATCAGTTTTTCTGACTCAGATTCGGTAATTTTGTTAACAGGTACGCCAGTCCAAGAAGCAACGATATGAGCAATTTCCTCAGAATCAACAAAAGGAGAATCGTCACCTGATTCTGATTCATTTTTCTTAGTAGAAGCAATGTTACGGATCTGCTCTTTAATTTCCATTTCGCGATCGCGTAGTTCCCCTGCTTGATCAAAGTCTTGGGCTCTTACCGCATCGTCTTTTTGCTTGAGAATTTCCCGTAATTCCTTATCCAACTCTTTGGCTGCTGGAGGCAGTTGAGAATTGATCAAGCGAACTCTAGAACCAGCTTCGTCAATTAAATCGATCGCCTTATCGGGTAAATAGCGATCGCTAATATAACGATCTGATAATTTAGCTGCTGCTTCTAAAGCTTCATCTAATATTTTTAATTTATGGTGTTGTTCATAACGTTCTCGCAAACCATAAAGAATCTCGATTGTCTCATCTACTGATGGTTCACCCACCTGTACAGGTTGAAAACGTCGCTCTAAGGCTGCATCTCGTTCGATGTGCTTGCGATATTCATCCAGGGTGGTAGCACCAATACATTGAAGTTCTCCCCTAGCCAAAGCTGGCTTGAGGATATTAGCAGCATCGATTGCTCCTTCAGCAGCACCAGCACCAATCAAAGTATGTACCTCGTCAATGACGAGAATTACATTACCTGCTTGGCGGATTTCGTCCATGATTTTTTTGAGGCGTTCCTCAAATTCACCACGGTACTTAGTACCAGCTACCAACAAACCAATATCTAAAGTGACTACTCGTTTGTCTTCGAGAATGTCGGGAATATCTTTATTAGCGATTCTTTGGGCAAGTCCCTCAGCGATCGCTGTTTTACCAACTCCAGGCTCACCAATTAAAACAGGGTTATTTTTGGTACGTCTGCCGAGAATTTGAATTACTCGCTCAATTTCTTTCTGTCTGCCGACTACAGGATCAAGTTTTCCTTCTGCTGCCATCTGAGTTAGATTCGAGCCAAATTCATCCAAAGTTGGAGTTTTATTCCTGCCTTGAGTACCGCCAGAACCAGCAGCCACTTCGGCAGTCTCCCCTAACATTCTGATTACTTGAGTGCGGACTTTTGACAAGTCTACGCCCAGGTTTTCGAGTACTCTAGCAGCAACTCCTTCACCCTCTCTAATTAACCCTAAAAGCAGATGCTCAGTACCAATATAGTTATGACCTAATTGGCGTGCCTCTTCTAAAGATAATTCCAGAACCCTTTTGGCTCTGGGAGTAAATGGAATTTCTACTGCTACAAAACCAGAACCGCGCCCGATAATTTTCTCGACTTCAATACGAGCATCTTTTAGATTGACTCCCATCGATTTGAGAACTTTGGCAGCGACTCCAGTACCCTCTCCGATTAGACCTAAGAGGATCTGTTCAGTACCTACGAAGTTATGACCCAGGCGGCGTGCTTCCTCCTGGGCTAACATAATTACTTTTATTGCCTTCTCTGTGAAGCGTTCAAACATGTCTTTTCCATCCACCTGCTGCTTGCCCTTGTTATGGTGATTTTAGCACAGCCTTTTAACTTCCTGACTGAGCTTTATGTGGGAGGAAAATACGGTATTTTAATTGACAGTTTGGCTATGATTTAGGCAGTATTGATTCTCACGTAAGCGTTTCTTGGTTTCTTGTTGATATTGAGCTAAATTTAACTTAAAATCAGGCTTTTGTAGGTCTTTAAGCCATAGGATCAAAGCGTCGTCCCCTGTTGCTTGATAATATCCTTTCCGTTTACCCACAATTTGAAATCCTAATTTTTGATATAGATTTATTGCTCCAAAATTATGAGTATTTACTTCTAAAGTTGCCCAGGCTAAGTTTCTCGTGATCGCTTCTTGCAGTAAGGTTAATAATAATAACTGTCCTAAGCTTTGACGACGGTAGTCAGGGTGAATAGCCAGTAAAGTAATATGGGCTTCTTCGGCGATCGCCCACAAGCATCCCATTCCAATCATTGTATTTTTCGGCTTTTCCCATTGATTGTCAAGTAGATACAAAGCTAATAAGTTGCTGTTGGGGCTGCCAATTTCTCGCAAATATCCCCCTGCTGTCCAGATACCGCCCATACATAACTTATCTAAAGCCACAATTTCTGGTACTTGAGATGGAGTTAAAGCTTTAATCGCTAATATTTGCACTTAAAAATTTAAAAATATTAAACATTTGTCAAATTAGTCCAAAAGAAGAAACTTTCTAAAAATTTTAGCTTTTTAGTCCCTCAGTCTTTTCTAATCACCCAACACCAATACCTGTTATCTGTTTTTTGACAGCACCTAACGGTAAACTAGAAAATAGGTAATTACAAAACTTCACTAGCTAACCAAAAAAGACAAAATTATGCTTTCGACTGATCGCAGTTTACCAAATACTGGACATCGTTATGTTCCTCAAATTACAGATTTAAACATTCCTCCTGCTCCCAATCAAGAATTATTACCTTTAACTGCTAAGGTCAATAGCCAAGATCATCTAGAAATTGGTGGATGTGATCTTCCTCAATTGGTTGCTCAATATGGCTCTCCTCTATATATTTTGGACGAATTTACTCTCAGAACCGCCTGTCGTCAATATCGTGACAGTTTTGCTACCTACTATAGTGGCGAATCCCAGGTAATCTACGCTTCTAAAGCCTGGAGTTGTCTAGCTGTTTGTAGCATTATCGCCAGCGAAGGTTTGGGTTTTGATGTGGTATCTGGAGGTGAGCTATACACGACTTTACAAGCAGGAGTAAGTAAAGATAAGATTTATTTTCATGGTAATAACAAATCTGTAGCTGAACTAGAATTTGCCGTCACCACAGACTGTACAATCATCATTGATAATTGGTTAGAGTTAAAAACTCTAGCACAGATTGCTTCTACTCAAAGCACTCAACCAGTGCCAGTTATGGTACGCCTTACGCCTGGAATTGAATGTCATACCCACGAGTATATTCGTACAGGACACTTAGATAGTAAGTTTGGTTTTGATCCTAATCAGCTAGATGAAGTATTTACCTACCTTAGTCAACAGGAAAGCCTCAATTGTATTGGTTTACACGCGCATATTGGGTCACAAATCTTTGAACGTCAGCCTCACCAAGATTTAGCCGAAGTACTGGTTGATTGGTTCAAAAAAGCTCAAGAATATAGTTTACCTGTTACAACTCTTAATGTGGGTGGTGGTTTGGGTATTAAATATACTGAGTCTGATGATCCACCAAGTATTTCTGAATGGGTTAAAGCGGTTAGTACTGCTGTAGAAACTGCTTGTAGTCAAGCTGGTGTAACTTTACCTAAATTAATTGCTGAACCAGGACGTTCACTAGTTGGTTCTGCTTGTGTTACAGCCTATACTGTCGGTAGTCGTAAAGAAATCCCCGAATTGCGTACATATATCGCAGTTGATGGAGGAATGTCAGATAATCCTCGTCCGATCACTTATCAGTCAGTTTATCGAGCTGTAATCGCCAATCGGATGTCTGAGCCAATTACTGAGCAGGTAACAGTAGCAGGAAAACACTGTGAATCTGGGGATGTGGTAATTAAAGATGCGTCGCTCCCAAAAACTGAACCAGGAGATATTTTAGTAGTAATGGATACAGGGGCATACAACTACAGCATGGCATCCAACTATAATCGTATTGGTAGACCAGCAGCAGTAGTAGTTTCCGAAGGCGAAGCAAACTTAATTATTGAACGAGAAACTTATCATAATTTAATCGAACGCGATCGCCTGCCTGAAAGACTGGTAAAACACCAAGACTAGAATTAGTATAGAAGCCAGCATACTATCGACTCTTGAAAAGTTGCAAGTTGCTGATATAAGTTTTCTTGTATAATTCAAGACCTTAAGGTTCTTGGTCTTTGTTCCCCCTAACCATTCATAGCCGAGTAAATAAAATAATGTCATTGTCGGGTGTTGTTCCTGACTTAAATCAGGTTATTGCCTGGTTGCCAAATTTAAGAAATCTCATCGATTTAGGCTTAGTCTTAGCCTTAAGTTATGCTCTTCTGCTGATTATTGGCGATGGAGAACGGCGTAGCTTATGGATGGTAAGAGGTTTTATTGTTCTGATGTTGGCAACAGTAGTCAGTGGACAACTAGAATTAAAGTTACTTAAGTTTCTGCTAGAAAAATTAGTTTTAGGTTCTGCCGTGGCGATGGCAGTCATTTTTCAGTCTCAATTTCGCCGTTTTCTCGAACAGATTGGCAAAGGGGAAATCTTACAGTTTTTCCAAGCTTCGGGTAGACCTAAAACTCAACCAGACAGCGTCATAGATCGAATTGTCGATGCTGTTAAGGAACTTTCACAAAACCGCATAGGGGCATTAGTACTAATAGAAACGACTGGCTCTTTGGAAGAAGAGGATTTTGTATCTCCAGGAGTGACTTTAAATGCTGAGGTTTCTAAAGAAATTTTGCAAACTATTTTTCAAACCAGCACTCTACTACACGATGGTGCTGTTTTAATTAGTGGTTCAAGAATTTTAGCTGCTGCGGTGATTTTGCCTCTGTCTGAGCGTACTGCTTCCCGTCAATTAGGAACTCGCCATCGTGCAGCAATGGGTATTACAGAAAGGGTAGATAAATGTTTGTGTATTGTCGTCTCAGAAGAAACTGGTTCAATCTCGTTAGCTGAAAAAGGAACGTTAAATAGACCCCTAACCAGTAGTAAACTAAAAGAGCTATTACAAGCGAGATTTACTCCTATAGTGGAGCGAGATGCAGTACGTCTGAGTCGTAGAATTGGGTTTCAAGGCAAAATTTTGTTAGAAAACCTCTTCCGTCGAAAACCATCAAACTTACGCAAGAAAAAATAAGTTTACTTGACTAATGATTTAGTAATAAACCTTAAAAGATGAGCCTCCAGCCAGTCACCTTACAACAACTACCCACGGATCTAAGTGCCAAACTGCTACCAAAACACGTAGCGGTAATTATGGATGGTAATGGTCGTTGGGCTAAAAACCAAGGCAAACCACGTATTATTGGTCATCAAAAGGGTGTGGATGCTCTCAAAGATCTGTTGCGCTGCTGCAAAGATTGGGGAATTCCCGCATTGACTGCTTATGCTTTTTCTACAGAAAATTGGGGACGACCTCACGGAGAAGTACAATTTTTAATGACTTTATTTGAGCGAGTTTTACGGCGAGAATTACAGGAGATGAAAGAAGAGAATGTCAGAATTCGCTTTGTCGGTAATTTAGACGATTTGCCTACTTCTTTGCGCCAAGAAATTGCTCGCTCGATGGAAGATACAAAAGATAATCAGGGAATTCAGTTTACTGTTGCTACTAACTACGGCGGAAGACATGAAATCATTCAAGCTTGTCAGGCGATCGCCAGTAAAGTAGAACAGGGATACTTAGAAGTTTCTGAGATTAATGAAGAGTTGTTTGAGCAGCATTTATATACTCAGGGTATTCCCCACCCCGATCTTTTGATCCGTACCAGTGGTGAAATGCGAATTAGTAATTTTTTATTATGGCAGATGGCTTATGCCGAAATTTATGTTACATCTACCTTGTGGCCCGATTTTGACCGCGTTGAGTTTCATAAAGCTTTAGCTACCTATCAACAGCGCGATCGCCGTTTTGGAAAAGTTTAACAAAAGCTATAAGCTATAAGCTTTAAGCCAGGTTTATTTGGCAATTTGGAGCAGAAAATTAAACAAAAATTTTACTCAAATCCAGGGAAAAGTTAATTAGTACGTCTTCACCCGACAAATTACTGGGATTTTCCAGTTTTTCTACTTTTCTCCCCAAACGATATATTTCTACAGTTTTAGATTTAGGCTCAATTAGCCACCCTAACTTTACTTCGTTCTTGAGATACTCCTGCATTTTGGCTTGCAAATCTTCGTAACGCTGATTTTTAAGATCGCTAGGAGACACTAACTCAATAACAAAATCTGGAGCAAGTGGCGGATAACCCTCTTGTTGCTCGGTAGTCAAAGCTTCCCAGCGAGTTTTTTCTACCCAACTTACATCGGGACTTCTTCTAGAGCCATCAGGAAGGGCAAAGATAGTAGAAGAATCAAATACTTCTCCTGTATTGTTATTGTTAGCCCAGATGGTTACTTGAGTTGTAAGTTGTGAGTTTTTTCTGCCTGCTTCTCCGCCTGTTGGAGACATAATAACTAGTATTCCTTCTGGGGTTAATTCTATTTTTGCCAGTTGCTCTACGCTGGCAAGTTGTTCAAATTGTTCTGTAGTTAGGACAAAGCCTTCTGGTATAGCTAGAGTTTGAGTAATATTCATAGAAAAAAATTATCTCAGAACTGACGTTATAAAATTATCGCGTAAAAATTATTATTGATGAAACAATATCCATGCAGATTATCCAGTTTCAAGATTCTCAGCAATTTTATCAACGGGTAGAGAATTATTTATTGAATCAGGAAGCTACTCACTGTTTACTTTTATTCCTTAGCAAAGCTTTAAGTACTTCTCAACCAGAGAGAGAAAAATCACCCTATTTAGCAATTGTTGAAAACCAGCAGGAGATTGCAGCTACAGCTATCCAAACACCACCTCGTCCATTAATTCTTTCTCAATCTACCGACTTGGAAGCAGTTAATTTGTTAGCTAGAGATTTAGCATCTCACAATCAATCTTTGTCTGGGGTAATGGCATCGAAACCAGAAGCTATAACCTTTGCTCGTACTTGGCAGTCTCTTACAGGACAATCTTTTCAATTAAAGGTGGCTTTGCAGGTACATCAGCTAGGAAAAGAAACAGTCCAACCAATAACCAAAGCTTCAGGTAATCTTAGGCTAGTAACCGAGAGCGATCGCAATTTACTTGTTAACTGGGGAAAAGCTTTTGAACAGGAAGCTTTAGGAGATGATTCACCAGAGTTAGAACATCAATCGTGGTTTAATAAGCATTTAAAGAATAAAAGTCTTTATGTTTGGCAAGATCAAGTTGTAGTTTCAATGGCAGCTTTTGGCGGTGCAACACCTAACGGCATTAGAGTCAATGCAGTTTATACTCCACCAGAATATCGAGGTAAAGGTTATGCAACATCCTGCGTTGCTACTGTAAGTCAATATTTACTTACTCAAGGCTACCGATACTGTTTTTTATTTACTGATCTCGCCAATCCGACATCAAACCATATCTATCATCAAATCGGTTATCGACCCATTCGGGAACTATCTCACTTAACGTTGCTTTAGATATTTATCAATAACGTTCAATGTTTAATGCTCAATGAATGGTCAAGAGTCAGAATAATCTATATTAGAAATTTAGAAACTTGGGGATTTTAGGATTGTTGTGGTGATTCTGAATCAGAATCTTGAGCTTGACTTTGATCAGTTTTTTCTTCAATAGTTATCTTAATTTCAGTTGTAGTTACCTCAATTATTGGTTCTGATTCTCGGTTGCCAAATCTTTCTTCGGGTGAAGCTTCTAAAATTTCCGCAACTTCCACTGTTTCTAAAGAATCTAAAGACGATGATCTTTTTTCAGGCTGAGTTGTGGGAGTTTGCGCTGTTATTTCAGGTGGAGTAGCTTCAAATGTTGATTCATTAATAGTGTCAGACAAATTAGTTTTTTCTGGCTGATTATCTGGAGGTGTTACGGAATTTTCAGGGTTAATTGTAGTCGTCTCTGGCTTAGATTCCAAGCTATTTTCTGAACTTGAATTTTGTTCGTCTTGCTGATTTGAGATTGTTTCCTGAGACTGCCTTTCATCTACCGTAGATTTTGCCTCCAACTGAGATTCTGGAATATTGGATATTTTCTCTTCAGCTTGATTAGTTGCAATTTTCTCTATTATTTCTGACTCAGCTTGATTCTTTTCTATGGCTGGTGTGGCAACAGTATTAGTTTTTGTCTTTGCTGTTACTTCCTCATCGAGTACTTCATCTAGCTTGGTATTGGTTAGGCTGGGTTGCTTTTTGTTAGCAAATAATTTTCCTAATCCTTGAGATTTACTTTTTGGAGAATTAGGAGGTTGATTGCTAGATTCTTGTGACTTAGTTTGGTTGGCAGTTTGTTCGGGAATCGCAATATTTTCTTCTGTTAGTTTGTCAGAAGTGGTCGTAGCTGGCGAGGTAGTAGTAGATTGAGGTTGAGGCTGATTACGTTTTAGCAAACCGCTAATTTTTTGTAATACTGAAAAATTATTAGTTGTCGATGCTTTACTGGGATTGACAATTGCTTTTCTTAATTTGAGAGTTTGCCAATTATAAGAGACTAATAAACTAGCAGCAGCAGCTTGTCCTAATAGTACAGCACCAGTAATATTACGGGCGCAAAACCACAGCACAAGCGCATAAAATAAACCTATTCCACTCCATAAAAAGTCATCTTGACGATGAATATCTGACATTACAAAAGCGGTTGAGAATAATACAAGGCTACTTAAGGCTACGGCGATCGCTAGGGCATATGACAGCATTTTCCTGACTCCATCTCTGATTGCTTTATCTATTTTGCGACAAGAAACCAATATTTTGTTTAATTACAGTAATTCTTTTACGAATGTTGAGATGCTAAATTCTCCTCGAATTAGTTAGTTCAAATATATTAACTGTTGGCTAGCGTAAATACTTTCTTAAAATTATCTTTAATATTCAAAATCATGCTTTTAACCTGCAAAGTCATGAGATTATTGAATTATCTTGGAAATTTTCAGATAAGAAAAACATATCAATGGAGACAAGAGATAGGAGATAGGAGACAGGAGAGTGGTGTAATTATGGTGAGGAGAAAGAAAAAATTTCCCTGTGGTCACAAAGGTTTTGGTCAAATATGCTATCGCTGCGTCCAAGAACAAGCTATCTTAGAAGGGAAACAAAAGTTAAAACAAGATTGGGAAGAAACTTTTAGTCAAGACTTAATCAATCTGAGAAATTTACCTAAAAATGTAGTTCTCAAATCTCGACGCATTATTGAGCAATTGGCAGAAGTACCAGATTACCGTCAATTTAAAGGTAAAAGACTACGCCATAACCGCTTTGTGATTAGTATTCCTATTAATCGTAGTTATCGTTTACTTTGTCGCGATCGCGGTCAGTTTTTATCTCCTGAAGCGGTTGTATCTCATGAAGACTATAACGTCGCCAAACCAGGAAGTCATTCTCTTTAAACATTGAACATTAAACATTAAACATTCTCTCTTGTCATTTTTAATTTGAGAGTTTTCAATTAAAAATATTCTAAATCTTTTTATTAATTGGCTAATAGCTAATTGCGGAGTAATTTTAATGGTTTTAGTTGCTCAGATTAATATATGAAGTCTAGGTCAAGGTTATACATTTCATTTTTAGTAGTTTTATTCACTGCTTTATTAATTATTTTGTCTGGGTTGGATAATGATCGCGAAACTTTATCAAAAGCAGGAATTAGCTCCCAAAAACCAGCAATCATAGTCAATCAGGTAGGTTATTTACCTCAGTGGCATAAAAAAGCTTTTTTTCGTCAAAGTATGCCATTTTCGCCTGAAAATAAAAACTCAACTTCTGTTCAAGTCATAGTTGATAAAATTAACAAACCAGTAGCCAGCATTCCTTTACAACCAGAAGCTCTTGACCCTGTTACCCAAGATACTGTTGCGACAATCGATTTTAGTTCTGTTAATCAACCAGGTACTTACTATCTTCAGTTGGGAAAATTAAAGTCTGTACCTTTTACTATTGGAAGAGATATCTATCAACAACCTCTAGTTACTTTATTACGCTCGTATTATCTTCAACGATGTGGAATAGAAATTGACGATCCTGTGACAGGAATATCCCATCCTCCTTGTCATCTGAAAGATGCAATAATCGCTCATCAAGATCAATATCATGCAGCAGGAAAACTTATCCCAACAGTCGGAGGTTGGCACGATACGGGAGCTTATAATAAGTATGTCGCAACCAGCACTGTTTCTATTGCTCGTCTGTTAAGTCTCTACGAAGAATATCCAAATTTATTTCCTGATAATCACTTAAATATTCCTGAAAGCGGTAACAACATTTCAGATTTACTCGATGAAATGAGGTTGGGATTAGATTGGCTGGTAAAAATGCAACGTCCCGATGGCGCAGTTTATCGCAAATTATCAGGCAAAACCTGGCCAGTGGGTTTAGCTCCCAATGAAGATATCCAACCCCGTTATATTTACGGTATTTCTACTCCAGAAACAGCGAAATTTGCTGCGGTTATGGCGATCGCTAGTCGCAATTATCAATCTCTGGATTTTGAATTAGCAGCTAAGTATTTAACTGCTGCTGAGTCCGCTTGGCAATATCTACAAAAACATACAAAAATGCAGGTTGATTGGGTAGAGGGAGATGATACTGGCTCGGATAAGTATTTAGCTTCTGACTTTGATCGCGAAGCAAGTTTAACAACTGATATTGACGATCGCCTGTGGGCAGCAACGGAATTGTATATCACCACAGGCGAAACTGAATTTGCTAACTATTTTGCCGAGCATCTAGGGGAAATAGACTACACTTTATTTGAATGGAAAAACCCTGCGCCCTTAGCACTTATTAATTATCTAAAACAAAAACGCCAACCGACTTCAGACGAACTAGTTAATCAAATTAAATTTCAAATTCTACAACGAGCAGATTTGATTCTCGGCAAAGTCAATCAAAGCATTTATCGTCTGGCTAACGATCGCTTTATTTGGGGATCTAATAAAATGGCTGCTGAAGAAGGAATTACTTTGGTCTATGCTTATCAATTAACCAAAAATCCTGACTATTTAAATGCTGCGATCAATCAATTAGATTATCTCCTAGGACGCAATCACTTTAACCAAACTTTCATTACAGGTATTGGTACTAATCCTGTCCAACATCTAAGTAATCTCTACGTTAGAGCCAAAAAGATCCATATTCCTGGTTTAGTGGTAGGAGGCCCTAATGGTCATGCTCAAGACGGCATAGCTGTTTTACATAGAGGTCAGCTTAGTTATATCGATGACGAACGTTCCTATACTACTAACGAAAACGCAATAGATTACAATGCTTCAGTAATTAGTTTGATTGTTAATTTAATAATGCAAATCCCGTAAAGGGCTACGCCCTGGCTATTAGCTTTTAGCTTTTAGCTCAAGCGCGAAGAGGCTTTAAACCTCTCCTAATTGAGAGACTTAGGGGGATTTTTTCCCTATAGTTGACCAGCTTATTAGGCTTCTACTTGCACTCCTTTCCAAAAAGCAACGTAGCCTTTAATATTATTCGCTTTTTCTTTAGTTTCAGGGTAGTACCAAGCTGCATCTTTATTTTCTTGACCATTAACCACGATAGTGTAATAACTCGCTTGTCCCTTCCACGGACAGGTTGTATGAGTTGAGCTTTCCTTAAAATATTCTTGATTAATTGAATTTGGTGGGAAATAGTGATTGTTCTCAACGACTTCAGTGCGATCGCTTTCGGCTAAAACTTGACCATTCCAAATTGCTTTAGGCATTTTTACTCTCAATTAAATAACTGCTTCGTTTCTCATTTTAAAAAACTTTAGGTATAAATGCGTAATTACTTGTTCTAACAAACAAGCTACATCTAATCTACATGATTTTGAGGCTCAACTTTTTCAAGTCTTTAAATAATAGACATAAATACCTAGATATAATCACAGAATAATAATTTTTAAATAAAAATAATCTCTCTAAAAAACAAAAAAAAGAGAGATAAGTTCTTAATATATGAAAAACTCTCAAGATAATAAAAGTATTTTATTATTGTTATTACAAAATAGTATTGTTCAGTTTGTTGCTGGTATCTTATCCTTATTAATTATTTTAAAAATTGCCAATAGCATTGAATACAAGTTAATTCAAATAATTTTAAAATCTTTAGGATACGGATTTTTTTGCTATTTAACAACTCCTTTTATAATTTATTGGTTAGCTTATGTTAGTGAAGGTATAGCTACTACCAAAAAAATAATTATTACTATCGCTTTAGTAGGATTTTATAGTTACTTAGTTTGGGATGCTTACTTCTTTTTCCGAGGTGCGATAGCTTCGCTATTCTTAAATTAATGGCGTTGCATCATTATGGGATGGTTTAGATTGACTGGGGGACTGAGAGACTTGGAGACTGGGAGAATTATTAAACCTGGCTTATAGCTTATAGCTTAGAGCTTTTGTTAAACAGCCGTGATAAAATAACTGTCAAATATAAACCTATAAAACCCAAGCTCAAGCTATAAAATTCGGTGCAATATGGCAGAGGAAACAAATAATCAGGAACAAGCAAAACCCAAAGCAGAAAAAGCTCCTGCTAAACCTGCTGCGAAGGAAGCAAAAGCCAAAAAACCCAAACCACCTAGTTTAGAAGACAAGCCATTCAGTGAATTTATTCAAGAGCATTATCTTCCTGCACTTAAGGAAGCTATGGCAAAGGAAGGTATTGATGATGCCGAATTAACCTTTGTACAACAAGGAGTCCCCATTAAAGGTGCAAATGCTAATGAACCCTGTTGGCAGGTAGTGGGTAAATGGCAAAATGGCGATCGCGCTTTTAATCTTTATTTTCCAGATGAGAATATTTCAGGTCAAAAAGCATTTTCTTATTCTACCTATGGAAATAGTCCCAGCACTATCGAGTCTTTTATGATTGATGAGCGAAAAGTTACTCTAGATTTGTTAGTTCTATATACTATGCAGCGTCTTAACGCTCAAAAATGGCTAACACGCAATTAAATCAAGCTGAATATTAAAGTTACAGTAAATCTGAATAATTTAATTTTAGGGGCGATCGCTTACAGCTTTATCTAACTCTAAGCGATCGTCAACAGTAACAAAAAGGCAACAAAAAAGTTGTGAGTTATAACTGAGTGAGCTAATATTTAGGCAAGCTCAGTTTAACCTTGGGCTTAAGAGCAGTTGATTAGTTGTAGTGATAACTCAGACTACCCAGAAGTTGGAGATATTAATAGTGATTTAAAGAGATAAGGGAAGTAGCAAAATTTAACAGTCTTATTAGTCCGCTTCACTTTGCTATCCCGACTTAAAGTTACTTGGCTTATTTAATAATCTACCAACTTAATATAAAGAAAGTGTATGGTTGACCTCTGAATATTGTGAAATTTCGATGAACTTTTGGCATAAATTGTAATTAGCCATAAAAACACTACCTCAAAACTGTTGTCTTATATAGGTTTTATTTACTCTAGCTAAAAATTTTTTATTTATTTTTTTTTCTATTATTGCTTTTGTGCCGTCGTGCTAAATATATTTCTACCCAATTCTGAGACAACTCAACATCTTGGTTATCTTTTGGGTCAACATTTGTCTACTGGTAGTGTTATTCTTCTCTCAGGTAATTTGGGAGCAGGCAAAACAACTTTGGTTCAAGGAATTGGTCAGGGTTTAAATATTACTGAACCGATAGTTAGTCCTAGCTTCACTTTAATCAACGAGTATTTATATGGTCGTCTGCCTTTATATCATCTAGATTTATATCGTTTAGAACCAAGCCAAGTGACTACTCTTTATCCTGAAATGTATTGGGAAGGTATTGAGGTGAGTCCTGGTATTACCGCGATTGAATGGTCAGAACGTCTGATGCTAAAACCACCAAGTTATTTAGCCATTGAACTAGTTGCTGAAAATTCTCAAGCAAGACAAGCTCATATACAACAACATGGTAGTAGCAGCTATGATTTAAACTTTCTTCAAAATTTAGCGAACATTACTTTGTAACATATAGTAATCAGAGTTTGCTTAAGTGCTATGCCAAAACTAGCTAGCAAGATAACTCGACTGTGATTTTTATCTTCAAAGTCGTACGATATACGGTACACAATTAGCTAAATAATCTTAAGCTTATGAGCATTTAAATTGTGTATTATGCCATTAGGCAATAAACCATTTCTCCTTTTCCCAGTCTCCCCGTCACCTAATCTCCTCGTCAACCTCAATAAACAAATTAAATACTTGACAGCTTATGAAGCCATTTACTGTTAGAGAAGCAAGAGACAAACTGTATCATTTGATTGATGAGATAGCAGAAAGTCACCAACCAATTACTATTAAAGGTAAACGTAATGACGCAGTACTAGTGTCTAGAGAAGATTGGGAAGCGATCGCTGAGACAATATATCTTAATAATATTCCTGGGATGGTGGAAACAATAAAATCCGCAGCAGCAGAACCGTTGTCTGTATGTATGGCAATGTATACATTAAAAAATATTAAAAAAAGATGAGTGAATTTGGCTTTTCTCTCATCCTTAATAAGCGTATTTTAGGTATATAGGTATATTTGTATTTTAAAAAGCTTAAAATAGCTTAAAACTCTTGACTTTTGACTGACCCGTAGCGGTACTAGTCAATGCCTAATTGATTACCGCGCTTGTACTGCATATAAGCTGCAAAAAATAATCCTAATAATGTAATAAAAATTAAACCTAGTACAATCCCTAGCAATAGAGGTTCGATCACAGTATATCTCCTAAAAAAAATTACTTAACTAAACTATATCCTACGTTAATTTTGGCGTAGCTGTCACCAAAAAGCTATAAGCTCTAATGATTAAAAAACTCTTAATCTAGCTAAAGTTTGTGATATCCTGTCATCTGAGATTATAGAAATTAGCAAAATTACATAATTACTTGCATGGCTCATCTTAAAAATTTAAGCTATTTTATAAATCATAATAAAAGTTAAGTAAACATTCATAAATTATTTAAAACTAACAGTGGATAACCAGTTAGCCCAATCTCAAGCTTGGCTAAACCGCCTAATTTTAATTCTTATGGCTGTAATGCTTGTTATCGGTTTGAGCATTCTGGGTATCTATTGGCAAAATGCTTCTGATCCTTACACTCAAGCAGTATTGTCTTTAGAAGGAGATCCTCAGAGGGGATTAGCTATTTTCCAAATTAACTGTGCAGGTTGTCACAATTTGCAAGCAGACAGAAACGTTGGGCCAAGATTAGAAAATATTTCCAAGCGCAAGTCTCAGCGAGACTTAATTAGACAAGTAACTAGCGGACGAACTCCGCCAATGCCTAAATTTCAGCCTAGCAAGCAAGAAATGGCAGATTTACTTAGTTATTTAGCTCAACTTTAAATTCTGCCTTCAATGGCGAAAAATCATTTAAAATCTTAAAATCTTTCTACAGATCCGAGAAAAACTGGCTCTACCCTAATAGCAAGTACATTCTTCGGTCTAATAACCATGTACTCACCTTGAATATTTTTAATAGGGATATTGATAAAATCTTCAGAATCAGATTTGGTCATTAATTCGCTGTTGTACCATTTTTGAAAATCTTGGACACTGTTAAACCGAACTTCTTCCCTGTGTCCACCAGAAATAAGAAGGTGAATTGCGTATTCATCAGGTTTTCTAGCCATAACAATTAGTTGGAAACTGCAATATTTATAGTTCCCAAAAATTATCTAGAAATGTCATTTCATTGATGATTTACCATTGAACATTTATCAACAATATTCAATGTTGACTTCCAGACATTTAACTAATTAGTCTTCTGGCTCAATAGTTTTGCTGGGAGAAGAGTCATACAAAGCATTTAATCGTGAACGAGCGTCGTCTACAGATACAGAACGCATAACTAGTAATGGCTCTTCAATGACTTTACCTTGCTCATCTAATAGTTCTGGGTGAACTTGCCTTTGATTACGAGTCTGGCTTCTAGCAGAATTATGGTGATTGGGAGGGTAAAATTTTTGTGTCTCTGCGCTCAAGGTAACTAAACTACGAATTAAGTTACTAACTGCTAAAAGAGCAATGATAGTAAATACCAAAATGTAAAGTAGATGTAACATGTCTTTTATATTTTTCCTGATAAACTCATTACTATAATTAATGAGGACAAAAAACGAGTTTTTTTATTGTTGTTTAAGATTTGAAAAAATCTAGGAACTTAGATTTTTTGATTCTCGCCGTTTTTGAGCTATGTTCCAGCACTCTGCAACTAATTGATGCCAAGGAAGTAACATTCTAGAGTCAATTCCTGCTGCACCTTCTGTTGCCTGGAATAGCATTTTTGCTGTCTGAACTTCTTGCTGACTTTGGATAATTTTATCTAATAGTCGAGCTTGTTCTTGAGTAGAAAGAAAAGACATTTGCTCTGATTCTAATAAGGAACGCGATCGCTTGAACCAATATTGGAAATCATCTAGCAATGGCTCTAAAACCGTCTTGAGTAACTCTTTCTCAGTAGGTTGTTCTGTGGACATTAATTTAAAACTTGTTTATTATCTCAATATTTATCTTAACGGTTTTTACAAAAATTAATATGCTTTTGATAATTTTTAATAATTTGTTGCCAGTAGGACTATTTAATAACTAGCAAGCTTTATGTAGCGATCCCGATCTAGAATAGAACGAGATTACTTGCGTCTTTTACAACAGCCGATGCCTGAAGCAGAACAAGAACAACAACCAATTAAATTACTCCGCACTAGTGAATCTGAATCATTACAAAAAATTCGCCATACCACGTCTCATATCATGGCAATGGCAGTGCAAAAGCTGTTTCCTAAAGCACAGGTAACGATTGGCCCTTGGACGGAAAACGGTTTTTATTACGATTTTGATAGTCCTGATGCTTTTACAGAAAAGGATTTGAACAAAATCCGCAAGGAAATGATCAAAATTATCAACCGTAAGTTGCCCATAGTGCGTGAAGAAGTCAGCCGTGAAGAAGCTAAACAGCGTATAGAGGCGTTGGGTGAACCTTATAAATTAGAAATTCTAGACAGCATTAGTGAACCGATTACGATCTATCATTTGGGCGATCAGTGGTGGGATCTTTGTGCAGGCCCTCATGTAGAGAGTACTGCTGAGATTAATCCTCAAGCGATCGCTCTCGAAAGTGTTGCTGGTGCATACTGGCGAGGAGATGAAACCAAAGCTCAATTACAAAGGATTTATGGTACTGCTTGGGAAACCCCTGAACAGCTAGCAGAATATCAACGTCGTAAGGAAGAAGCTCTTCGACGAGATCACCGTAAATTAGGTAAAGAACTAGGCTTATTTATTTTTGCTGATCCTGTAGGGCCAGGTTTACCTTTATGGACTCCTAAAGGAACTATCCTGCGATCGCAATTAGAAGATTATCTTAAACAAGAACAAATTAAACGAGGTTATCTTCCTGTGGTAACCCCTCATTTGGGAAGGATAGATTTATTTAAAATTTCGGGACATTGGCAAAACTATAAAGAAGATATGTTCCCGATGATGGCAGAAGACGAAGCATCCGCAGCAGCAGAACAGGGTTTTGCTCTCAAGCCGATGAACTGTCCTTTCCATATTCAAATTTATAAGAGTGAATTACGTTCCTATAAAGAGCTACCCATGCGGTTAGCGGAATTTGGAACTGTCTATCGTTATGAACAGTCTGGGGAGCTAGGTGGACTAACTAGGGTTCGCGGTTTTACCGTTGATGATTCTCATTTGTTTGTGACACCTGAACAGTTAGATGAGGAATTTTTAAAAGTAGTCGATCTGATTTTGGCTGTTTTTAAGAGTTTACAACTAACTAAATTTAAAGCCCGTCTCAGTTTTCGCGATCCAGAATCAGATAAATATATTGGTTCAGACGAAGCCTGGAATAAAGCAGAAAATGCGATTCGTCGTGCGGTAGAGAAAGTAGGTATGAATCACTTTGAAGGTATTGGTGAAGCTGCTTTTTATGGCCCGAAGCTCGACTTTATTTTTGAAGATGCTCTCGAAAGAGAATGGCAACTTGGCACAGTACAAGTAGACTATAATTTACCTGAACGTTTTGAACTAGAATATGTGGCTGAAGATGGCTCTCGTCAGCGTCCAATTATGATTCATCGTGCGCCTTTTGGCTCATTAGAAAGGCTAATTGGGATTTTAATCGAAGAATACGCAGGAGATTTTCCCCTTTGGTTAGCCCCTGTACAAGTGCGTCTGTTGCCCGTTAGGGATGCTCATGTGGATTATGTAAAAGCAGTAGCAGCTAAAATGCAAGCAGCAGGAATTAGGGCTGAAGCTGATACTAGCGGTGAACGTCTAGGTAAAATGATTCGCAATGCCGAAAAGCAAAAAATTCCTGTAATGTCAGTAGTAGGTGACAAAGAGGTAGAAAATAATACTTTGAGTATCCGTACTCGGGCTTCAGGAGAACTAGGTGCGATCGCTGTCTCAGAAGTAATTACCAAGTTGACTACAGCAATTTCAGAGCGTAGCAATTTTTAACCTTGTTGCTCATATAGATTTAAATCAGAAGCGGGATAATCGATCTATCTCGCTTTTTTCATAAAGTATTTATAATTAAAAGCTACAAATTAACTAACCTTAAAGATCAGGGCAAGTTAATGAATTAAGATTATTTAGTTAGAATATTGAAGTCGATTTAGGTAGTCGATTTAGGTCTTTCATAAACCATCAAAACTGATTGATACATAATCAATGTCATATAGTCGTGCATTGTTGACAAGTATAATCACTAGAATTAATTATTTATCTAAAAAGTCAGGCAATTTTTTAGTTTGTGGTTTATTTTGGTTTAATCTCAGCATTATCAAAGCTAACGCCGAAGATAATATTTTAGTAATTCATTCTTATGACCCAGAATTATCGGAGACAAAACAGCAACAAGCAGGAATCGAGCAAGGATTTGCTGAAATAGGCAGTAAAAACAACATTTTTCACGAATTTCTTGATAGCAAACGTCATCCTAGTTCCGAACATAAACAAGAGTTTGTTAATTACATTAATAAGAAGTATCAACGTCTATCCATTGACTTATTAATGGTAGTTGGTGATCCGAGTTTGCAGTTGATGCTTCAAAAGCACGAT
This sequence comes from Waterburya sp., assembly GCA_051658085.1. Classification (GTDB taxonomy): domain Bacteria; phylum Cyanobacteriota; class Cyanobacteriia; order Cyanobacteriales; family Xenococcaceae; genus Waterburya. The sequence goes on from JBOFLX010000029.1 coordinate 136,851, forward strand.
CGCTTTTTTCCTAATACTCCTGTAGTATTTTTGGGAATTAATAGCCTGCGACAAAATTTATTTGATACTCCTTGGCTGACAGGAGTTATCAAGAATCCTACTGTCGTAGATACTGCTCTCGAAGCTACACGTCAGATGTGGACAGATACAATCGTAATTATTAACGATACTACTGAAACAGGTAAAGATAATTTAGAGCAAATTCAAAAGGTCAAACAAATTGAAAATAAACCTTTACGAGTAGAAGTGGAGGAAGATCTCTCACCTCAAGAGATCAAAAGTCGCTTGGATAAATATCCAGATAATGTACCAATCCTAATTTTGGGTCAATTACGTGACAATAACTCCCAAAAAACTTTAATCGATCCTCAACAAGACACTCAAATCTTGCAGTCTAAAATCCCTAACCCCATTTACACAGAAAATGCTGAACGTTTAGGAAAGGGGGTTGTTGGAGGTAAAGTTTTTGATATTAATTATCATACTAGACAAGCAGTTAAAATAGCTCAGAAGATTCTCCAAGGAGTCCCACCTGATGAAGTAGGGCCGATCTTAATCGGCAAAAATCGTTGGGTTTTTGATTATCGGCAATTACTTCGTCATCACATTAAGCTGGATTTATTGCCTGATGATAGCGAGTTGCTATATGTAGAGCCACCTTTTTATGTAAAATATAGAACAATAGTATTAATTGTTGCTCTAAGTTTTCTTTCTAGTGTTTTGACAATTATTTTGTTAATCGAAAGGATGCGCAAGCGCGCCATTGCTAGTAAAATTTTGCAAGAAAATGAACAAAGATATAAAGATTTAGCCGAGGCAGGGGCAAATGTTTTTTGGGAGTTAGATGAAAAACTTAGATATTCTTATATATCAGGTGATATTCAAGATTTATGTGGGTTAAAACCTGAAGAGATTGTAGGTCAATATCCTCTAGACTTACACCGTAGTAACCCTAAATTAGATGTGGATTGGGAGCTTTTTGAGCAGATTACGCAAACAAGACAACCGTTCAAAAATTTTACTTTTAGCTTGCAAGACGACGAGCAAGGAATAAGAATTTTTAAAATTAATGGTAATCCTTTATTTGATAAAAAAGTTGGCAAGTTTTTAGGTTATCGAGGAGTCAAACAAGAAATTACTGCTGAACAAAATCTCTATAAAAAAATTGCATATCAAGCTACTTATGATGATTTAACTGGGTTATTAAATCGTCGTGAATTTAATGAAAAATTAAAGTATTCAGTTCAAAAAGCGCAGAAATATCGTACAGAATCGGTATTATGTTATTTAGATCTTGATCGTTTTAAAATAGTTAATGATACCGCAGGACATTTAATTGGCGATCGCCTGTTATCCGAATTAGCCCAATTATTGCAGAGTATGATTCGTAAAGGCGATACTCTAGGCAGGTTGGGAGGAGATGAATTTGGTCTTTTGTTAGAAGGATGTTCGATTACCGAAGCTGAACAAATCTGTGAACAATTAATTAATGCGATCAACAATTATCGTCTTACCTGGAATAGCGTCGAATTTGATGTGGGAGTCAGTATTGGGATTGTTGGCATTACAAATATCTCTACTGATGCTACTGAAATTTTAAGTCGTGCAGATGTTGCTTGCTATCAGGCAAAAAATTTAGGTCGAGGTAGAGTTTATATCGTCGAAAACAACCATCAAGAAGTTGATCTAGAACAAACTCAAATGGGGCATATTGCCAATGTCTCCCAGGCTATCAAAGAAAATCGTTTTTATTTAGTTAAACAATTAATTAAACCAGTAGTAGATGATGGTCAACAACGTCAGCATTACGAAATTTTGTTGCGTCTTAAAGATCGTGCTGGCAACTTGATTACGCCTGAACAATTTATCCCTATAGCAGAACGTTACGGTGTAATTACAATTGTAGACCGATGGGTATTAGAAGCCACTTTAAAATCCTACGCTCAGTATTTTGCAGCCAACAAAACCTTAGTTTCCATTAATTTATCTGGGGCAAGTATTAACGATGAAAGATTTACTAATTTTGCAATTAATTTAATTAAAAAATCTCAAGTCCCAGGAGATTGTCTTTGCTTTGAAATTACAGAAACCGCAGCGATCGCTCAAATAACTCACGCTCAGAAATTTATTACAGCGATGAAAAATCTTGGGGTTAAATTTGCTCTAGATGATTTTGGTAGTGGAGTTTCGTCTTTTGCTTATCTCAAAAATCTAACTGTAGATTATCTAAAAATTGACGGCAGTTTAGTCAAAAATATTATCAATGAAGAATGCGATCGCGCTATTGTTCACTCCATCAACGAAGTAGCTCATTTAATGGGTATTAAAACTATCGCCGAATTTGTCGAAACCGACCAGATATTAGAGCATTTAGGTAAAATCAGTATTGATTATGCTCAGGGTTATGTCATGGGCAAGCCCACTGAAATCTTCTTTTAAATTGAGGGATTAGTGAATGGTGATTGGGGATTGGTGATTGATGACAAATAATTATTCTGACTCCTGACTCCTGACTCCTGACTCCTGACTCCTTTCTCAACCAAAATTAAAGTGCGTAACAGTTCATCATGCCTTCAATAACCAAAATCCCGCAAAAGATTCGGAATCTGGAGAAGATTGAATTGCTAGAAAGTGAACTCCCTTGGCTTTTTGTTTAGCTGTTTCAAAATCCTGTGCTTGCTTGACGGTTTCTTTATTGGTTAAATTAACCAACGTCCAACTATCACTTAAGCCTGTTTCCAAACGCAATTGTGGACGTAGATCAGCTTCTAACTGGAGATAACCCATTTCTAAGCCTGACATCCAAGCTGCTAAAGGATTCGCACGGGGAGAGTAGATAATTAAACCAGGGATAATAGTATCAGCAGTAATATCTAGAAGAGAAAGCGCAAAAGATTCAGAAAAAGCCATATCCCATTCGTTCATTTCCTCAAAGTCGCTTGCTGCCAAACTGACAAAGATCCATTTATCCCCTAGATCGCCTCTAACAGCATCGGGAAGAGGAATCGGATTCAGAGGCGGATATTGAACAGAAGCAGTATTAGCCGTCTTGAGATCGTATCCTGTTTCCTGGGGATAAAAATTATTCACCCTATCTTCAAGCCATTGATTGAGTGCATAGGTGCGACGACTAGGAAGAGGCGTAATACCAATATCCTCAGAGGCTTTGACGATCATATTATTCATTTGACGACGGAAAAAACGAATTTTCTTAGGTGTTGTTTGGGCTTGGGCGATCGCTTTTTCAATTGCTTCTTTTAACCACAAGGAATTTACCGTACTACTAGGACAATACTGAGCGTATCTAAATAAATCATCGGCAGTTTTTTCTATATCGTTGGGACTTTCACAAATTAATAACTCCCATAGCTTCTTGCCATTTTCGTCTAAAACTGGACGTGAATAAAAATCTAATTCCCAAACTGTACTACCCATATTTACCAACTAATCATTAATTATTTAAAAAAATACATATTTAAACTCAGTTATTAGTTTACAGAGAATTGGGTTGCAAAGACTTTTGACTTGGGATTTTTAATTTTTGACTGACTCGTTGCGATAAACTGAATTAGTTAGATAGAAGCCAAAAGAAATTAGGTGTGTCTGAGGAAATAAAAAAATCATGGCGATTCAACTTCAACAAGCAGTTACAGTTGGCAAGTATCTTGTTACCCAACGTTTGATGGGGCGCAAACGCTTTCCTTTAGTATTAATGTTAGAGCCTTTATTTCGTTGCAATCTTGCTTGCTCTGGCTGTGGAAAAATTCAACATCCCACCGAGATTCTAAAACAAAATCTGACTCCCGAACAGTGTTTTGCAGCAGTAGAAGAATGTGGTGCGCCTGTAGTTTCGATTCCTGGAGGTGAGCCTTTATTACACCCTCAGATTTCTGAAATTGTTACTGGTTTAGTTAAACGCAAAAAGTTTGTTTATCTTTGTACTAATGGACTGTTATTAGAAAAAAGCTTATCAAAATTTCAGCCTTCTTCTTATTTAACTTTCAGTGTCCATTTAGATGGTTTGCGAGAACAACATGATCAATGTGTCGATCGCGAGGGAGTTTTTGATAAAGCGATCGCAGCTATTAAAGCAGCCAAGCAACAAGGTTTTCGAGTAACCACTAATACAACTGTGTTTGAAGGTGCTGATCCGCAATTAATGCAGCAGTTTTTTGATTTTTTAGAAACTCTTAATCTCGATGGAATGATGGTTTCTCCTGGTTACGGTTATGAATTAGCTCCCGATCAAGATAACTTTCTTAAACGAGAGCAAACAAAAGCTTTATTTAGACAAATCTTATCACCTTGGAAATCAGGTCAGAAAAAATGGAACTTTAATCATAATCCCCTATTCTTAGAGTTTCTCATGGGAGATCAAGACTTTGACTGTACCCCTTGGGGTAGTCCTAGCTACAGTGTCTTAGGTTGGCAGAAACCCTGTTATTTACTCAATGAAGGACACTATTCTAGCTATCAAGAATTGATTAATAATACCCAGTGGAGTAACTACGGTAAAGCCAGTGGTAATCCCAAATGTCAAGACTGTATGGTGCATTGTGGCTATGAGCCTACCGCAGCCACCGTAGCTATGCAACCAGAAAACATGGGTAAAGCGATCGGAGCTTTATTTGGAGGATAGTTGAATTTATTGAATTTATCCTTCATCTGAGCTAAGAATTTTTGGAACACGAAAAAACTCGCCTTGTTGTTCAGGCGCAGCACTTCGTAAAGCTTCTTTATCAGTAAAAGGATCTAATTCATCAGGGCGAGTAATATTACTAAGTTCAATCGCTCTAGTAGTTGGTGGAACATCAGTAGTATCAAGCTCGCTCAACTGCTCAAAATAGCCCAGGATGCTATTAAGTTGTGTGGTAAATGCTACTTCTTCTTCTTCGGTTATTTTTAGTCGAGCTAGGTTAGCAACTCTTTTAACTTCTTCGCGATCGATCATATTTTTTGATTACTGATTATTAATTACTAACTAAAAGCTTACAGCTTACAGCTTTAAAAGAATACATCCATTTCTGAACGTCCTGTAATCTTGAGCCAGTTTTGGGCTTCCATGTAGTTATTGGGTGCGATTCTAATTGCTTGTTTCCAATATTCCGCAGCTTTATCGTAATAGGATTCCGCTTTTTCTACATCTCCTGCTTCTTTAGCTTTTTCCCCTTCGTAATGATAAATAACAGCAATGTTGTTTAGTGCTTGGGGCATTCTAGGATTAAGGTCGATCGCCTCAGTGTAAAGTTCAATTGCCTTATCAATATTGCCGTTACTGGCATAAATTAAACCCATGTTGTAAAGGATATAACTGCGATCGTTGGGATCTTCTTCTAGGGTTAACGCTTCTTCGTAATTTTCTAGTGCCTCAGCATATTCCCCATCTCCTTGAGCAGACATACCATCACGATAATAGGCAAATGCTTCCTTGGCTTTTTTGTTAGTAGGCAGAGCTTTTAAGATGATATCTGCCATAACGGTAAAAGTTTTGTCTACAAAGTTATCGTTTCTTTGGGTGCGTGGCATAACTAGTTATCGAATTAATTAATTAAATATAGTTAAATAGATATTAACGTTAAAGGTAGCCAGAAAACTATAAGTTATGTCTATACTGCATCTAATTTAAAACAAATAGTTGTTTAGATGACTGTTCGAGGGATTAGGGACTAGTGACTGGGGACTAGGTATAGTTAATTTATGTTTAGTTGGCTGAGATTATTTTGAACTTTCTACTTAGCTGCTGGGGAGGCAAAAATTTTTGCTGGGGTTAAGTTAAGTCCTTTAAACTGGGGAGATTGAACTTGTTCTTCACCACAAAAGTTGCCTACCTCAGTATAAGCTTGGTCAACTAATTCTAGTACTAATATTGTTTTGGCATCAGGATCGATAATCCAATATTCGGGAATACCACAATCTTGATATTGTCCTCGCTTGGCGATGTAATCTCTATTACGCTGTATTTCTCCTGGGCTAACTATTTCGATAACTAGTAAAGGAGGACTCATAGTTAAACGTAGAGTATTGCGTTGAGTTAATTGCTGAATATGTTCCTCGCGCAAGATAGTTAGAGCGGGATAGCGATTTCTTGGCTCTCCATTCACTTCTAGCTCTAATCCATGTCCTCGCACTCTATCTGTACCAATTAAAAGAGCGAAAATAAGAAAAAGACGATTGGCGATTTGAACGTTTTTTCCTGATTCTGGAGGCACTTCGATCAATTCCCCGTTAAATAGTTCGTATAGCTTATCTGTGCCGTCATCATAGGAGAGGTATTCAGCAAAACTTTGAAACCGAGGTTTTACTTGGATGCTAGTCATTACATTTAACAGTTATCATTTAGCATTGATCGTGAGTTTATTTGGAAGGATAAGCCACAGTTAATAACTAACCTGTAACTATGTAGTCATTTTATCTGTTATTATTTGAGCGCAAAAGTCAGGCGATCGCAAAATAATTGTTTCTCTAGATGCTTGCTATAATTAGTTCTAAGGTTAATTATAGTTTAATTGTATTAACAATTAGTGGATAAATACTATTTCTCGGCGATATTTTTTCCGATTGCGTAAAAAGCAGCGTATCCCAATGCTCCAGCACAGAACCATGCAACAACTTTCTCTACTGACATAGAGTTTGAAACACTGCTAGTATTCTGCGTTGAGGATTTTGATAAAGCTACAAAAATCGTTAAAAACATATAGATTATAACAATACCAATAATTCCTAAATAAAGAAACCGAGTGATTTGAAATTTCTTGCTGTGTAATATTTCATTTATTTTTGTAGCAGGGTTATTTTGCAGCGATCGCGTGACTTATAACTAAATCTGAATGTTACAACTAAGATCGCCAGATTTTTGTGAAAAACGGAGATTTTCTCGATAGTCTACGGGGCAATCGATTACCGAGGGGACATCATCTGCTAAAGCTGCTTTAAGAGTAGGAATTAAATCGGCTGCTGATTCTACACGATAGCCTTTTAAACCCATACTTTCAGCAAATTTCACAAAGTCGGGATTACCAAAATCAACTGAGGTAGAGTGACCAAACTGGTTAATTTGCTTCCATTCAATCAAACCATAGCCATTGTCATTAAAAATCAAAGTAACAAAAGGAGTTTTAACTCGTAAAGCAGTTTCTAATTCCTGACAATTCATCATAAAGCCACCATCGCCTGTGACGGCGACAACTTTGCGATCGCGATTAACTAATTTGGCTGCCATTGCGCCAGGTATCGCAATTCCCATAGCTGCAAAGCCATTAGAAATGATACAGGTATTAGGACAATCACAATGATAATGCCTTGCCATCCACATTTTATGCGCCCCAACATCAGAAATAACAATATCTTCGGGTGCCATTACCTGACGTAAATCATAGATAATTTTTTGGGGTTTAATAGGAAAGCCGTCATCATGAGCATATTGTTCGTAATCTTCTTTGATTTGCACTCTGAGAATATGTGCTGAAGGGTTTTTTTTGCCTTCGCGATCGCAACGCTTTACAATTTCGTTAAGAGAATCAGAAATATCTCCAAACACTTCTACCAAAGGAATATAACTGCTATCAATCTCCGCTCTACATTCATTGATATGAATAATTTTTTTATCACCTTCAGGATTCCATTTTTTAGGCGAATATTCAATTAGATCATAACCGATCGCAATTACTAAATCTGCTTCATCAAAAGCACAGCTAATTAGATCTCGTTGTTGTAATCCTACTGTCCACAAAGATAAAGGATGTGTGTAGGGTATTGCCCCTTTACCCATAAAGGTATTGGCGACGGGAATATTAAGCTGGGTGGCAAATTCAGTAAGAGCGTCGCTAGCATGACCACGAATGACGCCGTTTCCTGCCATAATTAGAGGATTTTGGGCTTTGGAGATGGCAGCAGCAGTAGCATTAAGACTACGAGTCGAGGCGTAAGTTTTTTCGCGATTATCTCGATGCAAAGGTTTAGCATTGAGGGGCATTGCAGCAATATTTTCGGGCAAGTCAATATGTACTGCACCAGGTTTTTCGGCTTGAGCAACCTTAAAGGCTTTACGAATAATTTCGGGGGTAGTATCTGGACGCACAATTTGAGCATTCCATTTAGTGACAGGGGCAAACATTGCCACTAAATCGAGATATTGATGGGATTCGATATGCATCCTATCTGTACCCACTTGTCCTGTAATTGCTACTAAAGGTGCGCCATCCAAATTAGCATCTGCTACTCCTGTCATCAGGTTGGTTGCCCCTGGCCCTAAAGTCGATAAACATACACCTGCTTTGCCTGTGAGACGACCATAAACATCTGCCATAAAAGCAGCACCTTGTTCATGACGGGTCGTAATAAATTGAATTGAAGAATCTCTTAAGGCTTCAAGAACATGAAGATTTTCTTCACCTGGCAAGCCAAAAACATATTCGACTTCTTCATTCTCTAAACACTGAACTAAAACCTCTGCTACATTTAATTCGCCCATTTTTCCTATCCTCAAGTAATCGATTACATTGCTCACTACTATTATGAAACTATAGCGATTTTAAGGCGAAATTAGTTAGCTTACAATCAGGTTACTATTGATTGTCAAGAAAAGCAAAAAGGCATTGGTAAATAGAGGTATGATTTTTAATTTGGCTGCAAGCTAGTTAAATCAAAAGAGCTTTTGCGTAGCTGCCGTAAGGCATAAAGCTAATAGCTATTAGCTACTAAACGAAACACTTTGTAAGTCATACATTAAATTACCAACGCCAGCACAAATTTTGGTAACTGCTCACGGCTCACTGTTTACTGTTAATGAAGGCAGTAATAGCCAAACCTGAGTAATTAATTCGCTTAACCATTTACGTCGATCTAAATCTAGAACACAATCATCTTGTAGCACATCTGCGGTTAGTTCTTCTAAAGACTGTCCTCGTTGACGGGCAATCTGAATTACACCCGCGATCGCTGTTACAATAACTTCTGCATTAACAGAAGTGTTTTTTAGTTTTGATACTTCTTCGATACTAGTTGGGATGGGATAATCCATAGATAAGATTACGTAGGATTGAATGAGATAATTTTGGTGTACTAGTATGCAACTCGGTTTAAACTTTGTCCAGTTTGAAAAGTTTAGTTTTGAGACTGGGGTTAGGTGTTAGGGATTAGGGATTAATATTAAAACTAAATTCCTAGATACAAAACTAAGGGTTTCAATATGGACGGGGTTGAACTGGAAAATTATAAAAACAACCGTCCCGCAAGTTTAACCTAACTGGTAATTAAATCAAGTTTGTTTTTAATTTTCTTAAAAATCAATTAATAATCTTTATGAAAGAATTACTATACTTAGAAATTCCCACTCCCAATCTGGAAAATGTAAAGAATTGGTTACAAAATACCTGGCAACCACAGTTAGGTCAAAAAGTTATCACTCCTGATGGGCTTCGTCTCCAGTTTGATTCTCTATCTAGCAGTGAATTATCGATTTTTGTTTGGCAGGTACAACGTACCACCTATTTAAAAATGTTCCAATGGGGTAACTCAGTAATTCCCCAAATAAATCAAATTCAGCAACAGCTAATTACTACAATTCGGGCTGCTTTTCCTCCTGAATATCCTGCACCTCCAGCTATAGATTTAGCTCAACAATCTATTTTTGAAGCTTTAGCCGATGCTTATCCCCAAACAGTTCACTTTTTCCAAAAAATGCCCAATGGCGAATATGATCTCAATCGGGTTTACTGGTGGGAGAAACGCTGGCGCGATAGTGTGAGAAATCCTCAAAAACCCCAAAAAGTAATTTTTCAAACCCAAACTGCCTCTAATTCTTCTGAAGCAGAATATGATCTGATTTATATTGGTGGTGCTTTAGGAGTGATTCACGCTGCGGTTATGGCAGCTAAAGGTTATCGAGTGCTATTGATTGAAAGATTACCCTTCGGCAGAATGAATCGGGAATGGAATATTTCTCGTGATGAATTTCAGAGTTTAATTAATCTGGGTTTATTTACCCCCAAAGAATTTGAATCAGTTATCGCTACTGAATATCTTGACGGTTTTAGTAAATTTTTTGATGCTTATAATCCACCCCATTTAAAAGCTAAAGTTTTGCATACCCCGACAGTTTTAAACGTGGCAATTGATGCCGAAAAACTACTGCGCTTTTGTGGTGATAAACTGCGTCAGGCTGGGGGCGATATTTGGGATGAAACAGAATTTATCCGCGCCGATATTGCCGAGAAATCTGTAACAGTTAAGCTGACTCATTTGCCCAGCCAAACCAGTAAACAAGCAACGGGAAGACTATTAATAGACGCGATGGGGACAGCTTCACCTATTGCTTGGCAACTTAATGGTGGTCGTGCTTTTGATAGTGTTTGTCCGACAGTGGGGGCAGTAATTAAAAGTGGTTTTGCCCCTGAAGTTTGGGATGAAAAATATGGTGATGTCTTAAATTCTCATGGGGATATCTCGCGAGGTAGACAGTTGATTTGGGAATTATTTCCTGCGGGTAACGGTGAACTGACTTTCTATCTCTTCCATTACCATCAGGTACATCCAGATAACCCTGGTTCACTTTTAGAAATGTATGAAGATTTCTTTACAATTTTGCCCGAATATCGTCGTTGCGATTTAGAACAACTAGTCTGGAAAAAACCAACTTTCGGCTATATACCTGGTCATTTTAGCACCAGCGATCGCGATCGCACTGTCGCTTTTGATCGTTTATTGGCTATTGGTGATGCAGCCTCCTTACAATCTCCCTTAATTTTTACTGGTTTTGGTTCTTTAGTGCGTAACCTAGAACGTTTAACTACTTTATTACATACTGCCCTCCAACACGATTTACTTTCCGCCAAACATTTAAACCAAATTAGAGCCTATCAAAGTAATGTTTCGGTAACCTGGCTATTTTCTAAGGGAATGATGGTACCTACGGGGAAAATTTTACCTCCGCAACGAATTAATTCAATGTTAAATACCTTCTTTGGGATCTTGGCAGATGAACCCCCTGAAGTTGCTAATACTTTTATCAAAGATCGTACTGACTGGCTAACTTTTACCAGATTGGCTTTAGTTGCTGCGAGAAAAAATCCTGCCCTTTTGATTTGGATTTGGGAGATGGCAGGTAATCGAGATTTGTTGCGTTGGCTTGGATCTTATTTTTCTTTCAATTTAGACGCGCTTAAGAATCTACTCTTGAGTGGTTGGTTTGCTGGTTGGCTGAAACAGTCCCAGCCTTGGTTAGAAAAACAATATCCTGGGTTGTGGTTAAAGCTTTTGAGTTTAAACTATCAAACTCGTTGACAAAATCGTCAATCTACAGCTTATCCCTAATTTCTGGATATAAATGGCGATCGCCTTCGGCGCAGCGTTTGCGTAGCTGCCGTAGGCATAGCTGTTCGCGTAGCGTACCCTTCGGGTAATCGCGCCCTGGCGTGGCGTTTGCGTAGCTGCCGTAGGCATAGCCAATCGCACCTCCAGCAATTGTCACGATCAAGTCTAAAGGCTGCATCAGAGAACTTAGTATCGTTTAACTTCAGGGATTTCTAAGATAAAATCCGCCCCATATACAGATGCAGGAGTTTGAAATCCCAACTTAATTTGACCTTGAAGAATGCGTTTGATCGCTGCTATAGCAGTCAGTGCTGTTAAATCATAGGCTTCAGATCCTTCTAACCTGGCTTTAATTTGTCTACCTGTTTCGTCTTCGACAATACCCAATATCCAGGTTTTTCCTTTAGCTCTTGCTTCTGCGGTTGGGCCTGGGGGCAACTGTTTGAGCAAACTTTTCAGTCCCATTTGAAATAATGACGAATCAAAGATCCATTTTAAATAACGACTTGTTTGCATGAGCATAGGTAAAGGGAAAGGAAATACCGTATAAACCTCAATGTTAGGGATTTTAGTACTGTAATAGGCAGTAACTAAATCTGCTCGCCAAGGATTAGTTACGGCAGTTACCAAACCAGCACCCAAATCAATTCTCAGACTTTTTTCCGCTGCTAAAGCAGGAATCAGTTGCCCTTCTTCTCGCACTACACCTCTAGTATGAAGATTGGGAAGCACTGTATTTGCAGTACCTTGGGATACACCTCCTTCAGTTTTATAAATTAGAGTTAGCTTGTTAGCTGTTGGTAACTGAGATTTAAGATATACAGCTAAACAGTCAGTAGGAACAACACCAAAACCAATCCCAGGAAGTAGCATTATTCCTGCTGCTTTCGCTGCTGCATCTTGAGCGACCAAAGCTTGAAATTCAGGTACTTCGCCAGCGATATCGGTGTAATGAGTGCCAACTTTGAGACAAGCATCTACTAAAGGCTGACTGCTAAAGCTAAAAGGGCCAGCGCAATTAAGCACTACTGAGACATCAGCGATCGCTCGTTCGATATTTGTAGAAACATTAAGATCAAAAACTCGAAATGCTAGACCTAATTTGTTGGCTGTTGCTGTAACTGAATCCTGATTTCTTCCTGCCAGAATTAAGTTCAAGGCATTTCTTTTTGCTAATTGAGCAATTAATTGACCGACGTATCCAGTTGCACCATACAATAACACTTTGGCAGTCATATCAAATATTTCTCCCTTTTCTCGGCAAGCAACTTCTAAGCAATCTGTTGCCATAAGTTAATTTCAATAGGTTCTGCCAAAAATTCATTTGCTTTCTCGCCAATCGCCTTAATATAGGGCATTTGTAAGTGTTGCTCAAGAATTTCTTGACTTACCCAATTTTCATAGAGCCAAAATATTGATGGATTAGTTTGCGATTGATAAAGGTTGTAATTTAGACAGCCCTCTTCAGCAAGAGTTAAAGTGACGATCGGTAAGTACTCTTGTTTGAATTTTTCTTCCATACCCGATTTGACTACAATACTAGCAGTTACGGTAACTTGTTGTTTAGTCATTAGCTTTTCTCCACTCTCTCTTAGCAATAGAGCAATTAAACTCAAGTATTAATACTATTAATAATCTCCGAAGGTTTAAAGTATTGATAAGGAACAAGACGAATTTGATTGCGAATTTCTATTTGCCTTTCCACATCGGCTAAATTTTGCTGGAACTGGACAACAAGTTCTTGAGCTAGAGGATCAGTAAACTCTTCATCATAAAAACCTAGTTTGTCATAGTGATAGGAAGTCAAAACTACAGTCCAAAAAACCTGGTCGGCTGCTTGTTTAAAAGGTGGTAAAAACTTTAGAATCGTTGCCATATCAATTCCTTTGGTTTCTGGAACTGGATGATAGGCAGCATAAGGCATATTAGGCACAAATGCCATATATTCGTATTGGGGAAAATTCAAAGCAGAATGCAAAGGACCACAGGTAAATATAACAACAGTTAGAACTTCAATTAACTGCTCTATAGTTTCTATAGTTTCTGGCATACCTTTAACACGACCTCCGTCTTGAGCAGCTAGTTCTCGCGACCAATTTTGCAACTCATAGTCTTCTCTTAAGTCTTGTGTTGTTTTGTAATAAAGTCGAACGTAATTTATGACAAAATTTTCTACGGCTTGCCACACAAGTAATCCATCATCTCGGAAAGGATAGTGAGGTAATAGTTCCCGACTATCCATTTTGCGCCTTGTAATCTGTGTGGGAAAAACAAAATCTTGGATACTCCAAGTTTGATAGGTTTGGGCTACGAAGGTAAGAGATTCTTCTAAAGTACCTGGCATAAAGCGGTCTACTGGGCCCTCTGGTTGTAAAAATTGCGTTTTTCCCAAGTCATTGTCAAACAACATAAATCGGAAGTGAGGTTTGAGTAGTAAGGCAAGAGGATGGTTTTCTCCCAATTGTCTTGCGGTAACGATCGCAAAAGGAGCCATTACTGCATGAGTATAAGAGAAGTGAGTACCCAGTTCTTGATGATTGGCTTCGGCAACCTGTAAACAAAGTTTGGCAAAAAACCAATCTAGGGGAGCATCTTTGGGGGTGTAAATTAATTTGTTATTTCCCGACTCACTTTTAAGTTCGATCGCAACGGGAACTAGAGAACCACCTACAGCAGAATCATTACTTTGCCAGTAAAACAAAGCTCTGGTTTTAGGCAAATATTTTCTACCACTGGCGGAATTTCCCCCTTTAATATTTTCTAATAAGGGATAATCTAAGAAATATAATTTTCCTTCCCCAAGAGCTGTATCTAGGTTATGGTCGCCATCTAAAATTCCTTGAAAATCACTATTATTAATTGCTAAATCATCAGGAAACTCTTCGAGACGGCGAGTGGCGATCGCATTAGCTCCAGATAATCTTTGTTCGGCAAAGAAGGAATCGGTGCGATAATATTGCAACAGATTGGGTTTTGGCAATAGACTCAAAAAATCTTCGTATTCTTCTAAAGTATCTAAAGGATCGAGAAAATTTTTGGCTTTTGCTGCTAACATATTGGCAGGAAGATTAGCCATACTAGCCAAACGTTTGGCTGTATATTCCGCAGAAAAATACTCTTGTTTGGGTAGATTTTTTAGTATTGGAATTGGAGCTAAAAAATTGTGGTCGAATTGATAGTCATCTCGATTTCTTTTTAGCCAACTTTCTCTGGTATTAGAATTAATTTCTTGTTGTGGCAAATATGGTTGCATAATAATCCTTGGAAAAAATAAACAATAGAATTTTTCAACAAATGACTAATAACTAACAGCTTTTGTGTGTTTAAACATTTTTTGGCAAAATGCTGCTTATTTCTTGGATAACTTGCTGACTTTGCCAATAACTGCCATGAGCTTTACCCCCTTGTAAAAGAGCGAAGGTTGTTTGACTAACTGATTTTTCTAACAAGTCTAATAATCTAGGTTCTTGGGTAATTACATCTTGAAAATCGATATATTTCTCGTCATTATCTACTAAATCTTTCATCAATTTTTTCAAGGGATAAGCGATAGGATCTCCTGGATGAATGAAATTTCTCCAAGGTAATTTAGCTCCATTTCTTGCCTGGTAAAGATTTTGTAGTAATTCTTGTAATCGTAATGTGATATCGTGGCTACTAGAACTAGCTTCAGGCTGGTTAGGATCGGCATTGACACTCGTTAAGCTAAAAATAGCGATCGGCGAACCCATCGTGTAAATACTAGCTAATTGAATTCCTTGATTGGTAGTGTCATTTTCCCCTGATAAACCAAAGATGCAATCTCGAATTGCCATAACTTCCTCGTGTCCAGAAGCTTTAGGATCATCCCAACGAGTAGCAAACAAAATGTCAAAAAGGATAACTGTACCCCAACTATGGGTAACTAAATGCAAGCGATCGCCAGGTTGGGAATTTTGTAAGATTTGAATAGCATCTGTCTTTAATCTTGTGACGACTTTAGAACCAACATGACGACTGATATAGAGTGCTGCATCTCCAGCAAATTGCAGTAGTTGTTGTTCACGGAAAGTTCTAAACCACATATCGTCCCAGAGAGGGGAATCTTTAAGTCTATTTAATAGCTGTTTCTCAGCAGCTTCATTAACATCACCCCAATATAGAGGGATGGGAACAAATTCATGTGATTTAGATTTAATACCTTTGATTAAGTCTTGGGCGTATTCGGGATTTTCTCTTTGATCACGGGTGTTGACTCCGTGTATGAATAAAATGTAATCAGTAGTCATAAAGTTACCTCACGGTTATTTAGCTTCTCGAACAAATTGAAATTTATAAAGTCTTGAGATATTCAATCAAGGCGGTTTTATCTTTACTCGATAAGTCCACACCATAAAGATGTCCTTGATTACCATTGGCAGGAACACTAGTATCGTATTTAAACCCGACTTTCTCTGCTTCTGAACCTTCGGCGATAAAGCCTACTTTGTCTGGATCGTAGACATCGTAACCTCGATAAAATACCTTAGTACGTTTCTCTGGGGTTTCTAATAGGTCTGGCAAGTAAGGGACTGAACCGTTATGTAAATATGGCGCGCGCAACCAGAGTCCATCTAAAGATACAGATTGATAGCCATCTGTTTTACGTAATTCGTCAAAGTCATATTCATACCCTTCGGCATATTCGTTATAAGTATCTGCTGCTTGTTTAGTCCACATATCCAAGCGATGACGATCTGTGCCAATTTCATTGAGAGGTATGACTGTTCCAGTTTTTTCGCCACCAAAAGCATGACAGGAAGCGCAGTTATTATCAAAGATAGGTTTTCCTTGATCTGCTAAAGATTGATTGATGGCAAAGGGATATTTAGGAGGATCTAGTTGAGTAATATATTGTTCTACTCGTTGTAAGCCTGGGAGATCGATGGATTTCCTAGTTGCACCATCACCGATCGCGCCTGTATTAACAGTTTCAGTCAAAGAGGTTTCTAAACCATCCCAGTGAAGAGCAAAACCTTGATGTTGTTTTTGATTCCACAGGGACATCATATCGGAGTTACCGATGGTATCGTCGAGAGGCAGACTAAGAGTCCTAAATTTAACGGGATTAAAGGGATCAATGCGACCAGCACCCCAATTAGGGCGAGAATCCATCCAGGCATAAGACTCCTGTTGTTTGAGGATTGCTTTTTTGGTTTGGGGAATAATTAAATAGCGATACAGTTGAGTTTCTAGCCAAGAGAAGTCGTGGTTATAGGCGATCGCATCCAGGATATATTTAGGAGTAAAGCGTGGATCATTGGCACAGGCAAAGATAAAGCGCAGAAAGCTTTGAGAGTCGAATTTATTCGAGGGGGCTGCGAGGACTATTGTTGGCTTATCTTCAGGTTTTTGACGATAGGTAGCACTATGAC
This sequence comes from Waterburya sp., assembly GCA_051658085.1. GTDB lineage: Bacteria > Cyanobacteriota > Cyanobacteriia > Cyanobacteriales > Xenococcaceae > Waterburya. The sequence continues at coordinate 153,554 of JBOFLX010000029.1, forward strand.
AGACAGCACAGGTGATACCCTGACGAGGAAAGCCAATGGTTTTCTTAGAAATTCCCACAGGGGTTTCTTTCCCTTCTTCCCAAGTTAAACCTAAAGATGTATACCCCCCTAAACCTGGTAAGTATTCAGGAAACAGTCGCGGTAGCACTACCCAAATCCAATAAGGGATACCTTCCGCGTTTTCCGTACCAATTGAACCGTATTTAAAATGTTCTTCTGGAGACGCATAATAAGTAGGTACTTCTCGAAACAAATTGTACCAGGCAAGATAGCCGACTCCGCCGATTAACAGAATTACTATTAAAGCGATCGCAGTTATGATCTTACCTAGTCTTGTTTTTAATACTTCTATATTCATTTTGATGTTAAAGCTTAATGCTGATGGACGATTAATTAACTGAGATTCGAGGTTTGTAACCTGTCCGCTCGTTCCTTGTTAGTAGCTAAATACAAGAGAATTCCTTCCACAACACCAAATAACAAGTCAACCACAGCAATGGTGAGAAAACCTAAATCTTGTCCAAACAATAAAACCGCACAGAGGAAAAAACTAGAACCTCCCCCTCTAGTTACCAAAACCGACATCCAAGCAGTTGCTTGATAGCGATAAGGATCGATCGCCCCAGGAATATATAAAATACTAATTTCCAACAATAGCAACCCTGTTGCCCTCACCCAGATAATTGGTATGGGAATTTGCATCTTGAGTAATGAGAGTAAGGTTTCGGGGAAAAAACATAAAGGAATGATAAAAAACAAATTGGCAAAAATGCCTAACCAAACAACTCGACCAAACCATTTAGCATAAGAATTCATAATTTTTACTCCTGCCTTATAGTGTCTTCAAATATTCCACCAAGGCGTTTTTATCTTTACTATCCAGGTCAATACCATAAACATGACCGCTATTACTATTGCCTGGTAAGGTTGTATCAAACTTAAAGTACTGTTTACCGTTTTCCTCTGGCACATCAGACACAAAGCCTACCTTGTCTTGATCAAATACGTCATAACCGCGATAAAAAACTTGAGGTCTATTAGCTGGTTGTTCCAGTAAATCCTTTAAAGTAGGAACTGAACCATTATGTAAATAAGGGGCGCGCAACCAAAGTCCATCTAGAGGCAGATTGGCATAACCATTAGTTTTACGGAAGTTTTGAAACCGTTGATCTTTACCGCGATAGCTAATATCGGCAAACAAAGTATTCTGATTAGACAGAAGCTCGTAAGTATAGGAATCAAGACGACCTGGATCTGTGCCTATTTCTTCAATAGGAATTACTTTCCCAGTTAAAGCACCACCAAAGCTATGACAGGAAGCACAATTATTTTCATAAATGGTTTTACCTGTAGAAGCTAAATCATTATCAATGGCATAAGGATAAGCAGGAGGTGGTAATTGCCATAGCCAATCTGCCACACGATCAATAGCATCAAAATCAATCGTCGTCGGCGTAACTAAAGCCAAGGCAGCACTGTTATTACGCTCATCTACAGAAGTATTATTACCGTCCCAGTGTAGTTGCATTCCTTCTCTTGGCTGTTGCTGCCACACACTTGGAAAATCAGCGATACCGTTAATTTCTTTATCATCCAAGCGATCGCTCTCAAAGCCAAACTGACGAGTTTTATAGGAACTAAAAGTATCTACTCTTCCTGGCCCATAGGCTGATTGTCTGTTTAAAAAGCTAAATTGACTTGCCTGGTTAATTAAGGCATCTCTAGTTTGGGGAATGGCAAGATAACGATAAATTAGTGTTTCTAAAGGATTAAGATTAGCTCCCATTGCTGCAATGCGAGGCATCATTTCTTTAGCGGTAAAGCGTTTATCCACACCTACTGCTGCCAAAAATTTGATATATCCTTCTAAATCGACGGTATTAGAAGGCATAGCGGTAATAATCTGAGGTTGACTATCTGGTGAGTCTCGCAAGCTTCCCACATGACAAGTGGCGCAGTTTTGAGCAACTCGATTAACAAAGATTTTGCGTTGAGTAAAACCGATAGGTAAATCTTGTCCTGGCTCTTGTATAAAGCCTAAAGAAGTATAACCTTCTCCTGGTAATTTATCAGCAAACATTACAGGTAGTACTTTCCAAATCCAGTAAGGGATACCGTTAGCCCTTTCGCCCCCAATCGAACCATATTTAAAATGGTCTTCAACATCTGCGTACTTAACCGCACCGTTGCCTAGCAATAGTGGCGACACCAAATAAAGCAAAATCGCAACTACGAGAGCGATCGCTACAACCACAATTTTTCGCCAAATTTGCTTAAAATTCGATTCCTGACTTACTATAGTCACTACTAGATACCTCAATAATTACTTTTTACCTATTACCCATTACCTACTACCTACTACCTACTACCTAATTAATAGGTGGCATATAAGGCTTAGGCGGTGGATCAAAAACAGTCATCACTTTACGAGTTCTGGCTACCTCTGCTTCTTGATCTGCCTTGTCTCTTTCCTCACCAGTTAAGTTTTTAATTGAGCGTTCATAAAAACGGTCTAGGTTATAACAGCCTAAAGGCAGCTCTAAATATGCTCCCAAACATTCATTGCAATAGGTACAAGGTTTTTCAGCAATATCCCTACCTGCCTCAAATTGATGCACCAGATCGTTATTAGCCACCAACATTCGAGCCATACTTACGCCATCGGTATAACCATCAGCGATCGCATTATTAATATATGATGCTTGTTGGAATCCACCAGTGGTAATAATGGGAATTTCTCGGAGATTTTGCTTTATTTCTCTCGCGTCCTTCAGCACTGTACCCTGATGTTCAGTTAACAAGGTTTGAAGCTCTTTAGTAGATATATGCTCTCTAAAGTATTCATCCAGGGATTCCTCTTTAACTTCTAAACCTTTAATTGGTTGCTCGTAACTACCTTCTACTCTTCTCGGTAATCGTCCCCAAATCCATTGAAACAAAGGTTGGAGAAACTGATACCGAAATAAAATCACGTTGCGAAAGCTATTTTTACCACCGCTAGAAGCCATAGTATCGTATGTGTAGCGCAGCATCCTAAACGGAAAAGGCCCAGAAGGTAATAAGGGATGGGGAAAAGTACTACCACGAGAAATGTGCAGGGCATCAATCCCATCTCCCTCGAGCCACTGACAAATCTGTATTGCTTCCTCAAAGGTGTTTCCCGACTTGCTCCAAGGCGGAATAATATTGTTAAACTCTCTCACACTGATTTTTGCTTGCAGGTGAAATTCATCTCCAACTACTTGCCGAATTGCTGCCACAATTTCTTGAAGAAATCGATAACGATTTTTGAGATCGCCACCATATTCATCTGTGCGTTGATTGATCGCTGAACTGAGAAATTGATTGATTAGGTATCCGTGAGAACTGTGTAATTCAATTCCATCTAAGCCAGCCTCTTTAGCCCTACCTGCTGCTTTGGCGAAGTCTTGGACAATTTCTTTGACATGAGATGTGGGCATTTTGTTGGCAGGTAAACCATTAATTTGATCTGCTTCATTAGTCGAGCTAGGAGCAGGTATCGGTTCGACCTTATTGCTTAAAGTCCGCGTATTTTCAATCCCCTCAATGTCTCTTTGTCGTCCCGAGTGACTAAGTTGAATGATATATTTGCAGTCATATCGATGTACCGTTTCCCCCACCGTCTGCCAAAAGGGAATCCGTTCGTCACAATCGATTGTGACTACATTAGGCGTAATTCGCCCTTCAATGGAGACAGGCGCATAGGAGGAAATAATTGCGCCAACTCCTCCCTTCGCAAACTTGTTTTCCCAATTCACACGGGCTTGAGTTCCCGAACCATTATAGTTATCCCAACGCCCAGTCACACTAGAACGAAAAACACGATTTTTAACTGTTAAATGACGGAATTTCAATTGTTGCAAAATAAGATTGGTAGACATTTGAAAACATCCATACTAAAAATATGTAAACTAGATTACAGTTGATCTTATTCGGAGATTTAAAATTAATTTTTTGCTACTTCTATTTATTACTATCGAGAAAATATTTTGTTTTATGCAAAACCCAGGTTTTTTGTATCATTTCTTTACACAAATAAAATTTTTGTAGTAACTATATTCTTATAATTAATTCATTTTTGACCTGAAAACTCTATTATTAATGCTTTTATATAGCTATTTACAAGTAAAGTAGAGCAAATATAAATTATTGTTACATAATTAAGCTAATAATAATTAGCTAATAAACTTAAGGGCTTTTATTTGTTTATTACTAATTTATACTGAAACATTTGGTCAAAACTAAGTATAAAGTCTCACTAGTATCCTGTAAAAATTAATGTTAACTTTTTTGCTTAACAAGAGCTTATTTAGATAAAAATATAAGGCATAACTATTAATTAATTCTTACGAGCAAGATAAATTTTAAACCTAATAAGAAACTAATGTTTGTTCAAGGAGAAGTATATGATCAAGCTACGTTTAGGCATGGTTGTCGGCGTACTGGCGATCGCTTTGACCCTTCTGAGTTGTTCTCCCTATGAATACCAATCGACCTCTGTCGAACATTTGAGAGAACTAATTGCGGAAGCGTCAGCGAAAAGTAACGCTGTCGAACCTGCCCCATCGCAGCCCAATACACCAGCTACCACCAAACCATCGAGTTATTCCCAGTCAAGTGACCAAGCACCCTCTGAATATGACCGTGACTATCTGGGTTACGTGCCTTCAGAATATTACGGCGATCTCACCGAGGCAGAAAAGCGTGGTTTACAAACCTGGTATTTTTGGACGGGTGGAAATGAAAAATTTTTTCGTGACTTAGCCAAAAGCACTCAGGGAGAAGCGGACTTTTTAAGTCTATTGGATGCTCGTCCACCAGAAGATAAAGTGGATAATACTCGCCACTATCAACGTCAAGAGCGGTTTAAAGAGATTGGCGCGATTAACGATCCTAGTTGCACTGCTGCTAGCAAACCAGACGAATATGGTTTATGGCTTGATAAATGCGATCGCGACCCGAATGCAGTAGGAATTATGGGAGCGCGCAAGTTTCCCAATCCCGATTTTGACCCTGCCAAGTGGGATGTTGCTCAATATTATGCCCTAGGAGAAGGGAAAGCCCAAATTGAACCGCCTTATCGGGTGGGAATTTCTTGTGGTGTATGTCATATCGCTTATGATCCTCGCAAACCCCCTAAAGACCCTGAAAATCCTAAATGGGAAAACATCGTCTCCGCTATTGGTAATCAATATCTCCTAGAAGGAAAGTTATTTGGAGGAACTATACCCGATGAAGATTTTCGCAAACAGGTTTTAAATTCTCAGCCTCCAGGGACATCGGATACATCCCGAATTGCTACCGATCACATCGATAATCCCAATGCTATTAACGCTATCTTTAATCTGGCAGATCGACCCAGAACTCCAGAGGTAATGAATGATGGGAAAACAGAGGCAGTACCTCATATCCTCAAAGATGGGGCAGATTCTGTGGGTGTGGCTTTAGCTTCCGAACGAGTTTATATTAATATCGGTTCTTGTGGCGATTATTGGTTAACTCTCCACGATCCTCTATTGGGGAGAAAAGCCCAAAAGCCTTTTGATATTGATACTGCCAGGAAAGACTGCGAATTCTGGTCGAAAACCGAAGCGCGGATGCCAGATGCCGAGACTTTCTTAACTAGTCTTACACCAATGTATTTAGCTGATGCTTCAGGTGGAAAAGCTTATTTAACTCAGGATCAAGAAGTATTAACCAAAGGCAAAAAAATCTTTGCTGATACCTGTGCTACTTGTCATTCGAGCAAAAAACCGCCAGCCGAAATTGCTGTTGACCCCGAAAAAGCCAAACAATGGTATCGAGAATCGGTTCTTAGTTCTGATTTTCTCGACCATAATTTCTTATCCGATGACCAGCGCAAACCTGTGACAGAGATTAAGACTAATGCTGCTCGGGCTTTAGCAACCAATGCTACACAAGGTAATGTTTGGGCGCAGTTTTCTTCTAAAACCTATAAAGAATTACCATCTCCAGGAAAACTGACTCTGGAAAATCCTTTTGATGAAGATCAACCCATCGACTTCGAGATTCCAGCAGGAGGTACAGGCTACTATCGCACACCTTCCCTGATTAGTTTGTGGTCAAGTGCGCCATTTTTCCACAATAACTCTCTGGGTAAATATAATGCTGACCCTTCCGTAGCAGGACGCATGGAAGCCTTTAACGATGCCACTGAAAAACTCTTATGGCCCGACCAACGCGATCGCCTGATCAAGCGAACTGAGCGCGATACTCATTTGGAATTAGGTTCACTCAAAGCTGATGTGCCTAAAGGTACACCCATTAAACTACTAGCAAACTTAGACCCTCGTGAAACCCCCAGAATTTTACAACAGAAATTAAATTCGGAATTAGGAGGGAAAGTTCTAAGTTCTTTGGTTCGGTTTGTTCCTGATGATGTTTTAGCTCCTTTGCTACTCAAAAACAATAAAGTTCCCGATTTTATCGAAGATCACGGACATGAATTTGGCAAAGATTTAGCAGATGAGGACAAAAAAGCCTTGATTGAGTTTCTGAAAACTTTTTAGGAGAGATAAGGTAGGCAATACCTACCTTAAACTTTTAAATCATGAACACAACTGCATTAATTACAGGTGCTTCTAGTGGTATTGGTTACGAATTGGCTAAATTATTTGCTGGCGATCGCTATAATCTGGTATTAGTCGCCAGAAGTGAATCAAAGCTACAAGAAATAGCTTCAGAACTAACTGAACAATTTGGAGTATCAGTCAAGGTGATAGCTAAGGATTTAGCTGTAACTACATCTCCAGCAGAAATTTGGCAGGAATTACAAACGGCAGGCATAACCATTGATGCTCTAGTTAATAATGCTGGCTATGGTACCTATGGCTTGTTTGCCGAAACCGAGCTTGAGTCGGAACTAAAAATGATGCAGTTAAACATGGTGACTCTAACTCATCTGACTAAATTATTACTCCCAGGAATGTTAGAACGTCGAGCAGGGAAAATTTTAAATATTGCTTCGACTGCTGCTTTCCAACCTGGGCCATTAATGGCAGTCTACTATGCCAGCAAAGCTTATGTACTCTCCTTTTCCGAGGCTCTTGCCAATGAGGTAGAGGGAACAGGTGTCACCGTAACAGTACTTTGTCCAGGCCCAACGACATCTGGATTTCAAGCCAGGGCAAACATGGAAAACTCCAAGCTAGTTAAAGATAAAGCAATTATGGATGCCCAGCAAGTAGCTGCGATTGGCTATCGTGGCTTGAATAATAATCAAACTGTAGTTATCCCAGGTTGGAAAAATAAATTTCTAGCTTTAACTGTGAGATTTACACCTCGCAATTTAATTACCAAAATAGTAAGAGCGATGCAGGAAAACAGTGAACATTGAACATTAAACATTGAACATTAAACATTGACCAGTCATCCATCAGTCACTCAAGTAATAAGTAATGAGTAGCAAGCTAAAAACTAAGAACTAAAATCTAAAATCTAGAGCCTAATTATCCCCCATCCCCCATCAATACAATGAAAAATAATATCTTTTTGTGGCTAGCAATCTTACTAGTAGTGGTCACAGGATGGCTGCTAGTACCTAATACTTTTTGGCTATACTTCTTTTTCCTGCGAATACCGTTGCTGATGGGTGTATTGTTGTTGGCTTTGCCTGCGATCGCTAAATTTATTTTACCAGCTATGCTCAAGAATCTATTTGTTCTGCGTAGCGTTGGGCAGATGGCTTTTACTATTTTGGGGGCAACTGTAGCAGGGATGGCTGTAGTTTTTGTGACTGCGATCATCATTGATAATGCACCTGTACGTTTTGGTGTTCCTTCTCTGCCGACAATTTCTCATATCTGGTATTATGTACTGGCGATCGCTCTAGCTTTTCCTACTACTTTAGCGGTAACTGATTTATCAGGAGAGGAAATTGGCAATAAACGCTGGTCGGGATTAGTTTTGGGGGTTGGTTTGGGTGGAGGCTTTTTATTCTTGTTCAAAACGATAAAAAACTTTCTAGCGATCGATAATACTTCTGATCCTTTAGTCGCCAAGCTTGTTATTGGACTTAATCAGTTTTTAGTACAAATTATTTCTTGGTTGGCAAAACACTCAACCGCAGGTTACGTCAATCCTACAACTGGCAATTTAACCCCTGCTAATTTTAACGCTTTTGTTTTCTTTATCGTACTGCTCGTCGTCTATCTAGTTATTTTTGTTGTTTATCGACCTCGCTTAATTCCTCACAAAGAAAGGAAAGAAGCACCAGCACTACTCTACGTCATGTTGTTAATTGCGATCGCCACTTTATTCTTAGGCAATTTTACTTTTTATTTCGATTATTCGCGAGTTTCAGTCTTATTCTTTTGGTTGGTAGTGGCTAGCTTGATGTATTGGTTATTGAGAGTAGATCATTTTTTTGTACTCCGAGAAGATCCTCAGCCAGAGCAAGAACCAACAGACTTTAAGACTCTAATTGCTAAACGTTTACATAAACAAACCCTAGTAATTGTCTGTGCTAGTGGTGGTGGTATTCAAGCTGCTGGCTGGACAGCACAGGTTTTAACTGGATTACAAGCAGATGATTTGTTAGGAAAATCATTTCCCAAAGCGATTAACCTTATTAGTTCGGTTTCTGGTGGTTCAGTTGGAGCTATGTATTACTTAGACCATTTTACGGCTAAAGGTTTTCCCCCAGACGAAGAATTAGATCAGATCTTCAATAGTGCCACAGCAGATAGTTTAGATGCCGTAGGTTGGGGTTTAGCTTATCCTGACTTGTGGCGTCTGATTTCCCTACCAATTCTCGCTCCCAGACTGCTTGATCGCGGTACAGCTTTAGAGACAGACTGGCAAAGCCATATGCAACAACCCAAAGAGTCAAAAAGTCTAGCAACTTGGCGACAAGAAATTATGCAAGGAAATCTGCCTATTCCAGTATTTAATGCCACTTTAGTCGAAGATGGTTTTCGGTTGCTTATTTCTCCGATGAATTTTGGCAAGTCGTTTAGCAAAAAATTCTTTGATTTTCATAGTCTTTATCCCGGCTACGATCTTAATGTTGTCACTGCTGCTCGACTTTCTGCGACTTTTCCTTATGTATCGCCTATTTGTCGTGACGATCGCCAAACCCAAAAAAACTATCATGTAGCTGATGGTGGGTATTTTGACAATTCTGGTTTTGTCACAGCCGTAGAATGGTTGATGGAACTACTGAAAACCAATAATCAAGATCATAAGCTTAAAAATGTCCTGATCTTACAAATCAATCCTTTCCCTGAAAGTTCTTTAGCACCTCAAGCTAAAAAGAATCCAGGTTTGTTTATGGCAACCCTTGGCTCATTACTAACTATCTTTAAAGTTCGCGATCCAATTTCTCAAGCTCGTAACTGCGCTGAAGTAGAACTTTTACAACAAAAATGGCAGTCAATCAACCAAACTTGCCAAGAACAAAGAATAGACATCCAATATTTTCCGATTTTCTTTCCTTCTCAAGAACAAGCACCAGAATTTTATAACCAACAAGGGGAATATCGACCACCGCTTTCTTGGAAACTAACTCAAAAAGAAAAGAATGCTCTAAAACACGGATGGCAAGCAATTAAAAACAGTAAACAAATTACTGAATTAAAACAACTTTGGCGAGAGCAATGGCAAATGACAGAAAAAATTTTAGATTAAAGATTTTAGATTAGAGATTCTATCTACTACAATTTAATTGTTGAAATTTTAGATATTTTCCAGATTTTAAGCGATTAACCATGAATAAAGCTCTGATTAAATTTTCTTCTGAAGACTGTGGTACGTGTCATAAAATGTCCTTTTACGATGCCAAAGTTGCCAACGAATTAGATTTAGAATTTATCGATGTCAAAATGCAAGATACGGCTACCTATCGCAAGTATCGTCAAATTCTCATGGCACAATATCCCGATAAAAAAGACATGGGTTGGCCAACTTATATTGTGTGTGAGTCACCAGAAGAGAATTTTCAAATACTGGGTGAAGTTAAAGGTGGTCATCCTAAAGGAGAATTCCGTAGCCGTTTACAAGCTATTTTACAGAAGTAAAATGTTTAATGTTCAATGTTTAATGTTTTCAAGCAGATTTAATATTGGTAAACTTTTCTACCAAATTTAAAACATCATGTCTGGTTAATTTAGGTTTACCGATCGCGATCGCATCTAGAGTACCTTTAGCTAAAATATAAGGAATCTGGCAAAAATCCAGGGCAGGACTATTTTTGGGTAGTGCTTCAATATATAAATTAGCCTGTTGGAGTTGACGACGAGCATAATCTTGAACATCTTGACTAGTCCACCCATCAGGCACAAAGCTTACGCCTCTAAGGGCATCTTCCCCTTGATTACGGACAATATTAACTGCCTGTAACCCACGTCCAAAAGCGATCGCCTGCATCCGATTGGTTTCAGTACCATCGTACCAACCCCACAAATCAGATAATAATAAACCTACTGCCCCCGCAACGCTAAAAGTATAGCGATCCAAATCTGCCTCGGTACTTATTGTCCAGTTTTGCTCTGCCCAATAAGCCATCCGATCTGCCATAGCTGCGGTTGCATCCCAAACCCGTGGCGCGATCGACTCTGGGGCAAGACTTACCCATTTGCCTATATCTAAACTAACTTGGGGTAAAACATGACTATAAGGGATTAAATCGGTCGCAATCTGCTCATAAGCATCAACATCACTGATCTCTTGGATTCTAAGGCTAACACTACGCAAAAGTTCAGCTTTAGTCTGATTATCAAGGTCAGGAGTATCTTCTATATCGTCGATCGCGCGCATACACAGATAAGCTGATGCAACTGCATCTTGTAACTTTCCTGGTAGACGGGCAATAGGAATATAAAATGTTCTACTGGTTTGTTTGAGAGTTTCTAAGGCTCTATATCGAAAATTCATTAATTCGCTACTCCTCACGCTGACCACCTGTCATTTCATTTATCATTAAACATTTAACATTTGTCATCTCTGGCAAAAAAGTATGCTTAAAACATTTATCATTTACCAACGATGTTTAACATTCAATGTTCAATGAATGGTCACAATATCCTCTATTTGCTAGTAGAGTAATATGTGACTTAACGAAAAGCATACACTGAAACTCCGATTTCTAGATGAGAATCCTAGAAACATTTCTTAAAATTTCAGATTATGAGAAGATAATAAGTCCTAGTTAAATTAATAATTTAATAATTCAGCAAAATTTTTATTTGACAGATGTCCAACACCTACACTGTTGAAATCAACCACCAAGGTCAAACTCATACTATTCAAGTTGCAGAATCACAAACTATTTTAGATGCTGCCCAAAATGCAGGTATTGATTTACCTTTTTCCTGTAGTGCAGGGGTTTGTACTACTTGTGCTGCTCACATTCTCTCTGGAGAAGTCGAACAAAGTGATGGCATGGGTGTCTCGCCAGAATTACAAGCAGAAGGATATGCTTTGTTGTGTGTAGCATATCCTCGCTCTGATATTAAGCTAGAGTCCCATAAGGAAGAAATTGTTTATCAACGACAGTTTGGGAAGTAGTAAGCAAGTAGCAAAAAAGGTAGTGGGTAGTGGGTAGTGGGTAGTAGGTTATTCTGACTCCTGACTTCTGACTCCCATAGCGATTTAATTTCTAATAAAGTGGAATTGCTTAGTTCAAACTGTCCCAATACGCTCTAGAGGCCAAAAACGCAAGATAGCATGACCGATAACATTTTCTGTTGGTAAAAATCCCCAAATGTGAGAATCATTACTATTGTTGCGGTTGTCTCCCATCACAAATAGTTGTCCTTCTGGGACTGTAACTGGCATAAGCTCATACTCTGGAGGAGCAGCAATATAGTCTTCTGTTAAGGGTTGATTGTTTACATAGACAACACCATCTTTGATAGCTACGGTTTCTCCCCCAGTCGCGATCGCTCTTTTGATAAAGGCTTGGTTTTTTTCGTACCCTAAAAGTCTTAATTTGGTTGGTGGTTCAAAAACGATAATATCTCCTTTAGCTGGAGGATGAAATTTATATCCCACTTTTTCTACTACCAGGCGATCGCCAGTTGATAGGGTAGGAAACATGGACTCAGAAGGAATATAACGAGGTTCAGCAATAAAAACCCGAATTAAGAAGGCTAAAAGTAGCGCAATTATCACTGTAGTGCCATTTTCTCTAATTTTGCGCCATAAGTTAGCTTGGTTTTCGGTTTTAGTTACGGACATAAATAATTTAAATTAATACTTTTTAGATGTGAATTTAGCTATTAATACTATTGTCGTACCTCAAGGGGCAGAATACCAAGCGGTTTGTCAAGGTTTAAAGCAAGCTCGAAGGCAGAGGGCAGAGGACAGAAGGCAGAGGGGAGGCTTAAACCAGGTTGAGCAAGTTAATAACCCTCAAGTTGTCTCAATTCCTATTGGTATAAACCATGTGAAGAAGATATTAGAAGATCGCGTTTTTAAGGTTACAAAACCTCAAACAGTCCTGATTATCGGCTTGTGTGGCAGTCTTGTACCTCAATATTCGGTTGGTGATCCAGTACTTTATCAATCTTGTTGGAATTTCGATCATGAGTTTTTGAATTTAGATACCAGTTTAATTACCATGATTCAGCAAAAATTAGCAGTTGATTTAGTTACTGGTTTAACCAGCGATCGCCTAATTCACCAAAGTAAAGAAAAACAAAAATTAAGTCAACAATATCCTGTCAGCGTTGTCGATATGGAAGGCTATGGCTACATCAAGGAGTTACAACAGAGAGGCATATCTGTGGCAATGTTGCGAGTAGTTAGTGATGATTTAGCAGGTAATATTCCAGATTTGACTAAAGCTATTGATCAGGATAGTAATTTACAAAAATTGTTGATGGCGATCGCCTTACTACAACAGCCTGTAGCTGCAACCAGATTAATTAAAGGTTCTTTAACGGGCTTAAAAATACTACAACAGGTTACTTATCAACTAATGGTTTCAAAATAAATGCGGTTTATCAACTTCCAGCCAAATGTAGGGCGAGGCACACCCCACCTTACCAAGAAATATGAGCGATCGCGTAGTTGGGGTAAAACTCAAGTGCAACACAGCATCGACAATAAGTTATCATATTTGATAACCTATATATATGAAGTGGCACATTACCTTCTATAACGAAACAGTAGAACAAGAAACTTTGAACTTTCCACCAGGCATCCTCGCTAATTTTTTGCATATTGCAGAGATGATTGAAGAGTTTGGGCCCACTCTTGGTAAACCCTATACAGCCCCAATGGGTGGAGGACTTTTTGAAATTAGGTCAAAAGGCAAGGAAGGGAACGGTCGCTCTCTTTACTGTATGGTTAAAGGAAAAGAAATTATCATTCTCCATTCCTTTATTAAAAAATCGCAAAAAACACCAAAGAAAGAGTTGGATTTGGCAAAAAAACGGATGAAGGAGATCAAAAAATGACACGCCCCACATTAGCGAAGTTTAAGGAAAAAGCTCTCACAAATAGTGAAGTAAAAAAAGAATACGAGGCTCTCTCTGTAGCTTACCATCTTAGAAAGAAACTTATAGCCATGAGAAAGACGGCAGGTTTAACCCAACAGGAGTTAGCAGAAATTCTCTCGACCAAAAAAAGCAACATTTCTCGTCTAGAAAATGTGTATTCATCTTCTTCCCCTAAACTTTCTACCATTGAAGAATATGCTCAAGCAGTTGGATATAAGATAGAAATCAACTTTGTGCCAATTGAATCTTCTTCCTAATAGTTTTTGTATTATGTTTAATTGCCCATTTATAAAAATACCTCTTACTACAAAAATATCATTACTTGATTAATTTCTAAAAAGCGATCGCCTTAATTACAGATTTAATTAAGCGGTTATACTATTATGCAAGCTTATGACTGATTGCTTATAGCTAACCGCATTCGCGGAGCGTGTCGTTAGGCATAGCGGTTTTAATGAACTGGTTTAAAATTTTAAGTTTTTAATACACGTCGTCATGAGTTCCAATATCAACTAGTACTATTATTTTGGTTTCTAAATTTTCGTCTGGCTTAAATGTGTAGATAATACGGTAATCATAAGCTACCGAACAAGCCCATAAACCTTGTAATTGACCGCTTAATTTATGAGATTTTAAGGAAGGAGTAAATGGATCGGATACTAGTAAATCTAGAATCTCAAATATTCTCTTTTCTAATTGTGGATTTTTACGAACGATACGTTTAAAAGCTTTTTTAAAGCTACTACCCCAAACTAATGTTCTCATTCTTCCTCTAGTAAATCGGCTCGCAGATCTTCTAAACTTCCTTGTTTAGCTTTTCCTGTTTCAATTTCTGTCAAAGTTTGAGCCGTATTTATAGCTATTTCTGCACGTCGTCTTTCTATTCGTCTTTTACGAATTAATTCCAGTAATAAGTCTTGATCTTCGAGAGAGAGAGTTTCAAAGTCTTCAATAACTTTTTGAATAGATACAGTATTACTCATAAAAAATAGTTTTTATCTCTTCAGGCAAAATATACTTGATTTACAATTCTAATTTTAGACACTCATTAATTGTAGATACGAAAAATATACCCTTCTGCCTTACCTTCACGAATCAATCTTGTAGTCATCGAATTCACGTTTCATTACGACTGATATCATTCCCTTGAATAACTGTGTGTTTTGACCAAGCTGCTTCTGTGTGGGGATAATCCAGACGATAGTGTCCACCTCGACTTTCAGTACGAAAAGCAGCACTTTTAAGAATCAAATAACCAATATCAAGTAAGTTAAGAGTTTCCGCATACAGTTTTAACTGAGATGCTGCTGAGGTAGAATTTAGCTTAATTTCTTGTTGAGGAGATAAATTCAATACGTATTGATTTAAAGGTAAATTATAAAGTTGCGATCGCCAGTCTGAAATAATTGCGATCGCTTGTTCTAAAGTCACTGCTGTACGGCAGATTCCTGCACTATCCCACATTAAATCGGGAAGTTGCTCTCGAATCGAAGTAACTAACTGCATTGATTCTTCCCAATCAGTAAAAACATCTAATATTTCTGAAGGAGTCACTGGCGGTAATAGGTTAGGTTGAAGTTTGGTAAGTTGTGAGGCATAAACCACACATTCTAGTAGAGAATTACTTGCTAAACGATTTGCCCCATGCACTCCTGTACTAGCAGTTTCACCAACGGCGTATAGTCCAGGAATTGATGTTTGATTCATGGTGTCTACAGCAATCCCACCCATCCAATAATGAGCAGCAGGAGTCACAGGAATAGGTTTGGTAAATAAATCTACGTCCCAATGTTGACAGACACGAATAATATTGGGAAAACGATAGCGTATTTTGTCTTCAGGTATAGGTCTAAGATCCAGATAAACTTGACTTTCGCCAGTTTTTTGCAGATGGGTAAAAATAGCTCGACTGACTACATCTCTGGGGGCTAATTCTCCGTTTGGATGGTAATCAAAAGCAAAACGCTTTCCTTCTTTGTCAATCAAATGCGCTCCTTCCCCTCTAACTGCTTCACTAATCAAAAATCTGGGCGCACCTGGTACGGTTAAAGCTGTGGGATGAAACTGTACGAATTCCGTATCTCTAATAATTGCACCACTTCGCCAAGCGATCGCAACTCCATCTCCTGTACTTACAGCAGGGTTTGTGGTTTGAGAATATACTTGTCCTCCTCCCCCTGTAGCCAAAATTGTCGCTGAAGCTTGAATCCAAGTTATCGTATTGTCTTTTAAAATACTAATTCCCTGACATTTGCCTGTATCTAAATTAAGCCATAATTTTAAGGCAAAAGCTTGAGATATAACTTGAATGTTGGCACGTTGTAATACTTGTTGGGCTAACGTAGCCACAATAGCTCTACCTGTAGTATCAGCAGCATGAAGTACCCGCGGACGAGAATGAGCAGCCTCCAAAGTCATGGATAATTTACTTTGATTTCTATCAAAAGCAACACCCATCTCTACTAGAGATTTAATTGAGTCAGCAGCATTTTTAACTAAAAATTCTACGGCATCGCGATCGCATAATCCTGCCCCAGCTTTTAAGGTATCTTCTAAATGCAATTGAGGCGAATCATCAGGACTAATCGCAGCAGCAATTCCTCCCTGCGCCCAGTCGCTTGCACCAGTATTAAGCTGGTCTTTGGTAATGAGAGCAACTTTTAAAGTATTAGGTAAACATAAAGCTCCGTAAAGCCCTGCTGCCCCTGAACCTACCACTACTACATCGAACTTAGGATAATTCAATTTAAACTAATTTTACACGTTTTAATTAATTGGATATTGATCATGCCACATACCGACAAAAAAACCACGTCTGGTCATCAAACGCGGTTACAAAAATCAATATTTTAATTACTGTTTGTTAATGTCGTTAATATAGTCCAGGATTGTAGCGATCATCTCCAGCATTCATAGATGCTTCCACCTCAGTAACGATGAACTTATCTAAATTTGCTTGTAATCTTTCGCTTTGACTATCACTTAAGCCAGGAATGTTTAATACATCCTCAACTTTTTCATAAGGTGCATTTTGAATGATTTTGCTAGCGAGATTAGGATAAAATCCTGGTAGCTGACGAAATTCCCGTACATCGCTATTATTTAAGTCAAGTTTGCCCCGAATTAATTCTTGACGTTTGGCATCAGCTGTATTAATACGAGCTAATAACGCAGAAGGTTGTACAGTAAACACCCCTATTTGATTTGCCTCGGCTGCTCCTGCAAATCCCCAAGAACTTATCATTAACAACAAAGCAGCTATAATGCCTAACAATCTTTTCATTTATTTTAATTCCTCCTAATCTGAAGATATTTTACCCTGAGAGAAATATTTTATTTTCTCTATAAATATTAATTTTTATGTTTTATCTGTTCTTTAATATGGTTTTTATGCATAACAAAATTGCCCAACCTGAGAACAGATGGCGTTGATATATATAATAATTCTTTCACTTCATTTTTTAAATACTAACTTTTAGAGATTGATTTCTGACTCGACAAAAGAGGTTGAACATAGAGATAATTAAGCAGCTTGTTTATTGCGCCCTTTAACAGAACTTTTATTTTTGTAATTTCTTAGACTCAAAGCTTCGCAATAATCATCGTTTTTTAACCTCACTCACCTCATTGAATAGATTAACTAACAATCGTGGTGAAATTTTGCCAGCAAGTTTTCAGGTAAATAATTTATAATCACAAATGAGTAGCTATTATCGAAAATCAGCGAAGAAGAGAATAGTTTTGAAAGAATTTAAAGTTTTAATTATTTCGGTCATTCTATTTTGGGCAATCGAAATCCTGGATTTTGTTGTCTTCAAAGGCAGTTTGAATAGTTATGGCATCCGACCCCGTGAATCAGTCGGATTAATAGGTATTTTGTTCGCCCCTTTTTTACATGGCGGATTTGGACACCTAATAGCCAACACCATCCCGTTTATTACCTTGGGATGGCTAACAATGATTCAAGAAACAAATGATTTTTATATTGTCTCTTTGAGCAGTGCAATTGTAGGTGGTTTAGGGGTTTGGGTGTTTGGCGCACCTAATTCAGTTCATATTGGTGCAAGTATTTTAATTTATGGCTATTTAGGTTTTTTATTGCTGCGAGGCTATTTCCAAAAGAATATGCCTTCGATCGCTCTATCACTATTTGTCGCTATAGCCTACGGTAGTTTACTTTGGGGAGTATTTCCTTCACGCATTGGTATCTCTTGGCAGGGACATTTATTCGGGTTTATTGGTGGTGCGATCGCTGCCAAAATGATTGCGAAAGAAAAGAAAATTTATTGAGTAGCTAAGTAAATATTTACTATACATACTATACATATCTACACAATAAGGTGTAATCATAACAAAGATTAGATGAAGCTGACTACATTACAAGATACCTATGGAATAATAAATATGGTAGTAACAGATAATTAAGTCTTTTACTACTATCAACTCGGTAATATAGTTGAGAGAAGCACAACCATCAAACGTGCTTCTTTTTCTTTTTTATGTATTTTTAATTACATTTCGACTTTCTAAGTCTACGCCTTAAAAGCTTATGGCTTATAGCTTATAGCTTATAGCTTAAAACCAGTTGCCAAACAACACACAACCTTAACTTGTCACCAATGCCCATTACCTATTACTTATTTTGCGTAACTAATTCCTGATAACTATAGTTACTTTCACTTATGGTTATATATAAAAATAGTACTAAAATTGTGTAAAAATACATAATTATTTAAAATATATTCCTTTTAATTGTAATTACTTACTACGATTAATATATTAGTATTTATTGCTAAGTAATATTAAAGATGATCATTGTTTATTTCAATATTTTTGCTTAATATAAAATACGCTTTTTCAAAAACCCTTTCAAAATATCTTTGAAATTAAGCTATTTTTAGCTAGTAAGATTACTTAAAACATTAAATTATCTTTATATAAAAAATATACAAAAAATAGAATAATTACCAATTTCAATGTTCACTAATACTTAATAACATGAAATAAATTACAGTTGCGTGGAGTATATTAATTAATAAACCTTATGACAATAGATCTTACGGGAAATTTTTTCGATATTATTCAACAGAAAATCAAAGAAGGACAAGCTTTAAATCTAGATTTTTCTGTTGTTAATAATGGTGATCAAGATATTCTTGAGCCTTTTTCCTTTGATATCGTTATTTCCAAGGATGGTGTAATTGGAGAAGGCAGTGAAATTACAATTGGTACTTACGAAATTAAAAATGGTTTAAAGGCAGGAGAAGATACAGGCAAATTAAGCTATCGTTATTCAACTCCTCCATCTAATGATCCATTTTGGTTAGACGAAGATCATTCATATACTATAGGTATTAAAATTGATCCTAAAAACCAAATATTGGAATCTAACGAAACCAATAATAGCAATCAATTAAAAGGTATTGATTCAGCTCAAATTGAAGTTGGTAATTTTGGTATTTCCGAGCTTGAAACTAGCTTTATTGAATGTGCTAAACGACCTATTACTCCTGGAGGAGAAGTAGATCTTAGATTTAAGGTTGCCAACAAAAGCGAAGAAATGGCAAATCCCTTTTCTGTTGATGTTTATCTTTCTGCCGATGAAAAAATTTCAGCAGAAGAAGATGTCAAACTAGGGACTTATGATATCAGAACTGTAATTGAGGCTGGAGGTGATACAGGACTTAAACGTTTTATTTACAATACACCTGGAGCAGACGATCCTATCTGGTCCAAAGGTAATGGGAATTATTACGTTGGTTTAGATCTTGATTCCCGCAAAGAGGTTACTGAAATCAATGAAAGCAACAATGCTAACCAAGGTTTAGGTAAAGATATTAGTAGCATTGATATTGCTAAACCAGGCGAGCAACCCGATTTAGTTAGTACTAAAGCTGACATTGTTCAAGAACAAATTGCCCCAGGACAAAAGCTTGACCTAGACTTTAATATTGCCAATCAAGGTTCAGCTAGTTCTGATAAATTTGCCGTTGATATTTATCTTTCTGCTGATGAAAAGATTTCCGCAGAAGAAGATGTCAAACTAGGTACTTATAATATTAACAGTATCATTGAGGCTGGAGGTGATTCAGGACTTAAACGTATTAGCTATAATACACCTGGATTAGATAATGCTATCTGGACTAAAGGTAATGGTAAGTATTATGTTGGTCTAGATATTGATTCCAAGAAACAGATTGCTGAAAGTAATGAAAGCAACAATGCTAACCAAGGTTTAGGCAAAGATATCAGTGATGTTAATATTGCTAGACCAAGTGAGCGAGCCGATTTAGTTGGTACTAGTGTTGACGTTGCTCAAAACCAAATTGCTCCAGGACAAAAGTTAGATCTAGACTTTACAATTGCCAATCAAGGTTTAGCAGACTCTGAAAACTTTGCGGTTGATATTTATCTTTCTGCTGACGAAAATATTTCTGCCACAGAAGATGTCAAACTGGGTACTTATGACATCAGAAGTATTATTGAAGCTGGAGAAAATACAGGTCTTAAACGTTATAGCTACCAAACACCTGGATTAGATAATGCCATCTGGAATCAAGGTGATGGCAAGTATTATGTTGGTCTTAATATTGACCCTAAAAATAAGATTGCTGAAAGTAATGAAAACAACAACAGTAATCAAGGTTTAGGCAAAGATCTTAGTGACGTTAATGTTGTTAAGCCAACCTCAACTGAAAAAGCCGATTTAGTTGGTACTAGTGTTGACATTGCTCAAAACCAAATTGCCCCAGGACAAAAGCTTGATTTAGGCTTTACAATTGCCAATCAAGGTTTAGCAGACTCTGAAAACTTTGCGGTTGATATTTATCTTTCTGCTGACGAAAATATTTCTGCCACAGAAGATGTCAAACTGGGTACTTATGATATCAACAGTATCATTGAAGTTGGAAGAGATACAGGTCTTAAAAGTTATAGCTACCAAACACCTGGATTAGATAATGCTATCTGGGGTAAAGGTGATGGCAAGTATTATGTTGGTCTTAATATTGACCCTAAAAATAAGATTGCTGAAAGTAATGAAAACAACAACAGTAATCAAGGTCTAGGCAAAGATCTTAGTGACGTTAATGTTGTTAAGCCAACCTCGACTGACAAAGCCGATTTAGTTGGTACTAGTGTTGACGTTGCTCAAAACCAAATTGCTCCAGGACAAAAGTTAGATCTAGACTTTACAATTGCCAATCAAGGTTTAGTAAACTCGGAAAACTTTGCGGTTGATATTTATCTTTCTGCTGACGAAAATATTTCCGCCACAGAAGATGTCAAACTGGGTACTTATGATATTAACAGTATCATTGAAGTTGGAGGAGATACAGGTCTTAAAAGTTATAGCTACCAAACACCTGGATTAGATAATGCCATCTGGGGTAAAGGTGATGGTCAGTATTACATTGGTCTTGATATTGATGCTCAGAAACAGGTTGCTGAAAGTAATGAAAATAACAACAGTAACCAAGGTTTAGGAAAAGATATTAGTGACTGTAATGTTATTAGACCAGTTAGAAAAGCAGATCTAACTGTAACTAGTTTCAAAGCTCCTGAGAATTTTCAACCTGGAGACACAATTACAGTCGAGTATGAACTCTTGAATAGAGGTGGTACAAAAGCAGATTTATTTGCTGCTGGTTTTTATCTTTTTACCAAGGATTATCTAGATAATCATGATAATTTAAGTATCGAAGATGTACCAGAAGTTTATTTCCTTCAGGGCGATCGCAATTCTTCCTTAATTACTCTCAACCCTGGGGAAAGCACAGGTAAAATGACTACTCAGCTAACCATTCCCGAAGATTGGGGTGGTTTTACTGGTGCAGGAGATTATTATCTTGGTGTCGAAGCCGATCCTTATGATGATATTGTTGAAGGCACCGAGGCTAATAATAGTTTGACTAGGGAGTTGAAAGACTATCAAAAAGTTACCCTTGATCTTCCTGTTGAAAAGATAGCGGATGTAGTTGTAACTAATTTTAAAGCTCCAGAAAACTTTAACCCTGGAGATACAATTACAGTCGAGTATGAATTATCCAATCAAGGTAATGGACAAGCAGATTTATTTGCTGCTGGTTTTTATCTTTTTACCAAGGATTATCTAGCTAATAATGATAATTTAAGTATCGAAGATGTGCCTGAAGTTTATTTTCTTCAGGGCGATCGCAATTCTTCCTTAATTACTCTTAACCCTGGGGAAAGCACAGGTAAAATGACCACTCAGCTAACCATTCCTGAAGAGTGGGCTGGGTTTTCTGGTACAGGAGATTATTATCTTGGTGTCCAAGCCGATCCTTATGATGATGTGGTTGAAAGCAGCGAGATTAATAATAGTTTGACTGGGGAGTTGAAGGATTATCAAAAAATCCGTCTTGATGCACCTATTGACAATACAGTAGATTTATCTGGTACTCATTGTGACGTTGCTCAAGACCAAATTACCCCAGGACAACTATTTGATCTTAGCTTTACAATTGCTAACAAAGGTTTGGCAAGTGTTAAGAATGTTGAAGTTGATCTTTATCTTTCCGAAGATGAAAATATTTCAGCCGAGGAAGACTATTATCTAGGTACATATAATGTTCCAGACATAGCTGGTCAAAGTGACTGTGGATTAAAAAGCTCACGCTATCAAGCACCTGCTGCGGATCATCCTTTTTGGTCAAAAGGTGATGGTATGTATTATGCAGGGATGATTATTGATCCCAAAAACGACATTGTAGAAACCAACGAAACTAATAATAGTAATCAAGGGCTAAATTTAGATACCGTTGAAACCAACGTTATTGGCTTAGATGCGATCGCTGATCTAAAAACTAGCGGTAATTTTAATGTTAAGGCAGATACTCTCAATCCTGGTGATACTTGTGAAGTTGAATACCAGATTTCTAATGACGGTACTGCACCTGCGGATTTATTTGCTGCTGGTTTTTACATTTTCACTGAAGATTATCTAACTAACCACGATAATTTAAGTATTGAAGATGTACCTGAAGTTTATTTCCTTCAGGGCGATCGCGCTTCGTCGTTGATTAGTCTTGAGCCTGGTGCTAATACGGGCGTAATGACCACTGAATTAACTATACCAACTGACTGGGAAGGTTTTACTGGTAGTGGTGAATATTATATTGGTGTTGCTGCCGATCCTTATGGAGATATTGTAGAAAGTGATGAACTCAACAATAGTCTAAATGGATCTTTAATTGATTACGAAAAAGTTACAATCAACGTCATTTAAACACGACGTTCAATCATCAAACTAGTTACGAAACCCTGAAAATACCCTCATTATTTTCCCAGACTTAGGCAATTTCCTAAGTCTTTTTTTTGTCTTAAGCATCGTAGTGAGAGATAAAGATCTATATTAGTCTTGTATCTTGCTAACTGCTGATTAATTTATGTCTCATCCTCTCTACGTAGCTTTTGTCTGGCATCAACATCAACCTTTATATAAGTCACGAGAAGCTGACTCAGACGCTTGGGGACAGTACCGCTTACCCTGGGTACGTCTTCACGGTACTAAAGATTATTTGGATTTGGTTTTAATGTTAGAGCGTTATCCCAAATTGCATCAAACAGTAAACCTAGTGCCTTCTTTGATGTTGCAGCTAGAAGACTATGCCGAAGGAGAAGCGATCGACCCTTATTTAGCCTTAGCTTTGACTCCAGAAGCTCAATTAAAGCCCAAGGAAAAACAATATATTATTCAACATTTCTTTGATGGCTACTATCACACCTTAGTTGAACCCCATCCTCGTTATGCCCAACTGTATCACCAGCGACAGGAGAAAGGTTATAGCTGGTGTTTAGACAATTGGACTAATCAAGACTACAGTGATTTATTAGCTTGGCATAACTTAGCTTGGATCGATCCTTTATTTTGGGATGATGCGGAGATTGCAGCCTGGCTAAAACAAGGTAAGAATTTTACTCTAAGCGATCGCCAGCGAATTTATTCTAAGCAACGGGAAATTATTCGTCGGATTATTCCCCAACATAAAAAAATGCAGGATCAAGGACAGTTAGAAGTTACTACGACTCCTTACACACACCCGATTTTACCTTTGTTGGCAGATACTAATGCTGGTCGAGTAGCTGTACCCAACATGACCTTACCAGAACAGCGTTTTCAATGGGTGGAAGATATTCCCCGTCATTTGAGTATTGCTTGGGAAATGTATCTAGATCGTTTTGAACGTCAACCTTATGGTTTATGGCCCTCAGAACAGTCCGTTAGCCCTGCTATTCTGCCCTATATAACTAAACAGGGTTTTAAATGGATTTGTTCCGATGAAGCGGTTTTAGGCTGGAGTATTAAGCATTTCTTCCATCGAGACGAAGCAGGAAATGTCTATGAACCAGAATTACTTTATCGTCCCTATCGCTTAGAAACCGAACACGGCGATTTAGCTATTGTCTTCCGCGATCACCGTCTATCAGATTTAATTGGCTTTACCTATAGCGGTATGAGTCCCCGTAATGCAGCAGCAGATTTAATAGGGCATTTAGAAGCGATCGCTCGTTCTCTCAAATCTCATCAAGAAAATCCTGATACTGCCCTACAACAGCCTTGGTTAGTTACTATCGCTTTAGATGGCGAAAATTGCTGGGAATATTATCAACGGGATGGAATGCCCTTTTTAGAAGCTCTATATGAAAGATTGAGCCGTGACGAGGATATTAAATTAGTTACAGTTAATGAATTTATTACCCAGTTTCCCCCAACTGAGACAATTCCTGCTCAACAGTTACATAGTGGGTCTTGGGTCGATGGTAGTTTTACCACTTGGATTGGTGATCCTGTTAAAAATCGCGCTTGGGATTTACTGACAGAAGCGAGAGAAACCTTAGCCAGACATCCTGAAGCCACCGAAGAAACTAATCCCGAAGCGTGGGAAGCTTTGTATGCAGCGGAAGGTTCAGATTGGTTTTGGTGGTTTGGGGAAGGACATTCTTCTAATCAGGATGCCATGTTTGACCAGTTATTCCGTGAACATATCTGTGCTATTTATCATGCCTTAGATGAGCCTATTCCCGAAAAAATCTATCAGTCTGTAGACCAACATGAAGTCAAGGGCGATCGCTCGCCTCAAAGTTTTATCCATCCTCTTATTAATGGAGTCGGTGATGAACAAGACTGGGATCGGGCAGGCAGAATAGAAGTTGGTGGCGCACGGGGAACAATGCACCGTAGTAGTGTCGTCCAAAGATTGTTTTATGGTCTAGATCACCGTAATTTTTATCTGCGTTTAGACTTCAAACCAGGAGTCCAACCAGGTAAAGATATTCCTGGGGAATTACATTTATTGTGGTATTACCCAGGGGTTACTGATCATAATAGCGCTGCACCCATTGCTAATCTTCCCGATGAAGCCCCGTTAAATTATTATTTTCATCATCATCTAGGGATTAATTTAATTACCGATTCCGTCTGGATGGAAGAAGCGCAAGAGCATTGTCAGTGGCATATTCGCGCTTGTCGTGCTGAGGCTGTATTTGATAAATGTTTAGAAATTGCAGTTCCTTGGGCAGATTTACAAATTGAACCTGACTATCCTTTAGAAATCTTAGCTATTTTTGCCGATCATGGTGAATTTCGTAGTTATACTCCTGAAGATAAGTTTATTAAGCTTTACGCACCTTGAAAAGTTAGAGGTCAGATCTACTACCTGCTACTTGCTACTTTTGCCCCTGGCTTTAGACAGGGGATTCAAGTTTATAAACTAGCTGTGGTAGTATCTTGGGGATGAGCGATCGCTTTTTATTTCCTCAACAAGATCTTTATTACCATCCTGGCATTCTCTTGATAAGTTATTTAGCTCATTTTCCTGCTTGTTTATACAAGTTTTTATCTTATTTTCTATTTGAGCTAAGTTAGCGATGATATCGATAAATTCCTGATTTAACTTCTGAGGATAAATACTGTGGTAATTATTAGTCATGATTCAATACTTCTTATTTAATAAATGTGGATTAATCTATGAGGTCAGAAAAATAACGAGTAAAGGGATCTAGCTGTTGATTGTTACTTATGACTCTTGACTCAAAAAATCTATTACCTATTACCTAAAAACAAAACCAATCAACAACAAGGCTTAAAAGAAAAGTATTGAGTCATGATTGCATTACCCACTACCTATTTTTCTGAGTTGTTTTTAAGCACCGTTTGACGAAACTCTTGAAAAGCCTTGATATTATTTTGAAGACTCTTAGAGATTGAAGC
The DNA here is from genome assembly GCA_051658085.1 of Waterburya sp. Classification (GTDB taxonomy): domain Bacteria; phylum Cyanobacteriota; class Cyanobacteriia; order Cyanobacteriales; family Xenococcaceae; genus Waterburya. The sequence goes on from JBOFLX010000029.1 coordinate 179,270, forward strand.
CGAATTCATCACTTTTAGTTCACGATTGACACCTGACAAATGATCGATGTCTTCGAGGTACTCTAAATTTTGTTTGAGGGCGCGTTGATGGTACTTGGCAGCTACGTGAAACCCATCATGTTCTTGACAGAAGCAATCCTCGACCATTTGAAGAGCTTCTTGAGCCGATAGATTAAATAAAGGCGAGCGCAACATTTCGTACACTAGGGGCATATAATACTAAATCCGATTGACAGAAGTTATTTATTTAGGCTGACTTGGGGACTAGGAGAATAGGGGACTGGGAGATTAATAAACACTTATGACTTGATTTTTTAAGTAACCTATACGAAACGGATTTAGTATAAGCAGCATCGTCAGAAAAAATACCAGGTACTGCACCAGAGAAAGTATTCATTGTCGATTGCAAGTTTCTCACCAAAATATTGACCAGAAAAAGCTCCAAAGAAGTTGGTTTAGCAAAATCTTTATACATTTCGTGGCTGATTAACTTAGAAGTAGAAGTATGAAAAGCCTCGTCAAGACAGTGATAGTGAGAAACTAAAGTCGGAATTGAAACAAACTCCCCTTTCTTAGCTCGCTCCCGACTATAGAGAGAATGTTTATACTCTTTAACTTTTAGTTGATTATTACGCAAACCTCTAAGTACGTAGTACTGGCTGGCTAAAAAAGGAGAGCGACTAATCTCTGCTCCGACAAACATACCTATTCGTTTGCGACCAAAGTTTCTTTTATGTTGCTTTTGAGGATGAACTACTGCTGCATCTATGTAATCATACCAATTTGTGTTCAGAAGCGTAACTTTGGTAAGGTATTTAACTTGAAGGTTAGATTGTCAAAAAATTGTGTCTAGAATCAGTCGAGTTTTACCGCATTTATCAGTAGAACAAGTTAAGCAAAAGATTAAAAACGCCACTAGCTTTCGCCGACAACAGAAGTGGCTTATTGTGTACAATGCGTTGGTTGACCCCCGTCCCGCCGTGCAAATTGCATTACATACAGGCACAACTAAACGTACTGTCCATCAAGTGATCTCGGACTACAATCGAAAAGGAGTAAAAGCGTTCGAGACTCCAGGAAAAGGAGGAAGACGGCGTGGCTATATGTCTTTAGATGAGGAAAAAAACTTTCTCGCTCCATTTATGGATTTAGCTCGGACGGGATTAATTGCGACGGTCACCAAGCTCAAATTAGCCTATGAAGCCAAAATAGGTCGTCAGGTTGATAAAAGCACGATTTATCGTCTGCTTGAACGTCATCAATGGCGAAAAGTTCTGCCTCGCTCTCATCATCCTGATGCTGATTTTGAGGAGCAAGAAGAATTCAAAAAACAGTTTCCCAATTTAGTAGAATCCGTCTTGAAAACCAAAAAGCCTCAAGATAATCGACCTGTATTACTAATGGCTCAGGATGAAGGACGTTTTGGACGTTTGGGCCAAGTTATGAAAGCTTGGTGTCCCAAGGGTCATCGTCCTCTGGTAGCCAAACAGGGAGTAAGAGACTATGTTTATGCTTATGCCGCGTAGCGAAGCCATGCCGTAGGCTTATCGCTCCTTCTTTGGGTCAAATGACCACTTTGGTACTTCCTTACGTTAATATCAGCATGATGGAGTTGTTTCTCCAAGAGGTTTCTAACGATTTTGAAGATTATTTCATAATCATGCAGGTCGATCAAGCCTCTTGGCATATCTCCGACAAATTAAACATTCCTGACAATATTCGTTTGATTCCTCAAACTTCTCATAGTCCTGAGCTTAATCCTGTTGAACATTTGTGGGAAGCCATTCGCGAGAACTATTTCTACAACGAAGTATTCGAGTCTCTTGAGAAAGTCATCGATACTTTATGTGAAGGTCTCAACTTTTTCAACTCGGTTCCCGAACAGCTTAAATCCATGACTTACTTCCCTCATCTGAGAATTACGTTTTAGAACGCAAATTGGTATAAGACTGCTTCATATTTGGGACAATATTGCTGTAGTGGTGCATATTGGTTGAGATATTGCTCGTCATAATCTTTTTTGAGAAAAGAAGCACAAAAACTGAAGTCGCGCTCAAGCATCGGATACATTAACCACAGATAATCAGGATGTACAAATGTCCACTTTTTTTTGCCTGCGATCTGGAAAAATAAGTTATATGAACCAGCGCAATGCGCTCCAGTCCCAGTAGCTTGATGGACTCCCAAAAATAGCTGCGCTCCTAAATGCCGAGTCGAATTTCCCCCCAGATATTTTCTAAAGTCGAGATAACCTAGTTCCTCAGATAACTCTGGATGAGAGGAGAAAATATTGGAACAGAAAGAAAGGTATAGTTTGCGTTCAGTTTCTTTGCTGTCAATTACCTCTTTGAGCTTACCGATTACAGACTCATTATTGTTAAGAATACTTACTTCAATCTCACCTAAGCGATCGCCAAACATTTCTGGTGTCCAATTTTGATAGGCATAGGTATGTTTAGCACCACCTTTAATAATAACGGGAGTACAAGTTTTAACGTATTTTTGCCAAAATTATTCTGGAGATATTTCTTCTAATTTGACAGTAGGAATTGGCATTTTTAATTGATTGGGATCAAGATTTTGTTGCTTGAGATTCTGCAAAATAGTATTATGAACTCGCTTGTACCATTGTTGTCCCCAAAACTGATCTTTAAGTAGATAGCGAATTAGGAGAATCAGTTTAAATTGCAGTTTATTCTTATAACCAATTTTTAATTTAATTGGCGGTGGAACATCGGAAATTGAGGAACGGAACAAAGTGTGCAGAAAGAATTTATGCACGAAAACCAATTCTTTGATAGCAAAGATAGTAAGCAAGATAATAGTTTTGAAATTACGAAAAAATGTAGAATTTTTCGCTTTAGCATTATTTGCTGCTAACGTTCTTGATGTTTTTGTGACTGTTAATTCTGGCGTTTTATTCATAATATAGACTCCTAGAAAAAATTGATTTAGCTTACACTGGCATTAACAACACTATTTTCTGGAACTGGATGCTGAGTCAGATAGTTTTTTCTCTCGATATATTTGCCATAGACCCATTCCAAATAAGTGTTGCGATTTTCAATGGCTTTGTACCGCTCTTCCAAGTTCAATCTCTCAAAGAAATTTACCCAACAGGCGAACCGTTCCGACTTACTGTAGGTTGTCAATACACGATAATCAACCAATGCTAGTTCAAAGATAGTTGGAGGAATAGGTAACCCCATAATCGTCAGCATCATTGCCATCCAAGCTACAAGGGAAATGATCGCACTTACTCCATAGTCAAACCAATTGGGACTATTGAGATTAGCAAGCAAAGGTTCATAGATGCGGTGGCTATTAGTTTGGTTGTACCGTACACCAGTGTAATCATTGAGTATTTTGTGGTGATATCGCTGGTAGTTGGCATTGATAATATTGAGTGGAACTTGGGGATAGGCATGATGGATACCGTGATTGACAAAGAAGCCATTATTGCTCAAACCATAGAACCAAAGAGGAACTCGAAACAGACCTTTAGCCGTTTGACTATCAAAGATGCCATTACTTTCAAAACTGTTACGATTATCAGTACTAGAGTGGACGATCATCGCACTCACAATCTGACAGCTAGCAATACATAAGTTCGGCAGCAAATGAAAGACAAACAGGAAGTAAGAGCCAAAGCATAGTTCTGTAACCACACCTACTAGATAGACATAAAAAGCGATCGTTTCAATTGATAATGTTTTGTGGTTCAGTTTTTCTTCGCTGCAAAACTCTTTATCCCGTAGGAACTTGACCAGGATTTGAGGACGAGAGTAGAAACTGAGGGGAAAGCGATCAAAGGTTAACCAGACCTGAGAGAAAACCTTAGAAACGATGCCAATATCATTATAATGAGCAGCTAGATGCCTACGAGCGAACAAATTAGGAGAAATTCCGCTTACTGCTAAACCTAAATAATCAACAACGTGATCGAGCCAACCAATCCCAGTCAATTTCTTAGGGGAATGAGTTCGCATATGCATCACTTCCCCATTCTTGGCAAAGAACATTGCCAACCCGAACAGAGGTACTCCCCAAACCAGAGCAGATTGAGGAAATTGCCAATGCAGATAGAGATAAAGTGGTAGCAGAATTACTAAATAGCCAATCGCGAGGATTGCAAGATTTCTTAATTCTATTTTTTGAAAATCCTGACGGGTATATGTCTGGTGAACATCTTGCTTAAACCACTTCATAAAATTCATGAATTGGTCGTCGAACATCTCTTGCTTATTCAGACGTTGATGAGATGCGAACTTCTGATAGTCACTAAAGTCGCTATAAACAGATGAATTAGTGTTCATTGGTTGATGTCTCTTTGTTAATTGTTGATGGTTGATTGATAACTGATAACTGGATTACGACTTACTAAGACTTCGGAGCGAGATCGCTTTCCAGTTGTCAAGGCGAATTTGGCTCACACCAATAACCCTATGGCTGTGTCCTTCGGTCAACATTTCTTCAGTGTAGAGACGGGTATCGGGTTTAACAATGCGTCCGTTAACTGCCCATCGCCATTGATCTGTTTGGTTGCCTAATGAACCGTGAAGAGCGCGTTCGCTAAAGATAAAAAACTGTCCAGCTTCCATTTCAATGGGGATGACATCTTCTGATTTAACTGAATAGTCAACTTCAATTTTGGCTGTCACAAATCGCTTGCTTTCATCCTCGTCGTTTTTTGTGTCAAAGGGCCTGCTAGCTTTAAGTGGATGGATTTCCTTTTGGCTTCCTCTGACTACAGTCATACATCCATTTTCTTTAGTAGCTTTGGTTAAAGCAATCCAACAAGTTAATTGAAATATTTCGCTGAGATCAGGTGGTTCGACCACTGGTGCTTTCATATTGTCGAGCAAATAACAACTTGCCTGATGTAAGGGCGTACCAGCTTCTCCAGGGGCTTTTGGGAAAAATTGAGTTCGCCATAATAATAGATTGGAACCAAGGAGTTGAGCGCAACGTTCTGTAAGGGCAGGTTGTTTGAATAAGCTTAGCAGTGTATCATCCTCTAAATGGCGATCGCGATAGTTCATTGCCATAAGGCTAGTCTCGTAATTGCCTTTAACCCCATCTTTAGACGAGGAGCGATCTTGAGCATCGATGACATAGGCTTTCTGAGAATAAGGATAAACAGTCGATTCTTTCTCTAACTTCTGTTGCAGATGTTGCCAGAGTGATTCAGCTTCGGTACTTGACATTAAAGTGAAAGGGCCTAGATAGCCATTTTCATAGAAGAATTGGATTTGTGCCTCCGTTAATTTGTAGGTATCCTCGACCATCGCTTTAGGTTCATAAGTCTGTGGCTGTTTTAACTGACAAGGAATATCCACATAAACTTTCTGACCTCTTGATTTCAAGACAGTCCAATACATTTGATCAGTCCATCCTAGCGGTAGCTTTTTTAACAGTCTCTGGGGGAGTAGTTGTTGCAAAAACTTGCTTTTGCTCAATACCAAACTGATGGCAACCATCAAACAAAGTAAAAATTTATTCTTTAGCATGATTTTTCTCAAGATAAAACGTAAGGTGAATTGTGTTCTAATCTATGCAATTATTAGCGATCGTTTAGCGGGTAACCAAAATCTGAAAAGGTAAATTGCCAACGTTGTTCAATCTTTTGTTGTGCTTCAGGAGGAAGTTGCAGTTGGTTCTTTTGATAGGATTTCTGAGTAGCAATATAAGCCTTAAAGGCAGACTCAACCTGATCGTAGTTTGGTAAATTTAGCTCTTCATAAATTTTTTGCATTTCTTTTAGGGGATTTTGCTCTAAATCCTCAAAACGAACTTCAACTAAATTTCCTGCTTGAATCAAAGAGCGTTCTTTTAAATATCGGTGCATCATTTTTTCGTACAACGTAAAAATGGTTTCCTCTGCTCGATTAGCATCAAGGGTTTGTAAAGTTGTAATCGGAGTTAAAGTTTTGTGGAGGTTTTTAGCTGATCTAAAAACATCGTAGGGAGAGCGATGAATATGGATAAACTTAGCGTCTGGAAATAATTCCAGTAATAGCTTGATTCTTGCAGTATTAACTGGGTTTTTCAAAACCAGTGGCTTGCCTTTAGCGTGTATAGTGGCAATTTGCAGCATTTTATAATACTTATTTTTAAATTCGGCGATCGCTCTTGATGAAGCTCCCTCCATAAGTACATATTTACGAAAAAGATGCTGCGACTTGCTTGGAAACAGGAAATGGGTATAGAAAGAGGTTGCCATAGTTTTGCACAAAGCTACTTCCTCCTCTTGAGGGCCATCCATAGGCCAAATCATATTATCCATTGGTCGTTTGATTGGCAAAATTTTGGCGAGTAGTTGTTTGAGCCAATCTTGACCCACAAGGGAACAATCGGGAACTACTGACTGATACATAGACAAGTAGCCAAAGTTTGAGTCTTGAGTCATGAGGTTGTGCAAGTATGTTGTGCCACTGCGCCAATGACCGATGATAAAAATAGGTGGAGCGATTTGAGTCTGGGCAATTTTTCGACCGTAGGCAACTTGTTCCCACAATCCTAAAGGCAGGTTAATTAGACTTGAACTAATAACTAACAAAAGACGCAATAGATAGCGCGGATGAATACCAATGGCATAGTGAGATAATCTGAGAATATTACTAAAGCGAGTGAAGCCAATTAAGCCGATTTGGTAGCCAAAATTAACAGGGTAAGTAATTTTCATTTTTCTAGGAGTTAGAGAACTTAGGAAGAGGAAAACCTTTTTCAATCAGAATGTTAAAGACAAAGCCTTGGATGACATTGGGCAGAATGCCGAGGAGCTTGATGAGTTGATATTGCCGAAAAGGAAAGCAGTATAATCGGCGTTTTTGGGCGATCGCCTTAGCAATTTTCTCAACAGCTTTATTTACATCCATGCACCAGTACATTGGTACTTGTTCTTTAACAGTCATTTCTGTTTCAATAAAGCCAGGACAAATTGTTGTGACCTTTATACCATGAGGTTTTAGAGTCCAATAGAGTCCTGCCAGTTGGTAGTTGAGGGCAACCTTAGAGGCACAGTAAGTGCTGAGCCGAGGAATTGGATGAAAGGCTGCCAGACTGGAAATAGTCACGATTTGTCCGCGCCCACGCTGCATCATAGCTTTGACAGTGGGAACAAGTGTATTAAAAACCCCGATGACGTTTGTTTGCATCAGTTGCTCAAATGCTTCTAGATCAAGATTTGCCGTAAGCTGTTGATTGGCAATGCCTGCATTAGCGATCGCCAGATCGAGGAAACCTAAATCCTTTTCAATAACCGTAATTACTTCTGCCATCCGTCCTTTATCAGTCACATCAGCAGGATAAATTTTAAGAGTTCCAAGTTGGGATTGCGATTCTTGATAGAGTTCGGCAAGCTTTTCCTTGCACCTAGCCACAGCAGCGACTGTATGACCTTGATTGAGGTAATAAAGAACTAGCTTGCGTCCAATACCCGAAGAAGCACCAGTAATTAAAATAACCATTTTCATTTTTCTACTCTTTGAAGTTCTTTTTGGAGTTGTGTTTGTTGAATTTCAAAACCATCTATATGTGGATGTACAATCCTTTCAAACAAAGGGGTAACTAACGAAAGTAAATACATAATTGAGTAGTTATAGGGGTACTCAGGAACGTTCTCGTAATGTCTTAGGGTTTGATAATGTTTTTGTGGATTAACGTGATGATCTCCGTGTCTAAGCAGATTAAAAAGAGCAAGATCGTGAATAAATAACCCGACAGACCAAGCATGATGAACTTGTACTGGCTCGTATCGACCATCGACATTTTGCTTTCGAGTTAAACCATAATGTTGCAAATAGTTAGTCCAGTCCAGCTTGAGAATGGCAATAAGTGCTTGGATTACCCAAAATAAACCTCCTTTCCACCCACCTAGTAGAATTGCAATACCGAACCAAAGCAGACTAAAAAGATACCAAAGTAAGAGTTCGCTATGCCAAAAGGCTTGACCTGTTTTTGCCAGTTCTTCATTTTCACAGCGAATTGCCTCTCTCACAGTGCTGGTAAGACTTTTCCACCAAAAGGCATAAACACTCTGTCCTCTTTGTGCAGTAGCAAAATCAAAAGGCGTGCCTACGTACCGATGGTGAATGCGTAGATGAACAACTTTAAATGCTCCAAAGCCTACGATAGATAGAAGAATTCCTCCTAATATGCGATCGCTACGTTGCTGATGGTGAATCAATTCATGGGCAATAGTGATAGCAAACATACCACTATAAATTCCGACTGACAGGAGATAAGCTAAACTTCCCCAAAGATTGAAAAGATTCAAATTCCAGTAATATAGAGCCAGGTATAGCATTCCAAGCTGAATTGGCAGACTCAATTGGAGCAGAAAGCGGTAATATAATAACCTCCATTTTGAACTAGCAAGCTGGTCTGAAACTGGGTGGATTCCATAGGGAAAAATTCCTTCAAGAATAGGGACGCTCCCATAGGCAATAATTAAGGGAAAAAAGGCAACAAGATTAGGATGTTGCATAATTTTTCCCAAATACACGCTGACAAGTGGTACAACGGGAACGCCGTAAGCTAGTACAAATGCGAAACTCGTCACAGATATCCACCAGGGTTGTCGTTGAGTCATGATAAATGCTTGAGCTTATATAAATCAAAGAATTGAATCACTAAAAAGTTAGTTGCACCACAGACGTAACAATTCCTGCACTAGCAGGGATAAGTGCGATAGGGTTACCTCGCTTTAGCTGCCCTTCAGCTTTGGCTAAGCTCAATCCAACAGGAATGCTAGCGGAGACTAAGTTACCAAACTGAGGATAAACTTTGAGATAAATGTTTTGGGAGGGAATACCACTATATTGTGCTAAGTCTTCCTCATAAATCTTTTTAGAGGGCGCATGGGGAAAATACCAAACCTTTTGCTTTGGATCATCAATGGTATTTTTGATTAAATCTCCTAGACTAACTAGACCTGTCTCAAAGAGTTTTTTACCGTAGGAGACAAAATTATGAATGCCGTTGTGTCCAATTTTTTCATTAGGCTCAACAAAATTGGCGTGGCTGGGTAAGGGAATCGTACACAGATCGGCAAATTCTGGTTGAGAAGAGTAGTTGAATTTCCAGTCTTCTTCGCTTGAAGTTAGGATTGTTGCTGTTGCTGCTTCACCGATGGTATACATAGGAAAGGAATATTCTAGCGATCGCAAGTCACGGATTTTCCAGTTGTCATGAAATCCTAGATGAAATTCCCCATTAACGATCAATAAGAGCAAAAACCAGACAAATGAGATTATTTTAGGTTGAATAGTGGCAAAAGTTGTAGTAGAAAACGTCTATAAAAGCTACTCTCGCTCTCGGATAGATCGCAGTGATGTATCTGAAATAGAAGTGAGAGATAAAACAGATCCTCAATCTTCCAAAGCTAAATCAAAACAAGTTAGTGTGTTGCGAGACATTAACTTTACTGTCGAATCTGGAGAATTTTTGGTTTTAGTTGGCCCTTCAGGTTGTGGGAAAAGTACTCTGTTACGTTTACTAGCAGGTTTGGAAGAGCTAACCGCAGGTAATATTAGAATTGGCGATCGCTTGGTGAATGATTTACCTCCCAAAGCTAGGGATATTGCTATGGTCTTCCAAAATTATGCTTTATATCCTCATCTAAATATTTATGATAATTTGGCTTTTGGTTTACGACGGAATAATCAGTTATCAGTAAACAGTAAACATTTACTAGAAGATATGTTGGTTAGCATTAGTCGTAATGCACCCAAAAGTCTGCGTTATTTATCGACCAAGGAAAAAACCGTTAGGGATAGGGTGCGATATGTTGCTAATTTACTACAAATAGAATCTTTACTGGGTCGTTTACCAAAAGAACTCTCAGGAGGACAAAAACAAAGGGTAGCATTAGGAAGAGCGATCGCTCGTAATCCTCAAGTTTTTTTGATGGATGAACCATTATCTAACCTGGATGCGAAACTGCGGACTCAAACTCGCGCTCAAATTGTCCAATTACAAAGACAGTTAAACATCACTACGATTTATGTTACCCATGATCAAACCGAAGCTATGACAATGGGCGATCGCATTGCCGTGATGAACAACGGACAAATTCAACAAATTGCTCCACCGCTAGAAATATATGAGCAACCTGCTAATCGGTTTGTTGCTGAATTTATTGGCTCTCCACCGATGAATTTCTTACCTGTAGAGTTTATTGCTCCCTCACAGCTAAGACATCAATACTTTAAACTTGACCTGCCTGCAACCTGGACTAAATCATTACAATCTCAACAGACACAATCCTTAATTTTAGGTATTCGCCCTCAACATTTATCTCTCAGTTCAGCAAATGAATCAAGTATCCAAATTACGGTAGATTTAGTAGAAGCATTAGGTAGCGAAACTTATATCTCTGCCCATTTAGTAGCAGATCCCCAGACAAGACTAACCGTATCTCTACCACCTGAACAGTCAATAGCGATCGCTGATAATCTTTGGTTAGTTGTAGATATTAATAAAATCCATCTTTTTACAGTTGATGATGGAAAGGCAATACATAATACTTAACATAACTTAACAAGAAATAAGTAACAAACAATCATGATTAAAACACCAGATTGGGTCAAAAATGCGGTTTTTTATCAAATCTTTCCCGATCGCTTTGCTAGAGGACAAGAAAGCGTCAAAGCCCATTGGCAGGCTTCTACTTATGAAGGTTGGGATGCTACCCCCACATTGCAAGGCTACAAAGGCGGTAATCTTTGGGGAGTGATTACTAAGTTAGACTATCTCAAAGATTTGGGCATTAATGCCATTTACTTTACGCCGATTTTTCAGTCAACTTCTAATCATCGTTATCATACCCATGACTACTATCAAATAGATCCGATGTTAGGGGGAAATCTCGCCTTTGATGCCCTAATTGAGGCAGCCCATAGCAAAGATATCAAGGTAGTACTAGATGGAGTATTTAACCATGCTAGTCGTGGTTTTTTCTTTTTTAACGATATTTTAGAAAATGGGCCTCATTCCCCTTGGTTAGACTGGTTTAAAATTCATGGTTGGCCCTTGTCTGCTTATGATGGTAGTAAACCCGCTAATTATGAAGGTTGGATTGGTAATCGAGCTTTACCTGAATTTAACCACGACAATCCCCAGGTTAAAGAATATATCATGCAGATTGCGGAATATTGGTTGTATCAAGGTATTGATGGCTGGCGGTTAGATGTTCCCAATGAAGTAGATACCCCTGGCTTTTGGCAGGAATTTCGCGATCGCGTTAAAGCTATCAATCCTGAAGCCTATATTGTCGGTGAAATCTGGGGAGATGCTAGTCCTTGGCTAGATGGTACTCAGTTTGATGGAGTAATGAATTATCGCTTTACTGAGCCAACTATTGCCTTTGCTGGTGGCGAAAATTATCTACCTGAATATTGCCAACATGAACTTCGACCTTATCCGCCCATTTCAGGAGTAGAGTATGCAATCAAAATTGAAGCTTTGCTGAAACAATACGATTGGGAAATCCAGCTTACGCAACTAAATTTATTAGATAGTCACGATACTCCTCGAATGTTCACCACTGTAGGCGAAGATAAAGGCAGTTTTATGCTAGCGACAGTTTTATTGATGACTTTTCCTGGTGCGCCAAGTCTTTTTTATGGAGATGAAGTAGGTTTACCTGGAGGCAAAGATCCTGATTGCCGTCGGGTTTTTCCTGAAGCTGCCAACTGGGATGTAGAAATTCTAAAAGCTCACAAACAATTAATTGCGATACGTCATCAATATTCTAGTTTACGCACAGGAACTTATAAAACTCTTTATGCCGATCAGTATTTATATGTTTTTGCGCGTATTTTAGATCAGGAGGAGATAATAGTTGCTGTTAATACCAATAAGCAACCAACTACAGCTACTTTTGCCGTCACAGAATTAAAATCTCAACCCCAGGAGTTGGTTTATGGCTCAGGAAGATTAGCATGGCATAGTACTTTTGAAGCTCAAAAACTAGAAATTGCTCTTCCTGCTCAAGGCAGCATCATAGTTGCTTAATTTCTGTCAGGTGATTAAGAGCGTATGTCACTAGTATGTTACTAAAATACTAATAAGTACTTGTGTCAGGTTAATTATTTTGCTATGTTGATAAACATTACTTGGATAGTTAATTTTTTCAATCGTCATCTTAATGTTTGTTCGATTATTTAATTACTGTCATTAATGTTACAGGCAAATCTCAGGCGATCGCTACTCACTATTTTAATTACCTTAGCTACGACTCAAAGTGCTGTTGCCGAAACTTTTAGTCAATATTGTATTTCTCAAAAAAGAGAAACTAGTATTCAAAAAAAATCACCAGAATCTTCACTAACAGAAGATTTACCACCGCCAGTAACTTTATCCCAAAATAACCAGACTTTTACCATAGCTGTTGATCCAATCAATAATTTAAAATTACTGCTGCAACCAGAAAATAAACAGCAAACCACTGAAGAAATAACTCTACCTGTAGATGAGGGAGGAAGTATTGTTAACCTGGTTTTAGGTAAAGATAACTGGCTATGGGTTGATAGAACAGTCATCGATTATCTTATTGAAGTCAAAGTAAAAGGAGAAACAGCATACTTTAATCCTCCAAAAGAGTTACCTGAATTACATACCGAACCATGTTCTGTAATCAAAAAGATTCTGCGTAAATGTGAAATTCCCAGAAATTCTTATTATAGTACAACTCTTAGTCGTGCCTTTGCCAGTGGTTATCCTCATCAAGGCTGGGGGAGAAAAAAATATCGACATTTTGAATTTATTTCAGGGGAAGAAAAACCTGTACCAGAAGCTTTAGCCAAAGCTGATTTCGTTGCTGATGTCCCTCAATGGCATGGTGCTTTATTTCGAGAACCTTCAGGCGAAGCATTATTATATGATGGTACAACTGTGACCAATGTTTCTGATGATTTTTTAGAGTTAGAGCAAGGGGAAACATTTCAAGACTGGGAAGTTGAGACAACTTTGAGTGGGAGAACTTTTCTGGGCAAATTTTTTGGTCGTTTTCCAGACGATCCACTCTTTTTATTAGAACCTCAGAAAAAACCTTATTTTAAGCCTATTTATTTACCATCGCAGTTAGAAAAAGGATGGTTGAAAGTTTTCACTATGCCATCAGATCCTCAATCAAATCTTTGGATTATTACAGGGAATAGAATTCTGACTGAAGTGAATCAAAAAATTCAAATAGTTGCCAATATACCAGCTTCTTCTATTATCCATAACTACGATTCTGTTGAGCAATTAGCAGATGGAACAATTTCATTAATAATTAAAAACGAAATTAACAACTCATCTAGTAATTACTTTCTTCGCAAATTTTCTTCCCCAGAAGAGTGTGAAATTATGTTTAAGCCTGGATGATTAATGATAAAAGAAGTGACTTTTAACTTTTAATTAAAATTAAGAGGTTCTTGAGGTAAAAAATCTGCTAGTCCTAGATAACTAATTCCTTGAGGGGTAATTTCAAAACGATAGGGGAGAATTTCTACTCCTTTGACCACAGCTTCTCTTAATAATTCACCATATTTAGGATCACAGCGATCGCTTGGTGCAAACGTATCACAATCACTACGATTGATAAAATACAACATTACAGGTTTTGCTTTATGAACTAAGGCAGTTAATTCCCGCAGATGTTTTTGTCCACGAGTTGTCACCGTATCAGGAAACAAAGCCAGATTATCTCTACTGAGGGTGACGCTTTTGACTTCTACATAAATTGGGGGTTGATCGTCATCTCCCCCAAGCAAAAAATCAATTCGACTTTGATTATCTTGCCCATAGCGGACTTCTGCTAACAGACTACTATATCTACCTGCTAATTCAGGGAAAACTTGTCGTTCTAAGGCTAATTTAACTACTCGATTGGGAATTGCCGTGTTAGTTCCTACCCAAGTAGAATTAACTTGAATCATCTCCCAGGTATAAGGTAACTTGCGCTTAGGGTTATTGCTTGTAGAGACTTGTACTAAACTATTAGGAGTACAGATTCCTGTCATCGGGCCAGTATTGGGACAATGAGCGGTAATTATTTCCCCTGTCTCCAATTCGATATCTGCCAAAAATCTTTTGTAGCGTTTGATTAAACGACCTGTAACTAGAGTTGGATATTTATAAAGTAAGTTCATGTTTTAATATATTTGTCTTGAAAACCAAAGTCACTTCTATTGATCATTGATCATTAAACATTTATCAACGATCTTTAATAAATGGTCAGGAGTCATAGGCTTCAATTAACAATTAACAATTAACAATTAACAATTAACAATTAACAATTAACAATTAACAATTAACAATTAACAATTAACAATTAACAATTAACAATTCATGTCCGATATTGCCACTTTAATTGCCCAAGTGCAACAAGAAGCACAGCAAGCCGAATTTCCTATAGATATACCCGTATATAAAGCTGCTAAATTAGAACCGACAAAACCCATTCTTTATGCAGGAAATTTATTAAGTCCTCTCTGTTTTTTTGGTCGTGATTTAGGTCGAGATGAGGTTCATGCTCGTCAACCTCTAATTGGGGCTGCGGGAACAATGGTGAGAGAGGGTTTTTATTACGCTGTTCATCAACAAAAAGCTCCTAGCAGAAAAGATTTAGATAATAATATTTTGGAGCGAGTTTTATTATCTAATACAGTCCCTTATAAACCACCTGGAAATAAAGCTTATTTAACCAAGGTTAAACAAAGATTTCGTCCGTTTTTAGAACAATTATTTGTCTTGTATTGGCAGGGAAATCATGTTATTCCATTAGGAACTGAAGCTTTTAAATGGTTTGCTCCCTATGGCGAAAAAGGCGAAGTAGATGATTTCTTTCGTAGGAGCGATCGCTTTGAAAATTTTTTAACCGTCAATCTTACTGCTCAAGATGATTTGGGTATAACTCATACCAAAGCAATTAAATTATTACCTCTACCTCATCCCTCTCCTCTTAATCAGAAATACTATACTGCTTTTCCCAAAATGTTGCAAAAACGCCTGGCACAAGTTGACTTTTAAACCGATGTTTGACTTCTGACTCCAATATATATACTGAAGTCAACAATCTATCATTTTATGATATGATGATAGGCATGATTAGACAAGCACAAAAAGTACGAATTTATCCGACTGACCAACAAAAACAGCAATTAGCAGGTGCTATGGGTTGCTGCCGTTGGTGGTGGAATTTCGCACTCAACAAAAGTATTGAAACTTATCATAATACAGGCAAAAGCTTGTCTCGTGCAGGGCTAAATGCTTTGCTGCCTAGTCTAAAAGAAGAAAATGAATGGTTGAAAACAGAAGTTTATTCTCAATCACTGCAACAGACATCACTTAATTTGTCTCGTGCTTTTATCAACTTCTTTGAAAAACGAGCTAGATTTCCTCGATATAAATCCAAGCATGGCAAACAATCTGTTGGTTTTCCTCAATCTGTAACGATTGAAGGAGACTCAATTAAGCTACCTAAGATTGGTTTAGTTAAAGCTGTATTTGACCGTCGTTACGAAGGCACAATTAAGACTGTTACCGTCACTAAAGATAGTTCAGACAAATACTTTGCTTCGGTTCTTTATGAATTAGAAGCTTGCTTTATTTCTGGCAATGACGATAGGATAATTGGCTTGGATTTAGGAATCAAAGATTTTTGCATAGCTCATGATGGAACTAAGACTAGTAAATATACTAATCCTAGACATTTTAAAAAGCATGAAAAAAATCTAGCTCGTAAACAACAAAAATTAGCTCGTAAACAAAAAGATAGTAAAACTAGACAAAAAGCTAAGAAATTAGTGGCTAAGGTTCACGCACGCATTAGCAATTCCCGTCAGGACTTTTTACACAAACTAAGTCGAAAACTGACTAACGAAAGCCAAGTTATTGTGGTAGAAAACCTCAATGTAAGGGGATTAGTGCGCTCGCCAAAGTTAGCTAAAGCTATATCTGATGTTGGATGGGGAATGTTTGTCAACTTTCTAAGTTATAAACTAGAGCGTGAAGATAAACGTCTAGTTGAAATTGATAGATTTTTTCCCAGTTCTCATATCTGCCCTGATTGTCTAACTCAAACTCCGAAGATGGATTTGAGTATTAGGGAATGGACTTGTTTGAACAAATCTTGTGGTAAAACTCATGATCGTGATACAGCAGCAAGCAGAAATATCAGAGCAGAAGGTATCAGAATCATAAAGACGGATGGAACAGCCGTCTCTGCTAGTGGAGGGAGTGTAAGACCAAACCGAGGACGAAAGACCAAGGTAAGGCAGCACCCAGCGAGGCTAGAAACCTTAACTTCTGGCGTCAGCTAAGTTATGGTAGTTCATAAACATGATATCTT
This sequence comes from Waterburya sp., assembly GCA_051658085.1. Lineage (GTDB taxonomy): Bacteria > Cyanobacteriota > Cyanobacteriia > Cyanobacteriales > Xenococcaceae > Waterburya. Next base: position 195,609 of record JBOFLX010000029.1, read on the forward strand.
ATTAAGTAAATAGATAAATTTTTGTTAAACTCGATACAAAACTTAGAGAATTAAAATTTATGACTAATAAAAAAACAGTTATTTCCCCCTCAATTTTATCAGCAGACTTTAGCCGTTTAGGTGCAGAAATTGAAGCTGTAGACAAAGCTGGTGCAGATTGGATTCATGTTGATGTTATGGACGGTAGATTTGTCCCTAATATTACAATTGGGCCAATGATTGTCAAAGCAGTTCGTCCTCATACCAAAAAGCCTTTAGACGTTCATTTAATGATTGTTGAACCTGAAAAGTATGTCGAAGACTTTGCTAAAGCTGGTGCAGATATTATCTCTGTTCATGCAGAGCATAACGCTTCTCCTCATTTACACCGTACTTTAGGTCAAATTCGTGAGTTAGGTAAACAAGCTGGAGTAGTTTTAAATCCTAGTACTCCTCTATCTTTAATTGAATACGTTTTACCTCTATGTGACTTAGTTCTGATCATGAGCGTCAATCCTGGTTTTGGTGGTCAAAGCTTTATTCCTGAAATGGTAGAAAAAGTAGCTAGATTACGCAAAATGTGTGACGAAAAAGGCTTAGATCCTTGGATTGAAGTTGATGGTGGACTCAAACCTAGTAATACTTGGCAGGTTCTAGAGGCTGGAGCTAATGCCATTGTAGCTGGTTCGGCGGTATTTAAAGCACCAGACTATGCTGAAGCAATTGAAGGTATTCGTAACAGTAAACGTCCTCAACCTGAGTTGGCTACTGCTTAATTTTATTTTGCTGAAATATCAATATAAATTAAAAAAAGATTCATCTAATGCTAATGAATCTTTTTTATTGGAAAATTAAAGTTTGCCAAATCTGATATTAAACAGATCAATTTTATACTCACGCCCAATTAATTTAAAAATGAAAGCGAAGATATTAGGTAGCCAAAAGCTGTTAAAGTATACCTACAAAGTGTAGAGGGCCACTACCACTAATCAACTCGATCAACAAACCAATAAAGCCGATCATTGCTAAACGTCCATTCCAAACTTCCGCAGCAGTAGTTAATCCCCATTGCCATTTTTCTTGAGGATACATCTTCATGTTCTTTTTGGGATGAATTACTTCTGCAAAGGTACAGGGACGAGAATCTAAAGATTCAACAACCAAATCAGCTAAGGAATCAATAAAACCAGGATAGGTATTAAGGGCAGGCACACGATGAAAGTTTTTAATTCCTGCTTCTTCTGCTACTTCACGGTACTCAATATCAATTTCTTGTAAGGTTTCAATATGTTCGGAAACAAAACTAATGGGAACTACAACTAAATCTTCAATTCCCTCTGCACCTAATTCTTCTAGGGCATCATCGGTATAAGGTTGTAACCACTCTACAGGGCCGACTTTGCTTTGATATGCTAATGTGTACTGGTTAGGTCGTCCCAAAGTTTGCATGATTAGACGAGTACAGGCTTCAATTTCTTGTTGGTAAGGATCTCCTGCTTCTTCTACATAACTTACGGGGACTCCGTGCGCGCTAAAAAAGACATGAACTTGTTCAGGATTAGGGAATTTATCTAGTTCTTGTGCGATTAAATCTGCCATCGATCGCAGATATCCTGAATGATTGTACCAAGAAGGGATTAATGTATATTCGATCGCACCCAAAGCCTGATCACTTGACCATTTTTCTTCTAAAACTCGAAAACTAGAGCCACTAGTACTAATGGAAAATTGCGGATAGAGTGGCAAAATAACTACTTTGTTTACCCCATCATTTTTGATTTGCGCGATCGCTTCTTCCGTAAAAGGATGCCAATAGCGCATACCAATATATATTTTGGCATCCTGACCCATTAATTTAAGTTTAGTTTCTAAAGCCTGTGCTTGCGCTTCGGTTATTTCTCGTAACGGCGACCCACCACCAATTTCTAGATAGTTTTCTTGAGATTTGCTGGCTCTTAAAGTTGAAATTAACCAGGCTAAAGGTTTTTGCAAGGCTTTGACAGGCAGTCTAATGATTTCTGGATCAGAAAACAAATTGTACAGGAAAGGACGGACATCTTCAATTTTGTCTGGCCCGCCCAGGTTGAGTAACAAAACTCCAATACGACCCATAATTCTAATATCTTAATTTAAATTTTCAGTTTCTTTACTAATTTTAACAATATATCTTTTCTTTAGGTTTCACTGTACACACTACACAGAACTTAACTCACTAAACGTATATGTTTAAAAGTATTTTAGCCAAAATCAAGCTACAAATGAGACAAAAATCCCGTAAAACTCTCGCTGAAGTGGTTAAGATAATCATCGTTTAGTTGTAAATTGATTATTGTCTATTTTTGAGAATGTATTTTATGATTACTTTACTAGAGCCTAATTTGATTTTGGATGGTACGATTTTTGATTTAACGCCTCAAATACTGCAAGAATTCCAAATTAGTGGATTAATTTTAGATGTAGATGAAACTTTAGTTCCCTTTAAACAAACAGAAGCCTCTGTTGAACTACAGGCATGGATTGCTGACATTAGGCGCAATACACCGATTTGGTTGGTTAGTAATAATATTAGTCAAGCTCGTATTGCTAAAATTGCTGAGTCTGTGAATCTACCTTTTATTTATTCTGCTCAAAAACCTTCTCGCCGACGCTTGAGGGAGGCAGCAGCAGCAATGAATCTACCTGTAGAAAAGGTGGCAATGGTAGGCGATCGCTTGTTTACAGATGTCTTAGCAGGTAATCGTTTGGGAATGTTTACTATCTTAGTAGAACCGATGGTCGATCCGTTGGTTGCAGTTCGTTCACACCCGATCCGTGATTTTGAAATTTGGCTTTCTCAACTGCTAGGAGTATCGCTGGTTGCTAATCATAATACCTTAACAAAACGTAATAACTCTTGATTCAGTGAAATATAAAGAAAATATTACGAAACAAAGCTTATGGGGAAATTACTGAGATTATATATATAATTTCAAATGAGGTCAGCCAATATAAAGACCTTAAATATAGCAAAAACCATATATATTTTTAAATAACACCAGTGTTGGAGAAAATCTAACCTGGTGTTGTTTAATTGGGAGAGTTAACAATGACCAGGAAATAAATCCCTACAGTTAATCCCAGACAATTTGGTAGCCAGGCTGCCCAGAAAGGAGAAATTACGCCTATAATTCCTAGTGAACCAAAAGCAAACCCCAAAAGATAGTAAAGAAAGACAATACCTACACAGAAACCAAATCCTTGAGAACGATTAATCTGAGAATATTTAGATCCTAAAGTTGAACCAACTAAAGTAAATACTAAACAAATAAAAGGAAACGCATATTTTTGCTGAATACGGACTGCAAATTTAGTTATATCTCTGGTTTTGCCACTATTTTTAATGAGATTTAAATATTCTTTTGCTTGCTGAATATTCATATCTTCTGGGCTACGTCCTTTAGCAGCAATCTCAAACATAGTTTTGGCTAAAGGTATTTGTTTGTATGGAAATTGCTTAGAAATAATTCCTGATTGATGATTGTTAACAGTATTAATTTTGACTTTAAATAGTTCCCAAACTTGCTGCTGTTGATTCCATTGAGCGCGTTTGGCTGTAATGATTTTTTTAACTTTACCTTGATAAAAATTAATTATCGTTACTCTTTTTAAGTTATGAAAATTATATTGTTCAGCAAAATAAATTGTTTTTAATTGATTAGTAAAATTATGAATTGTTGAAGATTGATATTCTGTATAAAATAAATCTTGTTTTTGTAAATTTAGTTCTGTATTGGCAATAAAAGGAGTTTGGAGTAAATTAGCTTGATAATTAGTAGCAGGGACAATTAATTCATTAAATAGAAAAGTCATACCTGTAACTATTAAACTAAATACTAAAGCAGGAGTAACAAGCCGATAAAAACTAATCCCAAAACTAAGTAAAGCAATTAATTCGCGATCGCTATTTAAACGTCCATAAATGATTAAACTAGTAAGCAGTAGCGATATCGGTAAAGCATAAGCAACATACTCTGGTATTTTATAACCAAAAATTATAATAGCAACAGTAATTGGTAAATTATATTCAGTAATTTTATAAGTTAAATCTGAAACTGTCCCAATAGCTACTCCCAAAGAAGATAGTAAACAAACACTAAATAAAAAAAATAAGCTTAATTGATTAATTATATAGTAATCCATTAAAGATACTTGAAAAACAAGTAGCTTTTTAATTCTGGAAAGTTTTAATTTCATTTAAGTGCAGTATAATTTCTTTATAGTTGTACTTTAGAACTAATAACTAATAACTAAATAATTATATGGATAAAGTTAAGATTAGTGTGCCTGCAACTACAGCTAATTTGGGAGTTGGTTTTGATTGCCTTGGCGCAGCCTTAACTATGGCTAATGAATTTCAATTTACGGTAGTTGATAAGGATAAAAAGCTCAATATTACCGTCGAAGGACAAGAAGCAGACAAGGTAGGTACAGATGAAAATAATTTAATCTATCAGTCATTTGTAAAACTTTATCAACACATAGGAAAAACGCCACCTCATATAGAACTAACAATTAAATTAGGTGTACCATTATCCAGAGGGTTAGGTAGTTCGGCAACAGCTATTATAGGCGGTTTATTGGGAGCAAATTATTTAGCAGGAAATCCTTTAAGTCAAGAAGAAGTGAGAGAAATCGCGATCGCTATTGAAGGTCATCCCGATAATGTTGTTCCTGCTTTATTAGGTAACTGTCAACTATCAGTTGGTTCAACAGGAAACTGGCAAGTTAGTTCAATTCCCTGGCATCCAGATATTATTCCTGTAGTCGCTATTCCTGACTTTGAACTATCTACCGCAGCAGCCCGTTCAGTATTGCCCTCAGAATATAGCCGTAGTGATGCAATTTTTAATATTTCGCGGATGGGTTTGTTAATTAGAGCCTTAGAAACTAATAACGGACAATGGTTAACAACTGCTTTAGCCGACAAATTACATCAACCCTACCGTCAACAACTAATTATTGGTTACGAACAACTTCAACAAGCTGCAATATCCGCAGGTGCTTATGGAATGGTAATTAGTGGTGCAGGGCCAACTTTACTAGCGTTAACTGATCTTAATCATGTAGAACAAGTAGTCCAATCAATGTCAACAACCTGGATGGAAATGGGTATTAAAGCGGAAGTGCGATCGCTGGCTTTAGATCCAGTTGGGGCAAAAGTTTTGTAAGTTCATTCCTCATCTCCCAAAAGCAATGCAGATCCTTGAAACTCCAAGGCTAACCTTGAGATATATTACCATTCGTGATTCTGAAGCTCTAGTGGCAATTTTGGGCGATCCGCAAGTGATGAAATATTCCATTATCGGAGTTCATAATCGCCAGCAAATTCGGCAATTTATCGAACAAAGATTGTTATCCTATCTTGAATGTGGTTTTGGTTTATATGCAGTCGTTTATAAAGAAAATCAAGAATTAATAGGCTATTGTGGTTTTTTTATCCAAAAAATTGAGCAGCAGCCAGAAGTAGAAATTGGTTATCGTTTAGCAAAGAAATACTGGGGACAAGGATTAGCGACAGAAGCAGCACAGGCAGTTTTGACCTATGGCAAGCAAAGATTTAATTTTAAACGTTTTGTCTGTCTCATCGATCCTGCAAACACTGGTTCAATTCGTGTGGCTCAAAAGCTAGGTATGACCAGAGAAAAAAATATAATTTATCATGGGTTGGAGGTGGAAATGTATAGTTTAGATAAAAACGATGAGTGATGAAGGATGAATAAAGAGGAATTTATTAATTATTCATTACTAATATTAATTAGTTTTTAGTTCTTAGTTTTTAGTTCGCTGAATTTTATATTAAAACCAAATCGTAAATTTTACCGTAATAATTATTTTCTAATATATTTTTGTATTTTTTAGTCCATTCTCTACCAAAATTTTGTTCAAACTTAGGCAAAATTTCGCTAAATTGCCTTGTTAAAATTAAATAAGCAATCTGAACAAAGAAATTATTATATTTACTAGCTGCTTCAATCAATTGTTCTGCGCCATCAATTTGATAAAGCATCACAATAATATTAGCATTAATATTTTTGTAGTTACTTTCTCCATGATGCCACTGAGTTTGATCTCCGATACAAGATACTTGATCGCCAATCCAAGAACCAATTAAAGTATTACTATAGACTTGTTTATAGTGCTGAGATTCAGTCAATAATAGACAAAAAGCTCTCGTTCCTAAAACATAACCAATTCCTGAAAATTTACAGTTTTCAACATCGAGTCCAATCTCAAATTTTAGTTTTTTGTCATGATTGGCGTAATAAAAATATTCACCCATTAGCATTAACTGTCCTAACTGTCCTAACTGTCCTAACTGTCCTAACTGTTATCCTTTAACGATCGCACCAAAATCTGCTAAAACTCTGGCATGATTTCTCAGCAAACCTAAAAGATTTAAGCGATTACGTTTAACATTAGGATTTTCTGCCATTACTAAAACACTATTTTCGCCATCAAAAAAGTTACTAACTACAGGGGCAATTTTCGTTAGTGCGTCTACTAATAATTGATAGTTACGTTGAGCTTGAGCAGCTTGTGTTTGAGGGATTAATTCTACTAGGGCATGGTAAAATTCTTGTTCGGAAGATTGCTCAAATAATTCGGTATTAACTAATTCTGTAGGCTCTAAAACTTGGGTATCTAATTCACCTTGGGCTGCTAAACGAGCAGAGCGATTGATTGTGGCGTAAATTGCGTTTAATTGACCATTATTGCGGATTGCTTGAAGAAATAAAGCGCGATCGCGGACATCTAATAAGTTTTCTAATGCCCTCTCGGTATATTCGCTATCATCTTCTCCCAAAACCGCATTAACTAAGTCATAATCAATATTTTTCTCGTCTTGTAGTAAAGTCCGAATTCGTTGCAGAAAAAATTCTTGTAAAGCTGCCAAGGGAGATTCTCGTTCAGAATGAGCCGAAACAAAATCTGCTGCCCCTTGTTGAATTAACTGATTTAAATTAATTGCTAAATCTGCATCCCAGGCAATATTAACAATTCCATTAGCTGCTCGACGCAGAGCAAAAGGATCGGATGAACCAGTAGGAATCATACCAATACCAAAAATACCAATTAAAGTATCCAAGCGATCGGCTAAACCTACTACCTGACCATTTAAAGTTGTAGGCATTTGATCGTCGGCAGATCTGGGCAGATAATGCTCAAATATGCCTTTGGCTACGGTTGGTGATTCACCGCTTACGAGAGCGTATTTTTCGCCCATGACTCCCTGTAATTCGGGAAACTCATAAACCATTTGAGTAACTAGATCGGCTTTGCAGAGTAGAGCAGTGCTTTCAATTTCGTTATGCTGTTCCTCACTGAGGTTTAACTGTTCTGCAATGGTTTTAGCCATATCAATAATCCGATCTACCTTATCTCGCATCGTTCCCAACTCTTCTTGAAAAGTAACCGTTTCTAGTTGAGGAAGATAGGTTTCTAAATGCTCATCACAATCAGCCTGATAAAAGAATTGAGCATCTGCTAGACGGGCGCGAATTACTCTACCGTTACCTTCAGCAATGACAGCTTTTTTATTTGGATCACCGTTAGAAATAGTGATAAAGTTAGATAAGAGATTATGCTGACCTTCTTCTTGTCTATAGACAGGAAAATAACGTTGGTGACTAACCATTACTGTCGTAATTACCTCGGTGGGTAACTTCAGAAAATCCGCTTCAAACGTACCTGTGACGGCAGTAGGATATTCCACCAAATTTACAACTTCTGCCAGTAAATCGGGATTAATTTCAGCTTTAGCATTTAATTTAGCAGCCTCGGCTAGAATTTCGGTGGTAATTTTCTCTTTTCTGACGGCGGAATCTACTTCAACAGCAGCAGCACGTAAAGTTGCTACATAGTCGGTGGCTTGGTTAATAATTACTGGCTGAGGATGCAATACACGATGTCCGCGAGAGATGCGATCGCTTGTGATCCTCTCCGAACCACTAACCAACTCTAAAGGTAAAATCTCCTGATCCCATAAAGCTACTAGCCAACGAATTGGACGGGGAAAACGAAAATCCCCATCACCCCAGCGCATAAACCGTTTTCCTTCTAAGCCAGTAATCCAATGAAGACATAACTCCTGTAAAATCTCGGTAGTGCTACGACCTTTAATTTGTTTTTGAATAAAGATAAATTCCCCTTTAGGAGTATCACGGATTTCTAGTGCATCTAAACCAACACCCTGCTTACGGGCAAAACCCTCTGCTGCCTTGGTTGGTTGACCGTCTTTAAATGCAGCCTTGACAGGTGGGCCTTTAACTTCTTCTTCGCGATCTGCTTGCTGATTAGGAAGATCTTTGATTAAGATGGCTAAACGGCGAGGAGTCCCATAATATTCAATTGCTGCTGGCTGCAAAAACTCCTCAGACAAGCTAGCAGGGATTTTAATTTGCCATTGCGCGATCGCGCTACTAACAAAATCTGCGGGTAATTCTTCTGTACCTACTTCCAATAAAAAATTAGCCATAAACGAGATTTACTGATCAGCTTACCGTTTAAACAGGATACCAGTTATCCTTTTATTATTTAACCTCAGTTCGGGAATAATGACTTTAGAAGAGTTTCCCACCGACTTAAATGGTGAATATGTTGAACATCTCCATGTGCTTGACAGTGATCTGGCGGGATGGGATAAGTTGGGTTTAATTTATGAATTAGAACCAGCAGGAGAAATGCCTGAAGCAGTTACACAAAGTCATGCCTTGGTAATTTGTTTAGGAGATTTTCAAGCTAGTTTTCAAATTAACGGACAGTGGCATCATGAGCAATATACTCAAGGGGATGTAGCTATTATCGCTGCGGGAATTTTTCCCAGAGTGAGGATAGATCGGGAAGTACCTTTACTGGAATTGTTTTTGTCTCCAGATGTTTTAGTTAATGCTGTAGGGGAAATACTCTCACCCAAAATTCAATTGCAATCTTATTTGCGACTACGAGATCCTTTAATCCAGCAAATGGCATTGGCATTAAAAACGGAATTAGAATTAGCTGGCGAAGATAGCAAGCTATATGCAGATTCAATGGCAGTAGCACTAGGGACTCATTTGTTACGACGCTATGCTGTTCAAGATCCAGTTATTAAAGAGTATAAAAATGGACTACCAACTTATCAATTAAAAATAATCATTGAATATATCCACGAGCATCTAACAGAAAATCTCACTTTAACGCAGCTAGCTAATTTAATTCAAATTAGCCCTCATTATTTTGCCAGTTTATTTAAGCAGTCTACAAACTCATCGCCTCACAAATACATTACTCAATGTCGTTTAGCTCAAGCCAAAATACTATTACGTCAGAAAGATTTACCCATTGCTTTTATCTGTCAGGAAGTCGGGTTTAGAAATCAAAGTCACTTCACCAGAGTTTTTCGTCAACATTTTCAGATTACACCGAAAGCTTATCGGGATTTGTTGTAAAGTTGATAATAATTAAAGAGCAGCGAGATATTGAGCATATTTTTTATAAATACTTGTTCCTGGGATATCTTGTTGAAATTCTGATGGGATTTGATATTCTTGTGAACTAAATTGCTCACGTACCATAGTAATTGTGCCGTAAGGTCTTTCCCATTTTTGAAGTAGCCTAACTAACTCTTTAAATTCTACATAAGCTCCTCCATGTCGATTATTTAAGCCGATAACTTGTAAAATTCTGGCGTAAGTTGCATGAGAGTGATCGTTTTTTGAAATTCCTAAAATTGGTGCAATTTTATCAAATAGATCATAATATTCTCTCACATAGGCAACTAAACGTTTGGGAGACATTAAATCGTGTCCTTGTAAACCTTCGAGCGCATCAGCAATTTGTTTAATAATGGAAAAATCTTGGAGATCATATTTTTTAAATAATGCTAATAGTTTTAAGCCTAATTCATGTTTACTAATAACATTGATTTCTTGAGCATAGGAATTTATGGCTTCTCGACCTTCTTCTGTATTAATTAAAGGTAAGATTTCCGTTTGTTTTTTCTTGATTTTTTTAGCAAATTCTTCTTTATCAATTTCTGCTTCTAAATGCTCGGCAATATATTGATAAAATTCCTGTTGTTTACGACTACGATAGCGTAATTCAGTAGCTTCTAACTTGAGAAAGCTTTTTTGAGCAATAATTGCTGCTTTTAGTAATTCAACTTGATAATTTAGTTCTTGATAACCTTCAGTACCTTTGGCTATATCAATTTTAATTTGTAGCAGTAATCTAAACTCTTCACTTGTGAATTTTTCATCGTTAACTTTTTCAACTTGCTTACCAATAATCTTAATTTCTTTGAAAGCATCATTGTGTAGGTTAAGAGATCTTTCGGGGATTTGAGGTTTGCCAAATTTTTGTTGAAAATTACTTAGAAAGACACCAATAACGCCTTTAAGTAACGGAGTTGCTACAGCTATAACTAAAATAGTAGCTGGTAAACCAATAGTTAATAATTTAAAAGCTAAAGGTTTGGATTTCTTGGAAGATGTTGATGATTCTGAAGATTCTGGATTATCTAACTGTTGATTAAGGTTTTTGTCTTTTAGCAGTGGTACTTCTTTTAATTCTTCGAGCTTTTGCTGTCTCTCTTGTAAAGCATCAATCATTTCATCTTCAGATTCAGATGAATTGGTTTCTGTGGTGTTTGTATTAGAATTTTGGGCTAGCTGAGTATGATTAGCTATATCTGTAAATTGGTTATTCGGGATAAATTGACTACTAAAAACTGAGGCATCGGCATTAGAAATTTTAATAGTACTTAAACCTAAGATAGAAAAAACCGTTGCTAAAGTAAGATTTTTTAGGCTGCTCATATTTATCTAACCAAAAACTATGACCTACAAATATAGTTCCCAGATCTTCTTGGTTATTGATCAATTTCGATTTCTAAAATTGTGTTGATTAAATTGGCGTTGCTAAGGTTGGTGTTAGTTAAGTTGGTATGGTTAAGATTAGCTCCAATTAGTTTGGCATTAGTTAAATTAGCATCGGCTAAATTAGCATTACTTAAATTAGCTGCAATTAATTTAGCATTAGTTAAGTTAGTTCCTTGTAGGTTTGCCCCTGCTAAATTGGCTTCAATTAAATTAATATTAGTTAAATTTAGCCTCGATAAATCGACATTTTGTAAATTGGCATGGCGAAAATTGGTTCTACCTAGTGCATATCCCTGTAATAAATTAGCGCGATCGCTGATTTTTAATTCTCTTTGAGGTAAACTTTGAACAGTAAACTGGATTTGGTTTTTACTGTTAATTAGTTCCTCTAATTCTTGGTAAAGTGAATAGTCACCAACACCACTAATATTTACCCAGGCTCTAGTACGGGTTAAGGCTACAAATAGTTGATTACGCAGATATAAATTACTTTCATTTTGAGCAATCTGATCTAAACCAATTAGATAAACTAAATCGGCTTCTTGTCCTTTAGCACGATGGATATTAGTAATAGTAATTGCTCCTGGATACCAAAACTGATTGGGACGAAGTTTTTCCGCAGGTGTTGTTAAACAATTATAAGTGCTATGGGTAGGAAGATAAATATTAATTCCTTGATTGATTAAGAAGGTAGCAGTTTGCTTAATTAAAGGAGCAGTGTCGTAAGTTTCACCTAAGATAATAATTAAAATTTCTCGTTCTGCTTGTAAATGATCCTGAGTTAGATTTTGCTTGATTTTATGAGCTAAAACCGTTAGTTCTTGTTGTCTAGAAACAAAACAGTCAAAGGTAATTAAATCTTTTGACCATAATTCAGTCATCAAATTTGGGGAATTATGCCGTTGTCGTCGGAGAGTAATTTTATTTCCTTGCTGCCAATCTCCTACTATTTCATAACCTAATGCTTCCCATTCCGTAATATGAATTGAGCCAGTTAAAACACCTTGTTTTCTTAATAATCCCATCGCGATCGCATGAGCAATTATGATAATTTGATGGGGTGTACGATAGCAACAAGAGATAACTTCGGTTTTGTTAATTTGATTGTTATATTGTCCTGTAACTAAATGCCCTAATTCTTCGCCAAAAAGTTCTACTGGTTCAGGAGTTTTTAAACTATCCAAACTTTGTAATTCATCATAAGCCCAAATAAGTCGTCTTTGCTGTGGATGAATAGGACTAACTGGGCGCAAAGCTTGATAGGCTAACCAATAAAAAGGTTGTTTATCTTGATATTTCCAATGATTAGTAATTAAGTCTTGGGCTTCATCAATTAAAATTGCATCAAATAGCTGCGGAATAGTTTTACTTTCTAATAGTTGTACACAAGCTTCAGCTAAAGCTTCATTAGGCTTTTTACTAGTAGTAAAAGAGACTGGTAAAGGTAAAGTTCCTATTGCTTGACAAATAGTACTATAAAAACCAGGTTGTTGTTTACTACCCCAGGCGTGCCAAATTTTTAAATTGGAAGTTTGTATCTGATAACTTAGCTGATCTTGAGTAAAATGCCGAATCCACTTATCTACTTGTTCCGTAATAAAATCATATAAACTACGAGAAAAAAAGACCAAAGCAATCTGCCATTCAGGATATTTAACTGACATCAAAGCAGCTTTTTGACAGAGTAAAACCGTTTTACCAGAACCAGCAATACCTCTAATTCTTTGCATTCCTGGAGGAATTTGTTTAGCAATACTTTCCTGTTTTAAATCTAATTGACTTAAACGCGATCGCACCTGTTGAATAATATGACGACGACTTTGAGGCTGACAAGTATAATATTGATATTCAGGAGTATATATCGGCGTTCCACCTAAAACAGCTAGCAATAATTCCCATTGAGTTGGGGTTAAATTTTCCCCTGTAATAATCGGGTTGGTATTAGTAATAGTTTCAATAATAAGGTTGGATGAAGCTAAATGATCTTGAAATAAAATAGGTGGAGAGTTAGGTAAATTAGCAAATCCCTTGGCTTGCCATTGTTCTTGAGTAATAAAAGGTAAAGCAACGATCGCCCGTGCAGCAACTTTTTGTCTTAATAAAGGCTCGCGATCGCTATATTCTAATAAGGTAAATAATTGATTCTGTGCTTGCTGATAAGGATTACCAGATAGTGTATAAAAATTTTGATATTCCCAACGATGACCTTGAATACTTACTAACTGCTCAATCTTAATTCCTTTGACTTCAATAATAATTAATCCTAACCGATAATCAGCAATTAAAATATCAGCTTCTTTACGCGATTTATCATTACTAGAAAAAATTGGATAACGCCAATAAGCAATACATTCTCTAGGCTCGAAGCCTCTTTTAATTCCATCCCAAACTAGCTTTTCTCCTACTTCTCCCTTACTATTAAATAATTCTGTAGTAATAAATTTATTTAAATTAGTCATTTAACCCATAATTTGAGAGAAGCATTTAATTGTTCCAAGATTGCTATATACTAATCAATGTATTTAGCAAATTCACCAAAGTATTTCTTTAATCCACTTTTGATTTGATTGCGATCGCTATCAGTTTTCTGTACATATCTAATAACAAACTCGACTAGCTCATTGTTTTTTAGTCCAAAACCCCCACTGATTTGATTGGCTAAAGATTTGCGGTTGTAATAACAAAGCAGTTTATCATAATCTTGTTGTTCAACAATATCTAGAAAAAGCTTGTTATTATTTTTATAAATTTCAGCTATATTAATACTCTCAATAATACGATTTAATTCTTTTTCTAATCCTGATTTATCTTTTGCTTTTTCGCTAAAGTCGTTTAATTTAAACTTAACTTCATTTGCAGTTTTTAGACATATTTGGTTTTCTAACTCTTGCTCAAACTGCTTAAAAACATTATTTTTAACTGTAATAAAATCTTTCTCAACGTCTCTAGCAAGTTTTTGACTAACAAACTTTAATATTTCTGGAGTACAAAATAGGTTTTCTACTTCTGCAACTTCCAAAACATAAATATCATCTTCAATTAAAGCTTCAATTTGTGGATTGGTTCGGCGATCTCGATCTATAATTCCATATACTTCTAAATGATGTAACTGTGGACTATTCTTGAGAGCTTTTACTGATTGAATGACTTGTGTACAACTACCTCTAGGAATAACCAGAAATTTATCTAATATTAAACGATATAGAGTTACGTCAAATTTACCGTTTTCTCCTTCAACAAAAACTATTGGTTTTCTACTAAGTAGGTGGGTGGAATTAAATATAAGACCTGAAATCGGGAGTTTACTTCTAAACAATTATCCTAGAGAAATTCTATCTTATAAATAATTGCGCCTTCCTACTTACCAAGTATTTCAATTAATAATTCCTCTGGTAAATTATCTACTGTTTCGATTTTTTCCCATTCCCAACTATTACCATCGTAGGATTTTAACCAGATTTTTTCCGCATTTACTTGGGCTGCTGCAAAGTCAACATCATGAGTTAGATAGACAAATAAGCAATCTGGACGATGCTTTTCTATTTCTGTCCATAGTGGTGCTTGAATAGACTTCTGTAAATGAAGTTCTGGTTCATCAATAATAATAATTCCGTTATCAGGTGCAGCTAAACATTGCCCGACAAGGTAAAAAATCACTCTTTCTCCATCACTCATTTCTGAGGATTTATAAGTTTGGTTAGAAATATCTTTAACCTGAGTTTTTACATCTAGTCCCCCAATAATTAATTGTCTATGAGGTAAAATTGTTTCCCAGAGATGCTTGATTTTATCTAGCTTTGTCAAAATTAATTCAACTTTATCTTCGCCTATTTTAGATAGTTCACAATATTCATGATTTTTTTCTGTTTTTTCGGAAAAAAGATAAATCATTAAAGCTTCATAATCATCTAACAATTGAATAGCAGGTTTGAATTGCCATCTATGTTGTATTTTAAAGTGATTTTTATTTTGCTCACATCGTTTTTCCAATTGCTTGAAGACATTTTGATTGTGACCTCGTATATTTTGAGCAAAAATATTACCGTAAAGTAAATTTTTTTCTGCTATATCAATTGCCATAGGCACAACACTATCCAACATTGATAATGACTTTTGAGCTGAGATGCGATGTACGGGATGCTTTTGAAGGTTTATAGAATCAATTTCTATCCAAGTACCAAATCTTGTTTTACCCGAACCATTAGCTCCAATTAATAATAGGCTTCCTTGAATCTTTAATTCCGTTGTTTGATTTTTATTTTGAGAAGCAGGTAAAACTAGGGTCTTTTCCGTGGTCATGTTTGGCTTTTATCTTAAATCGAGACTGACATAGAACAAATATTCTATCCTATGTATTATTCATCTTCCAGGAATAAAGATTCAAGATCCCGATACCCGCTTACAATCCTAACAATATCTATTCCATCTTCTCTAGGATAGTAAAAAACAACATAGTCCTCAACAACAAAACCCCGTAAATTGACAGAAAGCTTACTGTAGCTTTTGCCCATATTCGGAAAATTGGCAACTAGCTTACATTTTTTCCTGATGTCATCAAATAATTTACTGGCTGCTTTTAAATTCTGTTGTCCCATATATTCACAAATATCATCTAGATCTTTAACGGCAGCATCAGTAAAAAAATAACTACTCATGAATCAGTTTTAATCTTTTACTCGATTAATCTTCTCTTGTAAACGAGCAAAAACTTGTTCACCGTCAGTTAACTGTCCATTGGCTATTTGTTCTGTGCCAACGGCAATTTTATCTTGAAGTTCTTTTATCTTTTTCTCTTTAATCTCTAATAGTTTAAAAGCTTCAGTAATTACATCATCAGCGTTGTTATATTCACCACTAGCAATCTTGTCTTGAATAAATTTTTCTTGTTCTGGTTTGAGTTGAATATTCATCAGCCTATCTAATTAAATAATTGATTGAAAAGCGAAACGAAAATATCACGGCTCATTACTCACTGTTCTAACTGCCTCTAAAATTCGCGAATAATAAAAGCTAATACTAGTCATATCAGTACGCTTAATTTCAAAACCATTATCTTTTAAAATAGCAATAATTTCAGATTCTCTATGTTGATAAGCTCTAGTAGTTTTAGAAGGGCCAGGAAAAAATTCACCAATCTTTTTTAACATAAATAATACACAAGTTTTAGGAGCAAAACTTAAAATTAAACGAGATTCTGCTAAAGAAGCTAAATGACTAATCATTTTTGCTGCCTCTTCTGTCGGATAGTGAATCAAAACATCCAAACATATCACAGTATTGTATTTACCAGTTAAAGCTTCCAAGTCTGCAACACTAAAATTAAGCTTGCTAGTATTTTCTAAAATTGCTTGGGCTTTTTCCTTCGCTTCCCCTACCATTTTTTCAGAAATATCACTGGCGTAAACCGTTGCCCCAGCTTTAGCTAAAGGAATACTTAAACTCCCAACACCACACCCCGCATCACAAATTGAAATATCTGCCAAATTACCGTCTTCCTCTAACCAGCCTACTACAGTGTCAATAGTTTGTTGGTGTCCTTGACGAATTTTCTTTTGTACCTTGTTAACATCTTCTGTTTCGCCGTAGATCCTCCGCCAGCGATCAAATCCCGTTTGATTAAAATAATCTTTGACAATGGCTTTATCGTTGGTTTTATCTGCTGTGGTCATAATAAATAATTTAAATAAAACTTAAATAGCTATCTCGACTCCGTATTGTACCTCTCAACAGTCACAGAATTTTAGATTGATGATTGGAGATTGCAGATTAATTGACAGCAAAATTGGAGAAAATCTAAAACGCGGTAAAAAAGTTGAGAGGGTTCTACTAAACTTACAATTAGAGTTCGCGCTGACATTAAAACAACTTATGGACAACCTTAAACTTTGGCAACGTTATCAAGACTGGCTTTATCACAATCAAGATTTAGGAATTTATTTAGATATTAGTCGTATTAGCTTCGATGATGCCTTGATTCAAGAATTAGAACCAAAGTTCTCTAAGGCATTTAAAGACATAGAAGCATTAGAAGCTGGAGCGATCGCCAATCCTGATGAAAACCGTATGGTAGGTCATTATTGGCTACGCGATCCCGATCTTGCTCCCACTCCTGAACTAAGACAGGATATTATCGATACTAATAACAGTGTGATTGAGTTTCAACGTCAGGTACACAGTGGCGAAATTCATCCCCCCAGTGGTGGCAAATTTACTGATATTCTCTCGATTGGTATTGGTGGATCGGCTTTAGGGCCTCAATTTGTAGCTCAAGCCTTAGCACCACAATCTGCACCTCTCAAGATTCATTTTATCGATAATACCGATCCTGCGGGTATCGATCAGGTCATGGCTCAAATTGGCGATCGCCTGAATACAACTCTAGTTTCTGTGATTTCTAAGTCTGGTGGAACTCCCGAAACCCGTAACGGAATGTTAGAAGTCCAAAAAGTATATAAAGACCACAATCTTAATTTTGCTGCCCATGCTTTTGCCATTACAGGTAAGAGTAGCAAACTAGAAGCGATCGCTGAACGAGAAGGTTGGTTAGCTATTTTTCCTATGCGTGACTGGGTAGGAGGACGTACTTCGGAATTATCTCCCGTGGGTTTAGTGGCTGCTGCTTTACAGGGAATTGATATTAAAGCCATGCTGGAAGGGGCAAAAACGATGGATGCCCTGACTCGCAAACATAACCTTAAAGATAATCCTGCTGCTTTAATGGCGATGGGTTGGTACGCTACTGGACATGGTAGAGGCGAAAAAGATATGGTAATTCTCCCCTACAAAGATAGTCTCTTGCTTTTTAGTCGCTATCTGCAACAGCTAATTATGGAATCTTTAGGTAAGGAAAAAGATTTAGATGGCAATGTAGTCAATCAGGGGATCGCTGTTTATGGTAACAAAGGCTCAACGGATCAACACGCCTATGTCCAGCAACTCCGAGAAGGGGTTAATAATTTCTTCCTAACCTTTATTGAAGTATTGGAAGATCGGACTGGAGAATATGTAGAAATTGAACCTGGTATTACTTCTGGTGATTATTTAAAAGGATTTCTGTTAGGAACTCGTACTGCCCTTAAAGATAAACAACGGGATTCAATTACCATTACCATTCCCAAAGTTGACGAGAGAATTGTCGGTGCTTTAATTGCCCTCTATGAACGTGCTGTCAGTCTCTATGCTTCCTTGGTAAACATCAATGCTTATCATCAACCTGGAGTTGAAGCAGGTAAAAAAGCTGCTGCTGTGGTTTTGGATATTCAAAAAAGGGTAGTAGAAGTTTTAAAACAAACCTCTTCACCTCTGTCTTTAACCGAATTAGCCCAGCAAGCTAAGGCAGGTGAGGAAATTGAAACCGTCTACAAAATTCTGCGTCATCTTCATGCCAATGAACGAGGAGTAGTAATCGCAGGTAACTTTGGTCAACCCCAGACTATTCAAGCTTCCTGGCAAAACTAATTTTGAGTGATTGGGGATTGGTGATTAGGGATTAGGGATTATTAATTACCTACTTCCTATTTCCTACTTCCTACTTCCTATTTCCTACTTCCTACTTCCTACTTCCTACTTCCTACTTCCTACTTCCTACTTCCTATTTCCTACTTATCAATACCGAAAACATGATCGATACAATTGCTAAATTACCAAAATGGCTTACCAGGGGGTTGATTTTACCTTTGTTGGTGTTAAATGGCTGGTTACTACTGTTGGTGTTTGAGTACTTTCAATCTTTGATTACCATATTTGCAACTGCGACTTTGCTATCGTTTATTTTGGATTATCCTGTACGATTTCTGGAAAAACGTCAAATAAAAAGAGCGATCGCTGTTTTGATTGTTTTATTGGCAGGGATCTTCTTACTGAGTGTAATTGGAGTGACAGTTATCCCAATTTTACTCGATCAGCTAAACGGACTATTAGAACGTCTACCCGTTTGGGTAGCATCAGGTAGTGAACAAGCTAAAGCTTTTGAAATTTGGGCAGATGAACGCAATTTTCCGATTAGTATTAGCAGTTTGGTTTCTGATGCCTTAAGTCGCATTTCTTATCAGCTACAGCAGATTAGTGGACAAATTTTAGGCAGTTTCTTTTCGGTAGTTGGTAGTCTCTTAAATCTCTTACTAACTATAGTATTGACGTTTTATTTATTACTACATGGTAGTGAACTGTGGCGAGATTTGTTCCAAATTGTCCCTAATAACCTGGGAGATGAAACCCGCGAATCATTAAAACAAACTTTCAATAACTATTTTGTCGGTCAACTAACCGTTGCTTTAGTGATGGGTGTGACTATGACAACCGCTTTTGTGATTATTCAAGTTCCTTTTAGCTTTTTATTTGGCTTAGTCATAGGAATTATGGCACTTTTCCCCTTTGGTGCTGCCCTCAGCATTATTGTAGTCAGTTTTTTAATGGCTTTAAAAAGTATTTGGTTAGGATTAAAAGTTCTGGCGATCGCCTTTGTCCTCGATCAAGTTGTGGAAAGCGTAATTGCACCTCGTCTATTGGGTGGATTTACGGGTTTAAATCCTGTTTTAATTTTACTGTCTTTATTAATTGGAGCGCAGTTGGGCGGATTTTTAGGCTTGATCTTGGCTGTACCAGCAGCTAGTTTTATTAAAAGTTTGTTGGTAATTTTTAAATCTCAACCAGAACCAAGCGAACTACCGATTAATTAAGAAATAGGAAATTAAACGTATGATTGCCATTTATCCAGGTAGTTTTGATCCGATCACGTTAGGTCATATCGATATAATTGAAAGAGGTGCAAAACTTTTCGATAAAGTTATTGTTGCTGTTCTTTCTAACCCTAGTAAACAGCCTCTATTTACAGTCGATAAAAGAATTATCCAAATTACCAAATGTATCGATCATCTTCCCAATGTCGAAGTAGATAGTTTTTCGGGTTTAACTGTTGAGTATGCCAGATTAAAACAGGCAGGAGTATTATTAAGAGGTTTAAGAGTACTATCCGATTTTGAAAAAGAGTTACAAATGGCACATACGAATAAAACTCTTAATCATGAGATTGAAACTGTGTTTCTTGCGACTACCAAAGAATATGGTTTTTTGAGTAGTAGTATTGTCAAAGAAATCGCTCAATTTGGAGGGGTTATTGAGCATTTAGTTTCCGAAAACATTGCTAAAGATATGTATCAGAAATATAAAAGCTTAGAAGAATTTTAGTTAAAATATGCCAAAAGATAGGTGATTTAATATTTCAAAATATGTAATCTTAGTTGGCAGTTATTAAAAGCTTAAGTTAAAAATAAACTCAAAGAATCAAATTTAATAATGTTGCAGACAGATTATAGTCAAAACAATCAAATTCACGTTCAGCAACCAGAACCATCAGACAACCATCCCCAGGAAAATTTTAATATTCAAATTGAATTAGATAATTTAGAAGAGTTAATTTTAGCTGGAACTAATATTCCTCTGACCGAATTAACTATATTAGATGCAGTTTTACTGTTAGAACAATTGAACCAAATTAAAGCTAATTTACCAGTAGAATTAATTACGGCAAGTGAGATATTAAATCGTCGTCAAGAGATTATTTCAGAAGCTGAAAGTTATGCTTATTTAATTGTGGAGTCGGCGGAAAAAAAGGCACTGGAAATTGTGCAGGAATCTGCGATTGTACGCCAAGCAGAGTTAGATGGGGCAAAAATTAGACTAAAGGTCGAACAAGAATGTGAGCAGCTTAAGCAAGCAACCAAAAACGAAATTGAGCAATGGCGACACTCAGCGATCGCTGAATGTCAAGTAATTCAAAAAGAAGCAGATCTTTATGCCGACAGTGTTTTAGGCGATCTTGAGCAAAAACTACAAGACATGCTAACAGTTGTCCAAAATGGCCGTCAACAATTGCAGCAAGAATAATTCTATCTTCCGCACGTCAAAATCAAAATGTACAGTGACTAATTATTTGTCATGATGACTAATTATTGTCATTTGCACCAACCCAAGCGATACAACGGATATTTCGCAGGTTAAGGAACAAAGATAAAGTATTAATATGAAGAGTTTAAATAACTTATTTTGAACATTGAAGTTAAAAATTTAGACCATTTAGGTATAGTAGCAGGAATCATTGAACAAATAGGATTAGTTGAAGAAATAGATCGTCAAATAGAGAAACATCCTCAACAAATTATTAGTACAGGTCAGGTGATCAAAGCCATGATTCTTAACGGTTTAGATTTTGTCAGCGCACCGCTATATTTATTCGGAGAGTTTTTCGTTGGCAAAGCAACTGAACATCTTTTGGGAGAAGGAATTAAACCAGAACATCGATTGGGATGATCGAATTGGACGAGCGTTGGATAGTTTGTGGAATCTAGGATTGACGCTATTGTTTACTAGTATTGGAATGTTGGCACAGCAACGATTTCAGATTTCTACCTGGAAAAAGATGAGAAGCTGAGAGCTTATGTGCTTTAGCCATAAGGTGAAAGCGATTCACAGGGCTTTAGCCCGTCGTGTGTCCGAATTATATTACGCTGAACGTTGATTCTCAATATAACGTTTAACTGTCTCTGTGCCAATACTTCTTGTTTAAGACCAAAATCAAGTAAAGTAAGGATGATTTTAATGAAGATAGAGATAAGGTGCAGCTCAAAGAACTCGCATTGATTAACCCGAAGTTGGAAGCCAAAGAAGTCTTCCAAGCAATTCAAACGG
>JBOFLX010000030.1:0-123666 GCA_051658085.1 Waterburya sp.
CAGCCTGTAGTGGGAAGAGGTGGGATACCCCCTTTCCCCTCCTCACTTCCCTAGGGTTTTCCCCCTTCTTGGGGGGGCAGGCGATCGCGTTTCCTTTTTTCCCTTTTTTCCACTTTTCCTAAATTGAATTGTTTTAGGCGAAAGCCTAAAAAAGTAGCAAGTAGCAGGTATTTTTGCTACTTGCTACCTGCTACTTGCTACTTGAGTTACTCTGGGTAAAGTTAATCGAAACTCTATGAGAAAGAATTATGGACAAGGTAATTGAAGGTTTAAGACAGCTAGAAGAACGTTGTAATGCCCGTAGTGATTTTGGAACTTTACTAAGTTTGGTGAAGGAAGGATTTGAAGCTATGACAACTACTTCAGTTGAAACAACAGAATCATCAAAAAGTACTAGAAAAACTACTTCCAAGGACGAAAAAGCTATCTAATCAAGGCTTTGTATGCAAAAAGAAAAGTAGAGGCTTTATCTCTACTTTTTTTATTGTTTTTGATAGTCGCGAAAAATTTAGCGTCTCTCGACGGTACACTCAGATCAGTATCAGGAGTCTTGCCTATTGCTGCTGCTGCCCAAAAAATGGGAATTGCAGGTTTAGTTGTCCCTCTGGGTAATGCCCAAGAAGCAGCCGTAGTTGATGATTTAGCGGTATATGGATTTGGTAGTTTAAAACAAGTTGCCGACTTTCTTAATCACCCTCACAAATACCAGCCTGTAGTGGCAGCCAAACAAATTACCAATACAGAATATCTTCAGCAAATACCTAATCTTAAAGATGTTAAAGGACAAGTGCAAGCTCGCAGAGCTTTAGAGATCGCAGCAGCAGGTGGGCATAACTTAATATTTGTTGGGCCTCCTGGTAGTGGTAAAACTATGTTGGCTAAACGTCTTCCAGGCATTCTACCTAGTCTTTCTTTTCCTGAAGCTTTAGAGGTTTCGCAAATTCATTCCGTTGCTGGTTTGCTTAAAGATCAAGGTCGATTGATTACCGAAAGACCTTTTCGTAGTCCTCATCATTCCGCTTCTGGCCCCTCATTGGTTGGTGGTGGTAGTTATCCTCGTCCTGGAGAAATCTCTCTCGCTCACAAGGGTGTATTATTTCTCGATGAATTAACAGAGTTTAAACGCAATGTTTTGGAATATTTACGACAACCTTTAGAAGATGGTCAGGTAACAATTTCTCGCACTCGTCAATCAGTCATTTTCCCCGCTCAATTTACTTTGATTGCTAGTACCAATCCCTGTCCCTGTGGTTATTTTGGCGATCCAATTCAAAACTGTACCTGCTCTCCCAGACAAAGAGAAAATTATTGGGCAAAATTATCTGGCCCTTTGATGGATCGCATTGATCTACAAGTTGCGGTTAATCGTCTAAAGCCAGAAGAAATGACTAAACAAACTACAGGGGAAGATTCAACCCCTGTCAGAGCAAGAGTTATTGCTGCTCGTCAAGTAGCACAACAGCGTTTCCAAGGAGCAACTAATGTTAGCTGTAATGCAGAAATGCGATCGCTCCATCTACGAGAATTTTGCGTTTTAGATGATGCCAGTCGCAACTTACTCGAAACAGCAATTCGGAAACTGGGTTTATCTGCCAGGGCAATGGATCGAATATTAAAAGTATCTCGTACTATTGCCGATTTAGCAGGCGATCGCAACTTACAAAGCAATCATCTCGCAGAAGCTATTCAATATCGCACCCTAGATAGAATGCAATAGACAGTTAGGGCAGTTAGGGCAGTTAGGGCAGTTAGGGCAGTTAGAACAGTTAGGACAGTTAGAACAGTTAGGAATCAGAAATTAGGATAAAGTTATTTTCATCTATAGATTCACATATTATAGAAGTTAGATAGTTAATTATTTAGAGGAAAAGTCTAATGACTAACGCTAATTTGGTTAAATGTGCTTGCGATCGCTGTGCTTGTGAAATCTCTCTCGAGGATGCCATTAAAAAAGGCGATCAGTATTATTGCTGTGAAGCTTGTGCTAATGGTCACGTAAATGATGAAGGTTGCAAGATGTCAGGCTGTGGCTGTGGTTAAATTACCTACGCTGATTGACTGACAAAACTTTTAAACTATTTGATATTTTATAGGTTGGGAAGCGCGATCGCGTAACCCAACAAAACCTACTAATTGTTTATTTAACTAATATCTTTGCTTCGTATTCCCCCAAATCAATTACTAACTTGCCATCTTTAGCTTCCACATCATAATTACTTGTCCACTCATGCCAGATATTTGACTGGGGAAATTTATCAAGACTATAATTTTGTAAGAAATTATTAGAGAAATTAGCAACCACCACTATACGAGAGCCTTGATCATTCCAACGCGTATAGGCTAAAACTTTGTTATTAGTATCTTCAGAGAAAAATTCGATATTATTGGTTTTTAAAGCATGATTTTGGGTTCTTAAATTAATTAAGCCACGATAATAATCAAATAAGCCTTGATTGAGGTCATTTTCTAATAAATTCCAGTTAATTTTGCTCTCTTCTTCGGGGTTATATTCACCAAATTCACTACCCATCCAAACCAAAGGTACACCTACTGTGGTCATCAACAAAACTGCACCTAATTTAGCTCTTTTAAAAGCTGCTTCTTCAAAGATCTGGCGATCGCCCAATTCTGCTAGAATATATTTATGGTCGTGAGAAGTAATGTAATTTATGACGCTAGTTGCACTTTCATAACCTTGTTGTTTGCAGTCGATAACTTCTTTAAGAGCTTTTAAATTAAAATCTTCACCGCAGACATGTTTTAGCACCTGTTGATACAAACTTTCATGCCAACAAGCATCCATTGGTTTGCCATATCCAGCTAGCTGAGGATTTTCGGGAATGTATTCTGCCATGTTAAAAAATGGCTTCATCGCAGCAGCTTGTCTAGCTTGTTGAGTTATCCAAGTGAAAAATTCATAGTTATCAATTTGTTTAGAGGCATCGTAGCGAATTCCATCGATATGATATTCTTCAATCCAAAAACGAACGACATCTCCCACAAATTGCCATGCAGGTTTAAGATCTAAATTTTTGTCATAATGATCATAATCAAATTCTGGCCCCCAGCTATTATCTGGATCTGTAGGTTTACGACTATACCAGTAATCATGGTCAATTTGAGTTAAAGGTGCTTGAGGATCAGAATGATTAAAAATACAATCTATAAGCACCCGAATTCCTCTACCATGACATTCATCAATCAGTCGTTTTAAATCTGTTGAAGAACCGTAACTCGACTCGACAGCGAAAAAGTGACGCGGTGTATAGCCCCATTTATTATCCCCTGGATACTCCTGTATAGGCATGAGTTCGATCGCATTAATACCTAATTCACTCAGATAATCCAGCTTTTCAATAACATCTTGAAACTTACCACGCTCTTTATTGTCATTTTCACCACCAGTAAAGCCACCGACAAATAGTTCGTAGATTACTAACTCTTCATTACTGGGTAAAGAATTGTCGTCGTGTTGCCAAACGTAAGTATCAACAAATTTTTGACCATTTTTAATCTGAACTACGCTATTTTGACTAGCATCGTCGATATCTGTAGCATAGGGATCGCTAATTTCTACCCATTCATCGGGTTCTAAAAACCAAGACTTTGACTGAACGCGAAATTTATACTGATAAACTCCATCTTCTAATTCAACTGAGGTACGAAAATAACCTTGCTCGTCTTTTTGCATAGATATTTCTGACCAATCAGAAAAACAACCTTTTAAAGTTGCCCCATTGTTATAAGGAGCAAACAACTTAAATTCAATCGAGCTAGTCATTTTACTTAATTACTTATTATTTATTACTTATTACTTTCTACTCACTAACTAATTAACTTTTTAGTAAGCAAAACTCATGATTCATCTCTGTTATGAACTCTGGCAGGAGGACTTGTAGCTTCAACTGCGGTAAAAGATTCAATAATTTTGTAAGTATGATTTGCACCTTGAGGTACTAACCAAGAATCTCCTGGTTCTAATTGAATTAGTTGATTTTCTAAATGTAATTCTGCTTTACCTGCAATCACATAACCCACTGTTTCATATTCTCGAATTTGTTGCGGTTTTGCTTCTCCTGGCTGCTCGTTTTCCCAAAGTCGCATAGACATTTTTTTGCCAGCAACTAAATACTTTTGACCCATTTCACCTGTTGGCGAAGTAGTGGACTTAACCTTTTTAACAGTGGTATCGTTCATAAAACTTCTGAGTGATTTAGATACTATTTAACAACTGGTTTTAATTTAGTACTGTTACTTTCATCTTTGCTTCCACTTATAGATAGAGAAAACTTAGTGTGGCTATTATTTGATGAAGTAGTAATCTAACCTCAGATAGAGATCCACACTTTCATTGAACATTAAACATTAAACATTGAACCTTGTTGATAAATGTTAAATGACAAATGAAGTAACTTCTGACTCCTAAACTTAGCCATAATAATTGTAAGTAGCAACTTAGGTTAAATAGATAGATTAGGGGAATTATGGCAACAGGAATGATGATCGATGGCAAATGGACGAATGAAGAGTACAAACAGGATCAAGAAGGACGTTTTCAACGTAATCCTACTAGTTTTCGCGATCGCATTACTGCCGATGGTACGAGTGGTTTTCCTGCTGTTGGCGATCGCTATCATCTTTATGTGTCTTATGCTTGTCCTTGGGCGCACCGCACTTTAATTATGCGTCAATTAAAAGGGTTAACCGATGCTATAAGTATTTCCGCAGTTGATCCCTTGATGGCGGACAATGGTTGGGAATTTTCGGATTTTCCTGGGACAATTCCCGATACGGTTAATCATACTAAGTATTTAAGAGATATATATGCTCTCGCTGATCCTAAGTATACAGGTAGAGTTACAGTACCGATTTTGTGGGATAAACAAACTTCTACAATTATTAATAACGAATCTCGCGAAATTATACGGATGTTTGATACCGAATTTACCGAAATAGCCAAAAACGATATCGACTTATATCCTAGAGAGTTACAAACAAAAATAGAGCAAGCGATCGACGATATTTATAATCCGATTAATAATGGTGTTTATCGGGCTGGATTTGCTCGTTCTCAGGCAGCTTATTCAGAAGCAGTCACAGAATTATTTACGGCATTAGATTATTGGGAAAACATACTTGCAAACCAAACCTATCTTTGTGGAGATAGTCTTACCGAAGCGGATATTTGTATGTTTACTACCCTATTTCGCTTTGATGCGGTTTATTACGTCCACTTTAAATGTAATCTCCGCCATATTTGGGACTATCCTAATTTATGGAATTATTTAAAGAGAATTTATCAATATCCTGGGGTAAAAGATACTTGCAATTTAGAACATATCAAACTGCATTATTATCAAAGTCATCCCCATATTAATCCTAGTGGAATTGTTCCTGATGGGCCACTGATTAATTTTGATTAACAGTTATTAAATACAGTCAAGGAGAACCTGAACTAATAATTTTATAAACATAAAAATTATGATTGAACCAGAAGAAATAATTATTAAAGTCTCGTCAGATCTAGCTCAAGTCTATGACCAAGCTACTAAAGAACAACAAGAACAAATCTAATTAAAAATTTCTGCTTTAATGCGTTCTCAAATTGCTTATTCTCGACCACAAAAACTAGCTCAATTTAGACAAACAATGGATTTAGCTAGTCAACAAGCTTAAGCTCAAGGATTAACACCAGAAATATTAGAGTTAATTTGATCAGAAAATAATGACTGATAAGTATAAATCGTAAATAATTTGATCAGGACAAGTGATAAAAAATATTTGATAGTAAATCTAATTAAGCTTAGACCTACTATCTAAATAACTAAATGTTAATTACTTTATTTCGTTAGGAGCAGTTCTTTCAGCTACATTTGGATAGAGTTTTCCAAAATCTTTTACTGCTTCTTTTGTTTCTTTCCCAATTTCTTTAGCTCTCTCTAGAGGCTGGTTATCGGTTTCCCGTGCCTCTTGTTTCCACTCACGAGTTGTTGTTGGTCTTTCGGGATTACCTTCAAATATCTTACTACTTATGTTGTCAGCAGCACTATCACCGTTGGTAGCATAACTACTAACACCACTAGTTAATAAAATTACTCCTAATAAAGTAGTAGTTAGTAAACTTTTGATTTGAGTTTTTTTCAGCAAAGATCCGAGGTAGTTGATTGCCTTAGAAAATAAATGTATCATGTTTTTTTCTGGAATAATTGTAAGGATTTTTATGTGTAAATAGCTTATAAATGAAGTAGAGCAAAATGTCTAAGATTAAAATTTATGCTTTGTTTCATTTGGTTTTTATTTACACAATTTCAGATTAACTAACTTATAACTTTTAATTCCTCCGACCAAAGTTATAATTTGTCTTGTTACTTATTTGTCAAAAGAAGGATGTTATTAAGAAATATCAAATAAATATTTTTTATTGAAGTTTGTTTGTCACCACTTAGGAAGTAGGAAGTAGGGAAAAGATAAAAAACTCATTACTCATTACTCATTACTTACTAGCTAATTAACTTTTTAAGCAAACCTTAACTGTTTACTACATTAGGCGGTTGCTTACCTGCAAAGATAGCATCGAGATTGTCCAATAACAACAAACCCATTTGACTACGAGTTTCCAGGGTAGCACTACCTAAATGGGGTAATAAAAATACATTAGGTAAAGTTAAATAATCGGGATGAAGATTAGGTTCATTCTCAAATACATCTAGTCCTGCTGCTTGAATTTTGCGCGATCGCAAGGCTGCAATCAAGTCTTCGTCAACAATTAAACTACCACGGGCTGCATTAATTATAATTGCTCCATCGGGTAATAACTCGATTCGTTGAGTATTGAGAAAATGTGTGGTTTCTGAGGTAGCAGGACAGTGAAAGCTTAAAAAATCGCTTACTTTTAATAATTCTTCGGGATTTTCGTGGAAAATTGCCCCGTTTTCAACGGCACGATCCAGTCGCTGACGATTACAATAATGTACTTCCATCCCAAAAGCTTTCGCCCTTTGAGCCACTGCCCTCCCGATCCTACCCATACCCAAGATACCTAAACGTTTTCCCGTAACCTGAGTACCCAATAATTCTGTCGGATAAGAACCTGTCCATTTGCCTTGACGTACTAGCTGTTGCCCCTCATAAGCACGACGGGCAGCCCCCAGCAATAATAGCCAGGTTAAATCTGCTGTCGCCTCAGTCAATACGTCGGGTGTATTAATAACGAAAATACCGCGTTGTTTGGCAGCTTGCAGATCGATGTGATCGTAACCTACAGAAAAAGTGGCGATCGCTTTTATTTGATCTGGTAATTGGGCGATCGCCTGAGCGTCAAGAGCATTTTGCCCCGTAATGATTACAGCATCTGCTGACTGGCAGCCTAAGAGCAATTCTTCGGTAGAATAAGGATGATCATCTCGATTGAGAAGAGGCAGATAATCGTGAATTAAACGCTCTTCTACAGCTTCGGGTAATTTACGAGTAACTAAAATAGTAGGGCGATTACCCTGTGCGTAGACTTCGGATCTGCTCATCAGTTAGGCACTTTTTACTGCTAGTCTAGTATATCAAATTAGACATTTTCTTCTGTGCTTTGAGCAGCACTAAGACCGACAACATCACGCATGAAAACTAATTGACTACTAAAAGGTAAATTTTTAACCGAATCTAGTAGCTGTTGTGCGTCGGGAGATAAATGTTGATGTTGGTTGTGTAATTTAAGCCGATTAAAGCTTGACTTTTTGATTAGAAAATAAAGCGATACTTGCCTTAATAAACGCAGGAATATCGTTAGGGTTGCGACTGGTAATTAAATTGCCGTCAACCACGACTTCTTCATCTACCCAGTCTGCGCCAGCGTTAGTTAAGTCAGTTTTTAAAGAAGGCCAAGAAGTAATTTTGTGTCCTTTTACTGCGTCAGCTTCAATCAAAGACCAAGGGCCATGACAAATAGCTGCAACTGGCTTACCTGCCTTAAAAAAAGCTTGAATAAACTTAACTGCTGTTTCGTTAGTTCGCAATTGGTCTGGATTGGCTACACCACCAGGAAGTAATAGTGCGTCATAATCTTGAGGATTAGCTTTATCTAAAGGCACATCTACTTGAAAGTAATCTGCTTTATCAAAATGATTCCAACCTTGCACTTGTTCTCCCGCAGGCGAGATTAAATAGGTACTTGCGCCTGCATCATTGTATGCTTGGCGAGGCTGAGTCATTTCAACTTGTTCAAAACCATCAGTGAGTAGAATGGCAATATTTGTATCTTGTAATTGTTGTGACATACGTTGTTATGTTGTTGCTTACGACTTGTTAATCTGACGTTGCATAGCTGCGGAATGATTTAAAACAATCAGGTTTAATAATTCCCCCAGTCTCATAGTCTCTCAGTCCCCCAGTCAAACTAAACCATCCACCCTGGATGAACGCCTTTAATCTGACTAATTTGCTGAGAAATCAGCAGCATCATCAAACATTTGTTTGGTTTTTTCTAAAAGTTGGTTATCTGGATCAGAGCGATCAATGCCTGGTTGTTTAACCGCAGGAATTTGGCTAGGATCGTTTAGAGCTTTTTGTGTCTGGGGACTGACAAAATCATTCACACTATCTAATGATTTAACTTTGTTTGAGTTGGAATAAAGTAAACCTTCAACTTGCTTGTCGTTTGTAGGATAAGTAGTCTCACTCTTATTGGCTGCTGCTAAAAGAGTAGATGAAAATGGCAAACTAGCATTGTCTTTACCTTTGGTAACTTGAGGATCGTTAGGTACTTTATATTGAGTCATACCGTCTCCACCAGCTTTGTGAGGATTATTTTGTCCCCCTAATTGAACGGGAAGATTATTAGGACGCGCACCTAACTCATCGCCACTATTACAAGCTGTTGTTATAAATAAGACTGTTGCTAATAAAAAAGCAGTAGCAATCTTATTAAGTTTGAGCTTTTTGATAAAATTCATAAATTTGTTCGGAATAAATTTCTACTGTGAGATACTTTGTTGAAACATTGTTGTTGCAATTGCACAACACCAATTCATCCAATATTTACAACCTATCGGCATTATGTAGAGATCGCTTCTTACTAAAGTCGCATTGTAGATTTAATAGATTTGTGGATTTAATTTCAATAATGAGTGCCAAAATTATTAAAATTACAATTAAGTCTTCTATCAAATGAATGATGTTTTTAATTTCTATTTTGTTCAAAATTATTTGTATTGTCAAAGACATATAAAAGACATATAAACTTAGGAGACAAGATCGATGACAAACTTAAGTTGGAAAAAGATTCTAAGTGTAAGTTTAGGTGTTTCTGCTCTACTTATTAGCTCTGTTGGTTTGACTAGTTGTGAAACGCAAGGAGGCGGGCCAAATCAAGAACAACCAGCAGAACCAGAAGGAACTAATTAAGGCTTACAGCAAAACATAATATAGCCGTTTTGTTTGAATTGTTGACTAATCGTTTAGGATGGGCAAAAAGCAAAAGGCAAAAGGCACAAGCAGTTTTTTTGGCTCACTCAAGATTGCTATATATGTAGAAATGTAATTTTTAAAAGCTCAGAAGTTCCAGAGCTTTTTTTTAGTTTGACTGTGTGCGTTAAATTGTATTAACGCACCATAACCAAAAGAAAAACATACATTTAGGAGACAAGAGAGATGACAGGTTTAAGTTGGAAAAAAATCATGGTGGTAACTTTAGGTATTTTCACTCTTGCTTGGGGTTCTGTAGGATTAACAGGCTGTGAAGTAGAACAACCAGAAGCACCTACAGAACAAGACGATTAAAGCAATAAGCAATCGCTTAAACTTCTTAATTTTTTTTGTCTTTTTTGTTCTATCTAATGCAAGATGAAATACCTGCTAATTCTTGCAACGCTGAAAATTAACCAAGATAAATAATTAATTGAGGTGAAATTCAATGGTTGCATTAACAGACGAAAAGCGTACTGCGATCGCCGAAAAATTGGCGAAAGAAGGTGCAAAGATTGTAGCCAATAGTTTGCCTTACGATCCTTTAGATGATGTAGTGGCTTCGATAAAAAACCAGAGGTAATATCGTTTGTGCTGGTTCAGAAGCAGGTTTTAACGGTTTAGCGCAAAACACCCCCTACGGCGGTACAAAAGGCTGGATGCACTCATTTGTTAAAGGAGTAGCAGTAGAACAGGCTAAATATGGAGTTCGGGTTAACTGTTATTGTCCTGGGGCGATTGATACTGCTTGGACACATAAAGAAACAGGGCCAATGGATGCACAGATGGAAGAAATGCTCATTAACGCTACACCAATGGCAAGAAGGGGTACACCCGAAGAAATGGCGAATGTTTGCGCTTTCTTAGCTTCTGATGAGGCGAGTTACG
The DNA here is from genome assembly GCA_051658085.1 of Waterburya sp. Classification (GTDB taxonomy): domain Bacteria; phylum Cyanobacteriota; class Cyanobacteriia; order Cyanobacteriales; family Xenococcaceae; genus Waterburya. The sequence goes on from JBOFLX010000030.1 coordinate 10,342, forward strand.
TTACGGGGGCTTTATGGTTAGCTGATGGAGGCGTAACTGTAGCTAAAGGCGCAGTAGGTCAACAAACACCTCCAGAGTTACGAGAATTACCCCAAGGTGAGTTGCGTTTAGACCATTCAAAAGAAGGATTAGATAACAAGCAAACTCAGACAATTATGTAGGTAGGGCTGGTTGACCATTTAGTTTACTAAGCTATTAGTTTTTAGTTCTTAGTTTGAAAGCGATCGCACCTATGTTAATTTCATAGATATGCGATCGCCTCTTGAATTTTAATAGTTAACCTGATTAACCCGAACTGAGGTTAGTTAGGCATTAAGTTGATCTGACGGAGTAGCTGGTTTATCGGCAATAAAGCTGTAATAACCAGCGATTGTAGCTGACAAAGCATTCAACCAAATATTGCTACCATAGATTGGCATAAGACCAAAAGTAGTTTGAGCGAAAGGTATCATACCCATGAGCGCGATTAAAGCATAGCTAATAGCAAAGCCACGATTATACAGCTTGGCATTTCCAGTAGTAGCTGCTGCAATACCTAATATTCCAACTAATAGATGAACTAGATTATGTATCAAATTAGTAGGAAAGGCTGCGAATAAATAACCAAATCCTTTAGCGTACAAGCTATCTGCATCTAAAGAAATACCACCAGAGTTTAAGCCTTCAGGTGGCAAACTCATAAAGCCAGGAATAAACCCAGCTATGCCCAAAAGTAGAAAAATAGTGCCTAAAGCTAATGCACAGTTACGTTGCATAATTAATACCTCTGTTGTGTTTGTAGTTAAATTGTTAATTAGTTGATTCGGAATCCATAGCCAAATTTAAGGCAGCGGTTGTTTGCCTGTACTATGGAATCTGGGTTCGGGGGCTGGAGGATCAGGCATCGCCGATAGACCTTCAGGATTTTCAAGATATTCAAATTCACCTTTACCATCAGGGGCTGTACCTTTTGCCCATCTTCCTTCTTTACTTTCTGTACCCTCAGACAAATTCCAGAATTGATAAGATGCTTGTTGTTTTTCTTGTGCCTGTGGGAAGGAACTAGGAACAGGCAGACTTTCTAAACCATCAGCTTTTAATTCTTCGATCGCTGCTAGCCATTGATTTTGGTGCATAGTGTCGCGAGCGATCATATATGCCAACGTATCTTTAACTCCAGGATCAGTAGACATTTCATACATTCTTACTGCCTGTAAGCGTCCTTGTGCTTCAGCTTGGACGTTGGAATAGAAATCAGCCATCAAGTTACCAGAAGCAATAATATAACGACCGTTCCAAGGATACCCCGTGCTATCTGCTGGTAGTGCGCCACCGCCACTAACAGTAGCGTGTTGAGGATTCATGCTGGACATGATAATATCTTCCGCTTTCATTCCGCCCATAACCCCTTGCATAATTGGGTCTTTGACAGCTGCTTCTTTTTGTTCGACTGGTGCTTTTTCTAAAAGATGTGCAATAGTAGTTGCTAGCATCTCGATATGTCCGATTTCTTCGGTAGCAATGTCGAGCATCATGTCCTTATATTTAGCAGGGCCACGACAGTTCCAGCCTTGGAAAAAATACTGCATCATGACCGTCATTTCACCAAAAGGGCCACCAATCAATTCCTGCATTTTTTTAGCAAAAACAGGATCGGATCTTTCGGGTTTAGTGAAATACTGTAGACGTTTTTTGTGATAAAACATATAATTCTTTTTGAGGTCAATGTATCTTACTGACTTGGGAGGTAGAGGTTTTTCCAGAACTTGTTCAACCTTCCAAGTTTGGCAAGAAGAACAAATTGTAATGTTGCTCTCGCCAAACTAAAAAGAGTAAATTTATTTTTTTGATGTGCTAAGTATAAGAACAAAGCGATCGCCCTGTCCTTACACTTCTTTACACTTATTTAAAAATTTTGAGAGCTTTTTGACTTTTGCTCAAAAATTTAGCCACCGCGCATAGTACCAGCATTATTACTACGATTACCAATTGGATCGCTGGTATCTTTCTCAGTACCAACAATACTAGGGCGATCGCGTTCGGAATTTTCTACTGATACCCAGTTACCATCTTTATCTTCTGTATAGCTATTTCTGACTGAATCCCAAGCTACTTTAGTAGCACTTTTTTCATCCATGCCATTTTCGGAAACTGCATTAAAGGCTGCCATAAATATCTGTTGTCCGTGCTGAGGCAGTTTTTCTTTAACTTCTTCAGGTAAATTTTCTAATTGTTGGTAAACCATAATTAATTGATGTATTTGATATTTTGTTTCTAATAAAATGAAAGCAAAATTATTAACGCTAAAGATCATTCTTTAGAAATAAATTAAAGCAAGTAATAAATATTTTTTTGAAGTTATTCAAAATACATTTCAATTAACAATTAAAACAACTCAACATCATACTCATTAATGATTACTAGATAATAAGTAATAAACTTCTATCTAATGATAGATAAAATATTTTAAGTTTTTTAAAGAAAAATAAATGGCTAAAACGCGGAAGTCAAAAGTATCGGCTTGTCTTGCTTACTCATTACTTATTACTTATTACTCATTACTCATTATTTGTTTTTCGTTCAATCAGTCCGCAGTAAAACTTCTGCTGCTTCCAATAAATCTTTACAAATATCCTTAAGATCCTCTCGGTTATTTAAATAAGTAGTCAATGCTTGTATCGGATCTAAAGTGTTACCAACCCCTAATTCTGGTAAACGAGGACGAGCTAATTGACTAATTAATTCAGGACGAATACTATGGCTATGAGCAGGTTGTAAAGCTCGAACTATAGCGGAAGTATTAACCAAATCTAATTGTTCAGAACGTAGTTTATAAATAAGACGCACAACCTTGTCTTCAATATCCTGTTGCGCGATCGCTTCTAGCACTGCTGTTAAGGGATCTTCTTGAGCAGAAACATCTGTTTCTATCGTTAAGAATGGACGAGCAGGCAAAGAACAAAATTCCCAGTTAGCTTTACCTGGCTCAACTTCTAGTAATATATAGCCCTTATCTTCTTTTTCTTCACTAAAATCTACCCGTTCAATACTACCAGGATAAATTACTGGCGGATCGTTAGCTGGATTGAGGTTTTGATGTTTGTGAACATGACCGAGAGCTACATAATCCAGTTCAGGACGAATTAACATCGAAACAGGAATAGTAAAACCTTTGCCTACAGCTAAGAATTTCTCTGCACCCAAATTAGCGCGATCTGCCATCAGATGAGCTAACAAAACAGTGGGCAAATTCCGATCCAAACGACGAATTTCTGCTTCTAAAACTGGCTGTAATTTTTGAATCAGCATTTCATTAACTTCAGCTAATCCTAATCCTTCGGTTTCAGGACGAGTCAGCAACGTGGAACGATTGAGCCAGGGAAGAGTAATAACTTGAATTTCTCCATTGCGGGTACTGAGACGATGAGTGGTAATTGTATCACCGACAATAAATCCTGGCACAACTAAAGTACGATAGATAGATAAACTTGCCCCCCCATTACCTTGAGAGTGCTGATCGTGATTACCCACCAACAAAATAGCAGGAATTTTAGCATCGGCTAAACGCCGAAATTGGCTAGCAAACGCTTCATGGACATAAGGAGGAGGAGTCGCGTCAGGAAAAGCATCCCCACCAAACAATACTAAGTCAACTGGCTCGGCGATCGCTCTATCAATACAGATACGCAGAGTATTCACAAAGTCTTCGAGTCTCGTATTTATTCCTGTTTCTGGATTAATCCTACCGTGGGAAAAACCACTGCCAATATGAATATCCGACAAGTGCAGAATTTTAACCATATTCCAAATCCCCAGTCACTAATTATTAGTATTAGCTTAACTTTCTTACGTAAGAAGTTCCCCAGTTTACTGGTGGGACGGGGCATTGCTCTATGCTTGAGAAACCACAAACGAGTACCATCCTATGAACAACTTGCTTTGTTTTAGGAATCCCTCAATAAATTGAGGGGAGGATGTCAATCTAAGTCATATTGCCGATATTTAGAATGTTTTAACATTACTGAGTTAAGTCAAATGACTGATGTTTCTCCAGATAAGAACATCTAACATAATTAAAGATACTTCTCGAACATTTCCAGGGTTTACATGGTGAGAAAAATTGTAAGCCCTGGTTTTACTTTTTAACCATTAATACTAAACTTAATCTAGATAATTCTTATTTAATTTAATTATTGAGTAAACTGAGTAAACAGCGATTAGATAAACTCCTCGTAAGTCTTGAACTCTGCGATTCTCGTGCCTTAGCACAAAGTCTAATTAGGGCAGGCAAAGTTAAGGTAAATCAAGAGATTATTGACAAACCTGGTACAGAAGTTAATATTAATGCCCAAATTGAAGTCAAGGAACAACCACCCTATGTATCTCGTGGTGGTAAAAAATTAATTAAAGCCCTGCAAACTTTTAAAATTGAAGTGCGCGATCGCATTTGCTTAGACGGTGGGATCTCCACAGGTGGATTTACCGACTGTTTATTACAAGCAGGCGCAAAATTAGTCTATGGTGTGGATGTTGGTTATGGACAAGTAGCCTGGAGTATTCGGACTTGCGATCGCGTCATCTTAAAAGAAAGAACCAATATTCGATATTTAACTCCGAATGAATTATACGGTACTTCGCAGATGGCAGATTTAGGAGTAATGGATTTATCCTTTATTTCCCTAACCAAAGTGCTTGAACCTCTTTGGAATCTTTTAACTTTACCCAAAGAAGTAGTGTTATTAGTCAAACCACAGTTTGAGGTTGGACGAGAAAAAGTTGGAAAAAACGGTGTGGTACGTCAGCCTGAAGACCGAGCCTTAGCTATTTGGCAGGTTTGGCAGACTGCACAGTCTTTAGGTTGGCAATATCAAGGTCTAACAACCTCACCCATTACAGGGCCAGCAGGTAATGTAGAGTATTTATTGTGGTTGAAAGCAGCTACTACTTCAGAAGTTCCAGCTTTAGATCTAAATCAGATTCAGCAAATAATTACGGCTTATAGCTTATAGCTTATAGCTTATAGCTTTTTTAAAGTTTCAGGTAATGGTGTGAGAGAGCCAAGACTGTATTGATTTTGTGCGATTATTTTTTTGATTTCTTTAACTCTTTTAGCTGGTGCGGGATGAGAAGCTAGAAAATCAAGATCGCTTTTTTGTTTCCTACTCAGCTTAGTAAAAAAATCAGTTGCTCCTGCCACTTGATTATAGGTTTTAGCTAATAACATCAAGCCGAATTTATCAGCTTGTTTTTCTTGAGTTTGAGAATATTGAGCCTTACTGATGGCTTCAACTGAAGTTACAACAATTGATTGAAAAATGCTGGTATCGCCTAAAAAATAAGAAATCATCATTCTTAAAACTAAAGCATTCCCCAAACCTCGTAGATGATCTCGATGAGCAAAATGCCCTAATTCATGTCCTAAAATCATCATCAATTCATTTTCAGACTCCACTTCTTTTAGTATTCCTTGATAAATAATGACTTTGTTGCCAGGAATGGCGATCGCATTGACTGTATCTTCAGGTAAATAAAGGACTTGATATTGATTATTGGTTCGTTGTTGAGCTGGTAAGTTAGTTTCTAAACGATCTAAAAGCTGATTGAGGGTTGTCTGTTGGGGAGAATCAACTGCTTGCTCTTCATATACAGGAGCAATTACTGCACCTAATTTTTGCTCGACACTGGGAGGAATCAGATTAATTAAACTACTAACTAGTAAATTAAACAACAGGAAAACTACAATCCCAGCAGCCAAAAATATACTAATTATTTTGATTATTTGAGTATTACTTTCTGACTCATTTTTAGAACTTTGGGGAGAATGATAGGACATACTAAACTTCTGATTGATACTGAGCAAACTGCGATCGTCAATCGCTCTTTACAGGACGAAACGGATTTAAGAAATTAATTAAAGAAGAAAGATTATGGGATTGAATCCATAAACGCCCTTCCCCTCTAAAACGACAGATCAAGCCTTCACCACCAAAAATTCCCTTCTTTAAACCCTTAAATGATAGACCACCAATGTTTTCAACAGAGTAATTGAGGGTATCTTCAAAAGCCACAACATAACCAGTATCTACCACGTAATCACCTGCAACGGGAATTTCGATAATTGCACCATAGGAACTAAACCAAATATCACCGTTTCCCCTGGCTTTGATTAAAAATAATGACTCACCACTAAAAAAACCTTTGAAACCCTGAAATTTGGTGTCGATTTCAACTTCAGCACTGCAAGCAACAAATCCAGAAGACTGAACCATTAAACTACATTGATTGGATAGATAATAGTGCTGGACATCGCCAGGTACTCCAGGAGAAATATATAGTTCCCCTGATTTCCCTTGGGCAGTAAATTCATTAATAAACAATGATTCACCTCCTAACATCCTGCCAATACCTTTCATTAATCCTCCCTTCATTTTCGATTTCATCTGAAGACAGGTATCCATAGCTGCCATTGCCGAAGCCTCAACCATAACAGTTTGATTAGCTGGCAAATCGAGAATCAAAGAAGCATAAGCAGGGTTATGCTCAACTCGGTAAGGAATTTTATTACTCATAAAAGATATTTAATAATTAACAGTATTAATACCTGCTCATCTAACTGGCAGTTGCGAACCAACAGTAGAACCGAATGCTCCAGGATTATGGGTTTGACAATAGACTTTACCTTTACCTCGAAAACGACAAACTAGTCCTTCGCCACCCAAAAAAGAACCAATTAAACTAGAACTAGCTTTGGTAATACTAAAGTCCAGACTTCTTTCAAACGCCACTATATGTCCAGTATCGACAACATATTCCCCATCCACAGGAACTTCGTAAATTCCGCCAAAAGAAGCCAGTAAAGCTAATCCTCGTCCAGAAAAAGTTAGCCAGAAAATCGATTCTCCCGAAAACAAAGATTTAAAGCCCTGGAAACCCACATCAAGCTCAACTTCGGAACTACAGGCTAAATAAGAAGCTGCTTGGACAATTAAATCCTGTCCTTTCATTTCATAGATTAATAGATCGCCAATTAACCTGGGAGCCAACCAAATTGTATTACCATCCGTTGGAGAGCGAAAAACACTGAGGAAAATAGATTCCCCTGCCACCATACGTTTCAAACCGCCCATAACTCCGCCACCTTTGCCTTTGCGGAGAGTTGTACTGGTATTAATGCTGCCACTCATGGCAATCATCGCTCCCGCTTGGGCAACTAACTCTTCACCTGAGTCTAAGGATACACGAGCGATCGCACTTTCGGGTTGATGTAATAATTCTATCTTCATCGTTTATCGTACCTTAGAACGTAAAAAGCCGACTAATCCACCGATACTTCGAGATTGGAGGTAGATATTGCCTCTGCCAGATAAACGATTGACCAAGCCTTCTCCAGAAGTGACAGAACCAATTAAACCATTAGACAGTTTAATTCCCATTTGAATGCCTGGTTCGTAAGCGATCAAATGCTCGCTATCGACAATGAATTCGCCGTCAATGGCTTTTTTGGTGATACCGCCATAAGCTCCAAAAAAAACTCGCCCTTGACCACTCAATCGCAACTTAAATAATCCTTCTCCTGCTAACCAACTTGTAAAACCAGCCCAACGGACTCCCATTTTTACTCTTGGAGTACTGGCAATATATGCCCCTGGTTGAAAATACATATCTTTGTCATGGAGTTCAATTTCTTCGATATCTCCGACAGCAGATTGTGTCAAAACCAAATTCAGGTTTTGCTTGGTTTGGTTGCTAAACACATTAATAAACAGCGATTCGCCACCAAAATACTTTTTGACTAAAGCAGAAAATAAGCCTCCAGAAAGCTGAGTTTTAATCGTCACTTGGCTATCCATACTAGCCATTGCTCCTGCCTCGGCGATAATTTGTTCGCCAGGTTCAAGAGTTATGAAAATAGTTGAAAATGCTGGCTTATATTTTATTTCGTATTCCATAAATTTTGCCAAATGCCCGATAATTGCTGAGTTTTAAGTTCAACCGTGAATGTCACTTCTCTTTACTTTGGCTAAAAACTTAAACTCAGTTCACAATAGATGATATTATCAAGCCAATAATTATTCTTGTCGAGCCATTAAACATTAAAAACAAAAAATACAAGTCAAAATAATGGTGCAGAGAAGTTTTAGGCGATGTAATCCTGATCATTGTTTTCATTCCCTCCAGATTATTTTTGTTTTTATTAATTAGGTTGAAATTTTGATTCTTATGCAGAAGTTGATCATGGTTACTTGACCTTGATTCGCGATCGCGAATTATTCTAAAAGCGATCGCGTTGCTGAATCTAGGTATGATTTTTAATTTTTTGTTATCGAGTAGAAAATTTAAAAAGCTAATAGCTAACAGCTAATAGCTACGAACAGTTTACTTATCGATTTCATACCTCAAATCAGCAACGCCAAAGTGATTAATGATTCGAGTTTAGATATTCTGTCAGTTAATTTTTGCCACCTCGTACATGAGGGTGACTTTGTCATAAAAGTAAATACGGCTGTAACTGGCTAAAAGATTATTTATAGCAATACGAGATAATGTTAGGACGTTTTTTACTGATATGTACTACCCACTACCTACTACCTACTACCTTCGAGACAATCTCCCTAATTGTCTTAAGCTAATTTTGTACGGCTAGACAATATAGTCCAGAAGTTGTTGGTAATAACTTTTGACTTCTGCGTAGCGGTACTAGCTAATTAAAGTATCCTTAGCCCCTTTAGGTTGTCTTCTTGTTCGTGATTGTTCATCAAAAGAGTTAGTTTGCCCTGAATTTGATGCTGATTCAATTTTAATTAAAATCTTTGGCCCAGAACTAGCTAAACGGACAATCATACCGTCTACTGCTTTAGTTTGCTCAATTCGTTTACCATCAATGTATGTACCGTTAGAGCCAAGATTGACAACCTCCCATTCTTCTCCTGCTTTTCTAATTTCCACATGATGGCGAGAAACAACTGCACTGTAGAGAACAACTTCATTGTTGGTTGCACGACCGATTTTAATGCTGGACTCATCATGAAAAGTCCAGCTTTGAACTGCTACTGATTGAAGAGGATGTAATAAAGCTAATGTAATCACAAATTCGTCCCTAGGAGAAGAAGTTACAGTCTAAAATCTAGAGAAATTAGATGTTTATTTACAATTGATTTAAAAGATTTTGTGTTTATGGTATTTTCATGTCAAAGAGATAAAAACAATTCAGATTTACAATCTCAATATTAGCCGATGGCAACAATTGTGTCCTTTATTTTGTGGATCTATATCCCAAAAAACTACAAAAAATAATAATCTCCTAACGCCAATTTCTATTTTCCAAATCTCTTATCTGACGTTCCAGGCGATCGATACGCCCTCTTAATTCATCCATTTCTGCTTGACGTGGTACTCCCAAATCTTGCAGGATGTTCTTCATCTGTCTTTCCATTTGTTTCTGTACGCCTCCTGATTCTGTATTTAGCTGAGACATAAAATCATCGACAAAAGATTTTGCTTGTTCGGAATTGATCTTGCCATCTTTGACCCACTGATCGCTTACCTCTTTGATTTTCTCTGCCACTAGAGAAGTTGTACCCACCCCTAACATTAGTATTTGCTTTAACCAATCGTTATTATCCATTTCTTTTATTTCCTCGAATTCATTTACTATATTAATTATTAGATCGTAAATATAGCCCAAGATAAATATTATTGATTTTATTAATCTCTTAGCAACATTATATGGTTATTGAATGGCTTAAATTTCAGGTGGACTCTGAAGCACGGGAAAAATTTATTCGAGAGGACGAAACAGTTTGGACTGCTGCTTTATCTACCTATCCTGGTTTTTTGGGCAAAGAAGTCTGGATTGAACCTCAATCCTCAGACAAAGTAATTTTTACGATTCGTTGGCAGACTCGTGAGCAATGGAAATCGATACCTGGCAAAGATTTAGTAGCCATTGAACAACGATTTTCAGAGGTTATGGGTAAGATGAACATTAATTACAAGATGGTTGAAAGCAAAGAATTTCAAGTTCGCAAGTTCCCCTCTAGACAGTGAACAGTTATCAGTCATCAGTTACCAGTTACTCAAGTATCAAGTAGCAGATAGCAGATAGCAAGTAACACCTAGTACCTAGTGCCTAGTAATCAAACAACGCTAATAACTAACTTAGCCTCGATTCCAGATAGTTATACCTCCTGGTTTATCAATTAGAGTAATACCTTGAGCTTGTAATTCATCTCTAAGGCGATCGCTTTCTGTATAGTTTTTATTGCTTCTAGCTTCGTTTCGCTGTTGTACTAAGGTTTCTATTTCTGTGTCACTTAAACCTTCGATTTGATTACCAACTGTTTCTGGTTGGGCTTGAAAGCCTAATATTGCAGCCAGTTCAACTAAAGTTTGCCACTGTTTTTCTAACTTCTCTTGAGCAATTGTAGTTGTTCCCTGATGAACCAGAATATTACCTTCTTTACTCAAATTTTTGGCAATTTCAAACAAGATTGCTAAACCGCCAGCAAAGTTAAAATCATCATCTACGGCTTGCTTAAATCTCGTGATTAATTCTCGATTAAGGGAAGCATTATCAAAATTAGTGCCAAATCCCAACTGTTTGCCATACTGACAACCAAAGAGTAATCCTTCCTTCAAAGTTGCCCAACTATGAGTAGCAGTCGCCAAAGCTTCTTCGGTAAAGTCTAGAGGTTTACGATATTGAGTTTGTAAAATAAATAACCGCACTGCCATTGGCTCGAATTTATCCAGCAATTCACGAATAGTAATAAAATTACCCAAAGACTTCGACATTTTCTTACCTTCAACAATGATCATGCCGTTGTGTAGCCAGTAATTCGCCAAGGGTTTACCCGTCACCGCCTCTGATTGCGCTATTTCGTTTTCATGATGGGGAAAAGTTAAATCTCCGCCACCAACATGAATATCAATAGTTTCTCCCAGTTTTTCTCTAACCATCGCCGAACATTCTATATGCCAGCCAGGACGACCATTACCCCAAGGAGATTCCCAAGCAGGTTCACCTTCTTTGGCAGCTTTCCAAAGCGCAAAATCAAAAGGATAGTGTTTCTTGCTAGCTTCAGGATCTTCTACCTCAACCCTACCACTAGCACCAGCTTGGAGATCTTCGAGTTTTCTACCCGATAGCTTGCCATATTCAGGAAATTTCTGCACCGAATAGTAAACATCTCCCTCGGCAGGATAAGCAAAACCTTTTTGTTCTAATTCATAAACCAAACGCTTAATACCATCTAGAGTATGGGTAGCACGGGGATAAGCATCCGCTTGACCAACTCCTAAACGTTCCATATCTTCAAAATAAGCTGCAATAAACTTCTCGGATACAGCTTCCATTGATGTTCCTTCTTGTCGAGCGCGGTTGAGAATTTTGTCGTCTATATCTGTAAAATTTTGAATATATTTGACATCGTAGCCATACCACTGGAGATAACGACGCACGACATCCCAAATCAAACAGGTTCTCGCATGACCTAAATGGCAATAGTCATAAACAGTAATGCCACAGCAATACATACGCACTTTATTCTCTTCGATAGTCTGAAAAGTTTCTTTGCGCCGAGTCAAGGTATTGTAGACAGTTAAGGTCATGAGGATGATTATAAAGGGAAATGTGATTGCAGATATGCAAATATCAATGTAGAGAAATAGAGTGATAGAGTCAACACTCTGACGAAGGAAAATAGAATACAGGAGTCAGGAGTCAGGAGTCAGGAGTCAGGAGTCAGATATAGCTTTCTTCCTTATTCCTTCTTTCTTCTTTACTTCAACCAGGGTTTATCAAATTTATGCATTTGTTAATAAAACGTAATTCTTTCAAACAAGAAATCGACGCTACACTAATTCCTAATTATAGAGAAGTCTCAGTCTACTTTTGGTTAACCAAAAGCTCATATGTACTACAATACAGTTCGTGGTCATTATTTACCAACCATTTTAATAGTTCAAGAAAATCAAACCAAGTTAGCGTCAGATTCAGAAATCTTATCTGGATTTAATCAGGTTAATATTCCCGTAGTTGAGGCGATGACAATTGTTGCCTGGGTACAACGGCATCAGCCAGATCTAGTAATTTTTGATATTGACTATTTACAGATAGTTAATTTAGGGTTGATTACTGCTTTAAGATTAGATTGGTTAACGCGTAAAATTCCGATTCTGGTGATTAGTAATGTGTCTAATAAAGAACTGCAATCTAGAGCCAATTTAGATTGTAATGCTTATTTAAAAAAACCATACGTTACTAGAGAATTAGAACAAGCCATCTGTTCTTTAGTGCCTACTGCTACCTGTAAGTCTTACGTTACAATCATTTAAAGTGATTGCGTACTTAACTTACTGGTTGAGAAAGGAGTCAGAAGTCAGGAGTCAGGAGTCAGAAGTCAAAAGTTTTTACCTAATACTTAATTACTTATTACCTTTTTTCCTACTTACAGGACGCAAGTCTTGCGCCCCAACTGTTATTTAGTACTTGAGTAACTGATGACTGACTCGGATTAGTAGTTAAATAATCATTAACCCAATTACAGGCATATTGAAGAGGATCTAACTGGAGAATACGTTCTAAATTCCAGAGTTTGATCTGCTTGTCTTCAGCAGCACTAGCAATTTGTCTACCATCGGGACTAAATTCGACATCCCAAACGCGACCTTGATGACCTTCAAGAGTGGTTAATAGTTCTCCCTGAAGATTCCAAATTTTAATTGTGCGATCGCCACTAGCAGTAGCAATCAATTGACCATTGGGACTAAATTCGACATCTAAAATAATGGCAGAATGACCTATAAGGGTAGTGAGTAATTTTCCTTGGAGATTCCACAATTTAACTTTTTGTTCTTTTCCCCCTGTAGCGATAATTTTGCCGTTGGGACTAAATACAACTGTCCGCAACCCAATCGAGTCAGCAACAAGATTTTTAATGATTTTGCCTTGAAAGTTCCACAGTTTTAGATAGCGATCGTGACTGACAGAAGCAATAAGATTATTTTGGGGATTAATATCAACATCCGTTATGATTGCCTGATGGGCTGGAATAGTCAGCTTGGGAATAATTGTAACTTGATTATTAGTCTGTTTGAGTTGCCACAATTTTAACTTTTGATCAAAGCCAGCCGAAACCAGAGTTTGACCATCGGCAGTAAAATTTACATCGCTAACTGGAGCATTGTGTTTGATTGTACTATTAACCAAAGTGCCGTCAGTGCGCCATAATTTGACGGTTCGATCCAAACTTGTCGAAGCAACTAACTTGCCATCAGGACTAAAAGCAACTTTATAAGTTTCACCCGAATGTTGTCTAAAATTAGTAGCGATCATTCCATCTCTGCGCCATAATTTAACCGTGCGATCGTCGGATGCGGAGGCAATATATTGACCTGCCCAACCTGGTACAAGCCTCCCCTCTTGAGGAGATGTCCGTTTTGGGGGGAGTTTAAGCTCTCTTCTGTCTCCTGCCTCCTGTTGACCTTGAGGCTGAAAGGCAAGACCTAAAACTGTAGCTTCATGTCCATAAAAAGTATGAACCAAAGGATCTTTTATTTTCCATAACTTCACCACATTATCCCAACCAGCAGTCACCAGATAATCTCCGCCTGGTGACCAATCCAAATTCCAAACTCTGGCTTGATGACCTTGAAGATTAGAATGTAAAGTACCGTCAGGATGCCATAATTTTACGGAATTATCCCAACTACTAGTAGCGATAAGCTTACCATCAGGAGCATATTTAACTGCGGTTACAGGAGCATCATATCCTGATAAAGTTTTTGATAGTTTGCCTTCTGTTGTCCAAATTTTGACTACTCGATCATCACCCCCTGTGACTAGATACTGACCATTAGGACTAAAATCAATTCCCCGAATTGGTAACCGATGGGCGGTAAAAGTTTGTAATAATTTACCATCACGAGTCCATAATTTTAGTTGACCATCGCGATCGCCTGAAGCTATAAATTTACCATCACGAGAAAAGTTAACAGCCAAAATTTCGCTTTGATGTCCGACTAAAACTTTTAGCAGTCTGCCGTTACTGGTATTCCACAATCTAATAGTTTTATCTTCTGATCCCGAAGCTAAAATATCTCCTTGGGGACTAAAGTTAACTTGATAGACGCTTCCTTGATGTCCGATGATCGTTTTTTGTAATATTCCTTGGCTACTCCATAGCTTAATTGTGTTATCTTCTCCAGTTGATGCCAAGATTTTACCTTGGGGACTAAAAGCCACATCAATTACACTATCTTGATGTCCTTTGAGGGTAGACAGCAATTTTCCATCAGCTTGCCAGATTTTTACCGTATTATCGGAACTAGCAGAAGCAATTAATTTACCATCGGGACTATAACTGACACTGTTAACTACATCTTGGTGTCCTGAAAAGGTGTTTTTTTCGATGACATTATAAACTGCTTGTTTGAGGGCTAAATCTGCTTGGAAACGTAGTTGTTGATCTAAACCAATAAAGCCTGCACTAGTTTCTTGGGCTTTAATTCCATCAATTAGCGCGTCAAAATAGCGTTCCGACTTAAATGAATTGTTAGAGGAACTTATAAAAGCCTCAATCCCTTTGATTTTGGCTTGACGGTAATTACCATAAGCAATTGTTCCTAAACTAGCCGTAATCATCAAAGCTATACCAACTGTAGCCAACAAGAATCTTTGGGTTTTAGCTAATTTTTGTTCTTGCAGTAGACGAATTTCAACTGCTTGGAGTCTTTCTAGTTCTAATTTTTGTCTAATTGTCTCTTGTTCTTGTGCTTGGGAAGCGGTTAAAAATTGATATTCTTCTTGACTTAAATCATGTTTATTTGCCCAGGCTTGCGCTGTTTGTAAAGTTTTACCCCTGAGTAAACGCGATTTATCTTGACCTTGAGAAGCTAGCCAAAATTCCAGTTCTCGACTATAAGGACATAATCGATCTTGTTGTTGTTCGATCCAATCTAAATTAAAAATCTTTTGATATATCGGATTACGAACTATTAATTGACCATTTTTTTTAATCACCAGGTTAGATAACAACAAATTTCTTTGTTCAGGACTATCATCAACAGATACAAAACCATAACGAAATATTTGTTCTGCTAATCTTAATAGACGACTAGCTTTAGCTTCATTACTTAACAAGCGATCGCGAATTGTTTTAAGATGTTCTGGTTCGTCTTGGGCTTCCCAATTATGAATTATTTTCTCCGTAACTAAATTTTTCACCCATTCAATTTCTTTTCCTGGGAGAAGACAATCTTCATTGGTTTGATCACTTGTTAAGACTAGGTTGCATAACTTTTGAGTTAAGAAAGGTTGTCCCCCAGTCCAATTAATAATCGCTTGTAAAATTATTTCTGGGTTAAGAAATCTTTCCTGTAAACCAGCTACCAAGGGTTTCGCTTCTGTTATGGTAAACCCCGTCAATTCAATTGCTGTCCCAATATTAAAAGGAGTGCGAGTGCGATCGCTGATCAGATCGCTGGGGGTGGCAACACCAAATAAAGCAACACTAAGACGCTTAAAGTCAGGATTTTCGGCTCTTTGGTTATAAAAATAGCGAATTAAAGCAAAAAAATCATCGCTAGAAAAATCTAAACTTAGGACACTATCAATTTCATCAACAAAAATAAAAATCTTCTCGGCTGTAATTTCAGGCAGAACAATATCACTAATAAATTGATTTAATTGTTGAATCGAAGATAAGCCACTATGTTCTGACCACCAAGCTTTAAACTGAACTTTACCTATTAAGTTCAAACCACGCCACAATTCCGAGGCAATACTTTTATACCATTGAGATGGCGAGATGGTTTTGCTGCCTATATTGGTCATATCTAGGGAAACACAAGCATATCCTTGCTTCTCCAACCGATTTCTAACTCTCACTCTGAGACTCGATTTACCCATCTGGCGACAGTTAAACACATAGCAAAATTCGCCTCGTAGTAAAGCTTCATACAGTTGATTATCTGCTTGTCGAACTACATAACTAGAGGCATTAGCATGGAGGCTTCCGCCTACTTGGTATTCAGACATCTCTTATAAGCTGTTACGCATTTAAATTACTGGTTGAAATTGTCTTATTGTTAACTAAGTGTTAAATCAAGCTTGCGATATGATTAACTGTTAATAAAAAATAACTGAGTAATAATACTTAGAAAATGACAAGAATCAACATATCTCCCTACCGAGTTGTCAAGCTGTTAATATTGATAGTTGTTGGTTTGACTTTTATGCACTCTATTCTTCAAGTGCTTAATTTTGGTCTAGGATTACATAAACTTACCATTATTACCAGCTTTTTTAACTTTGAAAGTGATTCTAATATAAGTACTTGGTATTCTTCGGTTACCTTATTAATCAGTTCCTTACTATTAATTCCAATCGCGATCGCTAAAAAAAATGAGCAAGATCCCTATGCACGTCATTGGCAGTTTTTAGTAGTAATTTTTGCCTTTTTATCTCTTGATGAGGTAGCAATGCTACATGAAAGATCGGGACAAGTTTTGGATGTATTATCTCCAGTTGAATTTGATGGCTGGTTGTATTTTCAATGGGTTTTAATTGGTATTCCTGTCACCTTAATTGTTGCCTTCGCATATCTAAAATTTTTAGCTCATTTACCTGCAAGAACCAGAAATCTCTTTATCTTGGCAGGAGCATTATTTACTGGCGGGGCATTAGGATTAGAAATTATGGCTGGACATGAGGAAAGCCTTGATACATATAATGAATTGCTTTATAAATTATTCACTACTATTGAAGAATTATGGGAAAAATTGGGAGTATTAGTATTTATTTATGCTCTACTTAGCTATATGGAAAAATATGTTAATCAAATTCAAATTTCCATTGGTAATAACACCATTTCTCAAAAGTAAATAGGTGGGTGTAATTAAATATTTACTTATTACTTATTCCTTTAGATCATTTATCCCGATTTATTCTCGATCGCTTTTTAAATTTAGAACTATACATAGAACTAAAAAATTTATTGCCTTAAAATAATCGAGAGAAATAGTCATGAGCAAGTATAGAAACAATTTACCCCAACTAGGCAATCAACTTTTCTTAACTGATGGTGGTATTGAGACAACACTTATCTTTCATGGAGGACATCATTTACCTTATTTTGCAGCCTTCAATCTTTTAAAAGACCTTTTAGGATATGAAGCTTTAGTTAGATATTTTCGCACCTATGCCCAATTAGCTCAAAAGTATCAGGTAGGTTTTATTTTAGAAAGTGTTACCTGGCGAGCTAGCCAAGACTGGGGAAATAAACTAGAATATTCTGCAACTGATCTGGCTGCTTTTAATTATCTAGCGATCGCCTTATTAGAAGACATCCGAGAAGAATACGAAACTGACCAAACTCCAATGGTAATTAGTGGCTGTATTGGGCCCAGGGGAGATGGCTACCAACCTGCGGAATGGATGAGCGAAGCTGAAGCCAAACACTATCATACAGAGCAAATCGAGGTATTTTCTCAAAGTAATGCCGATCTAGTCACTGCCATGACTATGACCTATGTAGAAGAGGCAATTGGTATTACCCGTGCTGCTCAACAAGCCAATATACCAGTAGTAATTTCTTTTACTGTCGAAACCGATGGCAAGTTACCTACAGGACAGACTTTAAAAGATGCGATCGCTCAGGTAGATCATGCCACTAACAACGCACCTATTTATTATATGATTAACTGCGCCCATCCTCTTCATTTTGCTCATGTACTTTATAGTGGCGGAGATTGGTTAGACAGAATCAAGGCTATACGTGCCAATGCTTCAATCAAAAGCCATGCAGAATTAGATGAAGCTGAAGAATTAGACGATGGTAATCCTGTAGAATTTGGTATTCAATATCAAAAACTTCAAACTTTACTGCCTAACTTAAATATTTTTGGCGGTTGCTGTGGTACAGATATTCGTCACATCGAAGAAATTTGTAAAGGGGTATTATCAAAAAGCTTGTAGCTATATTTATTTAACTGACAAAACGTTTGCTACTGTTAAATTTAGCAATGAGAAAATGTCTAACAGTAGGTGGATTCATTATTTCTAATTTTCCCAAAACTAATTCATAATGGTTGTCCGTACCATCGTTATAGTTAATATATTCGACAAAACTTAATAATTTTTCTGCTGTTTTTATTGTCATTTTTTTTTCAAGCAACAATTAATTATTTAGACATCAAGAGACTACTGACTGTTCATCCGTTATTTACTCATTACTCATTACTTATTACTTATTACCCAATCCCCAGTTAATCAAGAATTAATCCATTTCCACAGAGGATGTTTTCTACCACTAGCTAAAATCTTTTCCACCTGTTTTTCTAATTGACGTTTTTCTTTTGGAGGTAGACCCCAAAGAATATTACGACTCTGCCAAACTAATACGGAAATAGTAGTAGCAACACAAAAAATTAGGCACAGTGTAGGTAAAAAATTAAAATGCAATCCATAATACACTGCTGCCCAAGTAAAATAATCAAACACCAGTGCAATTTCTTCTCTTAAATTCCAAAGCGCGTAAGTTCCTAAAGTTAGCCAACTAAATAATACAAATAACCAGCGAAAATATACGGTTAATTGATGTAATCTAGCTACTTTCTGCTGAAAATCAGATTGAAATTTAGTCACTTTTTTAAGTAGATAGGTATAAGAAACTATAAGAGGTTGTAACTTTTACTTTTTGCCTTCTATAAACTATTTTTCTATTTAATTTTACCTAGCTACTTATTTAAATGTGATTTATTTCTATGCCGAGGTATCAGAAGCTATTACAGTACCTTTATCTCTATTTCTCCACCAGGCAAGCAAAGTACTAGCCACAAAGATACTCGAATACGCACCCGAAACAAAACCGATAATTAAAGCTAGGGCAAAAAACTTGAGAGTTTGTCCACCAAACAGAAAAATACCGACTAAAGGCAGTAAAGCTGTAAACGTGGTATTAATAGAACGTGATAGAGTCTGATTAACAGCATTATCTACTACTTCGTCAACGGATTGATCGGGATAATCAGCAAAATTTTCTCGAATACGATCATAAATGACTACGGTATCGTTAACCGAAAAACCAATAATCGTTAACAAGGAGACTAAGAATAGACTATCTACTTCTATACCTATAGTCAGTCCTAACAACGAAAAGACACCTGCGGTAATTAGCACATCATGAAATAAAGCCACGATCGCAAATAAGGCGTAGTCAAATTGAAACCGAATACTTAAATAGACAATAATGCCAAAAAATGAGACTAATAAGGCTAGTATTCCCGAAACAAATAACTCCTCACCAACAGTAGCTCCTACTGTGTCAATTTGCACCGTTTTATTATCAAATTTGCCAATTGACTCACTCAAAGAATTGAGTAGGGTACTGCGTTGATTACCATCGAGATTTTGGGTGCGAATAGATAATATTTGTTTAGTTTCTCCCAATAGCTGAATCGTGCTATTGCCCAATCCTTGAGTAGCTAGAACTTCTCGTACTTGATTGGTATCAATGGGTTGTTCACAGTTACTCGCCACAGAACAATCTTTGGCAATTTGAATGCGAGTCCCTCCCACAAAGTCTAGACCTGGACGGATAGGTGCGTTTAAGATGCTCCAAGAGACAACCATGATGATCAGACTGGCAACCATAGCTGTTCCAGAAATTGCCCACCACAAGTTTCGCTTTTTAGTAATAGCTAATTTCATAATTTGTTTTATTGGTTACTAGATGCTGAATTAAGATTAGGGCAGAATAATTCTGGTTTCTGTCTGACTTTGGGTAAGCTAAGTACCATCAATAACATAAAAGTACGACTACAGGTAATCGCAGTAAACATACTGATCAAAACCCCAACTAAAAGAGTTACTGCAAAGCCTTTAACTAAACCAGAACCCAACCATAACAAAGCCAAGCAAGCGATCGCAGTAGTCACATTACCATCTAAAATACTAGAAAAGGCTCGGAAGAAACCTGACTCGACTGAACGATAGAGGGTTTTACCTGCTCTTAATTCTTCTCTAGTACGCTCAAAAATTAGGACATTAGCATCTACTGCCATCCCAATACTGAGGATAAAGCCAGCAATTCCTGGTAGGGTCAGGGTGACTCCGATCAAGCCATAAGCAGCCATAGTCAGCAAGGCATATATAAGTAGTGCTACATCGGCAATTAATCCTGGTAGACGGTAATAAACCACCATAAACACTAAAATTAAGAACAAACCAACCAAACCAGCGATAATACTACGACGAATACTGTCTTGTCCCAAAGTTGCACCAACAGTACGGTTTTCGACTATTGCTACAGGGAAAGGTAGTGAACCGCCTTTAATTTGAATTGCTAGGTCTTTGGCACTTTCAATATTAAAGTTACCTGTAATCACCGCTTTACCACCAGCAATACCTGTACCCGCAAATTCTGGCCCGACAACAGGAGAACTAATTAACTCATCATCGAGAAAAATACCAATACTACGACCTGTACCAGCCAGATTTTTGGTTAACTCAGCAAACTTTTTACCCCCTGGATCATTAAAGTTAATTGCTACTTCCCAACGATTACCAGTAGCATCTGGTTGAGGATGAGCATCGGTGAGATTTGTTCCTGTTAACCCGACAGATTCAAACAAACCTGCGATCGCCTGATTGGATTTTTGCAGCGATTGGTTGATTTCTGCCAATTTTGCCTGGTTTGCTTCCTGGTTCTCTCCTTTAGTGAGCAAAGATTTTTCTGCCAAAAGTTGTTGTCTAACTTGAGATTCAGCAATTAAATTGCCTTCAGTACCTTGTTTTTGCTGTTTAAATTCTAATTTAGCTGTTCCTTTTAACCGTCTTTCCGCCTCTTCAGGCTCGCTTTCTCCTGGTAGCTGAATTAAAATTTTATCTTCTCCAATCGTTTGTACAGTAGTTTCAGAGACACCAAATTCATTGATGCGATTCTCTAACACTCTTTGTACCGCTTTCACATCCTCTATAGTCGGTTTAACATCGGGATTTTCTTTGTTTGGATTAACCTGAATCGTTAATTGCGCTCCCCCTCTTAGGTCTAACCCTAGTTGGGGAGGAATGGTAGTTAAAATCGCGATCGCTGCTGCGATTAATCCCAAAATTAAAATAATATAGGCTCTTTGTTTCTGCATTTACTATCACCTGCCGTAATAAATGCTATGATAAATCCTTTTTGCAATCTTGCGAGTAAGTTAACTGGATTCAACGTCTGTGCAAAATTTTAGACGTATTATAGAAATAAATATGTATCTAGGTTAAAAATTAACGCAGTTGCTATAAGAAATATAACGTTTCAACAAAAAATATAAATATTTTCCCGAGAATCTTGACTCAGTTGAAGGCTTTAATTCAAAATCATTGCCCATAACCTAGCCTTAACTCCCCACAAAGTCTTAAACTTAGATTTGCAGAGAATTTAAGGTATTTTTTAGATTGTGCGAAAAATAATAATTGCTGGTAATTGGAAAATGCACAAAAATCAGGCAGAGTCTTTGAAATTTGTGCAGGAATTTAAATCAAAAATAGAAGATACTAACGAAGAACGAGAAATAATCTTGTGTGCGCCATTTACCTCCCTGACAGTGATGTCTAAAAACTTGCATGGCAGTAGAGTTATGTTAGGAGCGCAAAACATTCACTGGGAAGATGAGGGTGCTTATACTGGAGAAATTTCAGGAGAAATGCTGACTGAAATTGGTGTCGGCTATGTAATTGTTGGTCATAGTGAAAGACGACAATATTTTGGCGAGACAGATACAACCGTCAATTTACGACTCAAAGCTGCTCAAAAATATGGACTCAAGCCAATTCTTTGTGTAGGTGAAACAAAACGACAAAGAGATGCTGGCGAAACAGAAAATATTATCATCAATCAACTAAAAGAAGATCTAGTAGGAATAGATCAAAATAATTTAATTATTGCTTATGAACCAATTTGGGCGATTGGAACTGGAGATACTTGCGAATCCACAGAGGCTAACCGCGTGATTGGTCTGATTCGCCAACAATTAGATAATCAAAATGTATCTATTCAATATGGTGGTTCAGTTAAAGCAGGTAATATTGATGAAATTATGGCGCAGCCAGAAATAGATGGTGCTTTAGTAGGAGGTGCAAGTTTAGAAGCTGCTAGTTTTGCTCGAATTGTTAACTATCAGTAATTAAAATTCATGAGTACTGGCTTTGAGGCTATTTTTTTTGGGAACTGCCTCAGCCTCAGCCAGTCAAGTATATGAGCCTATTATGTAAGCTATTTTACTAATACGAGAAATGCTATATAATTATTATGTAAAAAAATTAGATAGGTAACTATATTTAAATGTAAAAAATACTATTTTCAGCATCAATTTAAAAAGATAAAAATCAAGTGCTATCACCACAATAGTGTGTTAATAGTAATATCAAGCAATTGCTCGAAACGCTTCAGAATAATTACTGAAATTACTTGGCTCTCTCAGTGCTTTTATTTCTAAACTAATAGCCCAAAATTTTGATAGTAAATGATTGATCAAATGCTAAAGGTAAGATTTTTTGTTGTTATTAAATTTCGGTATTTTCGCGAATAGTGTTATTTTATTTTTTTGTTAGTATAGGACAAAATTGAGCGTATAAATCAAGCGAATAAATCTCTTAAGATTTATTTTCTTACTTGGTAGAGCCGAACAATTTTAATTGCTCAAAATCATTGTTACCTTATATTTTTTGATTCATTCTTTACTCATATTTGATCTAAACAGCAATCAAGGCTAAATTATTAGCTAATAAAATTTTAGTTAAAAATAGCTAAAATCTATTGGTTAATAACTAAAATTTAGTTTAATGAAATATATTAGTTTTGTGCTATGACCTCTTGTCAAACTAAGACATTGTTTCTGAGAGCGAGGCAGGAAAATACGCACTAAAATTTCATTTCAATATACTTGGTTTTGCTGTTGAACAGTACTGTACTCTTTTCTGTTGTAATTAATCATTCTTCTAAGCATTATGACTAGACCCAAAAAATCTCAGCGCCAAGAAACCAATTCCCCTTTTAAAAGATTAAGATTAAACGTTAAACTTTCTCAAGAACAATTAGCCAGAGAAATCGGCGTAGCAGTTTCAACCATTAGGCGTTGGGAAAAAGGGCAAGCTGAACCAACTATGACAGTCGCCCAAATGAAAGAATTTTGTAAAGCAGTCAACAAAAATTTTGAAGATTTACCAAGTTCTCTTTTACCACCCAAAAACGGTAATGGAGCTAGTAATAGTGCCTCATAATTTCTCTATTGCAAAAGTGCTTGTTTGAGGGAGGAGCAAAAGTCGCCGATCGCTTGTAGTCTAGTTTCAGGAGTCCCATCCGCCAAACGTTTGACTACTGCGCTACCCACAATTACGGCATCTGCCCCCCAATCCTTAACTTGTTTTGCCTGTTCGGGGCTAGAAATACCAAAACCAACCCCGATCGGTTTATCAGTTATATTGTGCAAATCAGCAAGTAGATCTTGAACATTGGTTTTCATTTCTGAGCGTATTCCTGTGACACCAGTGACGGAAACCAAATAAACAAAGCCTTGAGATTTAGTAGCGATCGCTTTAATTCTGTCTGAAGAACTTGTAGGAGCAACTAATAAAGTTACTTCAATACCCATTGCTGCTGCTGGTTGGAGTAAAACTTCTGCTTCTTCGAGAGGTAAATCGGGGACAACTAAACCACTAACTCCAGCCTCTTTCACTTGTTGGAGAAAACTTTCGATCCCACGATAGTAAATGGGATTGTAATAAGTAAATAAAATAATTGGAACTTCTATTTTCTGGACTGCCTGTTTAACAACTGCTAAAACATCTTCTAATTGGACTCCTTTTTGTAAAGCTCTAGTCGCTGCTGCTTGAATTGTTGGCCCATCAGCTAGAGGATCGGAATAGGGAACACCTAATTCAATAATATCTGCGCCATTTTGAGCTAATATTTCTAAAGCTTTGGCTGTGGTGGCTAAATCAGGATCACCAGCAGTAATAAAAGGAATCAAAGCACATTCAGAATTTTGTTTTAATTGTTGAAAACGATGGGCAACAGAGTTCATTAGGTACAATTAATAATATAATATTTAAAATAAATTAAGTAAACTTTAAAAATTGTCGGGGCTTTAAGATTTTTCCTCTTGCTCAATTTCTTGTTGCAGTTGGGTTAACTCTTCAGGAGACATCTCTTCCAGACGTTTTTGCATCACTGCCTCTTCATAATCTTTGAGTTGTTGATTATAAGTCATGTTTTTCGTACCAACTCGAAATAAATAAGTTAATGACCAACCAATTAAACCAATAACCAATAAAGCCTGAGTCCAGATGCCTGCTTGAATGCCATCTAGACCAACTAGCTGTAAAGCTAGGTAAACTAGACCTGCTGCGACAAATACACCCAGACCAATACCTAGAGCATCGATTCTACGCATATTTTGTTCCTAAGCTTTTAATTCGCGACGTTTGGGGCGAAAATTGAGAAACGGACTGAGCAAGATCATTCCTGGAAAACTTAAGAACACAAAAAGATACATAATCAACCTTTCAATGGAACTTGCCACATACCAGCGATTTTTTAGGTAGAAATACACTAAGGCTGGCAACACTACAAGATATGTGCCACTTAAAACTAGGTATAATAAGGCAACTAAATTAGTCTCGGTAAGTAGCATAATCGTCTTTAATTATTAGCAAATTCTCCACATTAGTATTCTAACAGGGTAGGTACAACAAGCTGCACAGCAAGAGTAATACTCTTAATTAACCAAACTTATAATGTTTCCTAACCGCACTGATAATGTTCCAGGTGCAAGACATACCCGCAGAAAAGGTAACTAAATCGCCTTTGCCCATAATTACTGGTTGTTCGCCATCGGGAGTCACAATCACATTTCCTTCGAAAAAATAGCAAGTTTCAGCTTCGTCATAAGTCCAGGGAAATTCTGATACTTCCTTTTGCCAAATTGACCAATTAAAAACATTTAGTTCATTTAGTTGCTCTAAACTAGGTTGAGATATGACGGTAATAGTAGTAGTAGTTTTACCCATAGTTAGGAATGATTAATGAGATTAAAGTATTGTTAAGACATATTATTATATGTAAGTCTCAAAAAAGATAACTTTTGACTTAGTAAGTAGTAATTTTAGCCTTGCTATACTAAGCAATATAGACATTATTAAGCTCAAAAAAACCTGTTTATCAAACATTTTCTAAAATATGCAGCCTACCGATCAAAGTAAGTTTACTGAACAAGCCTGGGATGCGATCGTAAAATCCCAAGATATTGCCAAATTATTTCAGAATCAAAACTTAGAGGTAGAGCATTTAATTTTGGCAGCGATAGAACAAGAAGGGCTAGCTAAGACGATTCTAGATAAAGCTAATATTGACTCGCTGCGTCTGAAACAACAACTAGAGATGTTTACTAAGCGTCAGCCTCGAATCGGCTCATCTCAACTGTATTTAGGGCCTGGGTTAGACCGGATGTTGGATCGCGCAGAAGACTGTCGTGCTAGTTGGGGTGACAATTTTATTTCGATTGAGCATTTCTTGATGGGTTTTGCTGAAGATGCTCGCATTGGTAAAAAAACTCTCCGTAGTTTTAATCTTGATCCCCAAGATTTAGAACAGGTAATTAAAACAATTCGAGGTTCACAAAAAGTTACCAAACAAAACCAAGAAGAACAATATCAAGCATTAGAAAAGTATGGGCGAGATTTAACTGAACAAGCAAAAGCAGGTAAACTCGACCCTGTAATTGGTCGGGATGAAGAGATTCGTCGAGTAATTCAAGTGCTTTCTCGTCGGTCTAAAAATAACCCTGTATTGATTGGTGAGCCTGGAGTTGGGAAAACAGCGATCGCCGAAGGTTTAGCCCAACGAATTGTCAACGGGGATGTGCCTGAATCGCTTAAAAATCGTCAGTTGATTTCTCTGGATATGGGTAGCTTGATTGCAGGAGCAAAATATCGTGGAGAATTTGAAGAGCGTTTACGGGCGGTTTTAAAAGAAGTAACTGAATCTAGTGGACAGATAGTTTTATTTATTGATGAAGTCCATACCGTTGTAGGGGCAGGAGCGAGAGAAGGCTCAGGCTCAATGGATGCAGGTAATTTACTCAAACCGATGTTAGCCAGAGGAGAATTGCGCTGTATTGGGGCGACTACTCTCGATGAATATCGTAAGCACATTGAAAAAGATCCAGCCCTAGAAAGACGTTTTCAACAGGTATACGTCAAACAACCTTCGGTAGAAGATACCATTTCCATCCTGCGAGGACTGAAAGAAAGATACGAAGTCCATCACGGGGTAACTATTACTGATTCTGCTTTAGTAGCAGCAGCAACTTTATCCCAACGCTACATTACAGAACGTTTCTTACCCGATAAAGCGATTGATCTAATCGACGAAGCAGCAGCTAAATTAAAAATGGAGATCACTTCTAAACCTAGTGAATTAGAAGATATTGATCGCCGTATTATGCAGCTAGAGATGGAAAAGGTTTCATTAACAGGTGAAAGCCAGCGTCCAGGAATGTTAGCGATAGATCGGGCTGCTAAACAAAGGCTAAGTAAAATTAAAGCCGAAATCGAAACTCTAAAAGGCAAACAAAGCGGACTGGCTGCTCAATGGCAATCTGAAAAACAATTGCTGGATGAAATTAATGCTCTTAAGGAAGAAGAAGAAAAAATTCGTCTGCAATTAGATCAAGCAGAAAGAGCTTACGACCATGAAAAAGCTGCTCAATTGAAATATGGCAGACTGGAAACTCTTCAACGAGAATTAGAAGCCAAAGAAACTAAACTATTTGACATTCAATCTCAAGGAACAACGCTGTTAAGAGAACAGGTGACAGAATCAGATATTGCTGAAATTGTGGCTAACTGGACAGGAGTACCAATTAATCGACTATTAGAGTCGGAAAGACAAAAACTACTGCAACTTGAAGGACATCTGCATCAACGAGTGATCGGACAACAAGAACCTGTGGCTGCCGTTGCTGCTGCTATACGTCGGGCTAGAGCAGGGATGAAAGATCCTGGTAGACCGATTGGTTCTTTCTTGTTTATGGGACCAACAGGAGTCGGTAAAACTGAATTAGCTAGAGCTTTAGCTGCCTTCCTCTTTGATAGTGAAGATGCGATGGTACGCATTGATATGTCTGAATACATGGAAAAACACGCCGTATCTCGTTTAGTAGGTGCGCCTCCAGGGTACGTAGGTTTTGAAGAAGGAGGACAGTTAACCGAAGCAGTGCGTCGTCGTCCGTATTGTGTAGTGTTACTAGACGAAGTAGAAAAGGCTCACAAGGATGTGTTTAATATCTTGTTGCAAGTTTTGGATGATGGCAGAATTACCGACTCTCAAGGACGAGTGGTGGATTTCCGCAACGCCATTATTGTGATGACTAGTAATGTAGGCAGTGAACATATTCTCAATGTCCAAGGTGAAGATCGCGATTATGAAGAAATTTATAAACAAGTTAATCAAGCTCTCAGAAGTCATTTTCGCCCAGAGTTTCTCAACCGCATTGACGATTTAATTATCTTCCACGGTTTGAAAAAATCTGAACTCAAGCAAATTGTGACGATTCAGATTCAAGGTATACAACGTCTATTGAGCGAACAAAAAATTACAATAGAGCTATCTACCGCAGCCCAAGATCGGATTGTCAATATTGGTTACGATCCTGCTTACGGAGCGCGCCCACTAAAAAGAGCAATTCAACGGGAACTACAAAACCCTATTGCGACGATGATTTTAGACAATACCTTCACCGCAGGCGATAAGATTTTAGTCGATTGCGTTGACAATAGTTTAATCTTTGATAAAGAATCATCCCCGATAGAAGTAGAAACAGCTAAATTACCCCAAGATAAAGAATCAACTACTAAGGGTGCTAAAACTCCAGAAAAATCTGACCAGCAAAAACCACAAGAGCCTGATGAAAAACCAGAAGTTGTCTCATCAGAAAAATAATTACTTATTAGTAGCAATTGATACTTCTGTTGGGCAAAATTATAGTTAGATTAAAGGATATATATGTATAAGGTTATGGTTTATGGCAAAAACATTAAGTTGAGCAAATAATCCTTACTTTTAAACATATATCATCCTGCTCAAACTATAAATTTGGGCGAATTAACCTGTAGTTAATAAAAGGTCTAACTATTCATGGTAGCGATGGGTGTGTTTCCAGCTATCTACTCTACTCTCTCTCCTCAAGCTTTGATCGAGGGAGTTCTAACTAGATACGAGCTAGAAACAATTAATCAATGTTTGTTTTGGCATCGTGGTTTAGGTGATATCTATTTAATCAACACTGTCAGCCAGTCTTATATTCTGAAAGTATCTCATCATCACTGGCGATCGCAGTCAGATATCCAGTTTGAGCTAGAATTTTTAGATTTTTTGAATCAACAAAACATTCCTGTTGCTAACCCTCTTAAAACTATAGATGGTGAGTTATTTGTAATTATTAATGCTGTAGAGGGCGATCGCTATGCTGCCCTGTTTCCCTATGCTCCAGGAGAAATACCTCAAGGAGATTTGAATATTGAACAGAGTACGATTATGGGGCAAATTTTGGGACAACTCCACCAAATATCGCTCAATTTTAACAATAAAACCCCTCGTAAACCCTTAGATCTTAAATATTTACTAGAAGATTCTTTAGCGATAATTACTCCTTATTTGCGTCATCGCCATAACGATTTAGTTTATTTAACCGATACCGTTAACAAGATTGAACAACAGTTAAGCTGTTTGGAAAAGACAGCCCCTTACTGGAGTGTTTGCTGGGGCGATCCTCACAGTGGTAATGTTCACTTTACGCCAGACAACCAAATTACTCTTTTTGATTTTGATCAGTGTGGTTATGGCTGGCGTGTTTTTGACCTGGCTAAGTTTTTACAGGTTTCTTTGAGTGCGGGTATCAATCGTCAAGTTAGAGATGCCTTTTTTGCAGGCTATCAAACAGTCACGGAGCTTACCGAGGTGGAAATGTCATCTTTGCAAGCTTTAACGCAAATGGCTCATATTTGGACGTGGGCAATTAGTATTAACGCCACAGCGATTCATAATTGGTCTAGGTTAGATGATTTTTATGTCAAAAAACGTTTGAATCAACTAAAAAGATTAGCTAGCAAGGAATGGCAATTGTTTTAACAAAAGCTATAAGCCCTTCGGGTTCGGCATTCGCTCTTTGCTGGAAACCAACAAGACCGCGATGCCTCACTATAAGCTTTGTAATTTGTAGTTTTCTCAGCATAATTAAACTAAACTTGTATTTCGATTCCTTCGATTCCCTAGAACAAATTTTGACCCAACTTGAACAACAGTCAGGTTGGGAAAAGTTTCGTGAGTATCGTCAACTATTAAAGTGCTGGCAAAATACTGTTAGTCCAAGTACTGCCCAGCACACTCGTCCTCTCTACATTGAGCGACAGGTACTTTGGGTTGCTACTTCTAGTGCTGCTAGAGCGCAAGAGCTTTCTTTTCAACGCTATAGTCTACTAAAAAAGCTTAATCAACAATTATCTTTGGTCTTAAAAGATATTCGCTTTTCCTCTTCTAAATGGCATCAAGCAACTGAGCGAGATTATACCCAACAGACTTTGTTCAAAATTAGCAACCAGCAAAAATCTAAAATTAATCTTAGTAATTCTCCAGTAGGAACGAAAAAGCTGGTAAATAATCCTGAAAAATTACCAGAAGTAACATCTCCTTCAAAGAAAGCTAAGGCAGCAGCCGAGCGTTTGTTACACACTATTCAACAGAACACAAATGCTTTTATAGCTTGTCCGAATTGTGATTCTCCAACACCAATAGAAGAAATAGAGCGATGGAGTTTATGTTATCACTGTGTTGCTCAGAAATGGAATCTGGAATATCGTCCTGCCACTTTTCCAGAGTCAAAATAAACAGCACCGAAAAATAGTATTGAAGTTTTTATCAATGATCCCTATAGCTTTTTTTAGCTTAATCTCCTTAAAAATACGCAGTATTAGATTATTTTGAGTACCATTTTTTGGGTTCATTATGTCTATTCATTACTCAATTATAAAGAGAATGTGAAAAGTTAAGAGCTATTGGGGATCACTCAAAGCCTTGTCAGATAATTATTTCAACTAGATCTATGAGTTTATGAAGAAAGCGCAAAATATATGAATAACGAAATGGAATAAAATCGAAATGACCTAATGAAAGAAATCAATTTTTCAACTTCTGCCTGTCGCTACTGTCGCTTTTATAAGCCAGAAGGACGCAGGGGCGGTTCTTGCCAACAGTTAGGCGTACCAGTCCAGAGTAGTTGGAAAGCTTGCGCGTTTGCTTCTCATCCTTTTGAAACAACATTTAAAAAACTAGAAGATATTTTGCATTTAGAAAGTTCAATTGCCTTACAATCTCCAACTAAATTAACTCCTAAAACATCTAAGGTTAATATAGAGAATAGTTATCAATCAAAGGCTGTTAATAAATTGGAGTGAATTTTTAGGGTAACCAAGGATATTGCTGGAAATTAGGAGAACGTTTTTCCAGAAAAGCCTGTTTTCCTTCTGCGCCTTCTTCTGTCATGTAATAAAGCATGGTGGCGTTACCAGCTAACTCTTGTAGACCAGCCTGTCCGTCACAGTCGGCATTAAAAGCAGCTTTAAGACATCTAATAGCAATTGGGCTTTTTTCTAGAATTTCTTGCGACCACTTGATCCCTTCTGCTTCTAATTGCTCTACTGGTACAACATAATTAACTAGACCCATTTCCAGTGCTTCAACTGCATTATATTGCCGACAGAGAAACCAAATCTCTCTCGCTTTTTTTTGCCCAACAATACGAGCTAGATAGCTAGAACCAAATCCACCATCAAAACTACCTACTTTTGGGCCTGTTTGTCCAAAAATGGCATTATCGGCAGCTATAGTTAAATCACACAAAACATGAAGTACATGACCCCCACCAATGGCATAGCCAGCTACTAAGGCAATGGTAACTTTGGGTAGTGAACGAATCAAACGCTGTAAATCTAAAACATTTAACCTGGGTGTTCCCCGATCATCTATATATCCTGCTTTGCCTCTAATACTCTGATCGCCACCAGCACAGAAAGCATATTTTCCGTCTGTATGAGGGCCTGCACCCGTTAACAAAACTACACCGATCGCCTGATCTTCACGGGCATCTACAAAAGCATCGTACATTTCAAATACGGTTTTTGGACGAAAGGCGTTGCGTTTATGGGGTCGGTTAATAGTAATTTTGGCGATCCCATTCCATTTTTGATACAGAATGTCTTCGTAAGTTTGAGTCGTTTGCCATTGAACTTGCATAGGTTATTGCTACTAACAGCAGCATCATCGTTTTCTAAAATTAAATCATTTTTTAGCTGCTGATCATTGTCTATATTTTTTTGTCTTTTAACTTTTGACTTTAATTAGCGTTATCTATTTGGGGATCAATATAAAACTATGTAAAATATATCTAAAGAATAATTATATATACCTAAAGAGAAATTATACTTAAAGAGTATTTAGTTAACACTTAGTAAGCAAATTTAGATTTGATTAATGACTTGATAACTAATTTGTCAAAATTCTGTTAATAAAAATGACTAAAATTCAAACAATCCCCTGTCCCAATTGTGGCGAGCGCGCTACGAGACATATAATTGATAATTGTATTTGGCGTACTTCCTGTTATAGCTGTGATTATTTATTGGTACAATGCGCTAAAACAGGCAAAGTAATTGAGGCTTATGCCCCTGGTATTAATAGTTATTGTGTGATTGATTCGATTTCTCGCTAAACTTTCTAAACTTTGGAGGCTCTTAATTGTCCACAAGCTGCATCTGCTTCTAAGCCACGGGAATAACGCACGCTGACAGCTATTTTTGCCTCTTCTAAAATGTTAGTA
The DNA here is from genome assembly GCA_051658085.1 of Waterburya sp. Classification (GTDB taxonomy): domain Bacteria; phylum Cyanobacteriota; class Cyanobacteriia; order Cyanobacteriales; family Xenococcaceae; genus Waterburya. The sequence continues at coordinate 42,241 of JBOFLX010000030.1, forward strand.
AATTCCCTGATTCTATTTTTGTTTGGTCTTTGATAATCCACCTCAGAAATAGGATTATAGGGAATTAAATTGACGTGGGTTTGAAACCCTTTTAGATGTTGCACTAACTCCCGTGCATTGGCAGGTAAATCATTAACTCCTGCCAATAAAATATATTCAAAAGTTACTCTTCTACCAGTCACTTGCACATAATCGCGACATTCAGCCAGCAAATCATCTATGGTGTATTGTTTAGCACTCGGAATTAACTGTTTCCGCAAAGCCTGATTAGAAGCATGAAGACTTACTGCTAAGACAATCTGTAGTTGATGCTGGGCTAATTGCTGAATTTTACCAGGAATACCCACTGTAGATACGGTAAGCGATCGCGCGCCTATGCCGACATCTTGATTGAGAGATTTAACCGCAGCCACCACTTCATTTAGGTTTGCCATCGGCTCTCCCATACCCATAAACACTACATTACTGACTCTCTGCCCAAAATCTTCCTGGACTGTAAGTACTTGATCGATGATTTCAGCAGCTTTGAGGTTACGAGTGAATCCTCCTTTACCTGTAGCACAAAAATCACAATCCATCGGACAACCAACCTGAGAAGAAACACAGACAGTTAGACGTTTAGCGGTAGGAATACCTACAGTCTCAATAATTAAGCCATCGGTCAAACGTAATAAATATTTACGAGTCTCATCAGGAGCAACACTTCGATAGTGGATAGTCGAGCGTCCCAGAGGATAATCAGCCATTTCTTCCCGCCATTTTTTAGGAAATACAGAAATATCCAAGAGCGATCGCACCTCTTTTTGGTATAACCATTGATGTAGTTGTTTACCTCTATAGGCTGGTTGTCCTTGCTCTTGCACCCACTGGGTTAACTCTTCTAAAGATTTACCTAACAAAAATTCCGAATTAGTTGATTGTGTAATTGTTGGGAGGGTCATGATAATTTTATTGATTACTAATTACTGATCATAGGTGATTAGTGATTGGTCATTGGTGACAAGTTAAGATTCTGACTCCTGACTTCTGTACGTCGCCAAACTTACGGCTCCCCTACCTGACTCCTCTCTCAACTATTGATTTAAGTGCGTAACAGCTTATTGAAAATCAAATAAATAATAAAGGTTTATCTTTTAAAGGTGTAAAAGCTTGAGAATTGAAACGATATAAACTAGCAGGACGACCAGCACCACGACATACTTTAATATTTGTATCAGATAAAATACCTAGTTTTAATAAACGAGAACGGAAATTAGAATAGTCGGAAAAGTTTTCACCTAAAATTGTACAGTAAAGTTGATAAACTTCATTTAAAGTAAATTCTGAGGGTAAAACCTCAAAAGCGATCGGACTGTATTGTAGTTTATTTTTTAGTCGATTCCAGCCATATTTTAAAATTTGATCGTGGTCAAAAGCTAACTTTGGTACTTGATTTACTTTATACCAAGCAATGTTATCAATAGACTTAGTAATAATTTTGGCATCCTCATATCTTACTAAAGCAAAATAACTAACAGATAAATATCTCACTCCAAAACTATTAGGATTTTCTCTCGGATCTCTACCAGGATCTCCAAAAGAATATAGCTGTTCTAGATATAAATTATCTACCTTGATTTTTTCGGCTAAAGTACGATATGCAGCATCAGTTAAGGATTCTCCTTGGCGGACTAATGTACCTGGTAAACTCCAATAGTTTTTAAAAGGTTCTTCTTTTCTTTTATCTAGTAAAACTAATACTCGATTATAAGTAGTATCGACAGAAAAAATAACATTGTCTACTTCTACTTTAAAATCAGCTAAACTTTTAACTTTATTGCCATCTGGTTGGCTAGTAAAATTAATTTTCATACTTATTACTTAAAAAATAGTCTCATTTGTATTTGTAGCAATTATTTAAGTTACTGATATTAGCTAACTTTAGTATTTTTGTTATATAAATTTTGTTGCCAAATATAATTTTGCACGGTAGGGGTAATTAAACTTTGATCTTTTTGTAAACGATAAGTGCTAGAAGCAGCTTTCGGCGCATTTAAAGTTGCGATCGCGCATCTACCGCCAAGTTGTTTTAATGCTGCTAAGTCTAATTGACTTATCGTATATCCCCGACGAGGAATAATTAATATCTTTACTTGTTTTAATAATTCTTCAATGCGATACCAACTATTTATTTGCTCTAAAATATCTGCACCTATGACTAAGTGAAACTCTACTTCTTTTCCCCATTTTTCCCTGGCTTTATTGACTGTAATTAAAGTCCGACGATCGCTTAATTCTGGATGCAAACTAATATTATTATCAGCAAGATTAAGATCAGCGATCGTTAACTTCAGCATTTCTGTCCGATCTACTAAGGGAGTTTGATGTTCTTTAAAAGGATTATCCGATGCCCAAACTACCACGCGATCGTAATGCTTAGATAACCATTGGAGTATCGTTTGATGTCCTATTGTTGGGGGATCAGCACTTGTACCAAATAGAGCAATTTTGTCCATTATCCAATTAATTAGCTTTCTTAACTACAGACTGACGCAAAGCCTCTAGAGAATTAGAAATATTAACATTAAAAGCTTGAGGGTTGCTGATTTGTCGAATACTGTCAGGTAGACTAGCAACAGAATGAGCAGTGCGTTGCTGAATTATATCTAAACTCTCTGATGACTTTAGCCTTTTACCAGACTGCATGACAATTTCTAATAAACTTACCTCATTAGCTTCGGGAATTTCAGTTTTTAAACCTAATCTATCTGACTGTACTTGACCATTGACTACAGTACGAAAAATTTGTTTGCAACCTGGATAAGTAAGTTTATTAATAGACTGTTTCATTGTGGGAATATGAGCGATTTCTACTAATTTGTATACCCCGTTAACTGGCTCACCTGTAACTAATTTAGTACCAATGCCATAGCCATCTATCGACGCACCTTGTTCCTGTAATTCGGCAATTTTCCACTCATCTAAGTCCCCACTGACAAAAATGCTAGTTTCAGGTAAATGACAACGTACTTTGAGCGATAATTCTGCTAAATCTCCTGAATCAATTCGCACTCCTGTGACACTAATCATTCCAGTATCTACTTGGGCTTGTAAACGTTTTGCTGCTGCTATGGTGTCGTAAGTATCTATTAATAAAGGTGCTTGGGGAAAATAGGTTTGAAAGGCTTTAAAAGCGTCATCTTCGCTGCCTACCAAGGTATTAATTGCCATTACCAATGCATGAGCCATTGTGCCTCTCGGTTGTTCTCCCAGTTTTAAGGCTGCTAAAACATTAGATGTACCATCAAATCCTGCTGCTAAGGCTGCTCTAGCTGCCCAAATTGCTCCTTGAGGACTAAATGCTCTCCTCGTGCCAAATTCCAGAATATTCGCTGTTGTTCCCGCAATGTCTCTAATTCTTGCTGCTTTAGTGGCAATGAGAGTTTGATAGTTAATTGTATTTAGTAAATAGGTTTCTACAAGCTGTGCTTGCCATAAGGGAGCTTCGATTCTTAAAATTGGCTCTTTCGCAAAAACTGCACTGCCTTCTGGTACTGCCCAAACATCCCCTGTAAAGCCTCCTGACTTCAACAACTGCCAAAATTCTGGAGGTGCATGATTGAAAATCTCTGTAGCTTTTAAGGCTTGAATTTGTTCATCGCTAAAATTTAGCTGTTCTAAATATTCCAGTACTTGAGTTAACCCCATTGCAATTAAATAACCAAAATTTTGGGGTAAACGTCTTGTAGATAACTCAAAGCTAGCTTGGGTATTGGCAATTCCTTCTCCTGCATAACAGGCAGCCATTGTTAATTGATATAAGTCAGTCAATAGAGAATAGTCTTGAGGATTTACATTTAACTCATTTTTTGGTATATTTTCTTTCATAATGGGTAATGTTTAGTATTTTTGGTAATTTTTACTATAAATAAATATATTTTATCGACCTAAAGATATTAATTATTAGATAAAGTACACTATCTTAAGTACAAAAGCGATCTATAAACAAAAAAAGAGTCGCCTAATCTTTATGACTAAAACTCTCGACTATCAAGCCTTAGCTGAATGTTCCCTAGCAGGGGAGTTAATCGATCGCCCTACAGCCCAAAGCATTTTGTCAGCCCCTGATTTAGTATTACTGGAACAATTAGCAGCAGCTTATAAAATTCGACATCACTATTGGTCAAATCGGGTGAGATTACATTTCCTACTCAATGCCCAAAGTGGCTTATGTCCTGAAGATTGTAACTATTGTTCTCAGTCCAAAATTTCTACTGCTGAGATTGAAAAATACCCCCTAATTGCCCAATCAAAGATTTTACAAGCAGCAGAGCGAGCAGCCAGCCTAAAAGCAGGCACGTTTTGTATGGCGATTTCAGGGCGATCGCCTTCCGAATCAGTATTTAATAGTGTGTTAGAAGCCTTTCAAACTGTTAAAGCCAAACACGATTTAAAAATCTGTGCATGTTTAGGGTTATTGAGCGAATCACAAACCGAGCGTCTAGCAGCAGTGGGAGTGGATCGAGTTAACCATAATTTAAATACTTCCGAAAATCACCACGCTAATATCTGTAGCACTCACACCTTTCGCGATCGCGTTACCACTCTCAAAAACGTCCAAAAAGCAGGAATTACTACCTGTTCAGGCGGTATTTTAGGGATGAATGAAACCGATGACGATATTATCGATCTAGCTTATTCTCTACGAGAGTTAGACGTTACCAGTGTGCCGATTAATTTCTTAATTCCCATTGCTGGTACACCTTTAGCTGATATTAATCAACTTAATCCCCGTCGTTGTTTACGTATCTTATCCTTGTTTAGATTTATTCTCCCCAAACAAGAAATCAGAATTGCTGGAGGGAGAGAAGTTCATTTAAGATCTTTACAGGTTATGGGTTTATATCCTGCCAACTCAATTTTTGTCGGTGATTACCTAACTACCGCAGGACAAGCAGCCCAAACCGATTTAGCAATGATTCGCGATGCTGGATTTGTTCTCGAAGCCCCCGATGGTTCAATTTTAGAAACAGAAACTCTACCAGAATTAAATGTGCAATTTAAACAGTCTGCATTATCTGGAGACTAAGCTGTTACGCACTTAAATCAATAATAGAGTGTAATCTATCTAAAAAATACCTGAATTTTACCTCTTTTCCTTGCTTGGCAACCGTACAATACTGGTTAATAAAATTGAAGCTGTGACGGTGCAAAAGGAAGATGAACGAACATTGCATGATTCCTATAATGAAAACACCTAGAGATTATCAAGCTTATCGGATTAGTCCTAAAGATAGTAATCGTCTAGCAATCATTTTTGATCCCAATATTGCCAATGACTCCTTAACTGTCTGCGTAGAAATTTATGATGTTGGTGGTGCAACTCCTCACAATCGTCATGATTTTGCTGTCGAGATGTTTTTTATTCTTAAAGGGGAAGGTATAGCAGTCTGTGATGGTAAAGAAATTCCTTTTCATAGTGGAGATAGCATTTTAATCCCCAAAACAGGCACTCATTATCTAAAAAATACAGGTTCCGAACGTTTATATACTTTATGTATGATGGTTCCTAATGAAAACTTTTCGGAGTTGATCCGTAGCGGTACACCTGTAACTTTAGATGAACAAGATTTACAAGTTTTATCTCGTGTCAGTAACAATTTAGATTAATAACTAATACCTGTGTTACACACATTATTACCTTTTGGCTGTGATGGAGAACTATTAGATTTATGAGCAACTAATTCTACAATACCGCGATCGTTAACTATCCATCCCTGAGCCTCGACAATTTCTGCCTTTTTTTCTATGGAGGCGTTTTGCACACTACTACTACTACCTTCATCTGCCCCTAAACTTGTGGGTTCGACCAAATCAACCTCACTCATTTCTCCCTCTCGCGCTTGATTAGGACTCGGTGCAATTCCCCCTTTACCCGTCACAATAAATTCACTTCCCTGTCCTTGTTGACAGAAATTTTGCTCTACTAATCCTGCTACATCGATTATTTCTACGGGTAATTCTTCTAATCCTTCTGTAGGGTTAACATCAAGTTCGTTAATATTGACTGTTCCATCTAAACCAAAGTTGGAAGAAGCATCCAGATCATTAGTATTGTTTATGGGTGTAGAACCTCTTTCTTCAATACCAAAGATGGCATTAGTGAAAAGCTCGATATTACCTCCATTTCCTTGGGCAGCAGAAGCAACAATATCGTTATTTTGGTTAGGAAAAGCAATAACAAAATTAGCGTCTATATTTATATTGCCACCATCAGCATTTTTCAGTGCTTGAGCAGAAATTGTACTGCTATTTCGTAAGCTCAAATTATCAGCAATTTGTAGAGTAATATTGCCACCTGTATTGCCTGCTATTCCATTTCCTTGATTGGTGGCATTGATTAAAGCATTGTCGCTAATAGACAAGTTTCGTGTCGAGATCTTGATATTACCGCCAGAACCTGTAGAATTAGCATCTGTATTAGCGAATATACCACTAGCAGCACCTTCATTGCGCACAATTGGTCTACCTATTCGCGCTAATCTTTCAGGGAAAGTAGGATCGCTGCCAGTGATTGTAGTGTTTTCAGTTGTATTGATTGAAATATTACCTGCATCACCGCTACCACGACTGGTTGTGAGAATTTGTCCGCCACCCTGAACTTGCAAGGTGTTAACGTCTAGGTTGATGTCCCCACCCCTTCCTTGCCCACTAGTGCTAGCACCTATAACAGCCCCATTTTCAACCGTTAAAGAATTGGCTGTAATTTTTATCTCTCTGCCGTTGCCATTAGAGCCTGCTTCCACCGTGCTAAAAGCACTACTAGAATAACCATTTGTACCAGTGCCATTAAAGGAAACTGCACCAGTAGCATTAATTGTCACGCTGCCTGCGTCTTTTGCTACAAAATTACTAACCAAGAGTGTTGCACCATTGGTAACATTGAGCGAGTCAGTATTGATCACAATCGCTCCACCATTTCCACTCGCTAACTCAAAAGCTGCACTACCTATACCACTTGAGCCATTGCTTCCTGCTCCGTCCAAGAAAACTTCCTTGGCATTAACTGTTATATCGCCAGCATTTCCTTGAGCATTGGTATGAGCAACTATCGTAGCACCATTTAATAAAGACAGTTTGGGTGCATTAATAGCAATTGTGCCACCGTTACCAACAGCATCAGCAAACACTTGGCTACCAATACCACTGTTTGTATCGCTTATTAAAACATTATCACTGGCACTAATTGCTATACTGCCTGCATTTCCGCGCCCAACACTATGAGAAACTATGGTAGCACCGTCTAGTAAAGATACCTTTGGTGCATTAATAGCAATTTGACCACCGCTACCAGTCCCAAATAGACTGGCTGAGATAACGGTTTCTTCACTATTACCTGCACCATCATAAGAAAACGTATCGCTAGCATTAATTATGATGTTACCTGTATTTCCCTGTCCAAAGCTGTTGCCAGAAATTATGGCACCGTTATTTAAAAAAAGCGATCGCCCTGTCATCTCAACATTGCCACCATTACCAATTCCTTGTTCGTATACTTCATTAGCAATTGTGCTGTTATCTAGGGTAATATTCCCACTAGCATTTAAGGTGATATCTTCAGCTTGTATCCCTGAGAATTGGAAATTTGCATCGATACCCGCCTGAATATTACTACCAGAGAGAATATCAATATTATTGGCGTTTATGGCAATACTGCCTTGTCCATTACCATTGACTGCCAGGTTAGTAGTATCTGTGAGACTAATATTCTGAAAATTTGTAACGTCTTGATAATCCAATAACCAGCCAGTATTTGCCGACGTGAGATTAACTAAACTATTCTCGGCAACGCTACCCAATTCTATCCGTCCACTAGTAGTTTTTAGGGTTGCGCCTTTTAAATTAATATCTCCACCCACTAAGGCTAAGGTTTGATCTGGTTGCACCTGTAAATTAGCTTCTGTATCAGTAATACTAGACTCGCTCGCTTGTTGACCATTTCCTTGTACTTGAATCGAACTAGAATTTGCTCCAAATTGTAAACCGATAGGGATATTAATAGATAACAAGGGTGTATTTTGAGGATTTTTTGCACTAAATTCACTACCATCGGCAAATTGTAAACTCTCAGCAGATGTACCAAGAAAAGAACCACCTATATTTAATTGGGCATTTTCACCAAATACAATTCCATTGGGATTCATTAAAAATAGATTGGCTGCACCATTAGCCTTAATTAAACCATCAATATTAGAAATTGCACCACCTGTAACTCGGCTGATAATGTTTTGAATATCTACGCTGTTGTTAAAAAATGCTTCTGAGCCTGTAGGGACTGAAAAATCTTGAAAACTGTGAAATAAATTGCTACCTGCTTGAGTTCCACCCGTAATAATTCTAGTATTCTCCTCTAATCTAACATTGGAATTATTTGGCAGAGTTGCATCTGGGGTAATTTGGGCTACTGAATTATTAGCGTAAAAAGCGATCGCGCCTGTGATGGCAATGTTTAAAGTCTTTAACCAGTTCAAATGCATCATCCTGAACCCATGTTTACTTAAATATTAAAAGCGAAAAGTGAATCATTTAGATCGCACCTGAACAAATACCCGAATTTTTCCCCTGTAAATCTTATTTAGTAAATTACAGAATGTTAACAAACCCTATTGAGGAGTATAGATTTGAAACGACGCTTTTCTCTATCCTGGTTTTTTGCTATTTGTCTGGCTACAAGTTTACTTCCAAGCAATTCTGCTTCAGCCCAGGTTACTTCAGATGGCACGACTGGAACTGTAGTTGATGCTAATGGCAATAGTTTTGAAATTAATGCAGGTACTAGAAGCGGAGACAATCTGTTTCATAGTTTTGAAGAATTTTCAGTCCCTAACGGTGGAGAAGCAGTTTTCAATAACGCTGTAGATATCAGTAATATCTTGTCTAGGGTTACAGGGGGAGAGATTTCTAATATCGATGGTTTAATTGAGGCACAGGGCGGTGCTAATCTATTTTTGATCAACCCTGCTGGGATTATTTTTGGTCAAGGTGCAAGTTTATCTATTGGTGGTTCGTTTTATGGTAGTACTGCGGATAGTATTGTGTTTGAAGATGGGGAATTTAGCGCAGTCAATAATTTAAATCAACCAATACTGACTATTAACGCTCCCATTGGTTTGAATTTGAGAGATAATCCTAATGGTATTGCTGTCAATGGTAATAACAATGGTACAGAACCTGCTGATTTTTCTGCACTATCTGTACTCGAAGATCAAAGTCTCTATTTGATTGGTGGCAACATCGAGCTGAACAATGCAACATTATCAGCACTTGAGGGCAATATAACATTGGGAGGCTTACAGACTTCGGGAACTGTTGATATTAATGAAAATGGCAACTTAAATTTTCCTGAAAACTTGGCTAGAGGAAATATCTCTTTAGATAATTCTAGTGTTTCTCTTGGTTTTGGCAGCAATAATGGTGAAGGTGGGACTATTAATCTTAATGGCAATAATATAGAGTTGCTGAATAATAGTATGCTAATGAACAGTATAGATGCTAATTCTGGTTCTACCGAAGCTCAAGCAGGAAATATTAACCTTAATGCGACTGAAACAATAAATTTAAGTGGAAGAAGCGTTATACGAAATCTAGTCGAGAGTGGCTCAGAGGGGAATAGTGGTAATTTAGAACCAGGAGCAATAAGCAATGGTGGTAATGTAGATATTACAACAGCTAATCTTTCTATTGACAATGGCGCATCTATTAGTGCTGGTACTTTGGGCGAGGGAGATGGCGGAGATGTCACAATTAATGCGACTGAATCAATCACTCTTGATGGTACAACTCCTGATGGTCAATTTCGCAGTGTAATTACCAGTCAAGTAGAATCAGGAGCAACAGGCAATGGTGGTAATGTAGATATTACAACAGCTAATCTTTCTATTGACAATGGCGCATTTATTAGTGCTGGTACTTTGGGAGAGGGAGATGGCGGAAATGTTTTAATTAATGCGACTGACTCAATCACTCTTGATGGTACAACTCCTGATGGTCAATTTCGTAGTGTAATTGCTAGTCAAGTAGAATCAGGAGCAATAGCCAATGGTGGTAATATAGATGTTACAACAGCTAATCTTTCTATTGACAATGGCGCATTTATTAGTGCTGGTACTTTGGGAGAGGGAGATGGCGGAGATGTCACAATTAATGCGACTGAATTAATCACTCTTGATGGTACAACTCCTGATGGTCAATTTCGCAGTGTAATTGCCAGTCAAGTAGAATCAGGAGCAATAGGCAATGGTGGTAATGTAGATATTACAACAGCTAATCTCTCTCTTGACAATGGCGCATTTATTAGTGCTAGTACTTTGGGAGAGGGAGATGGCGGAAATGTTTTAATTAATGCTGAAAAATTAATCACTCTTAATGGTAGAACTCCTGATGGTCAATTTCCCAGTGTAATTGCTAGTGAGGTAAACCAGGAAGCAATAGGCAATGGTGGTAGTGTTGAGATTACAACAGCTAATCTCTCTCTTGACAATGGCGCAGCAATTAGTACTAGTACTGTCGGAGAGGGAAATGGTGGAGATTTAACTTTCAATATAGGCGATCGCTTGACTCTAGAAGAAAACAGTGATATTTCAGCAGAAGTTATTGGAACTAATGCCAATGGAGGCGACATAACTATCAATGCTGAAAATGGTTTTGTAGTTGCTTTTCCCAATCAAAATGAAGGTAATGGCAGCGATTTTATTACTAGATCTCCAGAAGGTAAAGGTGGAAATATTGAGATGAATGCTCAAGGGGTTTTGGGTTTAGAAGAAGGGAATGCTAATCTTGCTAACAATATCAACAATATTGATGCTAGTGGAACTGTTGATGGTGTGGTAAAGATTAATACTCCTAATTCAGATGCAATTGAAGGAACAACTCAACTACCTAATAATCCTGTAGAAGCTGGAGAAACTGTTACTCAAGCTTGTGTTTCTGGTCAGGGTGTTGATGGTAATAATCTGATAGTTAGTGGTAAAGGTGGCATACCTCGTCAACCTATTGAACCGTTAGTTGCCGATTCAATTTATGTTAACGGTCAGACAATACAATCAACATCTCCTCAGCCAGAAGCTATTAAACCAATAAAAACTAGTAAAGGTGATATTATTCCTGCCCAGGGAGTCGATATTACAAAAGATGGAAGGGTTATTCTAACAGCCTATCCCACTAGTAATAATTCTAGAACTCCAAAAACATCCACTAATTGCGGTAAATCATGATAATCGCTGTGTTATTAAGGATGAAAATTGCAGCATTTGGATCGCACCTGAATAAATACCCAAATTTTTCCCCTTTAAATTCTTTTTGCTGAGTCACACAATAATGACAAATATACTTTTAAAACAAAATGAGATTACATTTTTTAGGACAAACATACCATACTACTGATCAACTAGTAGAAACTATTCCGTCAGATCTTACTGCTCATTTTCGAGGACAAAGTTATCAACTCCGCCGTCCAATTCAAACTTATCAACCTCATTTCTGTATCCGAAAGTATCGTGGTATTCTTTATTTGAAAAGCTAAAAAAATATAAATAATGCATTCAATAAAGTTACTTGGCATTTATATTTTGGATAGCTAAATAAAAAATTGAGGGAGGTATTTACGAGCATGAAAAATAATAAATCTAATTCCTTTACCGAACGTGAATTTGCAGAATATCATCAAGTAAATAGTATTCCCCGAAATATATTGCTTATGGAAGCAGAATGTTTCAATACGGTAAAAAATACAACAAATAATACTGAAGCATCAGAAAAGGGAATTCTTTTCAGTTTAGGATTTCTCGCTACATTGTTATTTTTCAGTGGGCTTCAATTACATTACTCTTTAAATATAGCTCCAGCTAAATTGGAAATTAATAAAACCCAAAAAGTGTCTGCTTCTAATACAAAAATATTGGCTACAGGAATTACCTTAAAAGAATTTAATAAAGTACAAAATTACCAAAAAATCAATTATTCAACTAATGAAATTAGTAATTTAGTAAGTAACAATATAAGGCTTCAAGCTGCGCAGAATACTATTGCTCAAGGTAAATTTTAGTTGAATGCGTAATTACTGATTAACCAAGCTGCTATCATGGCTGAGTATGAGGGTCAAAAGTAAAAAATTTGAATTCTAAATTTAGAATTCAGAAAAAAAGTAGGTATACAAATTTATTACCTATTACTTATTACTTTTATCGGTGTTGCATAGCTACGGGATGATTTAAAACAATTAGGTTTAATAAAAGCTATAAGCTATAAGCGATCTTGTTATAAGCTAATCGCTTTAAAACAGGTTGAATTCTCCCAGTCTCTTAGTCTCCTAATCCCCCAGTCCCCTAGTCTCTCAGTCCCCCAGTCGACCTAAGCCACCCTATAATGATGCAACGCCCTTTTATCCCTCAGATTATTCCGCATAACTAGCAACTTACGCTATTAAGTGTTCGAGAGTGATGAAAGTATCAAAAGTATCAAAAAAAAATAAACATCAAAAAATTAATCATAATTTTGATTGGATTGCTTTTATAAACAGCTTGGTTTTGTTATTAATCCCAATCACAATCGTCTTTGTTGATGGGCAGACTGCAATTGCGAATGAAAAGACAAAAAGCAATACTTTTGTTCTATTTCAACCACCGCCAGAAGAAGAACAGCCAGAAGAGACGGAGGGAGCAGCTTCACGGCAAAATGGCAAGTGTTCTGGGGATTTATTTGCTGCTCAACAAGATAGTGCTGATGTTAGTCATAAATTGACTGCTATTGTACCCGATCGCAACTATGGATTAACAACTGCGGAGCGTCCTAATCTTTGGGTTTATTTACCTCAAACTTCGGCACAGCAAGCAATTTTAAGTATCAAAGAAGCAGGTACTAGACCTCATTGGCAACAGTCAATTGATTTAACAGGCGAGGCTGGGATTATGAAAATTAAACTAGCTCAAGATGCCCCTGCTTTAAAAATTGGTCAAAACTATCAATGGGCGCTAATCTTAGTGTGCGGTAATCAACCAACTCCCAATGATCCTGTTGTTGCTGCTTGGATTGAGCGTATTAGTAAATCGCAAATTACGACTATGAATAAACAGCAGTTTGATTCTACTAAATTAGACAAGGCTGCTTGGTATGCACGACAAGGTATTTGGTATGATGCGCTGAATATCTTAGCTTCAGAAAAATCGTCTTTAAATAATGGGAACGATCTATGGGCTAAATATCTGCAATCTGGTGGTTTAGCTGAATTTGCTAATCAAGCAATTATTAATTACTGATAGTTGGTGACTGGAGATTGGTGACTGGGGATTGGGATGGGAGCTATCTACTTATTACTTACTACCTACTATTTACTACCTACTACCTAATTACCCAATCGCTAATCACTAATTACTGATTAATTATAAAAAGCGATCGCAACTAACAGGCGATCGCCATATTTGTTTTACACTAGTGCTTATTGCTTATTACTTTCTTTCCATAATTAACTCTAGAAAGTAAGCCCTAACTAGCCACGCTACCTATTACACCCTTCATAGCTGCAATTCCTTGTTCGATGCTAGCCCAAAGTCCCATATCTGGTTCTATACCAGCTATTTCTCGTGTTCCTACAAAATAGAGAACTCCTTTGAGAACTTCTTGATGGGCGCGATTTTCAAAGTTAACTTTATTGAGAGGTTCGACTGCATCTTGAAGTTTGTCATCAAGAGACTGAGCAACTTTATGAATCACTAAGCCAGTCATAGTCTGCTGATGTTTTAGTAACTCAAACTGAAAGAATTTATCATAAGATGTAAGTTCCGAACCATTCATCATTTTGTTGATTGCCTCGGCGTGTTTTTGAGTTATGTCGCGAGGTTGAGCGGTACTTCCAACTTCAGAAATGGCTTTGTCAATAGAGTTAAGGTTTTCGCGATCGCTTGTAATCATTTTTTCTAGTCGCTCGCGGATTGTATCGTCATTTGTTTCGCTCATTAGTTTTTGACCGCTTTCAAGCAAAACTTCTTGAATAAGTTTTAAATCCGCTAGTTTTGTTTCTAGGTTTGTCATATCAGCCATCGCTGTTATCTCCAAATTTGAATTTTAATAACACGATAGCTATTAGGTTCATTAAGCCTCCTCCTCCTTCGGAAAGATTTATAGCCCTACTAAGTTAAGTTAGGACATTCATAGTCATCGGCTCGTCAGTAGGAAATAGGAAATCATTTACCATTTATCAAAAATGTTTAATATTCAATGTTCGCGAGTTCAATGAAGTGACTTTTGACTTTACCTAACTAGAGTTTTGGATACTTATACAAGAGATCTATTGATAACTGGTTAGTTTTTTAGTTATTAAGGATGAATTGTCTTTGTTTTCCGACTGTTTTAAATATTCTAAAGCAATTCTGCCAACAACAGGATGATTATGATATTCAATTAATAGTAATTCTAATGTATGTTGAAATTTAACGTGATCGCGTTGTTTATTTCTAATAATTATTGCCGTAATTATTGTTAGAATTAGTGTTAGTAATGCAGGTACAACAGGTAGCCAGTAACCCGCTAAAAACGCTTGATAACAAACAATAATTAAAATTATACTAGTTAAGCAAATACTGGAAATAATCAGGATTGTCTTTAATATTTGCCAAGCAATAATTACACCAGTAATTCCCCACAAAAATATCCAAAGAGATTCTAAAAGTTGGTTATGAGTGTGAAGTAAAGGACGATTATTAATCGCTGCATTAATTATTTGACTGCTAACATTAGCATGAATAAAAACTCCAGGCATTTTTTGAGGAGAACGAAACCAACCTTGACTATAAGGTGTATAAAAAAAATCTCTCAAACTTTCAGCAGTAGAACCAATAAAAATTAAGCGATCGCGTATGTCTTCGGTAGCAATCTCATTCTTTAGTACCTTGGTTAAAGAATACTGCTTAAAATTAGCTTTTGTCCCCCAAAAATTGAGTAATATCTGATATCCTTTAGCATCTGCACCGATATATCCGCCACTGTGAGGGGTAAATCGCTCAAAAACAGCTTTTCCTAAACGATAGCGATGATTATTAATTGGTTCAAGCTTGATTTTTTGCTCTTGGAGATAATGTAGAGCTAATTGAGTACCTAAACTAAAGCGTGTTTGTTGATCACTTCCCACTGTTGATAATAAAGCACGACGTATTTTACCATCACTATCTAATACTTGATCGCTAAACCCGACTTGTTTTTCACTAACATTAACTGAGGGAGGAATAGCATCACCAATTACTTTTTCTACTACATATAAATTGGGAGTAGAGTTATAAATTGCGTTTAAATCTTGGTTTCCTGGTTGTACAGGTAAATCGCGATAAAGATCTAGAGCGATCGCGCTTGGTTGATGTGTTTTGATATTTTTAATTGCTGTAGCTAAAATGCGATCGGAAATTGGTAATTGTCCTATTGTATTAATATCTTGTTCATTAATAGTAACTACCACAATTCGAGGTTCAATATTATTAGTAAGTCGCCAAACAAAAAAGCGATCAAGTAAATTCCATTCCCAAGTTTGTAAAATTCCTGTACAGCGTATTAATAAAATCAATCCCGTTACTCCCAAGGCTATCTTTACAAGCCACTGCTTACTTAACCGTTGTTTATTGGCTTTTTGTCGTGCTTGTTTTCTGACATTTGCTAATAGTTTGCTTGCTGCTTCTACTGCTGCTAAAGCTTCTTGAGCTTCTTGTTTAGCCAAGTTTTGACTAGCCACTAAAAACTGATAATCTATATCTGTCAGACTTTTTCCTAATGACCAAGTTAAGGCAGTTTGTAAATCTTTACCTTTTAGTAAATAATCAGAATTATTAGTAGCAATCCAATCAGCGATCGCCTGACTATAAGGACGTAATTGAGTTAATTGTGCGTCTATCCAGGCTAGATTAAATACCTTGGCATAAATCGGGTTGGTAACTGATAAATTCCCCTTGCTTTCTATAACTAAACCTGATAAACGCAACTCTATTTGTTCGGTACTATTACTAACAGGAATTACTTGATTTTGTAAATCTCGATATAATCCTAATAATCGAATAGTCTTGGTAGAATTACGATAACATAGACGATTGCGGATAGTTCTTAAATGTTCTGGTTCGTCTTGAGCTTCCCAATCTGTAAGGAAATATTTTTCAACAATTTTATCTATAGTTAATTCATTTTTTTTATTTGTCTCTTTAACAACCAACTGACATAATTTTTGAGTTAAAAACGGTTGTCCCCCAGTCCAAAATAAAATTTCGCTTAATATTTCTGATGGCTGATCAACTTTATCAATCATACCTAACATTAAAGGAGAAGCTTCTACTAAAGTAAATCCTTGTAAGTTTATCCCTTTACCTAGTTCAAAAGGTGATTGATTTTTATCTCTAATTAAATCTCTTGGTGCTGCAACTCCTAATAAAGTAAAAGTCAGTCGTTGATAATCACTATTAACCTGACGCTTTTGATAGCAACTATGAATCAGAGCAAAAAAATTATCCAATGAAAAAGCTTGACTGAGAACTCGATCTATCTCATCAATAAAAATAACAATATTTTCTTTAACTTCTACTAATAAAACCTCTTCAATAAATAAATTCAATCGTTGTACAGGTGAAAACAAATCTCTTTTTTCTCGCCACCAATCACGCCAATTAAATTTAAGTTGACAACTACTAACAATCGAACGAACAATTCCTGCATACCATTTCTCAATAGTTAAATCTTGCGTCCCCATTCCAGTTAAGTCTACAAATACACAAACATTTCCCTCTGCTTGTAATTTCGACATAGCTCGAACTCGCAAACTAGACTTTCCCATTTGACGAGAATTTAAAACATAACAAAACTGACCTTGTTTTAAAGCTTTTTCTAACTCGCGATCGGCTTTTCGCTCTACGTAGCTAGGAGAATTACTAGCTAAACTTCCTCCTACTTGATAAGTAAATATTTGATTATCTTTATTCATGAAATAGATAGGAAAATGTCTTGTTAACTTATTAAGCTGTTACGCACTTAAATCAATAATTGAGAGAGTAGACAGGAGTCAGGTAGGGGAGCCGTAAGTTTGGCGACGTACAGGAGTCATAACCAGGGTTTATAGCCTAATTTACTAACAAAACAATACACAATTTAAATGCGCTTTAGCTTATTCGATCTAAGATTAATTTATATAGTAATTACTATAGGAAAAATTCAGGTATTTTTTCAGGTATTTATAAAATAAGCGAATAAAGTTTTATTGTAGTCAAGCTTTATTTCTGCGGATTTATTTTTTTTGATATCGTTGATATTGTTTCTCAAATTGTTCTAACATTTCATTGGTTAGAATATCATTTGTATTATTATAATAAACACTTAAATAGTCAAAAATTTCTTTGATGTTAGTGATTCTTTGCTTTTCATCAGATTCTGGAAATGTATTACTTGACTCAAAAAGAATACGATTTTTTAAATATATACTAAACTCCAATAATATATCTTCGTTAAATTTTTTTACTTCTTGTAGCGATTGATACAATTGATTACAAGAACGAATACCAGTACTAAGAGCTATGCGCGTATGTTTTGGTGTTTTTGCTTCTGCTGCTGTAAAATTTCCGTTTGATTTATGCTGTTCTTGTTTGATATAAGTTATGTTTCGATACCCGTTAATGCAATTATTAACAAATTTTGGAAAAGTATCATAATCAAGATAATCGGATAGCATCCAATTTTTGGAACATAGTTGATGCTCGTTTTTGTAACTATTAGACGGACATCCTAACAGAGTGCATGAAGCAGAGGTAACTGCATAAAATAAACCAAAATTGTCAATGTTAAAATTACACTTATTACAACCTTGAGGGCAATAATACGAGTCAGGAATTATTGATTGCAAAATTCCTTTATGCCAAAAACTATTATTAATTTGCAGCCCAATGGAATAAGCTCCAAATAACATAATAAAAAAAAATATAATATATATAGTCACTAAAAAAATAACTGTTTTTTGTAAATACTTAACCATATTTCAGTAAGTTTTTGAGATAATGTAAGTTAGTATAGCCTATTAATTTTAAAATATTATTATTGTTTAGACTTCTATTCATACATTAAATTGAAATATTCATAATTAAATAATTATCAAGTACATAAATTATTCATTAATAAAATAATCACGATATAACTTACAGCGAGGAGATACTAAATTATTTTGCTGTTTAACTAAACCAAGACTATGTAACTTATAAATTTGTAAAGAATTAAGAGCTACGGGGACATCAGATTTGACCACTGTAGAAAAAACCGAACTAAGTTCTGGAGATTCATTTAAAATATTAGCTAAACGACGCAAAGGATTACTATAAATTCCCGTCTCTGAAATAGCTGTTTGTAAAAATTGCTCTAAAGTAAGATTTTGGGTTTTTATCTGATACATTGCCAATCTTACCAAATAAGGATGACCGCCCACCAAATCCATCAATTGCTCGATTTCAGATTGATCCCAATCCAACTGATATAAAGATGCTAAGGTGGCTACTTGTGTATAATCAAATTCTTCTAATAAAATTGGTACTCCTGCATTAAAAGGAGATTGATTAATATCTAAAGGAATATACACTTCTGTTGAATGAGCTAGGAGTAGTTTTAATCTTGACCAACAATGATAAATTTTGCCCTTTTCGTGCCAACTACGTAACATTCCAAAAAAATCTTCAATTACTTCTTCGTAAACAAATAAGCGATCAATATTATCAAAAGCTAAAACAATTTCACTAGTTATTTCCGCCAAAATATAATCTTCAAAATAAAACGTACAGTTATCGTTGCTACCGAGAATATCTGTATCCCAATAATGTTGTACCTTATTTTCCAATTTCAACTGACGAGAAACCACTGCGCATAACCAACGTAGAAGTTTATCCAAATCATTTAGAATTGCTCTTTCGACACTACCAAAATCCAAATATACTGTTGTTTGTGACTGCAAAATTCCTTGTTCAAGAATACGATTAACCAAAGAAGTTTTACCCATCCATTTTGCCCCTTTGATCCGAATTAAAGAGCCTGGTTTAATAATTGTTTCATAACAAATCGATTCTATAGGCGTTTGCGAAGCTAGCGGTACGCATCGCCTAATATAAAAATGAGAGCCTAAAGCAACTGAACCTTCAGGAAAAGTAAGGGTTTCTGTTGATAATTGATGTTGATAATTGTTAATATTTGCTTGAATATTTTGCTGCCATTCCCGTTTTAATGCTTCTTTAAAATTTTTCTTTGATACTTTTTCTTGCAAAGCTGTTGACAAAGTTCCCCATAACTTACTTCCCACATCTTTACTTAAATAGTTACTGGTATAACCTTCAGCTTCGGCAATTTCTTCATAAGTTCGATTATCCCAAGCACCGCGTAAAATAGTAATCTCTAAATCACTTAAATGCTTTCCTGTATGCCGAAATACCAAATTTTCGGCGGTTTGTTGTGCTTTTTTCCAACTGAATGTATTTAGATTCATCTTTCTCTTCCCGCCAATCCTTTATCTCCGCCTTTATTTAACCTGGTTTCATGATAAAAGTTAACTAGATTACAAACATCTAAAAAACGTCCTAAATCATTTTCCAACCAAAGTAATAAGCCTTTTCAAACTTTCGTCACTCATTAAGTATATTTTCTTACAACTAAAGTCTCTTCATTGAACATTAAACATTGACCATTCGATATCGTTGATAAATGGTAAATGAAATGACTTCGTTGTCAAGCGGTTATAGGTTATAGGTTATAGGTTATTTTCTAATGCTCTTAAGCACCTTAATCAGTTAATATTACAGAACAAAAATCAAATACAGAAAATATGAAAACCCAAGATCAACCTATTGCGATTTCTGGACAATGGTGCTTAGTAACAGTAAGCCAGTGGAAACGTGAATCTTTTTTAAAATATCTAAATAATGACATTGAAAAAAAACAATTACAAAATGTAATTTTAGAGATTATTGCTCTAGAAGAATCTGTTTACGAAAATATGGTTTTGCTTCGTATCAGTAATTATTCTGAAGCTAGAACTCATTTGCAACAAATAGACCATTTTCAAAATATTCAAAGATTAAAACCTAATGAAGTAAGTCGGATGTTGAATAAATAAGTAATTAAGCTGTTACGCATTTAAGTTACTGGTTAAGAAAGGAGTCAGAAGTCAGGAGTCAGGTAGGGGAGCCGTAAGTTTGGCGACGTACAGGAGTCAGGAGTCAAGATAAGGGTTTCAACCTAATTTTTTAAGAGAATAGTATGCAATTTAAATGCGCTTTAGCTTAATAAACAAAGTATGTATTTTAAGCAAATAATTTAACACGATTATTGTTTAAGGGCGATCGCGCTTATTTACCTTTAGTACATCAAGTTAAAGTCAATTACTCTGACTGCCAAGTACCATGAAAACTATGGGGAATAACTCCAGGTAAGGCTAGACGACAGATAGGAGAATCAAATAGACGATCGCTCTGATAAATTCTGACTTCGCTATTATTAGTATTGCCATCGTAGACGACAGTTAATAACCAACCTTTTTCATGATTATCTTGGCTGGGGACTAAAATTGGTTCAGAAGGATAGCAGTTTGCACCCATATCGGCGATCGCCATATTATTAGTTTGTCGATCAAAACAAGCGATCGCATTAAATAATTCTTGACCTACTTTTACACCGTAGCGATGCACATTTAAATAGGTATAACGCCAATCTTGTCCGATTTTGTAGGACGAAACGATGGGAAATTCTCCTGGAATATCAGATAATTGTTTATTATTAATTACCTTAGCGGTTTGAGGGTCAATAGTAAGCGACCATAAAGTTCCTTTAGCAGGGGTGTGAGTATAGCCAGAAGCGACTTCTTTAAGATATTGGTTGGTAGCAAAATCAGCATAACGGATAAATTCGGTGACAATCTTACCCTCTTCGTTGACACAACCGTTAGCAAAATGCCATTGAAACCAAGGATCGGTTTGACCACGACTAACTAAAGAAAGATTCTCTCGCTCAAAAATCAAAATTTCTGTACCAAGACTTGGTTTCCATTCCATCGCCTCACTATAGCTTTTCTTTCCTAACATGATTGGCGTAAGATTAATTTTCACTGGCGAAACTAAAAAAACTAAATACTGTCCTGCTAAACAAAAATCATGAATTAACGGTAATCCAGATAACGAATAAGTATTTTGCTGCTGGAGTTTACCTTTTGAGTCACAACGATAAAGACTGAGTGTAGAATTCAACCCAGGACTGACTCCAAAATTAAATATTTCTCCTGTTACAGGATCAACTTTAGGATGTGCTGAAAAAGGCTGCTTATTGCTCAAACCAGATAAATGATCTAAACCTAAAGTAGCTAAAGTCTCTAAATCCAAACTATGGGGCAAACCTCCTTCCCAAAGAGCCAATAGACGGTCTTGTAAAGCCAAAACTGAAGTATTAGCAGCATTTTTTACAGGTTTAAACCAATTTTGCCAAAAAGCCCCCGCAGCAGTCATACCATAGTTAGGATAAATATAAGCATTAGCAGCTTGTTCAGCTAAATAGCCTTCGGTTTGTACATAGTGATACACTCCTGTAGCTCCAGAATCGCTAAAGTTAACTCTTAAAATCGCCCCATCGCCATCAAACCAATGTCCTACTTTTTGCTCTCCTCTAGATAGCCTAGCAGGGCCATTTCGGTATAGTGTGCCTTTTAAATCTGAAGGAATCGCTCCTGTAATCACAGATAGAGGCGTAGAATCAAATTCCAGGGCAGGTTGAGCGATCGCGCCTACCCAAGCTTTAAGTTTAGATGCGGTTATCATTAGGCTTTTTTTTGGTTATTATTACTATTTACTAGGATAGTTTGTTTGATTTCAGGCGATCGCAAAATCAGAAAATTAATTTTGAGTAATTAGTTACTTATGTTGGTCGATTAATCCGAATTAATTCGGTCAAAATACTATCCAAACTACCATTAACTTGAAGATGTTCAATCTTTTCAGCAATTCGCTCTAATACCTCTAATTCTTTCATTCGCAAGGCGATCGGATTATCCTCCATGACTTTGGCAGTATTCAACATACTACGGGTAGCTGCGGTTTCTTCTCTGCGTCTGACGACGTTTGCTTGAGCAGTTTTTTCTGCTTCTACTACCTTGCTTAAGATGGCTTTAATCTCACCTGGTAAAATAATATCCTTTACCCCCACAGAATCTACTTCCATACCATAATCTGCGGTTTTGGTGCGAATGTATTCAGCTACAGAGCGATCAATCGCCCCTTTATTTTCTAATAAAGCATCTAAAGTTTGTTCGCCCACGGCTGCGCGTAAAGCAAACTGTAACTCTTTGTATAAATAACCAGAAACATCTGACAAACTGTTTTTAGCTCTTAGTGGCTCTAGAATACGAAAACCAGCTGTCAAATTTAAGCGTAGAGGAACTTTATCTTTTGAGAGAATATCTTGACCCGATATTTCAATATTTTGCAAACGCAAGTCAAAGACCTCTGTACTAAAAGAACGTCCAAACAACCACCAAGCGTGTCGTCCTGGCTGAAGTTGAGATTGAAACTCTTGATTTATGTATAATAAGCCCACGTGCTGTGCAGGTACTTCACAAATATGTAAACTATTGTGACTCAGTAAAAGAACTTCTTGAGAACCTGAAAGCAATTCGGAAACTAAATTAGGAGATAATTTAGCCTCACTAGCGATCGCGATAACTTCCACTTCAACATCTCGCCAAAACAATTTACGGCTGGTAGGTGGCAAAATAGCAATAACTTTTCCCAAATAGCGGATAACTGCTACTTGTTGGCTATTTAATTGTACAATTTCGCAGTACTGGGCTACAAAGTCAGGATGTTTTTCAATTAATATATCTTCGAGGGGAAAATCAGGGTTAGGTATAATACGGCTAAGAGTTCGCACCGCCACATTGCGATTTACATCCCAAAAGGCATATTCTCCTGATTCAAGAGGGCGAACAAAATTATTTTGAATATATAGTAGACCGATTTCGGATTCTGAGATTTGGAATTTTTTTAGTCCATTTAAGTTAATTCCACGTAATTGCTGAACAAACTCAACTGGTAATTCTAAACTTGATTCTAAGTTAAAAAGATAAGATTCTACCTCAATAAAACCACGCCAAAAAGCACGCAATTGATTTGGTTCAACGCTTACCCAATTTTGACCACAACGTACTAAAGAAACTTGATCAAAACCTGTTCGGACAATTAATAAATATTCCTCTAATTCCGTTGCATGGATTCTTAACAACAATTCTAAATTGTCAATTTGAGCTTCTGGATAGTTGCGATCGCAAGTTACAACTTGCCAATGGCAACCAAAATAAGTGTAAGTTCCTGGTTGTAAAATCTTTTTAAAATCACTGCGATGATATAAAATTCCAATCTCGTTTGGCTTGATATAAAAATTTTTCCACATAGAAATTTTAGAAATTTGTAGAGATAACTTGGGCAACATTTGAATTAAGTAATAGGTAATAAGTAATAAGTAATTTTAAATATTTTTTTACTCTGTCAATACAGGGTTTACAATTCCAATGCGGGCAGAAGCTTCTCCAAAACTGGATTAAGAATAGATGTAATTTACTTAAAACTACACCCAAGAATTTAATTTAGGAGTTTCCTCCGTTCATTGCCTTCTTGAGCGATCATTTAAAAGCAATAAAACAGCCTTCAAATATGGCGTTCAGTTTACTGTCTCCAGAATCTCAGTAGAGAAAAGGATCTGGCAAACGAAGGACATACTCAAGTTAGGGAGAGATACAGTTGCTCTAGCTTCGTAACTGCTAAAAACACCCGTATGACAGAGTAACTACAAAACCAAATTAAATTTTGACAATCAAACCTTTCGATTCTACTATCAAGTTGCTTTGTCCCTAACAAAGTGCCTTTTACCCCAGGCTAGGGTTTTGTGAAAAGTACAGGAATCGAACCTATTACCAATCGATTATGAGTCGTTCGCTCTACCAATTGAGCTAACTTTTGGGAGTTTGATACAGGATTTGAACCTATGACAGATCGACGATACACCGATCCGCTCTACCACTGAGCTAATCAAACGATGAAATAGTATTCAAGTACTCGGTGGTATACACTCATACTAGAAGCAGGCGCACCAGTTAGGTATACAGAACCTAAACTATAACTTTGTAATCTCAATTACTAAATCTTATCTAGAGTAACATAGAGGAATCTAAATTGTATTTTTGTTTAATTCGTTCTACCGATTTTAGGAATTCTCGACCTTTTTCGGGATTAATCATGGCTACGTAATTAGCAAAACCAGCGATCGCAGCCATTAAATTCGGTGAATTTCCCCATTTTTTGCCAGATAATCCTTTTTAATAGTACAAATTAACCCAAGAAGTGTCGCTACTGCTTCTGAATATCCCAAACTAAGAAATAATTCTTGAACGTGTTTGTAGGAGATTGATTGGAAAAAATTTTGTAAATCAAGTTTAATGATTATATCTGCGCCGACATGGGGTTGAGCATTAGTGATGATCGAGCGATCGCGACGAAACCCGTGTGCTGCCTCGTGTACTTCTAGCTTATGCAAAATATTCTTGAGAATATATATTTGAGCAGCCTTAAGATATGGCATTGGTGCATAAATTGTTCTTTGTTCGCCCGTCTTTTTGGAAATTTGAAAGCGAAAATAATGAATAAGAGGAAAGGTAAGCGGTTTAAAAGCTAACCAACGTAGTTGTTCGACACTGATATTCATTAATAAGGCTAATTCTGCTTCAGTGTTATATATTGGTAGTCTTTTGGAGGACAATGTTGTCACTTCTCGTAAAATTTTAAATTAAGTAAATTAACTGAAATATACATAAGTTGATCGATGTAAATATACTAATTTTGCTAATTAGCAGTATTGAGCCAAGTTTGAAGATCTTCAAGAGTTTGAAAATCAAGTAAATCTTCAGTTAAAGAGTCTAATTGAGAAGATTCTAAAGATTTAATTTGAAAAGCAAGATCTTCAGGGAGATTACCAAGCTTACGGTTGAGTTGACGTAGGATAGTAGCCACTTGACCCTCTTTTTGTCCTTCTTCTCGTCCTTTAACGATCCCTTTTTGTTCCCAGCTAGTAGTAATTTCCATAATTTGCTCTTGTTCCTGTAATTCCATTGTACTTAATTGATTCTGGAAAATTTGCTCTTCATCTGAACTGAGATTGAGATAAGGGAGAGAAAGAATAAGTCGAGAAACTCAATAAAAAAGGTGGTCAGTAATTCTTTAAATAATCGATCATGGTTAATCTTAGTCATATATCAAGTTTTCTCAACCACAACCCATTCTACATAGAAGAGCTTTTAAATACTCATTTTTGATTTAATCATTGGCGATCGCACTACCAGATCGCTCTTTTACGAACTTAATTCACTGCAATCAGCAATAGATTTATTGATGTTGGGTTTCACTCCGTTCTACTCAACCTACAGATCGGCGATCGCACTCAACCTACAGATCGGCGATCGCACTTTATTTCAAGAATTGTGAGCCATCAATTATTTATAACTATGCAGCTAACATCAACTGATTTAATTCATTTTGAAAACTTTCCAAGCCAATTGAATTCATAGAAGAAGTGCTATCACCATTAGTAAGTTTTTCAATTTTTGAAATTGTTTTTTCAAAAGGACTTAACCATTTCAAAGGATCTCCATCAGGAGACTTTCTTACACCAGTAGCTATTTCATAAGCAAATTCATTTTATTTTATGAGAAGTGCGATCGCGCTTTCGTAGGGTGGGCAAACTGCTAAGATCATCAAAAAGCGTTTCAGGAAAAATAATTTGCCCACCAAAAAGACAATCAGAAATGAGTTGATCGATGTAAATATACAACTAATTTTGCTTACTCATTTAATGTAGTAATAGAGACGATAAATAGGGCGATCGCCCTTAATAGTATTGTAGTTGGTATGAGCATTTTTTAGTACTAATGTACGATAATTAAGCCATTCAGATACCTTTATCATTAACTTCTTTTTGCTTTTTGATAACTAATTCAAGATGAATAGACCAACAGACAACGATATACTAGGCAATGATAGGCGATAAAAATCGTATAAGCTCGAAAGATTGTTTGAGATTAGCTTAATCCCATACCATATATAAATATGAACTCAGGAATCGATTTACAAGGAACTTTTATCCAAACTCTACAAGACTTTGGGCTTTCCGCTGGTTTGGCTAAAGCCATTTGGCTACCATTACCGATGATATTAATGATTATTGGTGCAACTGTCGGGGTTTTGGTAGTTGTGTGGCTTGAGCGTAAAATTTCCGCTGCTGCCCAACAGCGTATTGGCCCAGAATATGCAGGGCCGTTAGGTGTTTTACAACCCGTAGCCGACGGGATTAAATTAGTTTTCAAGGAAGATATCATCCCTGCTAAAGCTGATCCGTGGCTCTTTACTTTGGGCCCTGTTTTGGTAGTTATCCCCGTCTTTTTATCTTTTCTAATTGTTCCTTTTGGACAAAATTTAGTGATTACCGATCTTAATGTCGGTATTTTTATTTGGATTTCTTTATCTAGTATTGCTCCCATTGGTTTGTTGATGGCTGGTTATGCCTCTAATAATAAATATGCTCTCTTGGGTGGATTAAGAGCAGCAGCCCAGTCCATTAGTTATGAAATTCCTTTAGCTTTGTCAGTACTGGCGATCGCCATGATGTCGAATAGTCTCAGCACAGTCGATATTGTGAATCAACAGTCTGGATACGGAATCTTAGGCTGGAATATCTGGAGACAACCCGTAGGCTTTATTATCTTTTGGATTGCAGCCTTAGCTGAGTGTGAACGTTTACCCTTCGATTTACCCGAAGCAGAAGAAGAACTTGTAGCAGGTTATCAAACTGAATATTCAGGGATGAAATTTGCCCTATTTTATCTTGGCTCTTATGTCAATTTGGTACTATCCGCCTTAGTTTTTGCCGTCCTGTATCTAGGAGGTTGGGAATTCTTTGTACCTTTAGATCGTTTAGCAGATTGGCTGGGTGTCGCTGAAACTACTCCTTGGCTACAAATATTAACTGCTTCTTTGGGTATTATCATGACCCTAGTTAAAGCCTACTTTTTAGTCTTTATCGCTATTTTGTTGCGCTGGACTGTACCCCGTGTACGCATTGACCAATTGTTAGATTTAGGTTGGAAATTTCTCTTACCCGTTTCCCTAGCAAATCTTTTGATTACTGCTGCTTTAAAATTGTCATTCCCGATGGCATTTGGTGGCTAATAGCTAATAACATAAAAATAATTAAGCAGAGCAAAGATTATGTTTAGTATTCTCAAACAAGTACAGGACTATGCCAAAGAAAGTTGGCAAGCAGCAAAGTATATCGGTCAAGGTCTATCCGTCACCTTCGATCATATGCAGCGTCGTCCCATTACTGTTCAATACCCCTATGAAAAATTAGTTCCTTCTGAACGTTATCGCGGTAGAATCCACTTTGAATTTGATAAGTGTATCGCCTGTGAAGTTTGTGTTCGTGTCTGCCCGATTAACTTACCTGTAGTTGATTGGGAATTTGACAAACAAGCGAAAAAGAAAAAACTTAATCACTATAGCATCGACTTTGGAGTCTGTATCTTCTGTGGCAATTGTGTAGAATATTGTCCTACAAACTGTCTTTCAATGACTGAAGAGTATGAAATGGCTTCCTATGATCGCCACGAGCTTAATTACGATAACGTCGCTTTAGGTCGTCTGCCCTACAAGGTAACTCAAGATCCAATGGTAACTCCTCTCAAGGAATTTGCTTATTTGCCCAAGGGAGAAGTTGAACCTCATGGTTTACCACCAGGAGCGCAACGCGCTGGTAAACGACCTGAAGAGATTGTACAGGAACTTGAAGCAGCTAAACCTAAAGAAGAAGTAGCAAGCGAATAATCAAGCAAATAATCAATAATTTGAGAGAGGAAAAAAACAGTGAATTTAGCTGAAGGAGTACAGATAGTTTCTTTTGGCATCTTAGCAGTAATGATGCTTGGGACAGCTTTGGGAGTTGTTCTATTACCAAACATTGTTCATTCTGCTTTTTTGTTGGCAGGGGTATTTATTAGTATTGCTGGTTTATATATTCTGCTGAATGCAGATTTTGTCGCTGCTGCCCAAATCTTAGTCTATGTGGGTGCGGTTAATGTGCTAATTTTATTTGCTATTATGCTGGTGAATAAGCAAGAAAATTATGCTGAACTACCTGGTCGTTTAGTGCGTAAAGTAGCCACAGCAGTAGTTTGTTTCGGTCTGTTTGCCCTTTTGGGAACAATGGTTTTGATCACACCTTGGTCATTAGATACTATTCCCACAGTAATTGACAACACTATAGTCACTTTAGGCGAACATTTCTTTAGCGATTATTTGCTACCTTTTGAATTAGCTTCAGTGTTACTTCTCATGGCAATGGTAGGTGCAATTATCCTAGCTCGTCGCGATTTTATTCCTGAATCTTTAGCTAGTCGAGAAACCGTCAGCACTAGTCTAACTCTACCCGAACGTCCAAGAGAATTAGCTACTCTAACTACTAAAAACCCTGAGCAGGATTAACACATACAATTAATAACAGGAGTGACAAGTGCAATTAGAATATTTTTTGCTGTTAGCAGCAGCTTTATTTTGCATCGGTATTTATGGTCTAATTACCAGTCGTAATGCCGTCAGAGTTTTAATGTCTATTGAATTAATGCTCAATGCTGTAAATCTTAATTTAGTCGGATTTTCTAATTTTCTAGATTCCAGCAATATTAAAGGGCAAGTGTTTACAGTCTTTGTAATTACAGTGGCAGCAGCCGAAGCAGCCGTGGGTTTAGCAATTGTCTTGGCTATTTATCGTAACCGCCAGACTATCGATATGGAACAGTTCAATTTACTTAAGTGGTAAGAGAACAACAAATTAGTATACTTGACCTAACTTATTTGTCATTAGTCGTTAGTCTTATCTTTTTATTAGTGATTAGTCATTGGTATAATTTTTCGGCAATGACAAATAATTCCTGATCAAAGAAGACGAAACGACATTTTTGAGCTTTAATCGTATCCATACTGCACTCAATTAGTATGGATAATATGAAGTTATCAAAAAAAATCAAATTAGCAGTAATTTTTATCACTGCGATCGCTTTAAGCACCATTACATCTCCAATTTTTGCTCAAGTCACCGAAGAACCTATTCCCGAAACTCAGTTAGTAGCAGTGACAGTTCCCGCAGGGGCAATTGGCTATAATCTGGCAGTAGTTGAACAAATTCCTGGTCAAAAACAATGTTGGAGTGAAAGTGGCTCACAACCAACTGTTATCGAGCCTCTCTGGACAACTTTTGACTTTACAGGTAGTTGCCGTCGTTCTACTGATAGTAATGGCTATTCTGTACGTCTTGATGGGCAAGATACCAGCTTAGATTATTTACTAACTATTATTCCCAAGGGCAATGGACTTCAGCTAGTTGGTCAAAACCGCAACGATAATTCTAAAGTAGTTATTGGTCAAACTTTTGGTCAGGCAGAAGGCAAATATCTCAAAATTTATCTCAATCCAGGTTGGAAATTCACCAGAAAAACTATTGGTGGTCAAGCCCAAGGTCATTACTACTTTAGCGGAAATTCCCAGGCGATCGCTGCTGGGGGAAATGCTGCTCCTCCTGCTCCTCCCAAAGCTGCTGCTAGCTTTTCTGATATAGGCACAGATATCTATAAAAACGAAATTGAAGAAGCTGTTGCTCTAGGTTTTATTGCAGGTTATAAAGATAAAACTTTTCGTCCGACTGAACCTTTAACCAGAGAACAGTTAGTTTCGATGGTTTATGGAGCTTTAGACATCATTGACACTTTACCAGTCCAAGTTCCTTCTGTGCCAACTCAACCTTATCCTGATGTTCAATCTTCCCGTTGGAGTGCTAATAAAATTCAATGGGCAAAAGAAAATCAAATTGTGAAGGGCTATCCTGATGGTTCGTTTAAACCAGATAAACCTGTCACCAGAGCAGAGTTAACTGCCGTATTAGAGAATGCAGCCAAATTTGCCAATACTAAACAAGGTAAACAAGCACAATTAGTAACTAACAAACAACCAGTTGCTTTTGCTGATACTGCTAAACACTGGGGAGCAGAAACAATTAAAACTATGTCAGCATATTGTAGCGTGGCTTCTCCATACCAAGAAACAGGCAATGCTTTTAACCCTGATAAACCTGCCGAAAGGGATTATGCAGCAGCAGCAACCCTTAGAACTCATGATTGTCTAACAGGAGACAAAAAAACAGAACCGCAAGCAGGAGCGCAAACAGAGATGCCAGCAGAGATGCCGAAAAAATAATTAATAAATAATTGATTAATTTAAAAGTCCTCTACAATTGAGGGCTTTTTTTTTCCGTAAACAGTATTTACCTGAGTTTGATATTTTTTGGTTGTCATAAAGATGAACTTGTTGCAGTTTACACTTTATATTTAACAAAAACCAAGTAAGGTAGACAAACGTTAAAAATCAGAAACTATCCAATAGACCTAGCTTGAAAATAAACAAGAAAAGAAAATGAAACTAACTCTAAGCTAAAGCACATTTAAATTGCATACTATTCTCTTAAAAAATCAGGTTAAAACCCTTATCTTGACTCCTGACTTCTGTACGTCGCCAAACTTACGGCTCCCCTACCTGACTCCTGACTCAACCAGTAACTTAAATGCGTAACAGCTTACTATAATTTCCAGCAAGATATAAAGTTTTGCTGAATTAGTTAGTTAATTATTTGCCAGCATGATAAAAGAATAGATGTTATTGGCAATTTCTTAACTTAAGACTATTTGTAAATTAACTTTGTATGGGCAAGTTAGTTTGATGAATAATCACTACGTAATTGAGAACTAATTATGGATTCTAGTTTAATTCTTTCTAATATTTTAAATCCACCAGTCTTATTTTTTTTCATTGGCATGATAGCAGTTTTTCTCAAATCAGATTTAGAAATTCCTCAGCCTTTGCCTAAATTATTTTCACTTTATTTATTATTTGCGATCGGTTTTAAAGGTGGACATGAAATTCATGAAAGTGGTATTAACAGTGAAATTGCTATAACTTTAGTGGCTGCAATTATGGCTGCTATTATTGTGCCGATTTATTCCTTTTTTATCCTCAAAATAAAATTAGATGCTTATAATGCAGCAGCGATCGCAGCAACTTATGGTTCAATTAGTGCGGTAACTTTTGTCACGGCTACTTCATTTTTAGAACAACAAACTCCACCTATTGATTATGGAGGTCATATGGTGGCAGCTTTAGCCTTGATGGAGTCTCCTGCTATTATTATTGGTTTAATTTTAGTAAGAGTGTTTACTAAGTCTAAAAAGATAGATTCAGATTCTCAGGGAGATGAGTTTTCTTGGTCGGAGGTTTTGCGAGAAGCATTTTTAAACGGTTCAGTTTTTCTCCTCTTAGGAAGCTTGTTAGTCGGTACAGTCACTAGCGAAAATGGCTGGGAAAGATTAGAGGTATTTACAGGCGAAATATTTTATGGGATGTTGACTTTTTTCCTATTAGATATGGGACTAGTAGCTGCTAGAAGAATTGATGACTTAAAAAAAAGCGGTTCTTTTGTGATTGGCTTTTCAATTTTGATGCCAGTATTCAATGCCATAATTAGTATTTTTCTGGCCAAGTTTATTGGCATGTCCCCAGGTAATGCTCTATTATTCTCGGTACTCTGTGCTAGTGCTTCATATATCGCTGTACCAGCAGCAATGCGGATGACTGTCCCCGAAGCTAACCCTAGTTTATATATTTCTATGGCTTTAGCTTTAACCTTTCCTTTCAATATTATTATTGGCATTCCTGTCTATATGGCGATTATTAATCGTTTCTGGGGATAGATAAGCTAAGTAAACTGTTAATAATTTAATTTACTTGTTATGAATGACTGGGAGACTGAGCGACTTGGAGACTGGGAGAGAGTTTAAGTGACCATACCAAGCAAAACTCATGAAAATATTGGAAATAATTAATAGCACAATGGGTTTTAGCATTATTAAAGAGCAAAAACATGAATAAAACTATAAAATTACCAAGTGAAATCTTATAAAATAACATAATTATGTCTGAATCTATTACTCCTGCAATTAGCGATCGCATTTGTAAACACATGAATAAAGATCACCGTGACGAGATCGCTCTATATGCCAAAGTTTTTGGTAACGCTCCCCAAACGGAAACTGCGACTATGGATTCGATTGATTCTCAAGGTATGAATATTTCTGCTCAAATCGCTGGGAAAATAGTACCAGTAAGAGTAGAGTTTGACCATACTCTTAAAGATGCCAAAGATGCTAAAGAAACCTTGGTAGCAATGATCCAACAAGCTCAAACATCTCATTGAACATTAAATATCATTTTTTCTACATGAGTTCTAACTTGACGACGAATCAATCTATCTTGGCTGCCTTAGAACGTTTAATTGAAGTAGTTGCTCAACTGCGATCGCCCGATGGTGGTTGCCCTTGGGATTTGGCACAAACTCCAGAAACTTTAATCCCTTATGTAATTGAAGAAGCTTACGAAGTAGTAGATGCTATTAAAAACGGCGAGCAACAAGCGATCGCCGAAGAATTAGGGGATTTATTATTACAGGTAGTATTGCAAACTCAGATCGCCAGTGAACAGCAAAATTTTACTCTTCAGGAAGTTGCCGAAGGGATTACAGCCAAACTGATTCGTCGTCATCCTCATGTTTTTGGGGATGTAGAAGTTAACAGTGCAGCCGAAGTTAATCAAAACTGGGAGCAAATTAAAGCAGCAGAAAAGGGTGAAACCCCTGAACAAGCGCAATTACTGAGTCGGAAACTTAAACGCTATGCTCGTAGTTTACCTCCGTTAATGGCAGGAATGAAAATATCTCAAAAAGCAGCAGCAGCAGGGTTTGAATGGGAAAATGCTGACGGAGTATGGTCAAAGTTTCAAGAGGAGTTAGAAGAGTTTCAGGCAGCTTTGCAGACAGCAGACAAAGTTCACCAGCAAGAGGAATTGGGAGATTTATTATTTACTATTATTAATATTGCTCGTTGGTATGATTTAGATCCCTTTGATGGTTTACAGGGAACAAATCAACGTTTTATTCAACGTTTGGCAACGATGGAAAGCTTTGCTACCCGTCCTTTAACAGATTACGACATTGACGAATTAGAATCTCTTTGGCAAAAGGCAAAAGCAAAATTGAAACTAAATAGTCAAGACGTTGATAAATCAGGGTATGATTCTTAAGTACTTATGTAGAATGAATTTAAGATTTGGGGAAATAGTAGGTTTCTTTTAAGTAGAAAGTATAAACTAGCAATATAAAAGCTTATAGCTTATAGCTTATAGCTACGAACAGTAATGCTATCGGTTTTAGACATTAAATTCTCAACGTCAAAATAAATGGCGACATATGACTGGATTGTAATTGGAGCTGGGATAACGGGGGCTTGTCTTGCCTATGAGCTTAGTAAACAGGGTTTTCAGGTTTTATTATTAGAAAAAGATGCTACTCCTAATAATGCCACTGTTTATAGTTATGGTGGTTTGGCTTATTGGTCGGGGACAGATGAATTAACTCGAACTTTGGGACAGGAAGGGATTGAGCTACATCGGCAACTTTCAGAAGAATTGGGAACAGATACGGAGTTTCGAGAGCTTGATTTGGTTTTAACCATCGATCGCCAAGATGATCCTGAAACGATCGCTCAAAATTATGCTCACTTTGCGATTACTCCTGAATTGTTAAATGTTCAAGATGCCTGTATACTCGAACCCTTACTCAATCCGAATGCGATCGCTGGAGTCTTAAAATTACCTCACGGTCATATTCACCCACAAAAAACTACTAATGCCTATCTTCAAGCTTTTGAACGCAACGCTGGCAAAATTGTTTATGAGCAGGTAATAGAGTTATTACGTCGAGGTGATGATGTGGTTGGGGTTAAAACTCCAGATAATCTTTATTATGCAGCTAATACCATTGTCTGTGCAGGGGGATTATCGCGATCGCTCCTTCAACAAGCAGGTATTCAGGTCGATAATTATTTCACCCATGCCCAATTAATTATGACTCCCTCTGTAGATTTGGAATTGGCAACTATTGTTATGCCAGCCATACAGCAGCGATTTCTGCTTGAAGCTAAAGCCCAAGAGTTAGAAGCATCTGACTGGAATCCTCCCTATGAACAACCAGCCAAGTTAATTCTTGACCCTGGAGCAGTACAGTTTATGGATGGAAGTCTTTGCATAGGTCAAATTAGCGCGATCTCTCCTAATCCTCAAGCCAAACTTAACCCTTTTACTGCCGAAGCTCAAATCCGCGAACAAGTTAGCAATATCTTACCAATATTAGAAGATATTCCTGGTACTTGTCACAGTTGCTTAGTTGCTTTTAATCGTCAAGCGATTGGCGGTTGCGAAGCTGCCGTAGGCATAGCCAGCGCGAAGCGCATCGCTCTTGTCGGTAATATAGCACCTCTTAAAGGGATTTATTTGTTTTCTGGTTTTACTAGTACTCTAGTATTTGCACCTATATTAGCCAGACGTTTTGCTAACTGGCTCTCAGGCAAAGAAGATAAGATTATTGAACAGTTAGTGATTAGGCACTAGGCACTAGGTTTTACTTGCTACTTAAAAGAAACTTACTACCTACTACCTAAAAAAACTTACTACCTATTTTCTAAAAAATATTTGGATCTATTTCAAAATAGTATTCCGCATCTTTATTTACAGCTAATTTAACTGGTTCACCCTGGTCATCAATTAAAAATGAACCTTCCATCATTGATCGCGATCTGAGTGCGTCTTTTCTGGTGTTACTGCGATTATCTGTAGCAACGAGTTTAAGATAATTGTTTTGATTGAGTTTAGTTATTTGTTCAGGGGTGAGTTGAATAGTTTGATCGACCCGTAAGATTTGGTCAAAGTCACCATCGGGTGCGCCACTAATTCTGTGTGCTATGTATTGTTCTGAAGCATCACCAAAAAGTACATACTCTAGTTTAGAGAGCGCATTTTGAGGCATACAATTGGAATCGGCAAAATCACAAACGAAAACTTGTTTCTTAATTTTTATTTCTACTTCGGGATTGCCAGGAATTAGAGTGATCGGACACATTTTAGTGCCTCGTGATTTTTTCCGCAAACACTCTTCAATATCCCCCCGATAAATTTGACCTTTAAAAGATTTAATTGAACCATCCAAAAGTTCTGCCTTAGTAAAAGCTTGAGTAGGCATTATAGTGTATTCATTCAAAGAGTTTTGACTCTGATCACTTAAATAAGCTTCTTGGGGATTGGCAGAATTTTCATTTGTTAACCCTGCTAAATCAACTTCATAAATTGCTTGGAAATTATGAGCTTCGCTGGGAGTATTGAGAAAAGGTTTATGGGTAATATAAACAGAATTATCACCCACAATTCTCATACTATGAACTAAATCAGGGTTGAGTTCGGAACTAGGACATCCTTGAGTACAAGCAGAGTTGGAGATCGCTGGTTTAGATAATAAACTGATAACCGTTAAAGTTGCTGCGATCGCTATTAAGATGAATTTAGTAATTCTTGACATGTGAAGTATGAACAATGCTTTATTCAGCACCATTTTTAAATAAATAAAAATATTCAAAATATTACCACTTTTATTTATTTTTTTTACTTATCAATTTTCAACTTCACATAATCTTTAGTGACTTCTAACTTTTGACTTTTATTTCGCTAGTCCGCAGACCATTGCTCCGCTTCTGGTATTTCATAGTAATCTGGACAGCCAATAGCTTGCTCAGTATTAGCTATATGGGGATTTGTAGTACATTTGAGACGATAATCTCCAGTAAAAAAACGGCATTTGGTACAGGGGATTTGATGCATTTCTTTCGCTCTAGCTACGGCATCCATAATAAAACTAGCCAGACTCCAGGTACAAAGGCTTAAAACGGAACACGCGCCCAAAAAACGAATTGGGAGCATTACTGGTTGAAACAGACTGGCAAAATGAGTAGCAAAGTGTAACACAGCCAAAATTAATATTAGATTTGCTTTATAAGTATTAATTATGACATATATTAACTATCTAAATCTAATTTAGTCAGAAGAATTGGAAATGTTCCTCAAATACGACTGGAGATGATTTGAAATATTTGCTTAATTTGCTGCTTATTAAAGGTTTGAATAAGAGCTAAGGCTGCTCCTTGAGGATCTGTAGGAATAGTAACTGTACCACCCACAGCAGCACCACTAGTCACACCACTAGTCATACCAGAAGTAGCTCCAGCCGTCACCGCTAACTGTTGGAGATTTCTGCTAGGAACTAGCTGATTTATTTGACCAGAGTGTAAATAATCACCAGCCTGTTTAACTTCTTTAATTACTACTTGAGCAATAGTGTTATAAGGATATTTTTTGTTAGTAATTGCTTTTTGAGTAGTAGCAATCAATTTCTGCCAATTAGCTTCATCAGGAGCAATTTCACCGAGCTTATTACAGGCAATATGGAGCTTTTGTCTACTTTCAGGAGTATCTGGCTGTTTAAACAGTTGTAGCATCTGTTTAAGAATTGTTGTTACTCGTTGATTAATGTCAGTATCACCTGTCGAGCCACCTGATAATAGCTGTTGAAGATACTGATCTAGCATCGCAAAGTTAGATTCTGCCTGTGCCAAAATTTCTACGGCATCACTGTCTTTAAAATCGGCAGAATTCTCTAAACGCTCTATTAAATCTTGTAAATGATCGTAGCCATTAAGGAAAAGTGTCTCTAATTTTTGATCGACATTTACAGGATTATCCTTGAGAATTTTAAAAGAATCTTCTAAACGGTGAGCCGTTTTTTGGATACTGGTATAGCCCAACATAGCTGCACCACCTTTTACGGAATGAGCAGCCCGAAACATCTCATTGACGGTTTCTGCATCACGAACAGATACAGATAGTTGTAAAATACCTTGTTCTAGAGTTTGAAGATGTTCTTTTGCTTCTTCTATAAAATAGCCCAAAATTCTTTGCTGATTAGCGGTGTCCAAAGCCTAAATCCCCCATTGTTTTAACTTTGTAAAAGTGCATATATAAAACAATATATAAACACAAGTTTATCCCAGACTACTTAAATTGGGTAGCTGATTTTCAATATTCAATAAAGATGCGGTACGGTTTAGCCAAAAAGAATGAATTTTGGCATTTTTTGCACCTTGATAATCTTCTATTAGACTGTCTCCAATATGCCATGCTTCTTGAGCAATTAAGTTATGTTTTTTTAAAGCAATCTCAAAAATATTTGGTTCTGGTTTAGCAGTTCCTACAACCGAAGATATGGTGATACTTGTAAAAAAATGCTCTAAATCAAGATTTTTTAACACTTGATTTAAACGCGTGTCAAAATTAGAAATAACTCCTAGTTGAATTCCTTGATTATGCCATCTTTGTAGACTGGAAACTACATCAGGAAAGATATACCAAGGTTCTTTAGTCGCAAAATAAAGGTAAATTTCTTGAAAAAAATCAGTAAAATTACTGAATTCTCCTAGTAGCCCAACCTGAGCAAAAGTTTTTTGAACTACATTTTTCCACCAGCTAAACTCTTGTTCTTTGATCGCTTTTAATTCAGTTCCCGAAAATGCTAATGGAGAAGCAGATTTAAAACTTTCAATAAAAGAAAGATTAAGATTTTTAGCTTCTGCTTGAACACCGTATTTGAGCGCGTATTTTTGATATATTTCGCCAACACTGCTTTTAAGGTCAAATAAAGTCCCCATCGCATCTAAAAAAATAACTTTGGGTACGGTATTAGTAAATGCTTGAATTGTCATTTTGAGTTTGTTAAATATAACTGATAATGTTAATAAGTTTTTTTAGCTTGATTGTCAAAAAAATGATTAGTTGAGATTGGTTTGAACTGTTTGTTGTATGGTTTGAGTTAAATTATTGATTGTGGCTTGACGTGAAGTTTGGTTGTTGGATTCAGGCATTTGGCTATTGCTTTGATACATTACCCAATATTCTTTGAGGTTAATTGGTGTCCCAATTTTTACCTCCACCTGTCGTCGTCCTTTAAATTTAGGTCGATCAATGTTAAATACTTCTCGCTCTAAGCGATCTAAAGTCGCAAAAAATCTTTCTGGTGTGGGTTTAGCTGCTACATAACCATCGTAAATGGCATCAAAGTTGAGTAAGCGCACAGTGGTTAAATAAAGATGTTCGTAGTTAAGGGTAGTTAGTTTAGCTGATTCTGGGAGGGAGTTTAAAATATACTGGACTTTATAAACTCGTTCACGATCAGGAACTTGAGGTGCAAGAGTGATATTTAATTTCTCTTCGCAGTAATTTAATAGATGCTTTTTGAGATTTTGAATGCGCTCATTCCAATTTGTTTCATTTGTAGTGGTAAGATGATACTCGGTTTCTAAATTAGTTAATATTTGAGCAGCTATAGCTCTTAGCCGTAAATAAATATCATCTGTTTGGGGTTGGATTGATAAAGCGGTTTCTAAACGAGAGAGGGAATTTATTAATTGAGCATCTGAATTATCAGGGTAAGAGTATTTTAGACTCAGGGGAACTAGATAAAAATCAGGCACAGTAGCTTCCTGTTCAACCAATTTCGCGATCGCTTTAAAAGCCAATTCAATTGCTCCCGAACGAAAGGGCATTACAGTATCATTTTGATAAGAACATCCACCTTCAGGAAAAATGACCAACTTAGACTGGGGTTGCTGGAGAATTTGTAAAGTTTGCTTAATACTTTGGCGATCGCCAACTCCGCGTTTGATAGAATAACACCCTACTATTTGTAGCAGCTTGCCAATAATTCCCTGAAAAGCCTCATAAGCGACGATATAATGAAATAATTGCCTCAAACGCGCTGACAAGAGAAAAACCACTATTCCATCATCCAAATTAGAATGATTAGGGAGATATACAACCCGCTCTTTAGCGATCGCTTTTAACTGCGCAAGATCGCGATCGTTTATTACCAATCTAATTTTGTAAACCCAATCAACGACAAAATGACAAATGCTTTGAATTAGACGAGTTATTAAAGGATTTAGCCGTGGTGGCAAAAATTGAGCATCAGATTTATGAGCGTGGGACATAGAAAGCTATCTGAGCAAAATTAGCTTATTTTAAGTGATTTTAGGCTGAGAATTATTAATCCCAGTTAACATAAAATACTACTTAGATGACAATAATTCAACTAGAGGTTGAGTAATCCAATTAAGTCCAACTGTTAACTGATGCTTCAACGTTGGTAAACGATAGAGATAAATCAATCGACGGGCAATATAAGCTAGTGAGCCGTCTAATTTCAGACCCAAACCGTTAATTGTGGCACTATCAACCCCTAAAGTCATCATTTCCCCTAAAGGCTGATAACGGAAAGATAAAAGAGGACGATTAGTAGCAGCAGCCCATAAATTCCAGGCACAATAGTCAGATTGCTGAAAAGCTACTTGAGCAGTCGCAGGTAAAGGTTTAGCATCGGTATCATAACAGTCAGCAACATCTCCCAAAGCATAGATATCATCTCTACCTTTTACTTGTAGAGTTGGTTCAATTTTGAGTAATCCTTGCTCGTTTTTTTCTAGGGGCAATTTTTCAATTAACTCTAAAACTTGATTTCCAACTGTCCAGACAACTAAATCCACAGGAATTACGTCAGTTTGTCCTTTATAAATTAGAGAAATACTATCAGATTCAACTTTTGCAACTTCCGTAGTTAAATCCTGCCAAATATAACGTTTTTCCAAAGCTTTGAGCGCGGTTTCACGGTTAAAATCAGTACTATCTTTAAGAATTTGTTCTCCACGGTCAATAATTCTAATTCTGCCCTCCTCACCCAAACGATCTGCTAATTTACAGGCTAGCTCTACGCCACTGTAGCCACCGCCAACTACGGCAACTCTAATCTTGTCAGGATTAGCTGCTTCTAATAATCTTAATTTCTCTTGTAGACGATAGGCATCATTGAGAGTTTTGAAGGGAATGGCATATTCTTTTGCCCCTGGAGTCATCTCCACAGGCGTTTTCCCACCAGTAGCCAAAACTAATTGATCGTAGTTAATAGTTTGTCCATTATCGAGAGTGACTTGCTTATCCGTGATATCAATGTCCGTCACCCCAGCCTGTTGAAAAATAATTCCTGTATTTGCCAAAAGTTCAGCAAAGGGAGGCGCAATTTCCCAACTTTGCATTTCTTCCGTAATCAGTTCATACAATAGAGGCGAAAACAAAAAGCGATCGCTTTTATCAATAAGAGTTATCTCTGGTCTTTGTTCATTCTGCCAAGGAAACTCATTCAGACGCAAAGCAGTATATAAACCACCAAATCCTCCACCTACAATGCAAATACGCGTTCCGCTCATAAGATTATCTAGCTCAAGCCAACCTAGTCAATGATCTCGCAAAGTTTATTTAATGTTCATTCTAGCGACTTTACTTAGTTTGTGACTGGTGATTGGTGACTAGGGACTGGTGACTAGGGACTGGTGATTGGGAATAAACTATTTACTCATTACCTACTATTTCCTACTTCCTACTTCCTATTTCCTATTTCTTACTTAACCCAAATGTTAAATTAATTTCGCCTAGGTACTTATCTACCCAAATTATGTAAAGAATTAATTACACTAGCACATTGATTAGTTATAGCCTGTAAGTCAGCTTTATTAGTAGAAACAGGAGGTGGAATTACTTCCCCAATCCGAACAGTTACAGGTACTGAATTAGGAAAGGATGAACCCTTAGTTAAGATTTTTTCTGTTCCCCAGAGACTGATTGGTAACAAGGGGACTTGAGTCTGAGCAGCAATCCAGGCTGCCCCTAGTTTTGGATCGGTGATTTTGCCATCAGCAGCACGAGTACCCTGCAAAAAAACTGCTGCTACCCAACCAGATTTGATCGCTTTCATAGCTGTTTTGAGAGCAGTGCGATCGCCTGTACTGCGTTTGACGGGATATGCTCCATAAAGTCTAATCGCCTGGTTAAAGACGGGAATTTGAAATAATTCTTCTTTTGCCATAAAAGCGACAGGACGACCAACACAGTTGGAAAGAATTGGGGGATCAAAATAGCTAGCATGATTACTAACAGCAATTAAGCCACCTGTTTGAGGTACGTTTTCTGCTTCCAAGATTTTGACCCGAAAATAAGTATGTAGTGCAGGGCTAACCACTGACCATTTCAACAGATGATATGATGCCCAACTAGCAAACGGTTCGCGATTTTTGCCTACCACCAACTTATCTCTACTAATAGCTCGTCAACTTTCTAATATAGCCTGTTAAGTATCGCAGAATGTTAACTTTCTACTTTCTACTTTTTTCTTATCCTGCATCTTTTGTCGCCTCAGTCTCTTTAATTCCCTTCATAAGTCGTTCCATAGTATCGCCAATTTGATCTTTATAAGTTGCTGGTGCAGCGATATAAGCTTTTTCTAGTAAAGGTTTGGCTGCTACCAAATCTCCTTGTTTTTCTAAGACGAGAGCTTTGGCTAAAATTGGACGAAAATCATCTTGATTGGTTTTAGCTAGTTGATCATAAAGAGAGATAGCTTCACTATAACGTTCTTGATTGGTATACAGTTCTCCCAGTAATAGTTCTACAGATTCTTGATCTATAGAGTTGGTATTAGAATTGTCTGCTTGAGTTGCTAACTTAATCGTTCTTTTCAACAAAGCGATCGCTCGCTCTGGTAAATCTTGAATTAAATATAAATTAGTGATTCCTCCGAGAGCATAAATATCTCCAGGGTTAACAGCTAAAACTTGATTATAGGCTGCTGCTGCCCCTTCATAATCTGTTACCTGCTGTTTTGCTTGGGCAAGAAGGATAGTGTATTCTGTCTGTTCTGGGTGAAGTTTTGCTAATTTTTCTAAAGGAGCG
Organism: Waterburya sp.; assembly: GCA_051658085.1. Lineage (GTDB taxonomy): Bacteria > Cyanobacteriota > Cyanobacteriia > Cyanobacteriales > Xenococcaceae > Waterburya. Next base: position 84,159 of record JBOFLX010000030.1, read on the forward strand.
ATCGCTCCCTTGATGTCTTTCTGCTGTAGTCTTATTTTTAATAAACCATTTAAAGCAGTATCGTTGTTTGGCTCTCGTTCCAAAACTGTTTGATAACCAGAGGCTTCCGCTTCTAGCTTAGTTAATTCTTGTTGCGATATTACCATCACTTCACTACCCGCGTTTTTAGCAAACTGTTGCCCTTCAACTACACTTCCCACTAAAGGCAGAGCAGAAACAGTTATTAAGGAAAATAACATGATGCCCAAAACTAGATAAACCCAACTACTACGCTTATTGTTCATGCTTTTGTCACCAAATATTATGATCAGCAGACTATACTTAACTTATTTTGTTTACTTGTGGTTATTGTGCCGATTCTAGTATCGTTTATCCTAGAGATGAAAGCCAATAGCTTGATGCTTATTTAAGCTAATTAAAAGCTGCGGTTTAACTGAAACTTTTATGAGAGTATAAAATATGATCTCTTGTAGAATTGAAACTCTCTTACATTTAGTAACGTGTTCGTTATCTAATGCCCTATGAATTTGGCTAAAAATAACTCTCTAAAAAAACCAAATCAAGCTACTGCTGCCAACCAAACGACCGAGTCTACCATGTCTAAACAATCTCCAGATTCTGTCTCATCTAATTTGGAAAGTCAATCTGTCCCCCCTAGACAACAACCAATTCCGCCTCCTTCCCATCCTCGACAATATCGCGCTATTGGCTTAATTCGAGCTAAGTATCAAAAAAGTGACGAACAGATGACTCAAGGAACTTTAATAACTGCTGACGGAGCAGAAATTGAAGCCGTTTTACTTGGTCGGATCATTAGTTTAATTAAAAATCATCTCGATCTTGAAAAAGAGCATCTTTGGGTAGTTTATCCTCGCACTAAGATGAATAGCGATCGCCTGCACGTTCAAATCGTTGGGGTTTGGGAACCAGAGACTTTAAGTCAAGACTCTGATGGAGAAGAAATGTCTGGCGACGAAGCCGAACACGGTTATTTTTCTATTAGAGGTGAAGTAATTTTTTACTCTACAGAAGAAAAACACGTCATTGTCAAAATTAAGCAGTTTCCCCGTAAAACTGGCGATAAACCCAAATTTTTTAAGCTTAAGTTACAGGGGCTTCCAGGAGAAAAACCTCTCAAACGTTTTTGGGATTTAAAAGTTCGTTTAACAGGAGAAAATTTAATCATTGAAGAGTCAACAGATTTGGGATTTGCTCAAAAACGTAAACCAAAATTTAAACCAGATCGCAAAAAGATTCAGCTAAAATCTTCGCGAACTACTAATAAACCCAGCCCGACTAAACGCCCAGTTATAACAAAAAAGCCAAAAACTGAAAGTTAAAAATTGATAATAACTGTTATTTATTCTAGGGAGATAATCGATCTATTATTATCTTGAGGAATAAAAGTGCGATCGCTTGGTAAGGAAGCTACAGGTTCAGTGAGAGTAAATTTACCCTCCGTTATCCATTGCTTTAATTCTTGAGCTATCAAACGTGAGCGATATTTACTGGCGAGGGGGGCAACTTTCACTGACTGACCATCAATAGTCATGCTGCCTTTTTGTAGCTGTTCGTAGCTAACCAAGCCAAAGGTAGGGCGTACTCGTCGTGGAATGGAAAAATCAATTACGGGAGCAACAATATTTTGCTCTCCCACAGAACATTTGGCAATAACTTTTTCTGTTAAAACTGGTAATGCGACTCCTACCCCTAGCATCAGAGAAGGGCCATAGTTTTTGAAATAACAACCTCTCACCCAGGTAGAATTCATTTGTTTAGCATCGCCAATTAATGCCACTGTCGCAGCAGGGCCTATAGGAGTACGATTAGGGAGACGTTTTTGTAAGGGAAAATGCTGTGTACCTTCCCAAGCAATATAGCCAATTCCACCACCTAAAAAGATTTTGCTACCAATACCCACTAAGTTGAGATCAGGATCATTGAGTAGAGGCGAAATTGCTCCAGGATTAGAATAGACTGCATTACCTAGTCGCGGTTGTAAAGGGCCTAGATATGTATATAAAGTGCGATCGCCACCGTTAACGCCAACAATAAAATTTTGATAAAGATTACGAGGATTAAATAGATAAAATTGATTGATATTATCTTTAGTAATCGTATTTTCCCACGCTGCTCTAGGATAACAATCTGTTTTCTGTCCAGTCGCCTTTAAATGAATAGATTTACCTGCAATTAAATCGGCAATAACATGACCACCACCTCTTTCCCAGCCGACTCCTTCTCTTAGATTAGGATCGGTTTCATTGGGATTGTAATCCGCCATCGCTGTTGCCCCTAAATAAAGGTCTACCGCTCCAAAGCCTGCATAAGCGGATATACCATCGAGCCAACACTGACGTATTTTGATTGGGGGATCGGTATGTCCCAGATTAATAATTGCCCCAGAAGATTCCATCGGCTCAAATGTCCCTGTCGTAACGACATCTACCTGCTCAAAAACTTTAGACACTCCAAGTTTAGCTACCTTGGCTTTGACTTCCTCCACTGTCCAAGCAACTACTTGACCACGATTAATTTTGTCGTTAATTTCCGCAATTGTTCGCATGAGCCATTAAATAGGAAGTAGAAAGTAGAAAGTAGGAAGTAGCAAAAAAGGTAGTGGGTAGTAGGTAGTAGGTAAGAAATAGAAAATATGGAACAATTACTAAATATCATATAGTCTTCATTCTGACTTTTGACTTTTGACTATTCTTCCTCTAATTTTCCTACTTCTCTAATTTTTTTAGACTTGTGATGTTGTTGATGTCCGATAAAAGCATAATTCCAATTATCCAAAACATCTTTAACAATTACTTCTTTAAACCAAATTTGACCAACGACGGTTAGAGGTAAGGAAAGTAGCAAGCCTAAAAAACCAAAGAAAGTAGCAAAAAACAATTGAGATAATAAAGTGATGGCAGGTAATAAAGATACCTGTTGTGCCATGACGATAGGAGTTAAAACATTGCTTTCAAGTTGTTGAATAATTATATATAAGATTAAGACAAATATAGATTTCCAAGGAGCTTCAATTAAAGCGATCGCCATAGGTGACAATACACTTAAAGTTGGGCCAATATTGGGAATAAAAGTTAAGACTCCTGCTAACATTGCCTGAGACAAAGCTAAAGGAATACCCAAAATTAATAACCCAACAAAACTGAAGACGGCAATCACCACCATGTTGAATAAAATTCCGACTAACCAGCCTTCTAAACCTTCAGTACACAAATTTAGGATTTCATTGACTCTGCGTCGATAAAAGGCAGGAAACAAACGGATAAAGCCCTGACGATAGGTAATTGGATCAGCCAACAACATCAGAGTAATCGCCAGCAATAAGAAAACACTAAGTAATACTCCCAAAGAGTTATAAAAAACCGTTAAACCTCCCCCTAAAAACTGCCGAATTAAGGGTTGTATTTGTCTATTTAATTCTTCAGCGTTAGGTAAAAAATCGATAATTCTAGGATCAAGACGCTCTGATAATAGCTCTAACCATGTATCTAATTTTTCTATTCCTTGAGGAACTAATTTACCCAAAGCTTGAAACTGGTCGATAAATGGAGGCACAACAATCCAGATACATCCTATCGCTACGAGAATGAGAGATAACATTGATAAAAGGACAGCGTAACCTCTCTTCATCCCTCGCTTTTGAAAGCTTTTAACCAGAATATTGAGGGAAGTGGCTATAACAATAGCAGTGAAAACTAATAATAGTATCTGTTTAATCTGCCATAAAACATACAGAGAAATAAAAAAAGCAATTAGACCAATCCAAGTACCAAAATTCACCTTAAAAACCTCCTGGAAAGGGAGATGATAGATACACAGTTGGTCTATAGGTTAACCTGCTTTATTGGTTTTGTGGCTTGATTTTATTGATTGTTAATCGAAGAGAATTCGGCGGAGTGTCAAAAGACTGGTTGTTCACCATTGTTTTCTCTAGTTTCTACTTTCTACTTTTTACTTTAATTGCAAATGCTTGAAAATCTCGCTCAATCCCTTTCAGCCTAAAAGTTTCTCCTTCTCCCCAGTTAGTATTGCCCAAGCAATTAGCCACGGTGTCGGAAATTAGAATACTATTAGGTTCAGCAACGCTTTGTAACCGGGAGGCAATATTTACCACTGTACCCACTGCTGTATAGTCTTTTCTTTGTCCACCCCCAAACATTCCCACTACCGCTTTACCCTGATGGATACCACAACGCATTTCTAAAGGGGGAATCTGCTGTTCGGTTTTTGAGGCTTTAGCCTGCCAGCGTTCATTGAGTTTTTGTAAATAATAATGCATAGTTCTAGCAGTAGCGATCGCTCTTCTTGCCTGTTCGGGACAAGATAAGGATTCTGGTGCGCCAAACATCGCCATAACTCCATCCCCCATAAATTTGTCTACTGTTCCCCCCAGATCGAATACTGCTTTAGTCATCGCCTCTAGATATTCATTGAGTATTTCTGCTAGGAGTAGCACTTCTAACTGACTAGATAAATTAGTAAAGCCAACTAAATCACAGAATAAAACTGTCACCCGACGTGGTTCAGGGGTTAAATCTAAGGAGAGTTTACCTTTAGCAGCTTTATTGACAATTGATTCGGGTAAAAACCGTTTTAAAATTGACTCAGTTAAATAATTATTGAGTTCTCTAACTTTTTGCTCTTTATTCTGAAGTAATTCTGCTTGTTTTTTGGTGGTTTCGTAGAGTTTTGCCTGTTGAACGGCGATCGCAGCTTGGGCAGCTACAGCTTCAGCTAATTCGATTTCTGATTGATTCCAATCACGAGCAGCATCGGATTGTCTGAGGGTAATACTGCCAATGATTTCCGCCTCGACAATTAGAGGCACAATCAATAAAGCTCTAGCTTTGGAATGCCAAGGAAGCTCATAACGAGCCAGATTTTGTTGTTTTTCTAAATCGCTAGAACGGACTGTTTTTTTAGTATATAAAAGTGCTTGTAAAATTGGATTAGCAGCAATGGGAACAGTCGATCTAGTAGCCTGTTGCCAGTCAGAAGAATCAAGAATAATTTTTTGGGGTTCATGGGGGTTATATAAACCGACACATTTAACCAAGCGATCGCTTTTTGTCCATAGAGACAGCGTACAACCATCTACCCCTAATGCTTCTCCTAGTTCTTTGGCAATGGCAGCAAACATCACTGGCGGTTCTAAACTAGAGCGAATTGTGGCAGTAATACGGTTAATGGTAGTTTCTCTCTGGGCTAATTCTTTAACCTGTTGATAAATCAAAACCTGAGAAATTGCGATCGCAGCTTGAGCGGCGACAGCTTCAGCTAATTCAATTTCTGACTGACTCCAATTACGAGCAGCATCGGATTGTCTAAGGGTAATACTACCAATGATTTCCGCCTCGACAATTAGGGGAACAATTAATAAAGCTCTGGCTTTGGAATGCCAAGGAAGCTCATAACGAGCCAGATTTTGTTGTTTTTCTAAATCATTAGAACAAACGGTTTTTTTTGTATATAAAAGTGCCTGTAAAATTGGATTTTTGGCAATGGGTACAGCCGAACTAGTAGCCTGTTGCCAGTCAGGAAAATCGGGAATAATCTTTTGGGGTTCATGGGGGTTATATAAACCAACACATTTAACAAAGCGATCGCTTTTTGTCCATAGAGACAGCGTACAGCCATCTACTTTTAACGCTTCTCCTAATTCCTTGGCAATGGCAGCAAACATCACTGGTGGTTCTAAACTAGAGCGAATTGTGGCAGTAATGCGGTTAATGGTAGTTTCCCTTTGGGCTAACTCTCGTAACTTTTCTCCTGCTAACATTTGCGAGATGAACAAACTTGCCTGAGTTGCCATCATTTTGATTGCTGCTATTTCTTGTTCCTGCCAACAATCAAATTCTTGGAGTCGATGTAAAGTTAAGGAAGCTAATAAATTAGGCTGAGAAAACAAGAGAATTGCAATAGTCGAGTCAATATTAACTGACAAACAAGCTTGATAGCCTAAACATTGTCTGGTTAATGCTTCTGCCTCGTACTGATGAACAATTACTATTTCCTCCAATAATAGTTCTGAATGGGATATAACTGTTGACTTCAATAATTCCTGACTCAGTGGTGTAATCTTAGGATTAATTTCTTGATAGAAAAAAAACTGTTCGCTGTTAGTCGCTAATTGACTAAAATGTAATATGGCAATGTCGATATTGGGCAATTGACCAACTGTGTTGACAATGGCTTGAGCTACTTGCTTCCAAGATAAATTATTTAATAATTGAATACATTCATAATTCATATGGGAGCAGAAATCCAACTGAAATTTACAAGGGAAAACCAACCAACATCATCAATATTGAGGTTAAAACCTCAAAAAAGTTATCGGCATATTAATTATTGTTCCCTAATCCCACAGCAAAAAATGCACTACTTGGAATCCGTAATTACAATTAAGTGAGAAAAGCTGAGTTTATTTCTTGTTTAATGACTCTCAAATCTTTTGATAATAATGTCGATCATAATTTACAGGTAATCATCCATCCTGCTGGGATCGAAGATACACGAGCAATTAGCTCAGTTTTAGCTAAAAGTTTTTATAACTTTCCAGAATTTGCCAGTTGGATTTATCCCTTTTTACAATTTACTATTAATGAAGATTTACGTTATCGTTTACGCTCTCATTCACCAGTTTACTGTTGTCTTGTAGCCAAATTAGCTCAGACAAATAATCAAAATTCAATCATAAAAACTGAGCAGAGTTCCAATTTTATTGTTGTAGGGACAGTTGAAGTAACTTTACGTTCTCCTTCTTTATGGTCTACTCATCTACAATATCCTTACATCTCCAATCTAGCAGTTAAAAAAGATTATCGTCGTCTAGGGATTGGGAGTCAACTTTTAGCTAGATGTGAACAAATTGCTTTAGATTGGGGTTATCAAGAAACTCGTCTGCACGTATTAGATGACAATAACTCTGCTAAACAACTATATAAAAATAATGGCTATCAAATTTCACGTACAGAAGCAAACTGGGGAAATGTATGGTTTGATTATTCACCTCGTTTACTATTAAAAAAACGGATTTCAGAAAATTAAAATTTTAGTGTTCGTTTTAAAATTATGATGCTAAGTTTAAGATTATCTGCTAAGGTTTTAGGCTTGGGTAATGGTATTCAAAGAGTGAACGAGCAAAATACTGACCATACATTTTCAATTCATGAGCTTCTATCCAGGTTAAAAGCACAGGAATTATTAATAGTTAATCCGCGTCGTAAAAATGGTTTGATAGTCTATAAAAAATATCATGCTGAGTTTGTTGGACCTGGGGCAATTGTCGGCGGTCATTTTGATACCGATGCGGTAAATTTAATCTCCGTTGGCAATATATCTCTAGTCACACCTCAAAACTCTGAAGAAAGAAAACAAGCTTACAAAATGCGGAGACAATGGGTAAGACTAACTAAACAAATTATTGATAATCCTGAACCAACTGCAAGAGCGCAGGTTATTTTAAATCAATTTGAACACTGGTTTGACGTAGAGACTGTGGCAAATATGCCTGACGAAGCTTTTGCTCTTTTAGTGGGAGTTTTACCACAAACAATTCGTAAAGTACGCAATATTGAATTGCTTTAAACATTAGTTAATAGTTAATATCAGTATGATGAAATAATTACGAAATTCATAAAAAGATAAGATTTTGTAATCTAAATTACAAATGCGATCGCGTTTTTCTTGCAAACTTAGCCTAAGTTTCGAGGTAAATAAGCTTAGACTATAGATGAGAAACTCAAAATTATCTTTTATTTTTCATTTGCTACCCATAGTTATTCTGTCTGGTTTGATCTTTTCAACCATACCAAATGTTTATTCTCAAACTTCTGAAAGTGAAACAATCAGACAGTATTTAATTCGATCTACACCCGAAAATGTAATTTGGGGTAAATTGTTTACCGCCGATAGCCAACCAATCTTAACTGTTAAATCTGGAGAGATTGTCACCATTGAAACTATATCTCACGAAGGTATTTTAGATGATCAAGGAGATACGGTAGAGTTCTTTACCCAGGCAGGAATTGACAAAGCGGATATCTTACGAGATCAACTAGTAGTCAAAGAACAAATTAAAAGAACTGCACCAGGCCCTCACGTAATTACAGGCCCAGTTTATATTGAGGATGCTCAACCAGGAGATGTTTTAGAAATTCAGACGGTTAGCATCGATTATCGAGTTCCTTATGGGGTAATTTCTAATCGTCATAGTAAAGGCGCATTACCTGGAGAATATCCTCTGAACAATGCTGAAATATATACCAAAGTTATTCCTCTCGACACCAAGCAAAATATTGGCATTTTTCGTCCTGCTAATGGTAGACCAAATATCGCTCTTCCTCTCAAGCCGTTTATGGGTATTATGGGAGTAGCTCCTGTTAATCCAGAAGAAGCTGTTAATTCGGTTCCTCCAGGTAATTATGGCGGTAATATAGATATCAAACATTTAACTGCTGGTTCGAGTTTATATCTCCCAGTGCAAGTTCCTGGGGCATTATTTTATACAGGCGATCCTCATTGCGCTCAGGGTAATGGCGAAGTAGCTTTGACAGCGATTGAATGTTCTTTAACTCCGACCTTTAAATTAATCGTCCACAAAAACCAACAATTAGAATCGCCAATGGCAGAAAACTCCGAAGCTTGGCTAGCAATTGGACTCGATAAAGATTTAGATGAGGCAATGAAAAAAGCGGTGCGTGAATCTTTACGAATTGTGGAAGAGGAATATGGTTTGACCAAACAAGATGCTTTATTATTTGGTAGTGCTGCTATTGATTATGAAGTTTCTCAGGTTGTGGATATAGTCAAAGGCATTCACGGAGTCATACCAAAAGATATCTTGCAACCGTTAGAATTACAATAAGCATTATTTTAAACCATAGTTAATTGTCAATTCTCTTGCATTTACAAAAAATAGCTCAGTTAACATTACCAGTAAGATTATTGATTTTTATTGGTGTTTTGTTAGTTTGTTGGTTACCATTAGCAATTCCTCTCTATTTATTATTACGGCACGATAGTAACCTAAGCAACATTGTAACTATGGCTTTGTTGTTTGCAGAATTACTATTATTGTGGCGATTTTGGGGCAAATTTGTTTATGGTAAATCAAATATTTTTACTCACTATGGTTTAGTTCGCAGTAAGAAAAATAACAGAGAATTGCTTAAAGGTTTAGCAATTGGATTTTGGTTTTGTTTAAGTTTATTTATTGTTGAAGCTTTACTAGGTTGGGTTGAGGTTATTTCTCCTACGATTAGCTTACTTAGGATTTTGACAGAAGGCTTACTTAGTGCTTTGGGAATTGCACTTGCTGAAGAATTAATATTTCGTGGTTGGTTACTAGAAGAGTTACAGCAAGATTATAGTAGAAAAACGAGTCTTGGGATTGGGGCAATTATTTTTGCTTTAGCTCATTTTCTCAAACCTATTGAAGAAATAATTCGGACGGCAGTAACCTTTCCAGCCTTAATTTTACTAGGGATAATATTAATTTTAGCCAAATATCAACATGGCGATCGCCTGGGTATCTGTATTGGGATTCACGCAGGTTTAGTCTGGGGCTACTATATTGTTAATGTTGGTGAATTAATTCAATATACTAAGCAAGTTCCCGTTTGGGTTACAGGGATTGATAATAATCCCATCGCTGGCGTAATGGGATTAATCTTTTTAACTGGCTTAATGAGTTTTAATTGCTTTAATTCTGACAAAAGAAATTATTTTAGCTAGTAAACATTTTTTTAAACTGTTCTAGCTTCTCTTTATAAGGTGCATATCGCCAATTGAGGTCAAATAAAAAAGATTTGCTTAAAACGCTTTTGTGATGGGAGAAAGTATTAAAACTAGCGACTCCATGATAACTACCAATTCCACTATCGCCTACACCTCCAAAAGGTAATTCGTTAACCCCAACGTGCATAACCGTATCATTAATACAGACACCGCCAGAAGAAGTAGAATGCAAAAGTTGTTGTTGTATGTCTCGATTCCGAGAGAAAATATAAAGGGCTAAAGGTTTGGGACGGCTATTAATTATGGAAATTGCTTCTTCTAAATTTTCATAGGCGATAACTGGTAGGATAGGGCCAAATATTTCTGATTGCATAATTGGTGCATCTAAAGAAACACCATCAATGATGGTAGGAGCAATATACCGATCGCTACTATTAGTTTCACCACCAAGTACAATATTTTCGTTTGGCAATAACTTGGTTAGGCGATCAAATTGATTTTGATTGATAATTCTAGCGTAATCTGGACTATCGGCTGGATTATCTCCATAAAAATGGTGTATGCATTTTTTAATTTCCGCGAGCAAATCCGATTTAATTTTTGTATTTACCAACAAGTAGTCTGGTGCAATGCAAATCTGTCCAGCATTGATAAATTTCCCCCAGGTAATCCTTTTAGCTGCTTCGGTGAGATTAAGATCGACATCAACAAGACAAGGACTTTTACCGCCTAGTTCTAAAGTAACGGGCGTCAAGTGTTTAGCAGCAGCTTCCATAATAATTTTGCCAACTCTTGTTCCACCTGTAAAGAAAATATGGTCAAATTTTTCTGCCAGTAGCTGTTGAGAAGTTTCTATTCCTCCCTCTACTACGGCAATGTATTCAGGTTCAAAAGTTGCTTCAATTATTTCTGCTAATACTTTAGACGTATGAGGGGCTATTTCTGAAGGTTTCAAGACAGCACAATTTCCCGCAGCGATCGCTCCAATTAAAGGAGAAATCATCAAAGAAAAAGGATAATTCCAAGGCCCAATAATTAATACTATCCCCAAAGGTTCGGGATAAATACGAGCAAAGGCTGGAAACTGAGTTAAAGGGGTTTTAACTTTTTTGGGTTTGACCCAAGATGTCAGATTCTTAAGAGCGTAATCAATATCTTGAGTAACTGCTAATTCAAAATAACCTTCAAATTCTGGTTTATGAAGGTCGGCATAAAGAGCATCGAGAATATCACTACTACGTTGCTTAATCGACGTTTTAAGTTTCTGTAATTGTTCGTAACGAAAATTTATTTCTTTGGTTTTACCAGTAGCAAAAAACTTTCTTTGACTAGAGATAACTTGTTGAACGAGTGTAGTGGTTAACATAATATTGATTTTTTTAGTAGCTTTACTTATGTTTTAAGATAAAACAAACGCCAAAGAATTGAAAATTTAAAGGCTTGCTATTGAAGCGTTATCTCCACTCGATGTCACTGCTGGAAGATTGTCTTGGCTACGGTTTATTACTATTTAATAGCTACTCCTTACAATAGAATTAACATTTTGTTGTGTTGAGGGAGCACAAAAAAAACGAACTCAACTATGAGAAAAGCTATTGATTTCGTTCGATTAAAGTGTCTACTTTGTTCTCGATTGCGAAGCTAGCCGAAGGCATCGCCATTAATCTTCGTAAAATCGTAGGTCGATCTTCATCTAAAGCAATAAGCAGTCTCGCTAAACCTGCACTTGTTTGTGCTAAATCCCTTTGTGTTTCTTCAAGTAGCCTGATTCTCTCTTCATGGTCGTTGGCGATCGCCTGTGCTGAACGTGCTAGAGATTCTACGACAGCATCAGAAGTAGAGAAATAATTAACTATGGAGACTGTGCGGTACATCCGTCTGGCATATATAGCGATCGCTTTTGAGATCAACTTCAAAACAAATCTGCATAAAAAAATAGACCAGTCGTAATTAGTAAATGTAAGCAAAACACACACTAAATCTTATTTTTACCAGATCGAGGTCTAAAATGAAAAAATCTACATTAGCTATTCTAACTACAGTTATCGCTTTCTCTCCTTTAACTGCTTTCGCTCAAGACGCACAAACCAGCATTCAATCCAACACTAACTCGGCTGCTGCTGTTGGTACTGGTAACTTTATTAACCAAAGTACTCATCAAAATAGCGTTCAAAACCAACTAGACTTGGGTGCTTATGGAGTTCCTTCTACTCCCGATGCTCAAACAAGTGTTCAAGTAAATGCTAACGAAGCTGCTGCAATTGGTACTGGTAACTACATTGATCAAAATGCAGTTCAAAATAGCACTCAAGGTCAAGTTGATATAAATCAGTATCTTCCTCACGGTTACTAATACCAAAACAATCATTGTTTTCTAGCCAATTCAATAAAGCCCTGGTTGATGTCAGCCAGGGCTTTATCTTTTTTGTCAGCTTTTATATCAGAAGTAATAAATTAGCTAGATAAAAGAAAGTGATGAAGTAAAAGTTTCAACTGTCGAACTTTCAGATGAGAAGCCTATATAGTAAGTTCCTGCTGTTAGATTTTTCTCTAAAACACTACTTTCTGAATCATTTGAATTAATTACTACTGAACCTTGATAATTAATTATTTGGGCGATCGCGTAAGCATACGCAACTGGGTAATCGCTCCCGTTGTATTCAAACGAATGTTGTGATTTGATATCAGTAATTCAAGAAGATATTGTAAAGTAAAATTCATTGTCTTTTATTTTTAAAAGATTTTTATTAATTAATAAAATGTCGTCTAAAAAAATCACTAAAATTCTGGAATTAAGTCTGATTATATTGCTGATAGCTGGTACTATCTGGTTTGTCAATTGGGTTGGCGTTGATCAGATTCGCAATAATATTGCTCGATTTGGGATCTGGGCACCACTGATAATTTTGTTGCTAAGATTGTCTAGTATTATCATACCTGTTTTGCCTGGAACTGCTTATGCGATACTAGCAGGTGCATTGTTTGGCTTTGGTAAAGGTTTGCTCGTAATTGCGATCGCAGATATTCTTGCTTGTACTGCTAACTTTTGGATTGCTCGTCGTTATGGTCGCGGTGTTGTGCAAAAAATTGTGGGTGAACGGTTTATGACAAGGCTTGATCGCTGGAGTCAGAAGTACCTGGAAAACAACTTTTTCCTGCTGACTGGAGTGCTGATGTCTAGTTTTTTTGACTATATTTGCTACGCAGCTGGACTAAGCGCAATGGCAAGCAAGCGATTTTTAAGTGCATTGATATTGAGTATTGTAATTGTTAAACCTCCTATAGTCGCTGTGGGCGCGGGAATTCTTGAGGGGAATAAGTTATTAATTGTGGCGTCGTTGATAGGCGTATTTGGATTAGCAATTATTTCTGGCTGGATACGTCGGAAGGAAGCAAGTACAACTCAAAATCAGTAGTAGTTAACCAAAAAAATTCAAAATTCAATTAATAAAGTGAGTAAAGGCTGCACGGATGGCGATGAAGCACACAGCAAGAGTAGCAAATAGATAGAGGTAGAGCTTACGGCTTAAAGCTTATAGCTAATTTACTTTAGTCAAAATTTCTTCTATGACAAATCCCTTAAAGCTTTTATTAGAAGCGATCGCTTCCTGAATCATCTATCGAAACAAATTCTCGTTTCCAAGGAGCAAACCAAGGTAGTAAAATCAAACCAGGTAGGGCTGCAAACAAAGTAAACAAGAAAAATCCTGGCCATCCTATTTCTTTGGCTAAAAATCCAGCAGGAGCAATCAAAATATCACGACTAAAAGCCATTAAACTGGATAAAAGAGCAAATTGTGTCGCAGAAAAGCGTTGATTGCATAAACTCATCATAAATGCTACAAAACCTGCTGTTGCTAACCCTGAACATAAGTTTTCTACATTAATTGCCACAACCATGAACTGATAATTGTGTCCTAACTGTGCCAAGATAAAATACACAAAATTACTAAAAGCTTGCAGGAAACCAAAGATCCACAAAGAACGATTAATCCCTACACGACTGAGAATTAATCCGCCGAATAATGTACCCACAATAGTGGCGATTAATCCCATTCCTCCTTGTATTGCACCAATATCTGTTTGAGTAAAACCAATCTGAAGTAAAAACGGAGTCACCATATTATTTACTAAGGCATCTCCTAGTCGATAGAGAATAATAAAAATTAGAATCAGAAAGCTTTTGACTACCCCCAAACGTTGGAAAAAGTCTTGAAACGGCTGAACAATAGCTGCTATTAAATTAGTAGGTGGCTGATCTTTTAAAATCGGTTCTGGCGACCAAATAGAAAATATAATATTTAAGGCCATTAATCCCGCCAGACATAAATAGACTCCTTGCCAAGAAATCTGATCGGCTAAAACCAGTGCCAATCCGCCTGTAATTAACAAAGCAATACGATAGCCTAAGACCCCTACCGCAGCACCTGCACCCGTTTCCCAAGGTTCTAAAATATCGGTACGATAAGCATCAAAAGCAACATCTTGACTAGCACTCAAGAAAGCAATGATCAGTGCATTGATAGCAAGTAATTGTAGACTTTGTTTTGGTTGTTGAAAAGCCATTATGGCGATCGCAATTGTTAATCCGATCTGTGCAATCACTAACCAACCTCGTCGACGACCAAAAAACGGTGGAATGTAACGATCTAAAAAAGGGGCCCAGAGAAATTTGATCGAATAAGGTAGTGCAACTAAACTCAGTAAACCGATAGAAGCTAAATCCACCCCCTCTACCGTCAACCAAGCTTGTAAAGTTCTACTGGTTAGAAATAGAGGCATCCCCGATGAAAAACCCAACAATAGCAAGGCTAACATTTTGCGACTTTGAAAAACTTGCAGAGGAGACTTGTTTGTTTTCATAAGTTCAAAGGAATGACTAGAGTTAGCAGAAAATTAGTTAAGTTAACAAGCTATTTATAACGCGATTTTTAAAAAGAGTAATATTTTAGATAAATTGAGTAAGGGCTGCGCGGAGCGCAATGAACCAGACAGCGAGGGTGGAAAATAGATAAAGGTAAAACCGAAGTATGATCAGATTAAATGTACAATGAACAGCACTATGTAATACGCGAAACACAACGAAACACCACCCAGCGTTTATATATACTGTATCTACCTGCTTCGTGACAAAGAGGTATAAGACAAGTGCATAAAAAAGTACTGGAATCTCGAACAAGTTCTTTAAGTTATCTGACGGGTTAGATACGTTTGGTGGTGATATCTCCGCTAGTTTGCCAGGTAGAGCTAGTTCTCTTTGAGCGAGCTTTCTACTTGTAATAAAACTAATACGACGAATATACATATACACCCAAACTATAAGTGTTAGAAACACTGTTGCCAAGAAGGGACTAAAGATTGCATTCTGTGTCATTTCTACATCAAGCTAATTGTTAAGATTAAAAGTAATATAAGCTGAATGCTTTAATGTTCATAGACCTCGATCAGGTACATTTTAGTCAAAATTTCTTCTATGACAAATCCCTTAAAGCTTTTATTAGAAGCGATCAACCAAATGAAAGATAAAAAAGATTTGCGATCGCACCTTGTCCCAAAAATTGGTGAGTATTTTGTAGCCAAGCGATCAGGGATATTTTTCTTCGACCAGCTTTTAGCCGATCACAATTGTCAAAAAGTTCTTAATACTGCCCTATCCATTGAATATAATCCTGTGGTGCGTTATCTAGCTGAACGTCATACGCCTGTCCACGAAGAATTAGTAACATCGCCCAAGACATGGGCAATTATTTGTCCTCGCCCCGATCATTGGCACGTAATGGCAGGCCCAATCGTAAATCAGGGTAAATTGGTTGGTGCGGTGGGTTGCACTCGTGAACGATCAATGCCTAGCTTTGAGACACAAAATCTAGCCGATTTGAGTGCTATCTGTTTACACTTATCTGTCTGGGTTGCAACAGTGAAATCGCAGCAGCAATCTTTTAAAAGCGATCGCTTAACGCCTCGTGAGTTACAAATTGCCGAATTGGTCGCTTTGGGGCGAACAAACGCAGAAATTGGGCATAAGCTTTGGATTACTGAAAATTCTGTCAAGCAGGCTTTGAAACGAATGTTCCGCAAGCTTGAGGTTTCATCTCGTGTAGAGATGGTTACAAAACTTTTCGCTACATAACGCCATAAATGACATCACAGCCAAATCTCTAATTAGGGTAGTTCATCTAAATACTGTTGCATAGTCGCGGACAAAATCTTCAAAACTGCGCGGTGTTTTGCTGATCGCATCCTGCACTCCCGACGAGATCGCTGCTGCTTCATTGCGCTGATAATGAGCATAATCCTCTATTAGTCCCTCTGCTTGCCAGACTGGTAAACCAACCCCGAGCAACATATCATACATCTGTTCGGGTGAGATATTGACAAAGGCAATCTGACGACCTAAAGCGACGGATAAACATTCTGCCATCTCGCTATGCGTCAACGCTTGCGGCCCAGTGAGGTCATAAATCTTCCCCTCATGACCAGTTTCGGTCAAGGCAGCTACAGCTACATCTGCAATGTCGCGAATATCTACTATGCTTACTTTTGCGTTGTCTATCGCTGCGTAAAAAGCGTTTTGGGTCGTGATTGTTGAGCGAAAGTTTAACAAGCCCTGCATAAAGAGGTTAGGACGCAGAAAGGTGTATGCCATCTTAGATGTTTGGATTGCTGCTTCGACTGCTGCATGGTAGCGCAAAAAGCGTACTGGTGAGTTAGCATTGGCTGCAAACTGCGACAGTTTGACAATATGTTTGACTCCGCTTTGTTCTGCCGTATTGATAAACGCGAGTTGTTGTGCCTCAGCACGTTCTGATGAGTTGGTCAGCAAAAACGCCCGTTCTACACCTTCTAAGACACTCAGCATTGTTTCTGGGTGATCAAAGTCCCCTTCTACAATTTCGATGTTTGGCAGCGAGCTAATTGCACTTGCACGATCGCGATCGCGAACCATGGCGCGGGCTTGTACATTTCCTGCTGACAGTCGCTTGAGAACTTCTAGACCGTTGTTTCCAGTTGCACCAGTTATTAAAATCATCTAGATATTACTCCTTGTAGTGTCTTAACTTGTCTACTTATTTTATTAGTTCTTTATTTGCGAATAGACAAAATTGGTAAAACTATTTTCATTGAGTTTATGCCAAGCATAAATGCGATCGCGAAATTGTTGCCACTCTTGATAAACTGCTTTAAAATCAGGGTCTTTGGCAGCAAATTCATCATAAAGAGCAAAGGAAGCTTGTTCGCCTGCGCGTAAAATCTCTTCACTGTAAGGACGCAATTGTACACCGCTTTTAATCAGGCTTTGTAAGGCTTGATTATTACGAGCGTCATAACGAGCGAGCATAGTTGCATTAGCTTGATAAGCAGCAGTTTTAATCGCATCTTGATATTGAGGTGGCAATTTATTCCACTCGTTTAAGTTTATTTGTATTTCAAAAGTTGAGCCTGGTTCCCACCAACCTGGATAGTAATAAAATTTAGCTACTTTATTTAAACCTAATTTCTCATCATCATAAGGGCCTACCCACTCAGCAGCGTCAATTGCTCCTGTTTGTAGTGCTTGAAAAATTTCCCCACCACCTAAATTTTGGACTGTCACCCCCAATTTTGCCATTACCTGTCCCCCCAAACCAGGAATACGCATCTTTAAACCTTTAAGATCGTTAAGGGTAGAAACTTCCTTCCTAAACCAACCTCCCATCTGTGTACCACTGTTACCTGCGGGAAACTGAATCACATTAAATTTTTTGGCATAAATCTCTTGTAATTTGGCTAAACCTCCTCCTTCATATAACCAGGAATTTTGCTGTTGCGCCGTCAAACCAAAAGGAACGCTTGTACCAAAACAGAGGGCAGGACTTTTACCAATATAATAGTAGCCTGCTGTATGTCCGCATTGAACCGCACCCTGAGAAACCACATTTAAAACTTCTAAAGGCGGAGCAAGTTCACCAGCAGCACGAGGAAGAATTTTAAATTTATCCCCTGTCAAGACTGCGACTCGCTCTGCCAAAACTTGCGCTCCACCAAAGATTGTGTCGAGAGAGGGAGGCCAACTAGTTGCCATTTGCCATTCTATATTTGGTAAATTAGCTAAGTCGGGTTTGGCTGTTGAGGCTGGCTTTTGTTGATTTTGACAACCTCCGACAATCGCTACTCCACTGGCTGCAATTACCCCAGAGGATACAGATTTAACTACAGATCGACGTTTCATATAATATTTTGCATACTACTAACTTAAAACACGAGAGATATCTTGACACTCTAGTGAAGAAAATGCAAATTGTCTAAAACTTTTGTTACTGTAGCTTTGATATTATGCAAACTACTGTAAGTTAATTCACATCAGACATACCATACATAAATAATTTTATCTGGGTACTGATCTACCTGAAAAAATACCTGAATTTTTCCCCTAGTGCTGAAAATTTACAAGCAGCAAAATACTAAACACTTAACTACTTAATAAAGATACTTATTTAAAACCTAAAGAAAAATTACAATTTTGCTTCAAAAGTATCCTGACTTTAATTCATTATTTAAGTTTGAAGAATGAACAATAATAACCATCGCGCTTATTGGCGTGCCAATATACGTTTAATTCGGACTCTACTACTAATTTGGGCATTTGTTTCCCTTGGTTGTAGTATTCTTTTGGTTCAGCCTCTCAATAGTATTAATTTTTTCGGTGTTCCTTTTGGGTTTTGGATGGCTCAACAAGGTTCGATTTATGTTTTTGTAATCTTGATTTTTGTATATGCCATTCAAATGGACAAACTTGATCGTCGGTTTAAGAGGAGAGATTAAATTATGTCTGTTGAACTTTGGACGATTACACTAGTAGTTATTTCGTTTATCCTCTATCTCTATATTGGCTGGCGTTCCCGTGTTCGTGACAGCAAAGGGTTTTATGTTGCCGATCGCGATGTTCCCTCTCTCGCTAATGGGGCTGCCACTGCTGCTGATTGGATGTCTGCTGCTTCTTTTATCTCGATGGCAGGAATGATCTCGTTTTTAGGTTATGATGGCTCGATTTATTTAATGGGCTGGACAGGAGGTTTTGTTTTATTAGCCCTACTTTTAGCTCCTTATTTACGCAAATTTGGGAAATATACTGTACCTGACTTCGTAGGCGATCGCTATTATTCTAATACGGCTCGTTTGGTGGCTGTGGTGGCTGCTATTTTTATTTCCCTGACTTATGTGGCAGGACAAATGCGTGGAGTCGGGATTGTTTTTAGTCGTTTTTTGCAGGTAGACATTAATACAGGGGTTATTTTAGGGATGGTAATTGTTGCCTTTTTTGCCATTCTAGGTGGAATGAAGGGCATTACCTGGACGCAAGTAGCCCAATATGTAATTCTGATTATTGCTTATCTAATTCCTGCCATTGCGATCGCTTGGATTCTTACGGGCAAACCTATCCCCCAATTGGCTTTTACGGGTAGCGATATGATTGGTAAGCTCAATCAGCTACAAGTAGATTTAGGGTTTCAAGAATACACTAAACCTTTTGTAGATAAATCCTTACTGGATGTTTTGTTTACCACTATTGCCTTGATGGTAGGAACAGCAGGACTTCCCCACGTAATTGTTCGTTTTTATACTGTCCCTAGTCCCAAAGCAGCACGTTATTCAGCAGGTTGGGCTTTATTATTTATCGCCATTCTTTATACTACTGCCCCAGCAATTGCTAGTTTTGCTCGTTATAACCTGATTGATAGTTTGCATAATCAATCTATTGAAGAAGTCAGACAATTAGACTGGGTAACAAAATGGGAAAATACAGAGTTACTGGCTTTCGACGATCGCAATGGTGATGGACGTATTGAATTAACTCCTGACGAAACAACCAGTGAAATAACTATAGATAGAGATATTATCGTTTTATCAACTCCCGAAGTCGCTAATCTTGCCCCTTGGGTAATTGCTTTGGTAGCTGCTGGAGGACTAGCAGCAGCACTATCAACGGCATCAGGATTATTGTTGGTAATTTCTAGTTCCATTGCCCATGATGTTTTTTACCGTATTATTAATCCTCAAGCCAGTGAATCTCAGCGTTTAATGGTGGGAAGGATTATGGTAGGACTCGCGATCGTCATTGCTGGCTATTTTGGGGTGAATCCTCCTGGTTTTGTGGCGGAAGTAGTGGCTTTTGCCTTTGGTTTAGCTGCTGCCAGCTTTTTTCCAGCAATTATCTTCGGTATCTTTGATAAACGCACGAATCGGGAAGGCGCGATCGCAGGGATGATTATCGGCTTAGTTTTTACTACTTTTTATATCATTGGCGTAAAATTCTACGGCATGACTCCTTGGTTTTTTGGTGTTTCTCCCGAAGGTATTGGTACGGTGGGTATGGTATTGAATATGTTGGTGACTTTTGTGGTTTCTCGTTTGACGACTCCCCCTCCACCAGAGATACAGCAGATGGTGGAAGAATTACGTTCTCCAGAGGATGAAGTTATGGTGACAGATTTAGAGGAAGGAAAGGTTTTGCAGTAAGCTATAAGTACAGTTAGGGCAGTTAGGGCAGTTAGGGCAGTTAGGACAGTTAGGACAGTTAGGACAGTTAGGACAGTTAGGGATGGTTGAATTTGTACAAATCAACGAGACTGATAAAGTTGTTCAAGCCTTGGAAGCGAACTTGTTCTCGTACTTTACAAACTTTGGTCGTACACCATTAGGAGAAGTATATGAAAGTTCTAGTCTCCTCTACTTTTCTACGGGTATTAGTTCGCTTTTTCATAATGGAGTTTTTCGCGCGCAACTGCAATCGGAAGTAGAAAGAGCGATCGCTCAGGTAATTGAATATTTTGCAGCTAAACAAGTTCCTTTTTGCTGGTGGACAAGTAATAGCACCCAGCCAGCTAATCTTGGTAAGTATTTAGAAGCACAAGGATTGCAAGATATAGGTAATTTTCCAGGTATGGCAATTGATTTGTCAAACTTGGGAAGTCGAAAGTGTCCTCAAGATCTGGAAATAATTCGAGTTGAGGATCAAAGCAGCCTAGAAAGTTGGTTGAAGATTGCTATGGTCGGATTTGATCTTCCTGTGGGATTAGTTAAAGATCTATTATCGTTAGAATCAAGTTTGGGATTTCAGGGCGATCGCTATATTCGCTATCTTGCTTTGTGGCAAAAAACTCCAGTTGCCATCTCAGCCTTGTATTTAGACGCTGGAGTAGCAGGAGTTTACTTTGTGGCAACGCTACCTGAAGCTAGAGGTAAAGGAATTGGTACACAAGTGACACAAACTGCTTTAGAAGACGCTCAAAGATTAGGCTATCGAGTTGCTACCCTTCAAGCATCGGCGATGGGGAAAAATGTCTATCAGCGACTTGGCTTTCAAGAATGCTGTCCAATAGAAATTTACTTATGGCAACCACCCTCTTAGATCGGGTTCGGTTGAATACTTCAATTAAAATTGAGGTCAAGTAATAGGTAATAAGTAATAATAAAAAAGCCTTTATTGCAATGATTTGCTCCCTTTCAACGAAAAAGCTCATCTTTCGATTGATCGTCTTCATACTGGTGTTGAGCGGATTAGTGGGCGATGGTTTCGTGAATGGTGCAACGTCTGCCCCAAGCTGCACGATTGCTACTCATTCTGTTACTGTCGGTAATGGAACTTTGTTCTACAACCAAGTGGGCATCGGGCGAACGATTTTCTTGCTGCATGGTTTATTTGCTGATAAAGAGCAGTGGGAAGGAATGATGTGTAGGTTGTCTCAAGAGGGATATCGAGCGATCGCGATCGATTTACCAGGTTATGGTAACAGCACTGGGTTTACAGTGAGGGACTATGTTCTAGAAAATCAAGTCATACTAATACACGAGTTTATGGAACGGTTGAAAATCGATTCTTTCGATCTTGCAGGTAGTTCAATGGGAGGAACGATCGCAACTCTTTACATTCAGCGTTATCCCGAACAGGTTCGTAGCCTTGCCTTGATCGGTTCACCTTTGGGCGTGATTGGTTGGGCAAATAGTGTTAGAGAATCCATCTTTGAGGGGGTCAATCCATTTATTCCGATTACCAAGGAACAATTTGACTTAGAAATGAGCTTGCTTTTTGTTGAACCTCCCTCCATTCCTGATTCTGTGAAAACGGAGAAAGTCAAAGACTATATTACTCGCAACCGACATTATCAGCAGATTTGGGACATTGTGAATTTGTATGATGACGTATTTTGTCAGAAAGCACCAGTTCGGCTTCCTACACTAGTAATTTGGGGAAAAGAAGACAGAATTTACGATCTTCGTGGAGTCGATCAACTGCAAAACTGCATTTCTAGTAGCCAAATAATCCAATTACCAAAGGCAGGGCATTTGTTACTGATGGAGAATGCAGCAGATGCAGCTTCAGAATATATAAGTTTTTTGCGAATAACAAACAAGCGAGCAACATACAAAGTAGGGTTGCTGAATAAAACCGCTCGCCAACAAAAGTAGTTTCATTTGCTTTAAACGATCAACAAGAGACTGAATTTCTGATGGAATAGGCATTGATACTCAACAGAGCAATATACAAAGTTAGGATCGCTGAATAATAATAACCGATCGCAGATCTAAGGAAATGGTAGATCTACAATTGAACTCGGCAATTATTAGGTAGAATTAGTTACTTATTTAAAAATTTAATGATGAGAAATTCCCAGATGCAATCGCTATTAAAGATTGCCAGCGTCATCGATAATTTTACAGAAAAGCTTGGCTGGTTGCTTAACTGGTTAGTTTTAATAACTGTGGGTGTGGGCTTTTATAACGTGATGGCTCGTTATCTAGGGCGTTTTATCGGGGTGCAGTTGTCATCTAATGCTTTGATTGAGCTTCAATGGTATTTATTTTCAATTCTTTTTCTATTAGGTTTCGCCTATATTCTCAAGCACGGCGATAATGTGCGAGTTGATTTTTTATATTCTAATCTGAATGAAAAACAGCGATCGCTCGTGGATTTTTTAGGCACAGTTTTATTTTTAATTCCTTTTTGTATAATCGGTCTTTGGGTGACATTTAATCCCGTTTTAGAATCTTGGGGACGTTTACCAGATGGCAGTTGGGGAACTTGGGAAATTTCTTCTGATGCCAATGGTTTGCCTCGCGCCCCAATTAAAACTATGATTCCTATTGGTTTAATTTTGTTATTGTTACAAAGTATTTCTCAAGCCATTAAATATCTGGCAGTCTGGTTAGGTTATCAACAAGTGGCCGAACAAATTCGCTTAGAAACAAACGATCATACCAATATTGAATAAGAAAATAGGAGCAGAGGATGGGTTTTGAGTGGCTAGCAATTTTAATGTTTGTCGGCTTCTTCTTCATTTTGATGAGTGGCTATCCTGTTGCCTTTTCTTTTGCTGGTACTGCGATCGTTTTTGGCTTGATTGGGATGACAGTGGGGGCTTTCGATATTCATCGACTATTGCTGTTACCCAATGTCTGGTTTGGCACGATGTCGAATTTTACGCTGCTGGCTATTCCCTATTTTGTATTTCTCGGTTCAGTCTTAGAAAAATCAGGGTTAGCGGAGGAATTATTAGAAACTATCGGGATCTTACTGGGAAGATTGCGAGGTGGACTGGCTTTAGCAGTGGTATTAGTCGGAACTATTTTGGCAGCAACTACAGGAGTCGTAGCAGCTACCGTAATTGTCATGGGAATGTTATCTCTGCCGATTATGCTGCGCTATAACTATGATAAAAAATTGGCTGCGGGAGTAATTATTGCTTCTGGGACTTTAGCGCAATTGATTCCCCCTAGTTTAGTCTTAGTTATCTTAAGCGATCAAATTGGTGTTTCTGTGGGAGATTTATTTTTAGGCGCGTTAATACCAGGTTTAATGCTGTCTGGCTCTTATATGCTTTATATAGTAGGACTGGCGATCGCCAAACCCGAAATGGTGCCAGCTTTACCTCCAGATACTCCCATTCCTAAAGGTGCTGCTTTATTAAAACAAGTAATAAAAGCTGTGATTCCGCCATTATTCTTGATTTTTGCAGTTTTAGGCAGTATTTTCTTTGGCTTGGCTACGCCTACGGAAGCAGGTGCAGTGGGAGCAGCAGGAGCTTGTTTTTTAGCAGCCTTAAATAAGCGTCTCACCCCACAACTTCTTAGGGATGCTGCCCACTCTACAGCCGTAATTACTGCTTTAGTATTAATGATTCTGTTTTGTTCTTCCTTGTTTAGCTTAGTGTTTGATGCTCTAGGAGGCAAGACTTGGATTACCAGCTTACTGACTAATTTACCTGGCGGTTATCTGGGATTTATCATTGTTAGCAATATCGCAATTTTCCTTTTAGGGGTATTTCTAGAATTTATTGAAATTTGTTTTATCGCCATGCCTTTATTTGTCCCTGCTGCCCAAGCTTTAGGGATTGATATGGTTTGGTTTGGGGTAGTACTGGCAATCAATTTACAAACCGCTTTTATTTCTCCCCCTGTAGGCTTTTCTTTGTTTTATTTACAAAGTGTTGCACCAAAAGAAGTCAGTACTTTGGAAATTCACAAAAGCGCGCTTCCCTTCATGGTGTTGCAATTTATTGTTTTAGTTATTGTGATTATCTTTCCTCAAACTGTGCGCTGGTTGATTGATCTTTCTACTACCACTGGAGTTTCTTAAATTAAACCATTTACTATTCAATCATTTGAGGTGAAATGATGAGTTGTATTATCTTAACCACCATTGGCTCTTTTGGTGATCTACATCCCAAAATTGCGATCGCGTTTGAATTGCAAAAGCGAGGTCATGATGTGGTTTTTGCAACTCATAAGGAATATCAAGGAAAAATTGAGGCTCTGGGATTTCGGTTTCATCGAATACGTCCTGACAACACCGCACTTAATGATCCAGAGGAAATGGCGCGGATGATGGATTTGAAAACAGGTACAGAGTATGTAATCAAAAATTGGGTTTGTGCGAATTTACGTGAAACTTACGCAGATTTGATGGCTATTGCCCAAGACGCAGATCTGATCATCACAGGGGAAGGAGTCGTAGCGACTCGATTAGTAGCAGAAAAATTAGGTATTCCCTGGGTATTTGCAGTCTTGCAACCTCTCTCATTTCTTTCTGTTTATGAGCCTCTTGTTCTACCGATGTTTCCATTTCTCGCTAAATTTCGGAGACTAGGTTTAATCGCCAGCCGAGGTATTCGGCAATTATCGAAGCTGCTGATAAACTCTTTGGCAGAACCAATTTATCAACTGCGACGTGAACTTGGTTTACCAACCCTCGTAGGTCATCCCTTCATTGATGATAAATATTCTCCTTATCTTGTACTGGCAATGTTCTCATCAACTTTTGCCCAGCCTCAACTAGATTGGGCAGCAAATACAGTGATCACAGGGTTTACATTCTACGATGGTAGTGATGATGAAACAAAACTTACACCAGAACTTAAACAGTTTTTAGATGCTGGGGAATTACCGCTAGTTTTCACTTTAGGATCAGCAGCAGTCATGACTCCTGGTCAATTTTATGAAGAAAGTATTCAAGCTGCAAAACTTTTAAATCGTCGCGCTGTGTTGCTGATCGGTAAAAATTCTCCTCCTCCCAACCTTTCAGAAGATATCATTGCTGTGAGCTATGTGCCATACTCGCAAATTTTTCCGTCTGCTTGTGCAATCGTACATCAAGGTGGAATTGGCACAACCGCCCATGCATTAAGATCAGGTCGCCCAACACTAGTAACACCTTATGGCAATGACCAGCCAGATAATGCAGCCAGAGTGGAACGATTAGGAACTTCCCTTACTATCCCCCGTAAGCAATATTCAGCAAAGAGAGTAGCTAAACAGTTGCGAGAATTGTTAGAAAATCCTAGCTATGCAGCTAAAGCAGCAGCGATCGCTGGTATAATTCAAGCAGAAAATGGGGTTAAGGTAGCGTGTGATGCGATTGAAAAGCAAATTGAACCTTTATCCTTATGATGTAGGTTTCATCACTACCACTCCATAAGCCTCTGGATTTAGATATTTTTGGGCTGCTGTTTGTAAGTCTGAGGCAGAGATAGCTTGAATATGCTGAGTATAATTGAGGGCTGGGGCTAAATCTTGTAACTGAGAATAATAATACCCATAAAGATTAGCGCGATCGCTTGGTCTTTCATTGGCAAAGATAAATCGATTAGCCACCTGAGTACGAATCCGTTCAATGTCTTTGGTGGCAATAGGTTCGGTTTGAAGAGTCTTGATTTGTTGCGTGATCGCCTGTTCTACTTCAGGAATATTTTCAGTCGGTAAACTGGCAGAAATATAAAATACTCCTTGATGGGTTTGGGTCATGTTACTTACCCCAATTTGAGTTACTAACCCTTTTTCTTCTCTTAATTCTCTAAATAGACGGGATACTTTCCCCTGTCCCAAAATAACCGCCAAAATATCTAAAGCATAGGTTTCGTCTAAATCTTCCATACCAGGCACTCGCCAGACCATTACTAAGCGTGCTTGCTGTAACGTCTCGTCGGTATACTCGTGACGAACTATGTTAGTAAAAGGTAGTTCTGGACTTACTGAAGGAGTATTATTTTTAGCAAATCCTTCCTTAACCTGATAATGCTGGTCAAATCCTTGGGTAACAATCTCAATTAACTCTTCTGTGGGTAAATTACCAACTACGGTTGCGGTCATTGACTGAGGTTGATACCAGGCAGCATGAAAATCGCGCATCTGTTGCGATCGCAAATTCTCAATTACTGATCCAGGCCCTAGTACAGGACGGCGATAGGGTAAAGTCTCAAAACAAGCTTCCATTGAACGATAATAGGTACGACGGCGAGGATTATCTTCAGAGCGACGAATTTCTTCTAAAACTACTAGTTTTTCCCGTTCAAAAGCTTCATTATCTAAAGTCGGATTTAAAACCACATCTAATTGTAGAGGTGCTAATTCGGCAAAATCCTTGGGAGCAGTGGTTATATAATAATGAGTATAGTCTTGACTAGTAGCAGCATTCGTTACTGCCCCTCGTTCCTCAATTAACTGCTCAAACTCGCCAATTTTTAGGTTGGGTGTCCCTTTAAATACCATGTGTTCTAAAAAATGTGCCATCCCATTAATCTCATCACTTTCTTTTGCTGAACCGACATTAATCCAAACATTGAGGTTTACTGCTTCGACGGGCATTTGCTCGGCAATGATAGTCAAGCCATTATCAAGGTGATGTATGGTTGGGGCGTTGAGTTGAGGCTGTGTTATGAGAATTGAAGTCATTAAATAATACGTTTAGCTATATAATTATATGGAAAACTTATGATTATTCTAGTCATTATCAATCAATAATGAAAACTAATTAGTAATTACTGATAATTAGTGACTGGTGATTGGTGACTGGTGATTAGTTATTAGTAAAGAGTAACAAATAACGAATAATGATTGATGGGCAGATCTCGACTTGCTACTTACTACCTACTAACTACTACCTACTACCTAATCCCTAATTAACTGGATGTTGACCGTAAAAGGGGACAACTTCCGACCAGTGCGGTGATTTACCCTGTTGCCAAGCAGTATAAGCTAAATCCAGTACATTAGTAACAGTAGTAGCAACATTACCTTCTGCTGTAATCAATTTATATGGAGTATCTAATTTAGCTAAGGCATTCTGCCAAACTTCAGAAGTCATTAAAGTATCTTCTAAATATGTCTGGAGATTACCCAGATTATCTAGTCGATAAATAGCAACAAATAATTGTTCTCGTCTAGCATCCATTTGTACTGCTAATAACTCGTTACCTTGATAGTTTTGGGCTGCTGCCACTGCTGCCAGGTTAGAAATACCAAACAGAGGAATATCTAATTGTTGGGCAATAGTACGGGCTGTGACAACTCCCACCCTAGTACCTGTAAAGCCTCCTGGCCCTTTAGCCACCGCTATAAACTGAATATCCTGCCAGGTTTGAGGGAAAAGCAGATCTTGTAAATATTGATGCAAATGAGATGCCAAATCTCGACCCAAATCCCAAACTTGAAAGCGATTATCTCCTGCATAATTATTAATAGCTATACCCAACTGTGGTGTACTAGTATGAAGAGCGATCGCATATTGATGACTACTCATTGACCATTGAGCATTAAACATTGAATATCGTTGATAAATGATCAATGATAAATGATAAATGAAATGACTGTAGCGAATATTGAACCAAGAAATCGACCTCCTGTAAATCAGATTACTCCAGGGCAGTGGTTAAAGAAAAATCTTTTTAGTACTTGGTATAACTATATTTTAACCCTCCTAAGTCTCTGGCTAGTTTATTGGGTTGCTAGTAATTTAATTAGCTGGGCATTGACTCAAGCACAATGGCAAGTATTAATAGCTAATTTTCGCTTGTTTTTTGTCGGACGCTATCCTGTCCAAGCTTTGTGGCGTGCTTGGGTAACATTAGGAATAATTGTCGGTTTAGGTGGTATTTCGTGGGGTATATTTGCCCATGCTGCTGCGGTTTTGTTTAATCGACGTATTTTAGTTATTTTGGGCATCGTTGCTGCCACTTGTATTGCCGTTGCCATTCCAGGGGGGTTGCAATCGAGTTTAATTTTAATGGGGATGTTATTGTTCTTAATCGTAACTGCTTTAATTGGTAAGCAAATCGGTAAGAAATTTCCTAATTTTGCTAGCTGGTTGCCCTTGATTTGGTTGTTGACCTTTGGTTTGAATATTTGGCTATTACTAACTGGTATGAATGTCACCTTAGACCGTATTAGTGGTTTAATGCTGACTATCCCAGTTGCGATCGCCAGTATTGTTCTTTGTTTTCCCTTTGGGGTATTACTGGCATTGGGAAGACAGAGTGATCTACCTGTAATTCGTTGGCTATCGATTGCTTATATTGAAATAATTCGAGGTTTTCCCTTAATTACCATCTTGTTTATGGCACAGGTAATGTTGCCCTTGGTTTTACCTGCTGATGTACGACCAGATAGAGTGATAAGAGCGATCGCAGGTTTTACTATTTATAGTTCTGCCTATTTGGCGGAAAATGTGCGCGGTGGTTTACAAGCAATTCCGCGTGGACAAACCGAAGCAGCCAAAGCCTTGGGTTTAAATCCTGTTTACACTCTGGGATTTATAATTCTCCCCCAAGCACTCAAAACCGTTATTCCTAGCATGGTTGGACAGTTTATTGCTTTATTTAAAGATACATCTTTACTGGCGATCGTCGGTTTAACTGATCTATTAGGAATGTCGCAATCTATTATTTCTAATCCTAAGTATCTGGGACGCTATGGAGAGGTGTATTTGTTTGTAGCGGTAATTTATTTTATCTGTTGTTATGCTATGTCTCTTGCTAGTAGAAGATTGGAAAAAACAGAAAATACTTAAGATGACACAACTAATTCATTAAAGTAGGTATTGATATATATGAGTTACAATTTTGAAACAATTCGCCTTCAAGTAGAAAATTTGAGTAGAGAAGGCAATAGAGAAGTAATTGTGGACATACTTAGCAATTATTTGAAATCGGATTTAAAAGTCGAGGAAAGAGTTTGGGGATGGTGGAATTTAGTAGACAATCTTGCTCTATTACGTCGCTATAATGATGCTGTTAGTCAACAAGAGGCTTATCTAAAATGGGCAATTTCTTCTAACCTCGACTCTGAGCTTATTTTAGAAGTAATGAATGATGGAACTCAAGCTTTGTGCTGGCTTCAGTTAGATCGTATTGATGATTGGAAAGATATTTTAAATCAATTGATCGATAATACTCAACCTAGTCCAGAAAATAGATTATCTCGCTTTTATTACTTCAGAACAGCAGCACGAATCTTTAGCGACGCGACTCGCTATGAATTAGCAGAAAAATCAATTATTCAACTCAAAAACTTGATATTGGAGGATATTAACTGGAAACAAAAAACTTGGGTTGAAATTGAGATAACAGCCTTAGAGTTAAATTTATTGGAGTCTAAAGGTGATGTGAATCAGGCACGACAAATAGCAGAGAAAGCTAGAAAGCAAATAGAGTTAATAGAAAGATCAAAACTAACAAATCCTACAAAAATTTCAACTCTTTGGCACAACAATGCAGCACCACTGTTTCGTATAGGACTTTATTCAAAAGCCGAACTAATGTTTCGTAGGGCGATCGCTTCAAATCCTCAAAATTGGTGTGCTTTAGTTTTTCTAGCTGCTTGTTTAACCAAAATAGGTAAATGCCCAGAAGAATCGGCTAATTTGTTAGCTAAAGCAGCATCTTTAATTAATCAAAGAGATTACGAAGCTTTAGTGGCTCATGTCTATTCATAATATTTTAATGATCATCCTTAAGTTTGATTAATCTGAGTATAAAACAGTTTGACAGAACGACACAGTAAAATGACAACATAAATTGTTTTGTCAATCAATTCTCCAACTTCATTGATGTTTATACTGAGAAAAATTTATGAATCGTCTAAAGTTGTTCTTTTTGCTGCTGATCATCGCTGCTTTAATTATTGTCTTTGTCCAAAATCAAGAACCGATTACTCTCAAGCTACTCTGTCCTGATATTAATGCTTCTCAAACTTGTCTGTATCAAACTCGTCAATTTCCCCTGGCTGTTTGGATTGGGCTATTTACCTTGGCAGGAATACTTACTAGCCTGTTAGGACAAGTATTTAGTCGTTATGGCTATGGTACTAGTTCAGCTAAACAAAAATCTACTCCTGCAAGTAGCTCAAGATATACTGACAATGATGTTTATCCAAATAGGCAAAATTGGATTGACGAAGATAGAGATCAAAGCCAATACTCAACCAACTCAACTCCGATTCAAAATTCTCCCGTTGTGGACAAGTTTGATAAATCTACTAGCTACGAAAAACCACAAGAACCACAAAATATTGAGCGTTCGGGATCTACTTATTCCTACACATATCGAACTGCTGATGAGCGATCGCCTAAGACCAGCTTTGCCTCATCGCCAAATCTAGATAAAGAACCTCCGTCAGATGTTAAAGATAGTACCCCGAAAACATCCAATGAATCGCTAAGAGAATCTAAGATTAATGCTCAGGAAGATGATGAAGATTGGATTTAAGAGAATTTTCTCGTAGTCGCTAATAACTCTCTTGATTCTTGTTTAACTACACCAACCATAGCTGCTTGTTGTAAATCAATAAATGCTTCCAAATCTTCTAATTCGTATTTATTTTTCAGCATCATTCGGAGTTTTTCTTCTGCTTCTAAAGTTAAATACCCTGTATTTAAAGCTTGTTCTACTATTTCACGAATTAATTGCATAATTTAAATTTCACTCCTCTTGATTATAAAATTTTAAAAACCACTCAAACGCAATACCAGTAAAGTTATTGATTTTTGCTATAAGTTATTTTGCCTTTGGAAGCTTATATAACCGTATTTTTAAATATATTTATTTTTTAATCATTAAATTCTAATTAAGGGTGAGTGTTTATTCTGTAATCTAGATCACGTTCAAGTAAATCCCTAATTAGTCAAAATAATGAATTGATAAAGTTATTAATTATTTTAATTGTAAATACTAAAATCAGCTTAAAGTTAGGCTGGAAAATTAATTTTTTACAATTACTTGGCTATCAAACACCTAGCAATAAATACTTAGCTGTAATTAAATATAAAATAATAATCGCATTTTTCCTTCTGTTTCCTCTACTTTGTTTGGTTTTAAACTACATTGTCTCTAGCTACTTAATATCTAAAAAGCACTGTAAATATTTATATTAAGATATGTAAATATTACTAGACTCTGTAATTATATATTAATATTTAATTCGTAATTTCACTAACTATTCTGCCGATAGTTTTGCGAAAAAGAAAAATTAGTACACAAAAGATCGTAAAAACCCTTAAATTATTGATAACTCTTAGAGTAAAAAAAATAAGCAGCTACGTAAGTAAAATTGCTAGTCAACCCTTACTAGAAAAATTAAAATGAACAATCTATTAAAAGGTATAAATATTTATCTAATCGGTATGATGGGATCGGGAAAAACAACTATTGGTAAGTATTTAGCCCAAGATCTAAACTACCGTTTTGTCGATACAGATCAAACCATAGAAGCGATCGCCAAACAACCTATTACCCAAATTTTTCAACAGTCAGGAGAAAGTCAGTTTCGGGAATTAGAAACCAAAGTTTTAGCAGAATTATCTGTTTATACTCGTTCAGTAATAGCTACTGGAGGAGGAATTATTCAACAACAAATTAATTGGAGTTATCTAAGACACGGTTTGATTGTCTGGTTAGACGTAGACTTAGCAATATTAAAAAAAAGATTAGTCCAAGATGAAACTAGACCATTGGCTGACAAACTAGAATCATTACTAACAACTCGTCGTCCTTTATATGCTCAAGCTGACATTCAGATTACCATTACTCAAGAAAAATCTCCAGAAAAAGTATCAGCCCAAATTATCCAAATGATTCCCACTGTCTTGAAATCTCAGGTTTAACAACCTTGAACGAAGGCAGAAGGCAGAGGGCAGAAGGCAGAAGGATCAACTACGCTATCTGCCTTCAAAGGCGAAGCCCGATAAAATGTTTTGACTTTTGACTTTATATTAGTTACTTATGATTAACGACAGCGAATATTTCCAAGAAGCAGCAGCTACCCGTGTTCGGATTCTGAGTGAAGCTCTACCTTATATCCAGAGATTTACTAATCGCACTATCGTCATTAAGTATGGTGGTGCAGCGATGAAAGAAAATATTCTCAAAACCAAAGTAATTAGAGATATAGTCTTTCTTGCCTGTGTAGGAGTGCGTCCTGTAGTCGTTCATGGTGGTGGGCCTGAAATAAATAGCTGGCTACAAAAATTGAATATCGAACCATTATTTCGTGATGGTTTGCGCGTTACTGATGCAGCAACGATGGATGTCGTAGAAATGGTCTTAGCAGGAAGAGTCAACAAAGATTTAGTATCTTTAATTAACCGTGCAGGAGCTTTAGCAGTCGGTTTATGTGGTAAAGATGGTAATCTAATACAAGCTCGTCCTGTGGACAAGGAAGGAGTAGGTTTTGTTGGTGAAGTTACTAATGTAAATACAGGATTGATTGAATCCTTAGTTAATAGCGGTTACGTACCTGTGATTTCTAGTGTTGCTGCCGATGAAAATGGACAGGCTTATAACATCAACGCAGATACTGTAGCAGGAGAAATTGCAGCAGCATTACAGGCAGAAAAGCTAATTCTGTTAACTGATACTCCAGGCATTCTGTATGATTACCACAATCCTGCCAGCTTAATTAAAAAGCTAGATATCCAAAAAGCCAGAAATTTAATTGAGTCAGGAATTGTCTCTGGGGGAATGATTCCCAAGGTTACTTGTTGTGTGCGATCGCTTGCTCAAGGAGTCCGTGCAGCCCATATTCTCGATGGTCGTCTACCTCACTCTTTGTTACTAGAAATTTTGACCGATGAAGGCATAGGTTCAATGATCGTTGCTTCGGAATTTATGGACTAACTTAATGATTACTGATTGTTGCTGAATTTAGCGATCGCTCTCCCGTAATTCTTGTTACCAACTAATCCAAGAAAAATTATGTATCGTAAATCATATGGATTATAATACATAGTATGACCTGGAAAGTTTTATTTCATGATGAATTTGCAGAGGAATTTGAGAAGTTTCCATCTGAAGTCCAAGATGAGTTGTTAGCCTATGTCAAACTATTACAAAGTGCTGGATACCAACTTCGGCGACCTCATGCAGATACACTCAAAGGTTCTCGACACTCTAATATGAAGGAACTTCGCTTTAAAGTAAATAATGGAGTCTGGAGAGTTGCATATGCTTTCGATCCCTTACGACAAGCCATCTTACTTGTGGCTGGAAATAAAACAGGAGGTAGTCAAAGGCGTTTCTATAAACAATTGATTACCAAAGCCGATCAAAGATTTAATGCCCATCTGCGCCAACTAAAAGAAAAAGGAGAATAATCTACAGATCATGCCCAAAGAACTTGACGAAATAATGCGAAATTTTTCGCCTTTACGCCGTGAACGAATTGAACAAAGAGCAAAAGAATTAATAGAGGAACATATGACGCTTCAAGACATTAGGAAAGCACGTCAACTTACTCAAGAACGTATGGCGAAAATCTTAGGAATAGGTCAGGATAGTGTATCTAGGCTCGAAAAACGTACAGATTTACATCTTTCTACTTTAAATAATTACATCAAGGCAATGGGAGGAAGTCTAAAACTTGTTGCCGAATTTCCCGATCGCTCTCCAGTAATTCTTGATGGACTTGCAGAACTAGAGGAGAATGAAAGTCAGACTCAAAGTTTAGATACTTCAGATTTTGATCATACTTGAGTACTGGAGATCGCTTGCCCAAGGAGTCCGAGCAGCCCATATTCTCGATGGTCGTCTACCTCACTCTCTGTTATTAGAAATTTTGACCGATGAAGGAATAGGTTCAATGATCGTCGCTTCGGAATTTATGGACTAACTTAATAATTACTGATTGTTGCTGAATTTAGCGATCGCTCTCCAGTAATTCTTGATGGACTTGCAGAACTAGAGGAGAATGAAAGTCAGACTCAAAGTTTAGATACTTCAGATTTTGATCATACTTGAGTACTGGCGATCGCTTGCCCAAGGAGTCCGTGCAGCCCATATTCTCGATGGTCGTCTACCTCACTCGCTGTTACTAGAAATTTTGACCGATGAAGGAATAGGTTCAATGATCGTCGCTTCCGAATTTATGGACTAATTTAATACCTGATGTTACGCACTCATCGATCTGTCAAGATTGGGAAAAGGCTAAGGGGAAAAGGGGAAAGGATTTATAGCAATACCAGATAAAGTTAGGACGTTTTTTTTTACTGATATCTACTACCTACTACCTACTACCTACTACCTACTACCTACTACCTACTACCTACTACCTACTACCTACTACCTACTACCTACTACCTACTACCTACTACCTACGAGCTAATCACCCTAATTGTCCTAAACTAATTTTGTACGGCTATATGTGTGTGCTTTGTGTCGTCTATTATAACTACTAATTTTTCATTATGCTGCGTAACATTAGTTAATACTTAACTTAATACGACTATACCCAGCGTTTACGACTTTAATAATACTTTTTGTATTGATTATTTTAAGTGGTTTTTGGTATCCTTTTGTATATCGAGTTGTAATGTTTGTGTTTAAGCGCGATATATCTCGCTGAAAACAAAGTTTATTTTATATATGAGAGGTATAGATTAATGGGGCAATATTCATTCGGTCGAGGCGATGTTCTTGGAGTAGGGTTAGATTTCGACTTACTGTCTTCAGATGAGGATAACAACATAACACCTACGACTCAAACCACTAATGGCATAACCAGCTATACTTTTGCAGGAGCAGTTGAGAACTTTCAAGGTAGCTTTGATGACAGAGGCAGCGATATCTTTGATTTTCAAGTAATCAATATTACTGATAAATTTGCACCATCAGGAGACCCAATCACCTTAGAAGAGCCTTTAAATCTTGATTTAGTAGCAAAATATATTCCAACTACCAACAGAATAGAATATACTTTCAATAATTCTGAACTAACAAATTTAGGAATTAGCGAAGTCACTATAGTTATTCCAGACCAAGATAAAGATACTCCTGGTTTTCAAGTTAATGGCAAGCCTATAGATACTACAACTGCTACCAATAATCTAGAATCTATATCTGACACTATAATTGACGCTTTTTCTGCCGATAATGACTATCTTAATGGTACTGATGGAGCTTTGGATTCTGATGAGAGTGTTGAGCTTCGTATAAGTGGCAGAGCAAATGATGATCCAAACACAATTAAATCTAGTAGTGAATCGCTAGCTTCTAAACCTAGTTTTCCAGTTACTATTGAAGCTGAAGATATAGTAGATGACCCTAGTGATCCTAACGATAATGATATTGTCACTGGTTATGAGGAGGAAGATTTTGCTCAGGCTGATGGCTCTGGCTTGAAACTTAGTGAAGGAGAATCTTCAGGAACAATCTCTTTTTTGGCTGGAGATTACGGATTAGAGGGTGACTATAATCTAAGAATAAACTCCTTTGATGAAAATGACGGAGCAGGAACGATAAAAGTTGAAGTTGAGCAAACTAGAGAAAGACGAGTAGTAGATCCTATAACAGGCGTAACGCAAACAGACCCTATTACTCGTACCTTTAACCGCGAGCTTGGGACTATTAATCTCAATGACGATACTGACGATGCTATTCCTACAGAAGATAATCGTGGTTCTTATGTTATTAAAGGATTAGTTGATAATAATAATCCTATTGTTGATTTCGGAACATTCGGTCTTGAAGCGTCAGACCGAATAACTATCACTGGTACTTTTAGTAATAGTGACCTCACTGATGATGCTGATGGTAAAGCTGGTGAGTTTGCCAGGATAGATTTTCTTACCTTTGATCCTGTCGATATATAGCATCTAAAATAGCCTCCAAATGTAGGGTGGGCAATGCCCACCTTGCCATACATACATTCTTTAGCTCCTATCATACAGCTTACTTCCACTTCTCTCATCACCGTTGGAATCATGCCAAAATCATTTACTCTCTGGTTAATCAAAAGCAGTGCTTTATTCAGTTTCTTAGCATCTCTTCCAGCTTACGCCCAAATTACCCCAGATAATACTTTACCAACTAATTCAGCAGTCACTCGCCAAGGTGATACAATCGAAATTAATCAGGGAACTAGAGCAGGAGATAATCTTTTTCACAGTTTCAGTGATTTCTCTGTTCCTAATGGTGTTGAAGCTAATTTTAATAACGCTACCGATGTAGCCAATATTATTAATCGCGTTACAGGGGGAAATGTTTCTGATATTCAAGGCATAATTAGTGCTAATGGTACTGCCAATTTGTTTTTGATTAATCCTGCGGGGATTATTTTTGGCGAAAATGCTAGTTTGAATATTGGCGGTTCTTTTTTTGGTAGTACTGCTGATAGTGTTCTCTTTCCTGAAGGAGAATTTAGTGCTACTGATCCTGAAAATAGTTCAAATATCACTATTAATGCTCCAATTGGTCTAAACTTCCGAGACAATCCCCAACCGATTACCAATCGCTCGATAGTTACTGATGATGGGGGTACTCCAGATAATTTTGATGATGATGATTATATAGGACTGAGAGTACCAGAAAATGAAACCCTCGCTTTACTTGGCGGAGATATATCTATAGAAGGTGGTTTTTTATCTACTCTTGGTGGGCGTATTGAGTTAGGCAGTGTTGGTGAAAATAGCACTGTAAGTATAACTCCAGTCGAGAAAGGGTTCGATCTTGGTTACGAGGAAGTAAATAATTTCCAAGAAATTAATTTATCTGGTGCTGCTTTTATAGAAAGCCGTGGCGAAAATACTGGTGGTATCCAAGTTCAAGGGAGCAATATAAGTCTGGTTGAAGGTAGTCAAATTACTATCAATACTGAAGCTGGACAAGCTGGCAATCTAGATGTTATCGCTTCAGAATCATTAACTTTAGATGGAAATAGCGCAGAAGTAAGTCTAGGTGAGTTGTATACAGATATATCTAATAATATTTCTGATGATGCCACAGGAGAAGGCAGTCAATTAACCATAAATACACCAAAATTAACCATTACCGATGGAGCGCAAATAAATGCTCTTAGTAATTTGGGTAGTGGTCAAGGTGCAGATATAGTTATTAAAGCTTCTGAGATAACGTTAGCAAAACCTTTTTTTATTACTGAAGACAGTCCTATTCCTGCAGGTATTTTTGCTCAAGTTTATCAGGAAGGTAGCGGAAACGGTGGAAATATAACTATCGATACTGAAACATTAACCATTAATGAAGGTTCGCAAGTTAACGCTGATACTTTTGGTGCTGGCGATGGGGGAAACTTATCAGTTAATGCTACTAAATCTATTGAATTAGCTGGCTCTATTGACTTAGCTCCTGATGCTATTATTACTAGCTCTTTGTTTGCTAATGTTGGGGCAGCACCTACCGCTACAGGCAATGGTGGAGATATAACGATTAATACTCCCAGGCTGGAAGTAAAAGACGGGGGGCAAATAGGAACAACAGCGCAAAATTCTGGAAATGGAGGAACTCTAACAATTGATTCTGAATCTATCTTACTTAGTGGTGCTTCTCCTCTAACAAAACTAGGAGGAATAGGTAGAAGCGGTATTTTTATCAGTGCCGAGCAATCTTTGACCGACGAACAATCCGAAACAATAATTCCTACTACTGGTACTGGAGGAACATTAAACCTTACTAGTAAAGAGTTGACTATTGAAAAAGGAGCATTTATTTCTGCCGATAATCGAAGTCTAGGACAAGGAGGCAGTGCTAATTTAAATGTAAATCGCTTAATCCTTCGTGATGGAGGGGAAATTGGTGCTGGTTCTTTGTTAGGTGCTGATCCTGTCGATACGGAAAGGGGTGCAGGGGGAACACTGAAGATTGATGCTAGTGAATCTATTGAGGTTAGCGGTATTGGAGAGATTAACGGTGAACCAGTTCCTAGTAGTATTTTTACTTTGGCGGAAAGTACAGGCGATGCTGGCGATATAACCCTGACTACGGATAATTTAAGTGTTCGCGATGGCGGAGAAATTAATGCCAGTGCTGAAGGAGAAGGAGCAGCAGGGAATATAGATATTACTGCTAACTCAATTGATTTAACAGATGGGGAGATTATAGCCAGTACTGCTGCTGGAGATGGGGGCAATATTACCCTAGAAATTGCGGATGATTTAACTTTAGAAGATAATAGTCTAGTCTCTGCACAAGCTACTGGTAATGCTAATGGTGGCAATATTGGAATCAATACTAAGTTTATAGTTGCCTTTCCAGGAAACAACGATATTTTAGCTAGTGCCGAACAAGGGCAGGGGGGAAATATAAATATTACTGCTGACTCTTTATTTGGAATTGCAGAACGTCCTATTTTAAGCAATCTAACTAATGATATTAATGCTAGTTCCGAATCTAATTTAGATGGAAATGTTACGATTACAACTCCTGAAGCAGCAGCAATTAGAGGCGCAACCAAATTACAGACTAACGTGATTGAAACAGAACAAACAACAGACAATACTTGTGCTGCTAGTCAAGGAAGTGAAAGCTCAAATACTTTAGTTGTTCGAGGTAAAGGGGGTATTCCACCAGAACCTAAGTCACCTCTTGGTGCAGATGTATTTAGTATTGGAGGCAAAATCGTCGGCGAAGATGGTAGTGTGTCTGATGAGGGTGAATTAGAAAGAAGTCAAGCTGCTCCTGAAAATTCTGTATCAAGTCAGGTTAAACCAATTTATACCCAACACGGTGCAATCTATTTGGCTAGAGGAATAGTCAAAACTGAAGATGGAAAAGTAATTTTAACCGCCTATCCTCAAAGTAATACTCAACGCACTCCTGTTGTTTCGCGTAATTGTGGAAACTAATACCATTTATAATGAAACTCAACAAAGTCTTATTAATGTTGGGTTTCGTACCTCAACCTAACCTACGATTTTATAGGTCTAACCTTAAATAGTTAGGATAGTGGCAACAGTTAAGATAATTGCTCTAACTGTTAAACGTGGCTTAAAGCTTAGAGCTACCCCTGTTAAGGTGAGCATTTGTACTAATAAAAAACTACCAGAAATGCGATCATTTAGTTCATGAGATCATAAAACAAAGCACTTAGGCATTATGTAAAAATAACTTGAACAATTCCTGGAAAAGTTAGATGATGAGAACGTAACTAAATAAAAGTCTTAGATGTCCGAGTATCAGGTAATCGAAAAGATTCAAAACAAGTATGAAAAGTTATTGCC
>JBOFLX010000031.1:0-53175 GCA_051658085.1 Waterburya sp.
CAGATTATCCAGTTGTCATGGTTCATATTGGATGGTTAATTTTGTTAATTCCTTAACTTTGTTAACATTATCCTACTAAAACCACGCTAGTTCTACGTACTTATTAGTACTTTTGAACTAAACGAGTCGCACACTAACTCTATTATCAGAATGAAATTATTTACTCTAGATGATGCTTTAGTAATCAAAAAAATTGGTAAGTTAGCAACAGGCGATCGCGATCGCGTTCAAAAATCGCTTAAACAATTATTGAATTTGGAGAGTTGAATAAAAGCTAAAGCTAGCCACAAAAATAACTAGCTAGATACTAAGATGCTGATAATTGTCTATATTGGGCTAATCTTCAGACTTATGAATTCACGTCAATTTATTGCTCATGGGGAAGGTCTACCCCAGTGGAATGCTCCTATTAGTCATGCCGTTGTAGTTAATGATACCTGTTATGTCAGTGGTCAGCTTTCTGTAGATGCTTCAGGTAAATATCTACCAGGCACAATTTTAGAAGAGGCAAAACTCGCCTTTAGTAATTTTTTTGCTGCGGTTAAAGCTGCTGGTTTCACACGTGAGGAAATAGTGTTTGTCGATCTTGCTTTTATTGATTTGCAGGATGTATCGGTAGTTAATGAACTATTTTCCAGTTACTTTGCACCAGATCGTAAACCAGCCAGAACTATCTATCAAGCTGCTGCCCTACCTTTTGGAGGGAAAATTAAAGTTACTGGTACTGCTGTTAAAGATAGTTCTAAACAATGAACGATATTAATAATCAAGATCTAGTTTGGCAGAATCCTTCAAATCAGCCGACACTAACAGACAATCAAGTTCATGTATGGCGTGCCAATTTAGATTTACCAACGGCTACAATCGAAGAGTTAGCTGCTATTTTATCCAGCGATGAGATAGCGAGAGCCAATAGATTTCGTTTTGCTAAAGATAGAAACAGATTTATTGCTGCTAGAAGCATTTTAAGACAATTATTGGGTAATTACCTGCAAATAAGCCCTGATAAATTGGAATTTGAGTATAGCGATCGCGGTAAACCTCGATTGTCAGCATCAATGCCTAGTAGTTCTCTACAGTTTAATGTTTCTCATTCTCACGAATACGCTTTGTATGGATTTATTTATGCTCAGGCGATCGGAGTTGATATTGAATATTTGCGCGAAATGTCAGATGCGGTCAAGATCGCTGAACGTTTTTTTTCGCCGAAAGAATTTAAATTAATTGCTAGTTGTCCAGAAGATGAACAACATCAAGTATTTTTTAAATTTTGGACAGCCAAAGAAGCTTATTTAAAAGCGACGGGTACAGGTTTAGCTGGCTCTATAGCTGATGTTGAAATATCGTTAGCTCAAACTGAATGCCCTAAATTACTAGCCATTCAAGGCAATAAAACCACAGCAGCAAGTTGGTCAATGTATTCCTGCATTCCAGCGAACAATTATTTAGCAACCATAGCAGTTGACACCTCCATAACTCCACAACAAATCAGTTTTTGGCATTATTAACCACTGAGCTAAATCTCAAGATATTTTTAAAAGCGATAAATATTAAAATAGATGTATGATCGCTTATGATTTCTTAAGATTATAGTAAACGGGATTTAACACAAGAGAATTTCTATGACGACTATTAGCTTTGTGAAGGAAGATAAAGAAGTAATCGCAGCAATGGGATCTAATTTACGAGAGAAAGCTCTCCAAAATCGAGTGGATATCTATACTCTGGGCGGTAAATTAAGAAATTGTGGCGGTTATGGACAGTGTGCTACTTGTATCGTCGAAGTAGAG
The DNA here is from genome assembly GCA_051658085.1 of Waterburya sp. Lineage (GTDB taxonomy): Bacteria > Cyanobacteriota > Cyanobacteriia > Cyanobacteriales > Xenococcaceae > Waterburya. Next base: position 1,791 of record JBOFLX010000031.1, read on the forward strand.
TCTGGGATGGAAAATCTCTCTCCCAAAACAGATTTTGAAAAACGTAAATTAAAGAAAAAGCCAGAAAATTACCGTTTAGCCTGTCAAACCCTAGTTAACGGTTCAGTGAAAATTATTACCAAACCCAAGCCGAGTACGAAATAACTACCATCCGTGTAGCTGTTAATGATATTCTAGATAAGAATGTTGTTTTAATAATCGTTTACTTAGGGGCTGCTTTTATATGGAAGTTAATGATCTAGGATTTGTAGCTACTATTCTGTTTGTTTTAGTTCCTACTGTCTTTTTACTGATTCTCTTTATCCAAACTAATAAAGATCAAAGAGAAAGTTAGTATTACATACAAGTTCAATAATTGATAATTAATAATGGATAATTGATAATTACCTTTTAATCAATCAAGAGGATTAAAACAACAGAGTTTTTCCTCTTAAAAGGAGAAATTTAAACCAAATTAACTAGTTGTCAATTATCCATATTAGTTAGGGTCATTTGTCATTTGTTTTTTCATGAATGATTTAAGACTCCTATAGATAGTTTTTTGAATTAAGGTTTCGAGCGCGGGCTGATACTCTTCATTTTCAATTCTTCTCAGATGCCTGTCTGAAATGCTTTAAATCCCGTCTTTCAGATCTAATTTTATACGGCTATACTTCTGGCAAACGTGCAGCGATCGCAATCAACTCAGATTCCGCTTTCCATTACCAAGTTGATTTGATTCTCTTAGCTACATTGGAATCAAATGACGTTTTTCCTAATTGGATAATTTAATATTGATTTTTTAGTCAATATTTTAGATAATAAATAGTATGATAATACTATTACTAATAATTAATACTTGATTAATAACCATGAATAACTATCAAGATTTTGGCTTTAATAGCGATGAATTTTTAGGTGAATTAACCACCGTTCCTTACTGCCAGTTTTTAAATGCCAGTAGTCAAAAGTTTGGGATAGCAATTACCCCAGCTAATGCAAAATTAGCCAAGTTCAAAATAATAGATAGCTGGCAACCAATAGAACATGAATTTAGCGACGGTACAAACGAAATTTTACTCGTAACGCAACAACCAAGGTTACTAATATTGAATCGCTCTAAACCTTTAATGAGCAAAAATTCAGAAACGATAGCTTATAGTAAAACTAAGTTTGCTGAAGGCGGATATAAAGCCTTTTCTTATGTTGTCGTCTGGTTTTTAGATAGTAATAATCAACCGATATCCGAACTACCTTTCAGATTAAAATGCTCAGGATATGCAGGTTTAACTTTTCTTAAAAACTATTCTTACTATAATAATCCCAATTCCTTCTGTAAAAAGTTTCTTCAAACCTATAGAAATTTAACGGCTGATAGAGCAATTGATAAGAACGATATATTTTATGCTCATGCAGTTTACCAGCCAATCTTTACTAGAACCAAAGCAACTTCTAGTATTAATGGACAATCTAGTTTTGCGGTGGTGACAGATTCATTTTTAGAACCAACTGAGGCTAATTTTGGCTCATTAATTATCAAGAATGGCTCAGAAGTAAGCACTAAAATCAAGAAATTAATTGAAACCACAAAATCTTGGTTGAAGATAGAATCAGTTGAATCTGAAAACGAAAGTCTAGAGGTACATCAAGAAATAAAGCTAGTAGAACAAAACGGCGTAGAAGCTGGCTTAACTCCAGAACCAATAGCGTTTTAAGATTATAGATTGCTGATTGTAGATTTTAGATTAACTTCTACAATCAGCGTGTTAAATCAATTACAACCTTCTGACCTTTCATTGAACATTGAACATTAAACATTGAACCTTGTTGATAAATGACAAATGAAGTGACTCCTGACTCCTATACTGACTATTCCTCACAACAAACTTGATGACCTACTACTTAGTTCTAACTTTTTCTTTGACTCCTTTACATTAACTATTTACAATCAAGTATATCTATAGTATTTAAGAAATAATTTCTTATCTTCATTTAAATGTAAATGTTCTAAAAAATATAATGTCAATGCGCGTCATCTTTACCATAATGGCAGGAAGTTTTGAGCAAGGATTTCCTGTAATCTTGCGTATTTATGAAAATGGTCAAACTTCTGAGACGGGAATTCAAATTGTTGGGAGATTACCTGCTTCGGCGAGCATTCTAGAAAAGTTCTTGACTTGGCAGTTAGCCTATCGTCAGATAATTGTGCCAAATTCTCGTATAAAAGCTAAACGAGTTCAAATTACCAATATTTCTTGGTGTCAACTAGATTCAGATATCATCATCCATTTAAATAACTGGCTAAATTCTACTGAACCAGAGTGGCAAAAAATTCGCGATGGACTACACCGAAACTTAAATAAAGATGATCAGATTGAATTTATCATTCAAACTAGTAATACTCAACTGCGTCAACTTCCTTGGAATTTGTGGGACTTTTTTGAGCATTATCCCTATGCTGAACCAGCTTTAAGCAATTCCGAATATCAAAATCAGCGAAAATCTCTTATTCCCAAACAGGTTAAAGACAAGGTAAATATATTAGCGATTTTAGGTAATAGTCAAGGTATCGATATTGAGCAAGACCGAATTTTTTTAGAACAACTATCAGATCGCGCCCAGATTAAATTTTTAGTAGAACCTAAACCAGAAGAATTAAGCGATCGCCTGTGGGAACAGAATTGGGATTTACTTTTTTTTGCAGGACATAGTTCTAGTCTCGAAAAGGGTCAAATTTACCTCAACAAAACTGATAGTTTAACTATTGAGCAATTACGATATGCTCTCAAAAAAGCGATCGCTAATGGATTAAAGCTAGCTATTTTTAACTCCTGTGATGGTTTGGGTTTGGCGCAGCAATTATGTGATCTACAAATTCCACAAGTTATTGTGATGCGCGAGGCTGTACCCGATCTAGTAGCTCAAACCTTCTTAAAATATTTTCTAAGAGCCTATTCTCAGGGACAATCTCTATATACATCTGTGAGACAAGCCAGGGAAAGATTACAAAGTTTAGAATATCAATACCGTTATGCCAGTTGGCTACCAGTAATTTGTACAAGTTCGATTGAAGGTGCAACCTCTTGGCAGGAATTACTGGGTTCAGATACCAGTAATGATAATCCTCTCGTCAATCCTCTTCTAGATAAGAAGCCTTTATTAGAATCTTTCACCAAAAACTTACCAAGATTATTAACAGCTAGCTTATTAATCACATCTGTTATTCTAGGAGTCCGTCATTTAGGCTGGTTGCAGACATGGGAGTTAATGGCTTTTGATCGCTTTATGCAACTACGTCCAAATGAACCACAAGATACACGTTTGTTGCTCGTCACAGTTACCGAAGAAGATTTTCAACTTCCCGAACAAAAATCCAGACAAGGCTCACTTTCAAATCTGGGACTGGAGAGGATTTTAGAAAAACTAGAGCCATATCAACCCAGTGCTATTGGTCTAGATATCTATCGTGATTATCCTGTAAATAGTGGGCAATTAGCCAACCAACTAAAAACCAACAATAATCTTTTTGCCATTTGTAGATCTAGCGATTTAGCAGCTAACTATCCTGGAGTCTCACCTCCTCCTGAAGTTCCCCCTCGACGTTTAGGTTTTAGTGATGTGATTAAAGACAGAGATGGAGTTTTGCGTCGTCATTTGTTGGCAATTAAACCTAGTCCTGTATCTCCTTGTAAAACACCCTACGCTCTAAACGCACAACTAGCATTTCATTATCTAAAGCAACAGGGAATTTCGTCTCAATACAATCAACAAGGAGATTTACAAGTAGGCAAAGTTGTTTTCAAACGTTTAAAGCAACATACAGGAGGGTATCATCGCCTAGATGACGCTGGTTATCAAATATTACTTAACTATCGTTCTGTTGGTTATGCTCGTTCTTTAGATAAGATTACCCCTTCTCCAGCTAACATTGCACCGACTGTATCACTGCAAGATTTATTAGAGGGTAAACTAAACGCCAATGACATTAAAGGCAAAATTATTTTAATTGGTACAACTGCCCAAAGCACCCATGACTATCTGGCTACTCCCTATAGTACTAAACAGGATTTAGAACGAGAGATACCAGGGGTGATTATTCATGCACAGATGGTGAGTCAAATTCTCAGTGCCGTTATGGATGGACGACCTTTATTATCAGTTTTTCCTATTTGGGGTGATGTTCTTTGGATTGGTAGTTGGTCTTTACTGGGTGGTGTTGTGGTATGTTTCTTTAGATCGAAACGGGATTTAGCGATCGCTGGTGTAACTTCACTCGTGTTATTATCTAGTCTGAGTTTTGGTTTGTTTTTACAAGGTAAATGGGTTGCTCTTGTGCCTGCCAGTATAGGGATGTTGATGACTGGTGGTGTGGTTAAAACGGTAATTAAGCAACAATAGACTTCTGGCGTTGCTGATTTAAACTGTTCTTAAAGAAAAAAAATTAGACTAATGAGGATTGTAAAAAAACTGCATTAGGCAGTTAATTTTGACGTACTCTAAAAGTATAGATATTTGAAAATAGTAATTTTTGACTTTTGACTTTCACGTAACCTTACCACTATATTTCTCAATATTACTAATCAGATGCAGCTATCTTATAATATATCCCTGGCGATCGCTCTGGTTTTTAACTTCTTAAGTGTCTCACCAATCCTAGCGCAATCGACCCAATCGACACCAAGCAAATCTCTGTCGACTCATAAGCCATTAGCGCAAACTATAACGTTTAATGCGCCACCACCACCCGACGATATAGGTGAGCCTGGTCATCGCTCTGATGCTGGGAGTCGTGGGTGTAACACGGGTATCGAAAATGTTGCTGCTGCTAATCAACCTTTAACTGCGATCGTTCCAGTTCATCAAACTGCCAATTGGGAAACAGTATTAGGACTCACAACTGTTGCTAATCCGACTCTCTGGTTTGATATTCCCCAGTTAAAAAGCTCGTTACCTGGAAAATTGGTAATTCGTGACCAAGCAGAAAACTTACTTTACGAGACTGATATTAAATTACCCCAGCAAGGAGGATTGTTTCACGTTTCTATCCCCTCAACAGCAATCTCTTTAGAAGCTAACAAATCTTATCATTGGTATTTCAAAATTTACTGCGACTCAAACCAACCGCCTATGTTTGTAGATGGCTGGATTCAAAGAAGACCATTAAGTCCTAGTGTTCAAGATAAGTTGGCTAATATGTCACCTCGAAATCGTCTAGAATTTTATGCTAGTCATGGATATTGGTACGAAGCTTTCGCGATCGCTCTCAAACTATACCGTCAAAATCCTCAAGACCCTAATCTAGTAACTTTATTGCAAGCTGTTAATTTACTCGATATTTTGAACCCAACAAGATAAGATCTATTGGCTAAGTCAAAACTAAAAACTAAAAACTAATTGACCCTAAACGTAGTCTCTTAACTTATCACTAATGGTTAAGATTTGTAAGAATTTAAGCAAAAAACACTAAACTTTTTGGACTTAGCTTTGATAGATAAGTATGATTGATCGGTTCTATGTAGCATTGCCTATTTTTGGCTGTAATTTGGAACTTTTCTAGTCTAATAAATCAAAGAAAGTAAAACAGTGGAAAATCAAGTTAGCATCTCAATCAATCCAGATCAATATTCTGCTGACCAAATAATTGTTTCAACTCTAGAAGATGAAAGCGATCGCGATTTTAGTGCTGGAGATTTATCTTTAAGAGAAGCAATTGAATTAGCCGAAAATGGTAATACTATTACTTTTGATTCCAATCTTAGTGGTGGCACAATCACTTTAAATTCAGGTGAATTACTCATCGATAAAAGTTTACATATCGACGGTTTAAGTGCAGGTAATTTAACAATTGATGGGAATAATGCTAGTCGTGTTTTCAACATCAATGATCAAAGCGATCGCGTCAACCAAGAAGTTACTATAAATGGCATAACTATTACTGGTGGAGCAAACACTACCGAAGGCGGTGGGATATATAACCGAGAAAACCTGACAATTACTAATACAACTCTTAATAATAATATTAGCGATAATCTTGGTGGCGCGATCGCCAATTATGGAATAGCCAATATTAGCAATAGTACGATTAGTAATAATTCTGGTACTCTTGGTGGAGGAATTAGTAATTCAGACAACGGAGTCTTAGATCTCAGTAATAGTACAATTAGCACTAATTTCGGCGGTGGAGTTTTCAACGAAAATAGTGCCACTGTTAGCAGTTCGATCATTGCTAATAATATGAGTTCTGATGTAATTTTTATTCATGTTCTTCCAGGCACAAATACCGACGATGATGTCATTGGTACAGCAGCTTTTACTAGTGGTGGTAATAATTTAATTGGTAGAGTTGACGGAATAGGACGTTCTGCCTTTGATTCTGCTGATGCAGCAGGTTTTGTTGAGGGAGAAAATGGCGATCTTATTGGTACATCGGCAAATCTCATTGACCCTAAACTGGGAGAATTAAAAGATAATGGCGGTGCAACTTTCACTCAGGCACTTTTAAATGGTAGTCCTGCTATTGATGCTGGTAGTAATCCCAATAATCTGGCTACTGATCAACGAGGTGAAGAATTTAATCGGACTGTGGGTAATGACACTGATATCGGTGCGTATGAAGTTCAAAGTAGCTCACATAACCCCAATGGCGGAGGACAAACTGGTACGACAGGAGATGATTGTTTATTTGGTACTCCTAGTGACGATATTATTAGCGGTTTAGAGGGCAATGATCATATCTTTGGTAATGCTGGCAATGATTATCTTAGGGGTAACTATGGTCAAGACACTCTTTATGGTGGCAAAGGAGACGACCTGTTAGCAGGCAATTCAGGTAATGATATTCTGTATGGTGGAGTAGGGGAAGATATTTTGAATGGCGGTGCTGGCATGGATATATTTGCCTTAGCAGATAATCAAAGTACAGACACTATTCTTGACTTTACCGACGGCAAAGATTTAATTCAATTAACAGGCGGACTTAGTTTTGGTATGTTGGATATTTATAATAATGATTCTGGTACGGGTGTGATTATTAGAGATGGTGTTCAAGATACAACTAGCTTGATATTTGCCTCGGTCAATAATATTGATGCAGCAAATCTTACTCAAGAGGATTTTGTTACTGTTTAATTCGTGATAAGTTAAGGCTGTGTGTTTTTGGTCAACTGGTTTTTAGCTATTAGCTATTAGCTATTAGCTATTAGCTTTTCTAACTATTTCAGGATCTAATTCTAACAATTCTGCTACTTCTTGAATACTGAAGCCTTTTTGTAGAAGTTTAGGAACAATTTCGAGAGATCTTTCTTCTTTTCCCTCTTCTTTAGCCTCTTGATAAACTCTGGTTTCTTTAAGCAAATTTAAATTCAACATATTTTCTACCTCTTCTCTACTCATCAAAGGAAATTTGTAAACAACTATTGTTTCTATAAATTCTACAATTTGTTTTTGGATAATTTCATCGCTTAATTCAACTCTCGTTCGCTCAATTAATTGTTTATCTAGTTGTCCAGTTTTATTGTCATTTTCGACTACTAATCTTAGTATTCCCCTACCAAGAGATTCATTTTTTAACTCTTCAAGTTCATTGAGATAAAAACGTCTTAAATGAGGTTCGATTAAATAATTATATCTTTGAGGAATTGGAGTTTCTTGATTTCTTTTGGCATAAAAAACAACAGCATACCAGTTAGAGTTAGATGGTTTGTACTGGCTGAAATACAGAAAGATGCTAGTAAAGAGTCGGTCATAAAATTCCTCGTCTTTATAAAACTGAATTTCTACAAAGTAGAGTGGTTCATCTAAAGATTTTTCAGAAGGGGCAAAAACTCCGTCTAAAAAACCAATAAAAAAAGTTAAGAACTACGAACAAAAACACTCTGTATGTGATATCTCCAATTACCAACCCTGAAAATGGCTGTAAATTTAAATTTTATTTGTTAAGGGATGTAACAAATTTGCATAGGTTTTATACTTCATCCATATGTATATATAGGAAGCAATTTGTTAACTGAAAAGATACCTATCAATTGGAGAGTAAATAATGAATGTTAAAGAAGTAATCAAGCCAACTGAAGCAAACAAATCAATTCCTTATGTCATCAGTCCTCGCCATACTTTCTTAGACACTCGTAAGCCTACAATTCGTTGGAATAAAGTATTAGGTGCAAGTTCTTATACTGTCAAAATAGTTAGAGATTCTGAGGTGGTTTGGACAAAAAAGGTAGAAGGAAAAGAATTCATGAGTCTTGACAAGTTTTTTCTGCAAGCGGAAATAGCTTATTCAGTAATTGTTGAATCTGATAATGGTCAGTCATCAGAGATGGATTCTAATCAATCTGAATTAGAATTCAAAGTTTTAGACGAGCAAGAAATTTGCAATGTATCCAATCAAATTAATCAAGTAAAAGAACAAAGATTAAATGATGAAGATGAAACCTTAAGACTAGTAGATATTTATCGAGAACATGGACTGAATGCCAAAGCAATTAAAATTTTAGAACAGAAAACTAATAATTCAATTCAATCGGCAGAGATATATTTAGAACTTGGTAATTTCTATCAAGTCGCTGGTTTATATCTATCAGCACAGAAGCAATATCGAAAATCACTTACTCTGATCAAAGGTAAGCAAGAGCTAGAAATAAGTATAGCTGCCACAGCAGAATTAATAGACACTTTGACTTTATTGGGTAATCAAGATGAAGCTAAAGAACTAAAGACAAAACTGGAATCTTTAGAAGTTGAAAATCCGAATAGTCCGCCTGATAATTCAATTATTTCAATAAGCTCAGGGTGTTGTGAAAAAAATGGAAAGCAAGGACAACTTTATAAAAATCCACAAGGCACAGTGTGTTTGACTAATTCAGGATGCTAGAAATTAAATTTTTAGATAGACTTATATGATTATATAAAAGTTTTCTTTAAGACTTACGCAACTATAGGAAAATTTGATAAGCTAAGAGCTTACAAGTTAAAACATCGGCGATATCTCTACTAGTTTTTCCTTCTAACTACTTAACAATAGTGTGCTTGATGATTAGCTTGAGTTCATAACTGAAATATTTTTCGCTTAATATGCTGCTTGCGTAAGTCTTATTTCTGTCTTTTGTGACCATAAACTATATGTTTATCTACAAGTTGATCAATCAAACATTACTAGCTAGTGGAGTTTCCCTTTATTGCCTATTGACAACAACTCAAACTCAAGCACAAGTAAGTAGTGATGAAACTGTATCTACTGAAGTAAACACTACAGATAATCAAAACTTTACTATTACTGGTGGCAGTCAGGCAGGAAATAACCTTTTTCAGAGTTTTGAAGATTTTTCAGTTCCTCAGAACGGTTCGGCATCTTTTGAGAACTCTGCCAATATTCAAAATATTATTGGTCGAGTAACAGGTAGTTCGGTATCTGAGATTGATGGCTTAATTCAAGCTCAAGATGATGCCAATTTGCTGCTAATTAATCCTAACGGCATTATCTTCGGTGCTAATGCTCGATTAGATATCGGGGGGTCGTTTCTGGCTACCACAGCCGATAGTATGCAGTTCTCTGATGGTAGTCAATTTAGTGCCACAGACTCTCAAACAAAACCTTTGCTTACTATCACCGCACCTGTAGGTTTACAATTCGGCGAGCAACCTGGAACTATTATCAATCGCTCAGTTGAATTTGATAGTGAAGAAAATCCTATCGATGGATTAATTGTCGATCCTGGTCAGACTTTAGCTTTGATAGGGGGCAATTTAGAGGTAGATAATGGAGTATTATTTGCGCCTGGAGGGAGAATTGAGCTAGGCAGTGTTGCTAGCTTTGCTGTAGTTGATTTAGCTTCTCTTAATGATGGTTGGACTTTTGGATACGAGCAAGTACAAAACTTTCAAAATATTCAATTATCTCAAGCTTATATCGACACTAGCGATTTTTATGGAAATCTTCCTAGTGGAAATATTCAATTGCGTAGCAGAGAGATCACAGTTAATCAATCACAATTAGGAGGAATTAACTTTACAGCTAACCCTGGTGAAATTTTATCGATAAAAGCTACCGAATTTTTGGCAATTACTAATAATAGTCTATTAACTAATAGCACTGTTTCGACTGGAACAGCAGGAGATATTGAAATTGAAACAGGTCGGCTCATCATTAATACTTCTACGATAACGACAGAGGCGCAAGGAAGAGGCGGACGAGGTGGAAACATAACCATAGATGCTTTTGAATCTATCGAGATCGACGGCAAAGGAAAGTTTGCAGAATTAATTACAAAAACTACATCAACTGCTGGAGATTCTGGAAATATAAACATAACCACCGAAAACTTTATTCTCCGTGATGGAGGACAAATATCTACCTCTACTGATGGAGAAAGTAACGGAGGAAACATAACTGTAAGTGCTTCTAAATCTATTGAAATAAGTGGTCAAGGAGAAAGTAATGATGAGGGTATTAGACAGAGTGGCTTGCTTGCTCAGACTGAAAACCCAGAATCTATCGACTTTGCTGTTACAGGAGATGGAGGTAACATAAACATTAATACAGGAAATCTCCAAGTTTCTGATGGGGGAACTATCTCCGTTGGTGCTGTCGATGATAGTCAAGGACAGGCAGGAAATTTAGATATTAATGCTCAAAATATTACTTTAGATCAGGGTAGTCTAAATGCTGAAACTGCATCAGGTAATGGTGGCGATATTATCTTAAATAACTTAGATTTACTACAACTAAGCAATCAAAGCAAGATATCAACCACTGCTGGCACTTCTCAATCTGGTGGTGATGGTGGCAATATCAATATCAATGCTCCCGATGGCTTTATCGTTGCTAATCCCTATGAAAATAGCGATATTACTGCCAATGCTTTTACAGGTTCAGGTGGTCAAGTTAAAATTAATGCTGCTGGAATTTATGGGATCACAGAGAGAAAAGACCTAACGGAATTTAGTGATATTACTGCAAGTTCCGAGCAAGGTGTTGAAGGAGATGTCAATATTAACCGTCTCGAAGTTGAGCCTGAGCGAGGATTAATTGAAATACCGACACAACCTATTCCCACAGAAGTAGCTCAAGTCTGTACGGCAGATTTGGCGAGGAATAAGAGTCAATTTATTGTTACTGGACGCGGTGGTTTTGCTAGTAGCCCTAGAGAGGAACTTAATCCTGATGCGGTGCAAGTAGATTGGGTAACATTTGACGGTGAAACTACCACTGATTCTTCGACTCTACCTGAGTTTGCTTATCCTCAACCTACTTCGATTGTAGAAGCTACAAGCTGGAAAGTGAACGATCGCGGTAATGTGGTTCTCATTGCTAATAAATCCCATAACAATCCTGAAAGTTTCTGGCAATCTCCCTCTAGCTGTAAGATTTAATGATTTCCGAAAAATGAGTAATTTTCTTGTTTTTTTAAGTCGAATAAACTTGAACTTCATGATTTAAACGCTCAGACAGCTCAACTCGTGCGACTTCAAGGTCATATCGAGATTGTAAATTCAGCCAAAACTGAGCTTCCATGTTAAAAAAACGTCCTAATCGTAAAGCAGTATCAGCAGTAATAGCGCGTTTACCATGAACAATCTCATTAATACGACGAGGAGGAACACCGAGAGATTGAGCAACAAAATACTGGCTGAGATTCATGGGTTTAAGAAAATCTTCGAGCAAAATCTCGCCAGGATGAATAGGGGGAAAGTCACGGTGGGACATACAGTATTACCTCAATTTAATGATAGTCAACAATTTCAACATCAAAGGCATTAGAGTCGCGCCAAACAAAACATAATCGCCATTGAGAATTGAGGCAAATGCTATGTTGCCCTTGGCGTTTGCCAGAGAGAGCTTCAAGACGATTTCCAGGAGGAATACGCAAAGTATCGAGAACAGTGGCAGCATGAAGTTGCTCAAGTTTACGAGCAGCGATTCTTTGAATATCTTGTGGTAGTTGGCGAGAAAATTGACCGTGAAAAATTTTCTGAGTTTCCTTACATTTGAAAGAAGAAATCATCAAAATATCATAACGTTATTCGTTAATAACGTCAAGCGTTATGCCAAAAGAGCGGAATAAAGGGATTACCCGAAGGATAGCCAAAGCGATTGATCGCTCTTATCATACACAACTGCGTAATTGCCCTGATGCGGTACAAAAGGAAAAAATAATATCTCAAGTTGAGATAAAATGAATAAATGCACTTAATCACAAGAAAAACTCTAAAGGTTTTCTGGCAAAAATATCCAGACAGTAAAACAGCTTTAGAAAGATGGTTGGGGATAATCGAGAAAAATAACTTTGATAGTTTTGCACACCTGAGAGAGACATTTCCCTCTGCGGATTTGGTAGGAAAATTGACAACCTCCAAACTTGGCTCAGTAATTTATAAAAAAACAAACCTTCTATGACCAGTTTGGGCGAGCCATCAAAGCCATTTCTAAAGACGGGTCAGTAATTAAAATCGACCCCTTACAAACCCAGGTAGTCAATTTAGATGAGATAAATCTGGAATGCCTGTATTAACCTGATTTTCTTGAATAATTTGGTCAAAATCATCCCAAGCAACAACTTGTTTTTTTTCTAGTTCTTGAAGAATCATCGTAGCAATTCCATCTTGTTCTGATTCTGGTAGCTGTCGCACTGAAGCGATCGCTTTTTCTAATAGTTCAGTCATAGCATTATCGTCTTGTTAGTTTCTATAATACTTTTTATTAGTTACTCCTGAGGTAAAAAGTCAGGATTGAGAACTTCGGCAGGAGAGAAAGGCGATTCTATAGGAAAAGTATCTAAAGATAATCCCGTTTCATCGGCAGCTTGTTCTCTTGCATCTTGGTAACATTCCGCCATCACCTCTTCAAAGTAGCGTTTTAAGCTGGGGCTAGTTTTAAAATCATCCCTCAATCTGCGTCGATGCTCTCTGATACTGGATTTCCAGCTATTAGTTCTTTTAGCTGGCTGATATTTATATTTAAGCAGATGTAGCAGCACAATAATTAAATTACTTTTGACTGCCCGTTTCTCACTTCTGCCCATATCTTCGATTTCTTCAATTAAATTCGCTGCATCTACTTCGGAAAATTTACCTTCCTTAATTAGTTGAGCAGTGTGTGTCAACCAAAGATAATAATCTCGGTCATAAAGATTAGCTGTATTGGCAGTAGATGATAATTGAGTAGTCATGTTGATACTCTTTTTAATATATCTTTAATAGTAAACGATCGCATATTATATAGAGCCTTATTGCTGTCACATAACGCGATCGCTTGTTTCTGTATTTGACCGCGATATTTAAGATTTAAGATTGTTGATTGTAGATTAATTAAACAAGCTTCTTGGATTGATTGACTAAAATCGGAAAACAACTTAATTTAAGTAGAAAATTGTCATTGATAACAAGTTAAGAAAAAATTTAATCAGTCAACTACTGCATATAGTGTCAAGGCAAACGCACACTAAAAATATAAGAAAGAGAACGAAATGAATTATGCCAGAGATTACGAGGTTCTATGGAATTGTGATTAAGGTGTTTTTTGGGGATCACCCTCCGCCTCATTTTCATGCAATCTATGGTGAGTACAATGCCTTAGTAAGCATTGAATCACTGGAAATCATTGAAGGAGATCTGCTAAGTCGCGCTCAGAAATTAGTTCTAGAGTGGGCAACTTTATACCAGCAAGATCTTTTGCAAATGTGGAATACTCAAGAGTTTCGTAAACTACCTCCTCTAAAATAGACTAAAAATAGTATGAAATGCCCTCGAATTTGCAAGGCAAAAGCAATTAACGATCGCACCTTGGTGATTGAATTCACCAGTCAAGAAGTCAAGACATATGATATTCTCCATCTTTTAGAAAATCCTAGGTTTGCTCCACTTCGACAACCTGCATTTTTCAAGAACTTTAGGGTTGAACAAGGGGGCTACGGGATTGTCTGGAATGAAGATATAGATCTCAGTGAGTATGAGCTTTGGAAAAATGGCATGACGGTGGTAGAATGCGATCGCTCTGTTACTCTGTAGAGTGGCAACTCGGTTTTTGTATTATTCATAAATACCAGTCAGGAAGTCCCTTAACTTGTCACCAATAATAAATTGTTACTTTTGCTTGGCTTAAAAAATTCGTTGATCCTATAAACAAACATCAAGAATGATTTTTTGTCTTTGGCAAAAGTTACGACAAACAATAAAGCGAATAATTAGTCGTAGTAGTTTAATTTTACTTTTATTATTATTCTTACTCTCTGCCTTAATACCGCCGACTTCTGCTCAGATAGTTGCATCAAAACTTCCCAGTTCAAATTTAGTCAAGGCGGAATATTTAGTAGAACAGGGTAGAGCTTTATATGAAGCTGAACAGTATACTCAAGCAGTCAAGATCTTGCAGCAAGCTGTAACTAGTTATGCTGTGGGTAGAGATAGGGTAAATCAAGCGATGACTTTGAGTAATTTGTCTTTAGCTTATCAGAAGTTGGGACTTTGGACAGAAGCAGCGCAAGCGAATTATCGCAGTCTCAATTTATTAGAAGATAATCAGGATTATGCTATAGTCCTGGCTCAAAGTTTAGATGTTCAAGGACTTTTAGAATTAAATCAGGGACAAGCGACAACTGCTCTAGAAACTTGGCAGAAATCCGCAGCTATTTATACTCAAATCAGCAAAAATCATCCCCTTTTAACCCGTAACCAAATCAATCAAGCCCAGGCTTTACAAACTTTGGGTTTTTATAGTCGCGCCCAAAAGATTTTAATTATGACGGCTCAAACTCTGCAAAATCAGCCAGATTCGGCTACAAAAGCGACAGGATTACTTAGTTTGGGTAATGTTTGGCGAGCAGAAGGAAAATTTAATGAATCATTGCAGATATTAGCCAAAAGCTTAGAAGTAGCACAAAAATTGTCTAATCCAGAAGCGATCGCGCAAGCTTATCTGAGTCTGGGAAATACAGCTAATGCTCAACAAGAAACGCAAGCTGCTCTGCAATATTATCAACAAGCAGACCAAAAAGCGACTGCTGTAACAACCAAGATTCAAGCAAATTTAAATCAACTAAACTTATTACAGAAAAATCAACAATTTGCTGCTGCTCAAAAATTATTGCCCAAAATCAATTCTCGAATTGATAACTTACCCAATAACCGCACTACTTTATACGCCAAGATTAACTTTGCCCAAAGTTTATGGAAATTAAAGCAAAACACCACAATTGCTTATTCCTGGCAAGATATAGCTCAATTATTAAATAATACTATCCAAGCTGCTCAAACCTTGAAAGATCAACACGCCGAATCTTATGCTTGGGGAATCTTGGGTTTAGTTGACCAACAACAAGAGAATTTAGTCAATGCTCAACAAACAACCGAAAAAGCTTTATCGATCGCGCAAGCTATCAATGCTTCAGAGCTTATTTATCAATGGCAATGGCAATTGGGACGTTTACTCAAACAAGCAGGAAATTCTCAAGGTGCTATTGTTGCTTATGAAGAAGCTGTTACGACTCTACAATCTTTACGCAGAGACTTAGCTACTATTAATGCCGATGTTCAATTTTCGTTTCGCGATCGCGTTGAGCCTGTTTATCGGCAATTGGTTGATTTATTACTAAAACCTGAGCAAGGTAATGAACCCTCTACAGTAGAACTTACCAAAGCTCGCCAAGCAATTGAATCTCTGCAATTAGCCGAACTAGATAATTATCTGCGCCAAGCTTGCTTAAATGCCAAGGTAGACTTAGATCGTGTGGTTGATTTACAAGATCCAACAGCAGCAGTCATTTATCCAATTATTTTACGCGATCGCCTGGAAGTAATTCTGAAGTTACCCAAACAACAGCTAATTCACTACACAGCTTATGTACCACAGTCTCAAGTAGAAAAAACTTTAGATGAACTACAACGGAATCTATTAGAACCTGACACTCTTAAAAATGTTCAACGTTTATCAAAACAAGTTTATCAATGGTTAATTGAGCCAGGTGCGACCAAATTAGCCCAAAGCCAGGTAAAAACCCTAATTTTTGTCCTCGATAATCCTTTACGTAAAATTCCAATGGCTGCTCTTTATGATGGTCAACATTATCTAATTGAGCAATACGGTATCGCCTTGACTTTGGGTTTACAACTAGTTGAACCGAAAGCTATAGAAACAGAAAAATTAGCAGTTTTAATTGCTGGACTTAGCCAAGCTCGTCAAGGATTTTCAGAATTAAAATACGTTGAGGAGGAAGTACAACAAATTCGGTCTAAACTGCCCAATCAATTACTATTTGATCATCAGTTTACGACTCAAACTTTTCAAGACCAAATTAATTCCCAGCCTTTTCCCATTGTTCACTTAGCCACTCATGGACAATTTAGTTCTAACTCCGAACAGACTTATGTTCTGGCTTGGGATAAGCCAATTAGAGGCAATGATTTAAATAACTTAATTAAAGATAGAGAACAACGTCCAACTAACGCTATTGAACTACTAGTTTTAAGTGCCTGTCAAACTGCAACTGGTGATAAACAAGCGGTTTTAGGTTTAGCTGGATTAGCTGTAAGTGCAGGAGCGCGTAGTACAATCGCATCTCTCTGGAATGTTAATGATGCTTCTACTGCTCTGATGATGAATCAATTTTACCAAGGTTTAGTTAACCAAAAATTAGGTATAGCAGAAGCTTTTCGTCAAGCTCAGTTAAGTCTACTCAAGAATCCTCAATATCAAGCTCCATTGTTTTGGTCGCCCTATATTTTAATCGGTAATTGGCTTTAATCAAGTTTAGTTTTTAGTTTTTTCAATCAACAATCTTCAATCTAAAATTTTCTCGTTCAAACATTGAGCGCGTCTATGTTAGACTTATTTTTGCATTCAAAATAAAACAAACAAGATGAGTGTCAGATTTGGTTCGGGTATTTGTAGCAATTTAGCCACATCTGAGGAGCGAGAATGGTTAATTACTAATGGTATTGGCGGTTATGGTGCAGGCACAATCTCAGGTATTTTAACCCGACGTTATCATGGTTTATTAATAGCTGCTCTCAAACCACCTTTAGGCAGGACTTTGATGCTATCTAAGCTCAACGAAACTGTCATCTATAACAATCTTAATTACGATTTATATAGCGATCGCTGGGCTGATCAGACAATTTTTCCTCACGGTTATAGCCATATAGAGAAGTTTTATTTAGTTGGCACAACTCCAGTTTGGTTATATAAATTAACCGATGCTTTATTAGAAAAACGAGTCTGGATGCGACAAGGGGAAAACACTACCTATATCAGTTACACTTTCAAGCGCGGTAGTTCTCCTCTAACTTTATCTCTCGAAGCTTTAGTTAATTATCGCGATTATCACGGTGATACCCACAGTAATAACTGGCAGATGCAGATTAAGACTATCGATGCAGGTATTCAAGTTAAAGCGACTCCTGATGCTGCCAATTTATACCTTTTAGCCACTTCAAGTCAAAATAATACTATCATCTGGCAACCTCAACATGCTTGGTATCACAATTTTTCTTTAGCGATCGAAAAGTACCGAGGTTTAATTCACTGTGAAGATCATTTACTGGCTGGTACTTGCAGGGTAACTCTTAATCCTAATGACTCCCTCACAATTATTGCCAGCACCAAACCCAATCCTAATCTAGATTGTACCTCTGCCTGGAAAGAACGATATAGCTATGAACAAGAACTGTTAACTAAAGCCTGGAGAACAAAAGATAAAAGTGTCGAGTTAAACCAAACGACTCCTCAATGGATTAACGAATTGGTATTAGCAGCCAATCAATTTATTGTCGATCGCCCTAGTGTCTCATTTCCTGAAGGTAAAACGATTATTGCTGGTTATCCTTGGTTTGGCGATTGGGGAAGGGATACGATGATTAGTTTACCAGGTTTAACCCTCACCATCGGTCGTCCTAGTATTGCTCGCTTCATTCTACGCACCTTTGCCAAATATGTCGATCAGGGAATGCTACCTAATGTTTTTCCCGATGGCGGAGAAGAACCAAATTACAATACTGTCGATGCCACCTTATGGTATTTTGAAGCAGTCTTAGCTTACTATCAGCACACTCACGATAAAAGTTTAATTCAAGAATTATTTCCCATCTTAGCGGTTATTATTGACGATTATTGCCAAGGTACTCGCTACCATATTCACCAAGACTCCGATGGCTTACTCTATGCAGGTGAACCAGGAGTTCAGTTAACTTGGATGGATGCCAAAGTCGAAAATTGGGTAGTTACCCCCAGAATTGGCAAACCAATTGAAATTAATGCTTTATGGTATAATGCCTTGGTAATTATGAGACAGTTTGCTCAAATTCTTGAACAACCAGGACAAAAATATTTTTATTTAGCCGATGCTGTCGAACGAGGCTTTCAAAGGTTTTGGAATCATAAGTTAGGCTATTGCTACGATGTAATCGATACTCCTAACGGCAACGATGATTCATTACGTCCTAATCAAATTTTTGCTGTTTCTCTGCCTTCTAGTAAGCAAATCCCTTCTTTACTGACTATGAAGCAACGCCAACGCATAGTTGATATTACCGCACAAGAATTATTAACTCCCTATGGGTTGAGATCCCTTAGTCCCAAACATCCTAATTATCAGGGTAAATATGGAGGCGATCGCTATCAACGAGATGGTGCATATCACCAAGGAACTGTCTGGGCTTGGTTAATTGGTCATTTTATTCAGGCACACCTCAAAGTTTATAAACAACCTCAAAAAGCCTTAAACTTCTTATCTCCCATGGCAAAGCATTTAAAGACAGGTTGTGTAGGTACAATTGGGGAAATTTTTGATGGCGATCCACCTTTTGCCCCTAGAGGCTGTTTTGCTCAAGCTTGGAGTGTAGCTGAGGTGTTGAGAAGTTGGCAGTTAATTAATAATCAGGAGGATCGTTCTAATTAATTTTTATTCAATTGGAGTTGTTGATAACAAACCGTTACATAATAACTCATCAGACTAACAATACCTAAAAATTTAAATCCTTCCTCTAAGATATGATGACCGACCATACTTTCAGGTAAATAATCGACCACGGTAGACATAGCAGCACAAGCTAAAGATATTAACAACAGAAAAAAATTGCTATTGTAAATTAATTTTCTAAAATAGAAAATATAACTACTAAATAACAACCCATAAAAACTAAAGATACTTATTTCAATTAAATTTTCAAGCTTTCTATTAACTATACTAAGATTTGTCTCTGCGCCAAATAGTAATTTAGAAAAATTTTCGTGCAACTGAAAAAGATCATCAAGTAAAAAGAACAAGATAAAATATCCTGAAACTAAAAGAAATCTTTGCCATTTGTGATTCCCCTGATTCCTAGTGACTTGCTTCGCAAGCGAGTATGTTTCGCAATCGCGTTTACTATTATTTTTAATTAAATACCCACTAAATAAACAAATACTTACAGTCGAACTTAGCAGCAAAATACCAATATTAGAAACTATGCCTGCGTAAGGTGGAATTTTACCTATTTCATTCGAGTCGGCAACAAGTTCATAAGCTGAAATATCAGTAATTTTTGTGGTTAACCAGACTAAAACAATGAATAAACAGGCAGGTATATATATTTTTAAAAAATTTTGATTTAATATTTTTTGAGACAATACTTCTGAACTAAAATTAAATAAGTGTAACAGTTTTTTCATTTCATTTGATATTTAGAAAAGTTTCGATAGTAAGCTAGCCAAGTACAAAAATAAGTTGTTAATGTTTTTTTAAAAAATTGTTAATGTTATCTTATACTGAAACTGCATCTATAGTCGTACTAAGTTAAGTTATGACAAACAGATTATCGACTCGAAAGTAGGAAATAGGAAATAGGAAGTATTGGATTTAATCAGCAAGTCCTAACTGTCCTAACTGTTCTAACTGCCCTAACTGTTCTAACTGCTTAATATTTCCCTGGTTGAGCTAGATTCTCAAACTTAGTAAGTTCAGCATTAAACAATAACTTAACTGTTCCCACTGGCCCATTACGATGTTTGACAATACTTACTTCGGTAATACCTCGGTCTGGAGTATCGGGATTATAGTATTCATCACGATAGATCATCATTACTAAATCTGCGTCTTGCTCAATACTGCCACTTTCTCTCAAGTCTGATAGCATCGGACGTTTATTAGTTCTTTGTTCCACCCCACGACTTAACTGCGACAAAGCCACAATAGGAACATTTAATTCTCTGGCTAAACCTTTTAAACTCCGCGTCATTTTGGATAGTTGCTGCACACGGTTATCATTGTCTCCCCCTTCCATCAATTGAAGATAATCAATTAAAATCAAACCCAGAGGATCTTTTTGTTGTGCCTGGAGACGACGCACTTGCGATCGCATTTGCATTACGGATAAATTTGCCGTATCGTCGATATAAATTGGCAACTCCGACAGTCTTTCTACCCCATTAATCAAGGGTTCAAACTCATTTTGGGAAATTCTACCCGAACGTAACCTGTTACTAGGAATTTTCGCCTCACTCGATAGAAGTCTCTGGGTTAACTGTTCCCGCGACATTTCTAAACTAAATATGGCAATGGGTAATTTTGATTCTCTAGCAATGTTAGATGCCACACATAAAGCAAAAGCCGTATTGTGAACGCAGATATCATTGGCAACAAAATTATGGGTTTCGGGAATGGTTAAATCATAAACTTGCTGCTTCCCAATAGCTTCAATACTGACTATTTCATCCCAATAAACTTCGCTAGTAGCGAGATTTTGCAAGGCAATATTATCTAAAGCGTAAGCAAGCTTAAATAATCTCTCTCTAGATAAGGCTCGTTTGCCTACATGAATGTTACTGTATCCTTGTATTCCAGCGCGTTTAGCTAAACTTTTCCAAGTTTCTTTGCCTTTAGCTTGTTTTAATTCCTGCCAAATTTCTGTTGGAATTAGATCGCGATTAGTTTGATATTTTTTGGTTGATATCGCTTCACGAACTGCATTAATCGCTTTTTCTTTGCCGAAAATACCAATTTCATCAATAAAATTCTTAATTGATTTCGCATCAGTGATATCTAATTGCCAAATTTGTTTGCGCTCACTCTTATATTTAACTAAACGATGTTTAAGAGAGGCAATTACCCCGAATCTCAGTAATAAATGTTGTACTTGTCGAGCTAATTTTTCACTTACAGTAGCGTAACCTAATTGTGATTGTCCACTAGTCAGAGAGACTCCGCCGTAAAACGACGGAGCTTCCTCTGACTTCGTTAATACCGTCGCCCAACCATCAGTAGCAAACAAACGATTGAGGAATAAAGCGATTAATTGCGGTTGTAAAGTAAAAACTAACTGAGGAATAGTTTTATTATGAGCATTTTTACCCCATAAATTTAATTCTTGTAACCACTCTTGTAAAAACATATTTGAGGCATTAGGGCTATTTGAACTACACTCTGTGGAATTTAATCTAGTAAAATTATTAACAGCATCAGTAAAATCATTGCGTAATATGGGATTGCTATTAGTAAACTCAGGACAAGTCTTAGTTAGACATCCATCCCCAATCAAGTAAGCTAATAATTTAACTTTCGCTTCGGAAATAACTTGATCCCCAACTACGTTTATCTTACGAGGAACAGCAATCTTATTGCCTATTTGTAATGTTCCTAGACTACGCCAACCTTGAATAGTCAAAAAAGGATGAGTGAGGGTAATTTTAATTTTTCTGCCTAAGCGAGTAGTAACCTGATAAACAGGTTTAATGCCATCATCAACAAAGGTAGATGGTTTTGTCCAACTAAATTGCCAGTTTGCTTGTAGAGTCAGCAAAGAATCTTGACGACGCTGATATATTTCTTCAATAGTTCTCAGACTACCATCCTGACAAACCAATTCCGCATCAGCAGCTAAACATTTCCCCATTGATGGTCTACCAGCGATAATAATTAGGTCAGAACGACTAAAACCACTAGTCATAGCATCTAAATCGTAGTAACCAGAAGGAATACCAGGTAAAGCTGTCTCTTGATGCAGTTCCTCAATAGTATTAAAGGTATTAACCAATGTTTCGGCAATAGGAACTAATCCTTCTTGAGGACGCTCTTGGGTAAGACGAAAGATTTTTTGTTCGGCTGAATCTAAAACTGTTTCTAATTCTGTAGGGTTATCGTAACCTAAATCGACTATTTCATGTCCCGAAGTAATTAACTGACGACGAATATACTTCTCCATAATCAGATTGGCATAACGGTCAATATTCACCGCCGAAACAGTACGATTAAGTAACTGTGCCAATTTAGTTGTACCGCCTACCTGTTCTAATAAATCGCGATCGCTTAAATATGTGCTAATGGAAATAAAATCTGTGGGTTTGCCTTTGCTATTGAGACTTAAGGCTGCATAATATATTTCTTGATGGGCTTTGACATAAAAGGCATCTTTAACAATCAGTTCCGCTACTCTGGTAATAGCGTCTGGATCAAACAAAATGCCACCCAAGATTGCTTCTTCTGCTTCAATACTAGCTGGAGGTAAGTTATTCAGTTCCGTCATCTTTAATAGCTATAAGCTTTAGGCTCTAAGTTATAAGCTTAACTTAATTGTGAGATGTCTATACTTAACAATTAACAATTAAGCGAGCATCTGAACTATTGCTTATTTTTTTTGTCTATTGCCGAAAATAATGATAGACAGTCTTCCATATAAAAAGATTGAAGTCCCATCTTATTTGAGCTTCAATCCTTAGTTTAGTCAGAATATAAGTAATCCTTTTCTTACTATTAACGCAAGTTGCTATTTAAAATTATCATAGTTAAGTTTAGGAGTCAGGAGACAAGTAGATAAAACTCGCTTACTTGCTTGAAGTTTGATTACCTATTACCTATTACTTCTACACAGTGATACCAGAAGGACAGGCAACATTAGTACCACCAAGTCCACAATAGCCGTTCGGATTCTTGGCGAGATATTGCTGATGATAATCTTCAGCATAATAAAATTCTGGTGCATCAAGAATTTCGGTAGTGATAGTATCGTAACCTGCTTTGCTTAACTCTTGTTGATAGACTTCTTTAGAAGCTTCTGCCAATTGTTTTTGCTCTGGGGTAAAAGTATAAATACCAGAACGATATTGAGTACCTCGATCATTACCCTGACGCATTCCTTGGGTAGGATTATGACTTTCCCAAAATACTTTTAATAAATCTTGGTAGCTAATTTTAGCGGGATCATAAACAACTAGGACAACTTCATTATGTCCTGTCATGCCAGTGCAGACTTCTTGGTAAGTAGGATTAGGGGTATGACCAGCAGCATAACCAACGGCAGTAGTGTATACTCCCTGTTGTTGCCAGAATTTGCGTTCTGCTCCCCAAAAACAACCTAAACCAAATATCGCTTTTTCCATATTTTCAGGAAAAGGAGGTTTGAGAGGATTGCCATTGATATGATGTTTTTCTGGGACAGCCATAGACTGGCTACGTCCTGGTAATGACTCTTCAGGAGTTGGGATAGAAGATTTTTTGCCTAGACCAAATAGTGCCATACGATTAGTATTATTGAGCTTTTATTAATTTTTTTTACGCTATCTCCATCATAAAAGAATAGTTTAACTTTGAAATTCGGCAAACCCTACATTTTAAAATTTAGAAAATTACAAATAACTTAAATATGCACGTATGATTGATTTATTATCTCAAATCTCGATTATTTACGATTTTATTATTTGTTTGATTAGCTTTTTAATCATTATCATTAAATAGCGATTATTTTCTCTCAGGCGATGTATATAAGGATGGCGATAGGGGAATAAAGCAGAGCGCAGCGATCGCCAGACGTTTTTATCTTCTACCCCTTGTTGAATTAAATATTGTTCTACCCATTCTAAATATATGAGACGATTAGCATCAGCTTGTCCTGATTTGATCACCTTTCGCTCCCAAGAATCTGGATGGATGCGATATTTATACCAACATTCATTGGAGACATATACTGAGTGTTTAAGACAGACTTTGACGTGAACGATCGCGTCTTCATAGCTACCACGAAAATTATCTTCTCCACCACCCACTTGTTGAATCACTTCCCATCTGGCTAATACACCAGCAGGGATAAAATGCTCATAGCGCAAAAATAAACTTAATATTTGAGGGGGAGGAACAAGGCGATCGCCCAAAGGATGAGAACCACCTATAGCTACACCATAAGGATGATCGCGATCGCTGTCTTCAGTATTACCTGTCCAGCTATACCAAATTAATAGAGGCGCAAACACCATAGCTGCTTCGGGATGAGTTTCTAGAATTCCCACCTGTTGTTCGAGTTTTTTGGGCATCCAGACATCATCACCATCGAGGGGAGAAATATATTTACCTTGAGCATAACTTATCCCTAAATTGCGAGAGGCACTCATGCCCAGATTTTGATGATTTTCGTGTTCTAAGTAGCGAATTTTATCGGGATATTGAGCAGCATATTTTTGAGCGATCGCGGTACTACCATCAGTTGAGCCGTCATCTACTAGTAATAACTCCCAGTAACTATAGGTTTGAGCGATAACACTGTCAATTGCTGTCTGTACAAATTTTTCTTCGTTTAAGAAAATGATAATAGCTGAAACTAATGGCTGATTACTCATAAGTCGTTGTTAATTGAAGGTATGTTAAAAGCTATTAGCTATTAGCTATTAAACCAGCTTAATAAGTGTCTTTCAAATTCTGTTTTCTGCCAGTTTTGGACTTCAAAACGGGGTAACTGCCAGCGATCGCTTTTGTGCCAAACGCTAGTTTCTACAGTCGAACAAGCATATTGAAAACCTGCTTCCTCAACTAAAGGTAGAGTTTCTGACTGATATGCTCCAAAGGGATAGGCAAAGCTAGTAACAGGGTGATTTAATAAACGTTCTAAATCGAGTTTACTTTGTTGAATTTCTTGTCGTTGCACCGCTAAAGATTGCTCGGAAAGTAAGGGATGGCTGACGGTATGTGCGCCTAATTCGATAGTTCCTCCCTGTTCAATCTCCGATAGTTCTGCTACGGTGAGGGGACGATGGGATAAGCGAGGTGTAGTAGTTTGATAATTTGCCCAGGTTTTAATTTGTTCTAATAATGGCTGCCGTTGATCAGGGGTTAAAGGTTGTAGTTGTTGCCAAAGGGAGTAGTAAAAGTGTAACCGTGAACCTGGTTGGGATTTCCAGGCTGGAAGATTACGATTTTGCCAAGCTGCTTCTTGAGTGTATTGATTGGCTGTACCTAAATCCCACTCATATTGTTCCTCATTAATAGTTAAAGAGAGTTTTTCAGGTAATTTGCTTGGTTGTAAAATAATATATTCTAGTTCATCCCACCAAAATTCTCTGGGTTGTTCTGAATAGCCTGTGGCAACAAAAACCGTTGCTGGAATCTGATATTTTTCTAAAAGCGGTTTGGCTTGATGGAGATTATTGGCGTAACCATCATCAAAGGTAATGGCGACAGCGCGATCGCGAATGTTACCCTCTTGATGAGCTTGAGCTAATTCTTTAAGACTCAAAGGCTGAGTATGCTGTTGTAAAACTTTTAGATGTTCGGCAAAACGCTCTGGAGTTACCCGTAATGACCAGGGATCGATGTCTTCCTCTGCCACACGATGATACATTAAAATTAAACTTTTAGTACAAAATTGTTTTTGTATTTGTTCGCCAACTCGATGCAATTTACGTTGTATTTTTTTAGTTAATCTGTTCACGGTTGTTCTTCGGGTTTTACTGCTCTTAAAGTGATAATTACTTCATAATTTGGATCATGATAGTCTAGTTCTGACTGGCGCAATTCCTGAGTGGCTAATCCATAAAGAAAGGCGGTTGCAGTTAAGATATTCCCATAATTTTCGACTTGGATAGTTGTTTGCCCAAAAACTTCTTCAAAAAGCTTTTGGACTGAAAGACTGGTAAAACGCCAATATTCTCCCCATAAATCCATATCTTCTCGGCTAATTTGACTAATACCTGGGACTGTTAACAGTAAAACACCGCCTGGTTTAAGAATTCTATAGATAGTCTTAATTGCTGCTCGAAAATCGTAAATAAATTGAAGTGTCTGAGTCAAAATAATACAGTCAAAGCTATCTGATGGTATATTATCAGCAGAAGTTAGATCCGCCACAATTGAAACCGAAGGAGCTATCTCGCCCATAGGTGCGTGGAGTATATCGCTTTGAGTAACGCGATCGCCACCAAATCTTAAAGTATAAGTATTGTCTAGTAATTCCAGTACTCTTCCTTTAATATCTTCTTTCTGACATAGTAGAAAGTTTTCTATGTAATAGCGATCAACTGGAAGACCGCGATCAAAGCCAAAATTGTCGCTTATAGGTGTTAATCGTCGCAAACTACCAAAATTTGCATACCCGACTGGTAAGGAGTTTTGATCAGACCATTGATTTCTTAGCCACTTACGCCAGGAGATAGGTAAAACTTGCTTGGCAGTCTGTTTAACTACATCTTTGCTATCTTTTTTTACCCGATGAAGACGGGCAATTAGACGACTTTGTAGAGGATGACGATAATGCCACAAATTCTGCTGCACAAAGTCCCAAGCCTCAGTATTTTCTGCTTGTTGTTGTTGTAAATATTGTTCTAACCAAATTAAAAAGCCTTTACGGGCATTGTAGTATTTTTTTTGGGCATGACTCGTAATTGTACAAGCCTCATTGTGTTGACGATAGCAATACCAACATTCACTAGAAACAAAAGCAGGAAAAGCTAAACATAACTTGGTATGAAATACTTGATCCTCATACATTCCTGGAAAGTCATCTTCGTAACCTCCAACAGTTTCTATGGCTGTTCGTCGCACCAAGATATCGCAAAGAGAAGCCCATTCATCCCGTAAAAACATTAGTAGTAGAGTCGGCGGTTGAACCAGAGTATTGAGGGGAACAGCTAGTTTTTGCAGAAAGTCACGCTGTTGATCTTCCACTTTCCCCGTCCAGCTATACCACCATTGAGTCCGACCACATACTAAAGCAGCATCGGGTTGAGCTTCTATAATTGCTACTTGCTGTTCCAATTTATCAGGCAACCATAGATCATCCCCATCAATAAAAGTAATATATTTACCTTTGGCTTGTTGAATACCGAGATTGCGGGAAGCACTCATGCCTAGGTTTTGACCACCCTCGTGTTCTAGATAATAAATTCTCTGAAGATCTTGTTGAACATAAGACCGTACAATTGACTCACTGCGATCGCTTGAACCATCATTGACTAATAACAATTCCCAACGATCATAAGTTTGAGCCAAGACACTGGCGATCGCTTCTTGAATAAACTTTTCTTCATTTAAAAAGATTGAAATTACTGAGACTAAAGGTTTATCGTGCATTTAAGTCACTATATTTAAAAATTGAGTGTAAAAAAATTAATTGTTAATTGTTAATCAGAACAGCTTTTCCTGCTTCAATCCAGACTTCAGAGGGTTGGGGATGACTAAGAAATTCTAGAGGACTGGCACTACGAGCATAAGCACCCGATTGAAACACACCGACTAAATCTCCTACTTCCGCTTGAGGGAGAGTAATCGCTCTAGCTAAAACATCCAGGGGTGTACATAATGGCCCTACCACCTCTATAGTTTCGGTTAGCTCGTCATCAAGCTTATTGAGTAACGCCACAGGATAATTACGTTTAATAACCTGACCAAAATTCCCCGAAGCTGCCAGGTGATGATGCAAGCCTCCATCAGTAATAGCAAATTTTTTACCCCGTGAAACTTTAAGATCGTTAATTTGAGCAATATAAATTCCGCCTTCTCCTACTAAAAAACGTCCTGGTTCAACTAAAAACTGGGTAGAAGCTAACAAAGGTTCATCTTTAATTTCTGTTATCAACTCTGATAGTCCTTGCTGAAACTTATCCATCTCCAGGTCACGGTCATTAGTAAAATAGGGAATTCCTAAACCACCGCCAAAATCTACAGTATGGAGAGCTTGCTGCCACTTATGCGCTACTTTTTGGGCAATTTCAAGACTTTTACGGTACTGAGATAACAGAATTTTGTAATCTAAAATTTGTGTACCTACGAATAGATGAATCCCACGAAACTGCAAATTTTGATCTGAGACAATGCGCTCTATAACTGTATCTAATACCTCTTCATCAATCCCAAAGGGGGCTGGTTTACCTCCCATACGCATTGCTCCCCCCTGGGCTTCGCTGCTAGGGTTAACTCGTATCGCTATTTGGGCAGGTCTACCTAAATCCTGGGCAATTTGGGAAATTCTCTCAATTTCTAGCTGTGACTCAACATGAATTTCGCCGATTTGCTGTTGCAAAACTAATTTTAAGTCCGTAATTTTTTTCCCAGGGCCTGCAAAAATAATTTTTTCTGGTGGACATCCAGCCTGGATAGCTCGCTGAAACTCTCCTGCCGATGCGATTTCCAAACCACAACCTTTAGCAATAAAAA
The DNA here is from genome assembly GCA_051658085.1 of Waterburya sp. Taxonomy (GTDB): domain Bacteria; phylum Cyanobacteriota; class Cyanobacteriia; order Cyanobacteriales; family Xenococcaceae; genus Waterburya. The sequence goes on from JBOFLX010000031.1 coordinate 30,149, forward strand.
ATTTGAGAATTGCGGAGTTAGGATTAGCTTTAATAGAATAACTAATGGCAAACCTGGCTGGCAAAGTATTTCTCAGCAGTGACCATTGTTTTTCTAAGACGCTACTGTCATAGACATACAAAGGAGTTCCATACTTAGCTACTAGCTCGCTTACTGCTATACCACCAATGTATAATTCTCCTGCTACCGTAGCAAAATGTTTATCTATCAGTCGTTTAACTCTTTCCATTTACAAATTTTCTCGCTCCCTTAGTGCTGCATAGTCTACTTTGCCACTGGTAGTTTGGGGTAATTTACTGAGAATTTCTACCTGTTTGGGAATTGCATAACGGGGTAGTTTAGTAGTGCAAAATTCTAACAGTGATTCTATATCCAAATTACTCCCTTCACTCTTGACTACAAAAGCTTTAATCGCTTGTCCCAGTAAATCATCGGGAATACCTATAACTGCTGCTGACTGTAATTTATTGCTAGCCATCAAAACTTCTTCAACTTCTGTGGGACTTATCCGAAAGCCTGATGATTTAATCATCGTGTCTCGACGACTAATAAAGTAAAAAAATCCGTCTTCGTCCATTTTGACTAGATCGCCTGAATAGCAGACTTTCTCTTGGTTGCCAATTTCTGCAAGCTGGAAAGGATGATTTCGTAACCTTTGAGCAGTTAATTCTGGTTGACCCCAGTACCCTAAAGAAACTGTAGGGCCACGATGAACAAGTTCCCCAATTTCGCCTGGTTTACAGGGTTGACCTTGATCATTAACTACCAAAATTTCTGTATTAGGAATGGCTTTGCCGATGGAATTGGGACGTAGATCTATTTGTTCAGGAGGTAAATAAGTAGAGCGAAACGCCTCAGTTAAACCATACATCAAAAAGATTTTCGTCTGGGGTAGAAGTGTTCGTAAAGTTGCCAAGACGTTTTGAGGCATTTTGCCACCAGTGTTAGTGATGTAACGTAGGTGAGGAAACTGCTGTTTTGCCATTGATGATCTTGGTTGAATCATCAAACCCCAGAAAGTAGGCACTCCTGCCAACGCAGTAATCTTTTCTTTAATTAAGATTTGAACAACTTCTCTGGCAAAGCTAAAGGAAATTAAAACTAAAGTACTTCCCTGTTGAAAAGCTGTTGTTAGTTGATTTAAACCAGCATCAAAACTCAAAGGTAAGACTGCCAAAATGCGATCGCTCTCGGTAATTTTGAGATACTGAGAAACAATGGAACTACCAGCTATAATTTGGGCATGATTGAGCATCACCCCTTTGGGTTTCCCTGTTGAGCCAGATGTGTAAATTAAAGCTGCTAAGTCCTTATCGATTGCTAGATCTTGCCAGTCTGATGGGGGATCGAGCTTACACAATTGCTCAAAATTATAGCTAGGAACAGATGTCGGCGGTATTTCCGACTCGGCAACTACGACCACAAATTTGAGGGAAGAGATATCTGGGATTACAGCATCTAAGGATGAAAGTTTTCTAGCTGTGGTAATCAATCCCCTGATCTGACAGTCATTGGCTATATGGAGAACCTGTTCAGGAAACAAAAGTGTGTTAATTGGTACAAAAACACCACCTGCCTGAGAAGTTCCCAAGATAGAGATAACTTGAGGGATAGAAGCATCAAGATAAATACCCAAGCGATCGCCTGGTTGTAGTCCACCATTACGCAAACCCAAGGCTAAAGAAGTAGTTTTTTGAGCAACTTCCTTATAAGTCAATCTCTGCTCTTTATGTACTAAAGCTTCTTTTTCGGGCGATCGCAGCGCAGTCGTCTGCAACAGATGATGAACCAAGAAATCCATACTATGTAGTGGGGAAAAGTCAAAAATCAAAAGTCAAAAGTTTAACTTCTATCTAAAGGAGCGAGAATTCAAATCTAAAAATTTTTATTTTTTATTTTTTATTTTTTAATTTAAAAAGTTGGTCAAGCGTAAATCTTAGCGTTAACAAATTCGGTAATAGATTCAATCGAATCAAAGTTTTCAGTTAGTAATTCATCATCTTCAACGGTAATCTCAAATTCGCTTTCGACAAAGGTAACTAAATCCAAAAATCCCATCGAATCGATAATATTATTGTCTAATAAAGAATCTGTATTTAAAAGTTTTCCTTGACGTACTGAGGGTGATTTAGCTTCAATAAATTGTTTGATTTTTTGCTCGATTGCTATTTTAGTTGGTAATTGCTGCTGCATTATGATAATAAAATCTCCTCACTTTTTGGACAGTATAAATTAATTTTTTGCTTAAATACGATATCTTTTCAAGTAACTAGTCATCTCTCGCCAAGTAAAACCAGGAATCGGATTAAAATCTAGAATTACAAGCTCAGAATAAAGATTATCAATTTCTTCTGGCTTAATTTTAGAAGACGTATATAACTTGCAAACTTCAATCGGTAAATCGAAGCTCAAGGTGGGCTTAACTCCTTTTAGCATTCTTTGATCTACCAAAACCCAAAAAGTCTGATTGATTTTGGCGATCGCCTGACGAATTGACAAGCTAAAACGAGCAAACAGTTCGGGATTACCTAGGTATTGAATATAACTATAAGGAAATTTAGCATTTTTAACTAGGGTGAAAATCAGATAACAATGCTCCTCACCGATTTTTACCAGTAAATGATGACATCGAGGTTGATAGTTATGATCTGCTAACAATCTTTGTTCTGAAGGTTCAAGTTGAGATTGAATTAAAGATTTTTCTGTGATAATTTTGAGTTGTGGGTGATGATTAATACCGCCAAAAACATTAGGCAATACAACCATGCGAGTATCCAATTCTTGGAAACCTAATCTTTTGGCAATGGCGATCGCATTATCCGAAGCACTTAAATCGGTAATGGTATAATCTTTCATCAATTTTCTCAAAGCCAGCATCAGAGAAATACCTCGACCGCGATATGGCTCTTTAACAATCCAACTAGTGAGATTACAAAAATTCTCTAATTGTCCGTTAATAATTCTCTGGCTAAAAATTAATCCCAAAAAGCCTACTATTTCTGTATCATCAAACAGACCATAACCACAAAATTTTTCCTCTGGATACCACCGATGAGCAAAAACGTTATACCATTCTGCTTCTGTCAACTGAGGATTAATTTCTTTTAACAGTGGGTAAAACTGAGGAAACATAGAAAGATTTACTTGTTTTACTGAAACCATTTTGATTATTTACGGCCAATCTTTAGCGATATATGGTTGAAACATGATAAATTTTGTCATTATCTGCAACTTTTATTTGGTATTTATCATAAAACAAGAGAAAAAGTATAGTCAAAATGACAGCAGTACAAGCATTATCTCAATTTGAGCGAATCTATAAGACGGACCTAGTGTACATTCCCGATTGTTGGCAACTCTGTGGCGATGCTCATTGTTGTAGTTTTGCACGCTATAAGAAAACATTTAAAATTATTGCCCGTACTCCGTTTCAAGAGCTTCCACTTTTACCAGGTGAATATGAGTTTCTTAATTCTAAAGGATGGCTTCAACAGTTCGGAGATTACGATCGCAAAATTATTGAATTTCCGATTGAGGGGGACTCCTTAAAAATAGAATCGATAGTTAGTAGAAAGCCAAACTGCGCCTGCGAACACAGCACCAGACCAACAATCTGTCGTCTTTATCCTTTACTGCCAATATTTGATATTACGGGGCAGCTTATTGGTACAGAACCGATGGGAATTTATGAGGAAATGGAGCGTATTGCAGGATTAGAAACGGCATGTAAGTTAACTTCCTTGCCGTTCGACCAAATCGACAAGTTCTTGGCTATTATCGTTGAACTCAGTAAAAATCCTGTCCATCTTTACTATCTAGAAGCATATCGAATCACCAAGCAACAAGTATCAAAGCGACTTGCAGCAAGGTGTTCTTCCTCAAGGCGCGATGTATTTACAGTATTTGAAAGTGGCTTCATTCGACAAAATTTGCTAGATTCCGAATGGCTTCGTACTGAGTTGAGCGAGTTGGCACGTCGTTTTAAGGCTAGATATGGCGATCGCTTTATCAGTTAGAGCAGTTAGAACAGTTAACGTAGGGGCGCATCGCGATGCGCCCTTACAGGGTTTATCTCAATGCTCAATGTTCAATGAAATAATTGTTTATGTGAACATAAGAGCAATACGTTAGTTTTAAAGTCTTGATGTATAATTTCGACTTGAGCAAACTTTTTCGATAACGCCTTAATAAAATTATCGAGGTTGTACCAGGAGAATATCCATTTGAGGTCTGGTGATAAAGAATCGAGATCGAAGGGTTTAGGTAATACAAATTCAACTAATAGCCAGCGTTTGGCAAAAATAGTTAATCGCTCCACAATGCGATCAAAAGGAAGATATTGCTTAAATACTAACCATTCAATCAGATCGAGAGCTAAAACCAATTCACAGCTTAAGCGATCGCTTGCAGGGGTAAACCAGTCGTTAGATAGATCACAACTAGGAGAAGCAAAATTAATTAACAATGGGAGAATCGGTAGTTGATTTTTTTTCCCGTCTAAATAAAGCTTTGTAACTTTTTCTTCGTTAGGACTCAAAAAGACTACTTGACTATTTTGGGCTGCTAATTGGGCATAAGTACCATCGCTATCATTATTTCCCATTACCAAGACTGAAGAGGGTTGGAGATCAGACAAAATAGATTCTACAATTTGTGGTGTCTGGGAATTATAAAACAAACTTGACTGGAGCAACTTGTCATCATTAGGTTGTGGCTGAGGAAAGCTAGGTAAATTTATTTCTGCTAATTCTTGACGAGTTTGTTGATAAAAACTGTGACGAGATGGAAGTTGGTCAGCCGAAGTAGATAAGATAGAGCGTAAGCGATTAACGAGATCCCTTATTCGTTTTGCCCATAAAAGTCCTAAACTAGGCAGATAGTTTGGCAAATTTGCTTTTAACCAGTCACGACCATTATTTTTTAACAGTTTCCATAGTGATTTATCTGTTAAGGCTGCTACATCTTCAGGAAGTATACCTAGCTCATAGTCGCGTATTAACCAGCGAGCAATTCTACCATGACCTTGAGCCATTAACCGTAAAGGATTACTAAAACAACGGCAAAATTGATTATATGCCGACCATAAATTATGTTTTTCAGGTGTAATCTTTTCAATTGAACCCAAATCAATAAATATTGGCTGACATCCATCAAATAAAATATTTAAAGGGTTAGCGTCACCAGTAATTAGATCATATTTTTCCAGTTCAAGACAAAAATCTAAATGCAACAAAGCTGCATCTTTGAACATTTCACCACACCACTCTTGAGGATAAGAAACAAAATCAATCCGTCGATGTTTAATGACTATGGCATAGTTTTCGACTTGTAAAGAAGTAAGCTCGGTTTCGATCAGTAATTTTTTACTAACTAAGTTGCTGATAACTCCCTGTTCTAGTAAGTTTTGATACAACGGAGTTTGTTGAGCGGGGATAGCGCGATATATATTTCCCTGCCATTGAAACAGCCTGCCATTCTCATCGTTAAACGAGAGACTATGAAAAGTTAACTCATCACTATTAATTGGTATTTTCATCTTTTACTAACCACTGCTGTTGTCGTAAGCAATAAACCCAATCACGGTCAGGTAGTTTACCAGTGCCATAGATGTCATCAGCTTCTACATCAAAATAAGCAGCATATTGAAGATAGTCTGCCATTACTCCTGCTTTCAGCAAAGATAAATTGAGATAACACCTGCCAGGAGTCAAATCGATTGGCTCTGTTAAGCAGATAACTTTACCCTCTGGCGGTAAATCTGGTAGGCTTCCCACTGTTTCGCTATGGAGAGAAATCATGCCGATATCTTTTTGGTCATCATAAATTGTTGCCGAGAATTGCGGACGAATTAGAGGGCGATCGCTACGGTAATATATAGTTAATTTCAGACGACTATTGGGACAAATTACGTTTTTTCCCTCTGCATCTTCGATTTTGATTCCAACTAAGATTGCACTACCATCACCTGAGCGATCTTGACGTTCTTCTAAAGAAATAGAATTAGACATCATCAAAGATTTAACCGAGCGCATATATTGCTCAATTGCACTGGAGGTAGAACCTTGGTATGCTATTTGACCAGAATTGAATAGATAGGCTTTCTGACATAAAGATCTAACTGTAGTCATATTATGGCTAACAAAGATTACTGTTCGTCCTTCTTTAGTTGCCACATCTCCCATTTTGCCCAAACATTTCTTTTGAAAAGCAGCGTCTCCCACTGCCAATACTTCATCCACAATTAGAATTTCTGGTTCTAAATGGGCAGCTACAGCAAATGCTAACCGCACATACATTCCTGAAGAGTAACGCTTGACGGGGGTATCGAGAAATTTTTCTACTTCTGAAAAGGCGACAATTTCATCAAACTTGCGTTTAATTTCCACCTTACTCATACCCAGAATTGCACCGTTGAGATAGATATTTTCTCTACCAGTTAATTCTGGATGAAAACCAGTACCTACTTCTAAAAGGCTGGCAATTCTACCTTTAATTAGAATCCTGCCTGTAGTGGGTTCAGTAATACGACTGAGTATTTTTAATAGTGTTGATTTTCCTGCACCATTACGACCAATAATGCCGACAATTTCTCCTTGTTTGATCTCAAAGGAAACATCTTTTAATGCCCAATAATCTGTCGATGCTGGCTCAGTTAAAAAATATTTATGGGGTTGTAAGATTTTTTTGCCTAATGACTTGGCACTTGCACTTATAGTTTCCCGCAGATTGAGTTTTCCTATTTGTCTATTTTGACCAATAAGATATTTTTTACCTAAGTTTTCAACTTGAATGATACTTTGAGACACCTAATTCACTCCGTCACTTTAGATAACATCTGCGAAAGTCCGTTCCATTTTGCGAAAATACCAAACCCCACTGACAATCAAAAAAACTACCAAAGTCATCGATAACAGAAATCCCGACCAGTAAAGCTGAGTATCTCCACCTAAAATTGCCCAACGAAAACCATCAATTACCCCCACCATCGGGTTTAAAGAATAGAGAAACCGCCACTTTTCAGGAACTACACTACTGCTAAATCCAACTGGGGAAATATATAGCCCAAATTGAACTATAAACGGCACAATATAGCGAAAATCACGATACTCGACATTTAAAGCTGCTAACCATAATCCAGCACCGATCGCTGCTATAAAAGCAATTAAAATAAACAGGGGTAGAGTTAAAATACGCCAATCAGGAACAAAGTTATACCATGCCATCAATGCCACCAGAATCATGCCCGAAATTAAAAAATCTACAAAGCTGACAATTACAGCACTGGCAGGGACAATCAGACGGGGAAAGTAAATTTTAGAAATTAAGTTAGAGTTGTTGAGCAGACTATTACTACACTCTGATAAAGCGTTCGCAAAAAACTGCCAAGGCAGCATGGCTGCAAAAACTAAAATCGGGTAAGGTACGCCTTCTGAGGGTAATTTAGCTATATTGCCAAAGACGACTGTAAAGACAATCATGGTTAAAAATGGTCTAATTAACGCCCAAGCGATGCCAATTGCTGTTTGTTTGTAACGTACAAGGATATCTCGCCAAGCTAGAAAGTAAAATAATTCACGGTAACGCCAAATATCTCTCCAATATTGGCTTTCAGTGCGACCAGCCTCAATGATTAGGTAGTTTTGTTTGAGAGGCTCCATAAATAATTATTAAATAAATTAAATTGAAATATTTTATAAACAACTTGAGTAATATCACATGAATGTTTCTAAAATTTAACTTATATTAAAAACTTGCAATTATACTAAACCTGTTTGGCTCGATAAATCAAGCTTGACAGTTAAAAAGCAAAAGGCAACAGTATGAAAATTTTGTTTTTAGATCAGAGTGGTAATTTAGGTGGAGCGGAACTAAATCTTTTAGATTTGGCAAAATTTTATCGAGATTCTTGTTTGGTTAGTTTATTTGTTGACGGTTCATTTCGCCAAGCTTTAGAACAATCTCAGATTCCAGTTCAGATTTTATCTACTCAACCTCTTGCCATTCGCAAAGATAGTAGTTGGTTGCAGAGTTTGAGTAACGTCGGACAAATTATTCCCTTAATCAAAAAAATAGTTAAACTTAGCTATAACTATGATTTAATCTACGCCAATACTCAAAAAGCCCTAATCATAGGAGCGATCGCTAGTTTTTTGACTAACAAGCCTCTAATTTACCATCTACACGATATTCTCTCTTCAGAGCATTTTAGTCGTACTAATCGTCAATTAGCTGTTTTATTTGCTAATCGTTTTGCTTCTCTGGTTATTGCTAATTCAGAAGCTACCAAAACGGCTTTTATCGAAGCTGGAGGTAGACAAACACTAGTACAAGTAATCTATAACGGTTTCAATTTAGAACAGTACCAAAACCTAGATCACGAGGCAAAACAACTTAGACAACAACTAAACTTAAATGACGAATATGTGATTGGTCACTTTAGTCGTTTATCCCCCTGGAAAGGACAGCATATCTTGCTTGAAGCTTTAACACAATGTCCACAAGCGATCGCGCTATTTGTCGGTGATGCTCTCTTTGGTGAACAAGAATATGTAAATCAGCTACATCAGCAGGTTAAGCAATTAGGATTAAGCGATCGCGTGCGTTTTTTAGGTTTTCGCTCTGATATTCCCCAATTAATGTCAATGTGTGATTTAATTACTCATACTTCCACCGCACCCGAACCTTTCGGAAGAGTAATTGTCGAAGCAATGCTTTGTGGTAAGCCGATCATAGCAGCAGCAGCAGGAGGCGCGATCGAGCTTATTGAAAATAATCAAACAGGCTGGTTAACCTCACCAGATGATCCTCTGAAACTTGCAGCTATTATCAATCAATGCCAAGAGCAACCTGAAGCCACAGCCCAAATTGCTCAAAAAGGTAAAGCGATCGCCACTCAACGTTTTGATTTAGCCAATATACAACAACAAACTTCTAATTTACTAAAATCTCTTCGTGATTAACTATAGGCTCTAAGCCAACTAAATTTGAGCTTTAAATTTAATTCTGCTATTTTTAGATTTAAAGTAATTCTAAAAACATGAAAACTCTACAAATAGGCATGGAGTGGTTTCCCGAAGATTCAGGAGGACTCAACCGCTATTATTACGACTGTATTCATAACTTACCAAATGCTGGTGTAGATATCCAGGGATTAGTCACTGGCTCTCCGCAAATTACCACTACTACTCAACAACCAATTCAAGTTTTTGCTCCGACTAAAGCTCCTCTATTGCATCGCTGGCGAGGAATTAGACAATCTGTAAAGCAGCAATTAACAACTACGAAATATGACTTAGTGGTAGCTCATTTTGCTCTTTATACATTTCCTTTGCTTAACCAACTAGGACTGCCTCTCGTATTCCATTTTCATGGCCCTTGGGCATTAGAAAGCGACGCGGAAAGTCAAAAAGCTCTAGCTGTTTGGTGTAAAAAAGCTCTAGAAAAAATCACCTATCGTCGAGCTAGTCAATTTATTGTTCTATCTCAAGCTTTCAAAGACCTTTTGCACCAGCAATATAATGTACCTTTAGAAAAAATCCAGATTATTCCTGGGGGAGTAGATTTAGAACAGTTCAACCTCTCTCTATCAACCACTGAAGCTAGAAATAAACTTGGCTGGGAGCAAGAGCGAACAATTATCTTTTGTGTACGAAGACTCGCTAAAAGAATGGGTTTAGAAAATTTAATTCAGGCGATCGCTCGGGTGAAAAATCAATATCCAGATATCCTATTATACATTGCTGGTAAAGGTGCATTGGCTGAAACTTTGCAGTTACAAATAACCGAATTAGATTTGATTAATCATGTCCGTTTATTGGGTTATTTGCCAGATGAACAATTGCCTATCGCTTATCGAGCAGCTAATTTCTCAGTTGTTCCCACTCTTTCTTTTGAAGGATTTGGTTTAATCGTTATTGAATCTTTAGCAACAGGAACACCAGTATTAGGTACTCCTGTGGGCGGAATTCCCGAAATCCTACAACCTTTTTGTACAGATTTGCTGTTTGAAGATTCATCTGTAGATAAATTAACCCAGGGAATCATGGAAGTATTATCAGGAAATAGACAATTACCAAGCAAAGATGCCTGTCAAGCCTACGCCCGAAATAACTATAGCTGGAAAGTAATTGCACCACAAATCAAATCTGTTTATGAACAAGCTATAGCAATCAGGAATTAAAAGAATAAGTCTTAGACCGAATTAATTATCAATTTTCAATTGTCAATTATCCATTGATAAAAATGTCCCTAACTCCTACAAAAATTTTAATGCATCTTCATCGCCCACCATTGCCTATGGATGGAGGAGATAAACGGCGAGTTATGGGAATTTTAAATTATTTTCGTAATCATCAAGATGTGTTTGCGATCGATGGCTTTGGTGGTAATACTGTAGGTTCAAGAGAATGGACTCAACAAGACATTTTAAACTTAAAACCTCATATCAAAAACTTTTATCTTTATCAAGGAGAAAACAATTTACTTGACTTTATTTATTCTCGTAGCCAAAGTTTTTATTATCAAAAACTACTAGGTCAACAACTTCCCATAGATAGCGACTACTCTGCTCCTCCTAACTATGTCAAGTTTGTCAAAAAATTAATTAAACAAGGTAACTACAATTATCTTTGGCTTAATTATATTGAATATGCTGCTTTAGCAACTCACCTCGAACAAAACACAAATATTAAAATTTTTATTGATATTCACGATCTTGGTTGTCAGGGACGTTTAGTTATGAACGATATTGATTATCTTAAAAAATTGCAATTTGATTATCAAAAAAACTTGCTCAAAGAAGTCAAGTTATTAAATAAGTTTGATCGAGTAATTGTTAATTCCCAATCAGAAATAGAAATTCTAAATTCTTATATAGCAGGCGAAAAAATAGTATTGATTCCTCATCTAATAGATGACCAAATTAATACTCAAAATATCCCTCCTTATACTCAAAGATCATTTAATTATGATTTACTCTTTGTCGGTACTGGTCGTAGTCCTAATCTGCAAGCAATCAATTTTTTTCTCCAAGATATCTTCCCACAACTTATTACCCACAAGCCAAATATTACCCTGGCTTTGGTTGGTTCAATCAATCAAGTAATCACAATTCCTACGCAGTTACGTCACAACATTATTAATTTAGGTTATGTCGAAGATTTAAGCACAGCCTATCTTAAGACTAGAGTGATCATTTGTCCGCTATTAAAAGGTGCAGGTACCAAAGTAAAACTGCAAGAAGCCTTAGCCTATGCCTTACCAATCGTCACAACTACTGTAGGTGCATCTGGCTTGAAATTAAAAGATGGTGTCAATGCCTATATTACTGATAATCCTGAAGCGTTTGTCACTAAAATTTTAACCCTGCTAAATCAAGAGCAACTATGTCAACAATTTTCCTTGGCAGCCAATCTCACTTTTCAACAGCACTATGCTAGTTGCCAAATATATAACAAGCTCAATCAATTATTTGAGATTCAATGATTTTCAATTTTCTGTGCATCGCCGAAAAATTAAAATTACTAGTACAAGAACACTATGTAAAATCTTATAGATTAGCTCAGAATACATGCTTAAAACAATCTAAAATTTTAATTTCCAATAATTAGCGTCCAAACCCCAATTTGGCTTTAAAAACGGACTTTTTGGCAATAGATAAGTCAAATATTGCTAATTACACTTAACTATTTTTCAATGTGAATGCCAGTAAATATACTTACTTTTTTAGATTATCAATGTATACTGATTTGGAATATTAGATTTTTTTGAAATTATTTAACCGTAGTTTTGAATATTAATACCTTAGGTAGTATGTTCATAATATGAAAATCGCTTTAGTTCACGATTATTTAACACAGAAAGGTGGAGCAGAGAGAGTATTTGAGCTTTTATGTAATTACTTTCCTAAAGCAGACATTTTTACATCTGTATATAATCCCAGCACCACAATAGACTTAGGCAAGCGCAAAGTAAATACTACTGCTTTACAATATCTGCCAGGAGCTACCAAGTATTTTCGCTTGTTCGCACCGTTTTACTATCCTATATTTCGTACCATAGATCTACGTGATTATGACCTGGTTCTTAGTAGCAGTAGTAGTTTTGCCAAGGTCGTACGCTCAAAACCAGAAGCCAAGCACATTTGCTTGTGTCACAATGTAACTCGTTTTTTGTGGGATACATCAACCTATTTACAGCAATACTCCAACTATAAAAAATACTATCTTTTGATCGAACAAATTTTTCGTTTGATGCGCAAGATAGATTTACAGTATGCTAATGAACCAGATTTATATATAGCCAACTCCAATACTGTTGCTCAAAGAATTAAAAAATACTATGGTCAACCAGCAATGGTGATTAATTATCCAATTGATAGTAGCAAATTCTCATTTTTAGATAAAAAGGATGATTATTATTTAGTAGCTTGTCGTTTGTTTGGCTACAAAAAAGTTGATATTATCATCGAAGCTTTTAATCAACTTCAATTACCATTGTCAATTATTGGTGATGGGCCAGAAAAAGAAAAATTAGAGTCTCAGGCAAAGAAAAATATAAAATTTCATGGTCATGTTAGTGATAGTCAACGGCGAGAATTAATGTCAAAAGCCAGAACAGTTATAGTAGCTGCTTTGGAAGATTATGGTTTAGTACCTGTAGAAGCTAACGCGAGCGGGACACCAGTAATTTCTTATGGAGCAGGAGGAGTATTGGATACTCAAATACCTGGTAAAACTGGGATTTTTTTTAAATCCCAAACTGCTGATGCTCTTAAACAGGCAATTTTGCAAGCTGAACAAATGCAATGGAATCGCCATCAAATTCGTGAACATGCTGTTTCTAATTTTTCGGAAATTGTGTTTTTAAAAAAAATAACCCAAGTAATAGAAAAAGTTTGTGGTTATTCAATTATGGACTCCGTTGAGCCACAAATGGTAAAGCTAATTTCTCAAATCAAGGAAGAAGGTTTAAATTTAAAAAATTAAGATAACATTAATAAAAATTTAATATTTTTGTTGTTTAACAATCAATCATTTTTATCTAAAGATGATTAAAACTTTTAATAATAACAGCTTAAGTATAGAAAATAAGTTTATATAATGACAGCAGCAGTAAAAGAACCCAAAATATCAGAGATTGAACTTGATGCTGATTTAGGTTATGGCAAGTTATTTGAAATTCTACTACGTCGGCGGAAGTGGTTTTTAGGTGTTTTTTGTGGAGTTGTATCAATATCAGCTATTTTGGCTATATTTCAAGAACCTGTTTACGAAAGTTCTTTCCAATTACTAATTGAATCTGTTTACCGAAACGAAGAATCGGACATAGCAGAAAATAATGTTGAAGTGGAAAATTATGCTACTCAATTAGAGATAATGCGTAGCTCACAACTACTAAAAAAAGCCAAAAACTCTCTAAAATCTGAATATCCCAAACTTAAACTAAAAACACTCGAAGAAAACTTTGAAATTGAGCAAGTTCAAGGAGATGATTACGAAAATGATTTAGTAAAAACTACAGTATTGGAAGCAGTTTATACTGATAACGATCCGCGCAAAACCAAAAGAGTTTTGGAAGCTATTATGCAAGTCTATCAAGACTATACATTGGAGCAACAGCAGGAAAGATTAGCTCAAGGATTAGCATTTATTAATACCCAATTACCAACTGCTCGTCAAAGAGTTACTCAGGCTGAAAACGCCCTGGAAAATTTTCGCAAAACCAACAATTTAGTTAATCCTGAACAAAGAGCGGAATCTGTAGCAGCAGACCTCAAAGATACTCAAGCTCAAAAACGCCAGGTTAAGGTTGATTATCAAAATACTCTAGCTCGCTATAACTCATTGCAGAGTCAGCTAGAACGTACTCCACAAGAAGTTTCCATAGCTGCTCGCCTTAGTGAATCGTCCCGCTATCAAACTTTGCTAGCAGAGATTCAAAAAACTGAATTGGCTCTCAAAGAGAGACAAATACTATTTAAGCCGACTGATCCAGTAATTCAAAAACTAACCAAACAACTGGAAGACAAACGTTCTTTACTGAGGCAAGAAGCTCAGAATCTTGTTGGTGAAATTCCCTCAAATTTTGATTTAACTGCCAATAATCTACTTAAACAAGGGCAGTTTGGTACTAATGATTTGAAATCTGCCGATGAATTAGTAAATTTGCAAGCTACACTCAATTCTTTAAAAGCTAAAGAAAACAGTTTGACAGAAGCAGAACAACAACTTCAAAAGGAATTAGATCTTTTTCCCAATTTAATTGCTGAATATAATCGCCTTAGACCAGAGATAGATGTTCAAAGAACAACTGTTGAGCAACTATTAGCTGCACGACAAAAACTAAGTATTGAAATTGATCGAGGCGGTTTCAAATGGCAAGTTGTCGAACCACCTGTTTGGGGAGAAGATGAAAGTCCCAGTAAATTAAAGCTGTTATTAGCAGGAGCGGTAATAGGTTCATTCTTGGGAGTAGCTGCTGCTTTTGGCAAAGATTTTCTCGACGATACAGTACATAGCCCACGACAACTAGAGGAGGAAATAGGCAAACCTCTATTAGGAGTCATACCTGAGTTACCAGCCGAAAATATTAATCAACAAAACTTAGATTTACTTCTGAGCAAGCCCACTGATTCTGAACGTTCAATTGAACAGGCAATTTATTTAAAACCCTTGAGAGAATCTCTCGATTTAATTTATCAAAATATCAAGCTGTCAAACCCTACTGGCAACAATCAATCATTGTTAGTTACTTCGATAGAAACAGGAGTTGATAATTTAACTTTAATGCTAGGTTTGGCTTTTAGTGCAGTACGTTCCAGTCAGCAAGTTCTGATAATTGACACCAATTTTCGCTCCCCTAGTCTTCATGAAAAATTAGGCATTTCTAATGAACGAGGTCTATCTAATTTATTGATGGGAGAAGTGACCAATGCCAATATTCAAAAAGTATCTTTACTCGGTGAAGAGTTTGATGTTTTGACAGCAGGTTCAGCGGTGAGTGATCCGATTAAGTTACTTAGTTCTCCTCGTCTCAAGGAGTTAATGTTCGCATTTGAACGTAATTACAACTTGGTGTTATTAAGTTCTCCCCCTGTTCTTGGCTATGTAGACATGCTGCAAACTGCCCAGTACTGTCAAGGAATAGTTTTGATAGAGAAAATTGACCAAATTACTAAATCAAAACTATCAGAAGCTAATGGACTTTTAGGTCAACTGAAAGTTCTTGGAATCGTTGCTGATGGAGGCGAAGCTAGTGAAGCTAAACTTCGTCAAATATACGAGCCACAATGGCGGTCAATGCTGAAAGAACTTCCACCTGCTGATGCTCATAGACATTAGTACCTCAACTTTTTATTAGTTAAAGCTATAAATTTAGAGTTTGATAACTAAAAAAATAACAAAATTCATACTACTTTTTTTTTGAACAAGTGAATGATTCGTATTT
Organism: Waterburya sp.; assembly: GCA_051658085.1. Lineage (GTDB taxonomy): Bacteria > Cyanobacteriota > Cyanobacteriia > Cyanobacteriales > Xenococcaceae > Waterburya. The sequence goes on from JBOFLX010000031.1 coordinate 45,596, forward strand.
TATTAGCAGATGACCAAGACCTTCTATGTGAAATCTTACAAACTTCACTAGAAACCGAACCAGATTTACAAATAGTTGGACGTGCCAACAATGGACAAGTAGCTTTGGAAAAAATTGACAGGCTACATCCAGATATAGTTTTGCTCGATATTAATATGCCAGTGATGGATGGCTTAACCGCAACTGAAAAAATTGTGCATAATTTTCCCGAGACAAAAGTTATTGTGTTAAGCGGTAGTGAAGATGAATTGCTGCGTGCTAATGCTATTCATGCTGGAGCCAAAAGTTATATACCCAAAACTGCTAAGGCTAGCGATATTGTTGAGCAAATTCGTTTAGTTTATCGAGAAAACCATTTTATAGAATCCGAATCAGAGCCAGAACTAACTGCGACTATCATGCAACTTAATCAAGTAAAACAAGAAATCCAAGCTTACATGAAGCAAATTCAATTTAAGCTCCAGCAAGTTGATCATACAGAAGCTGAAATGAGAGAGCATTTTGGCCAGTTGGAAAGTAAACAAGGAAAATTATCTGAAGAAATTTTTGGTTTTAAATCAGATGTAGAAAGTATTCTTAGCGACATTCGCCGAACAACCAAGGATTCTAATTATTATTCAACAGAAATAAATCGATTACAAACTTTAATCGAAGGGCAATTATCGTATATTCACAATCTCAATAAGCGGTTTAGTTTTTTACGTAAATCACTCATAGCAGCTTTCGGTATCGGAGGAGTTGCTTTAGTTATATCAATTATCAGTTTGGTTTTAAATTTGTCATCAAACAAATCACCTTTATAACTATAAGAAAAATATTTAATAACTCATCATTTAATACTTAACTTGTCAAAATAAATTCATGACTTCTACCCCTTTAGTAAGTATTTTAATTAATAACTATAATTATGGTAATTACTTACCATTTGCTATTGAAAGTGCTATTAATCAAACCTATTCAAATACTGAAATAATTATCGTAGACGATGGTTCTACCGATAACTCTCAAGAAGTTATTAATAGCTATAGCGATCGCCGTATTATTCCAATTTTAAAAAATAATAATGGTCAAGGCTCTGCTTTAAATGCAGGATTTGCTGTTAGTAAAGGTAAGATTATTTGTCTTTTAGATGCTGACGATTTGTGGCTACCATCAAAAGTTTCAACAGTAGTAGAAGCTTTTAACAATAATCCCCAAGCCACAGTAGTTTATCATCAGGTTCAAAATATAGATAAAACTGATAATCCTATAGGAAAACCTTGGCCTCCTTATAAAGCAATAGTAGGAGATATTTCAAAGTTGGTAACTAAAACTGGTGGTTGGTGGCCCTTTCCTCCCTCGACAGCTTTGAGTTTTGCTCGCAAGTTTATGACCAAAGTTATGAATATTCCTGAATCAGATTATCGACTTTGTGCTGATGCTTATTTAGCCGATTTAGCTCCTTTTTTTGGTGATGTAGTTGGTATAAATCAAGTTTTGTCTCAGTTTCGGATTCATGATGCTAATAATTGGAGTCATAACCAAGACGAATGGCAACGTTCAATAGAATATGATCGCATTAGAGTCAATAATGTCAACCGTGTACTTGCTCAATGTGGGGTTGACACAAAAATCAGTTTAGATAATCGTTGGCCATATCAATGGCTGCAATATAAATTGGGAAAACAAAAGAACTTAGTTTATCTAAGTCAGTTAGCTTGGCAAAATCCTTGGGAAACTAGAAAAATAGCTAAATTCAAAACTTTAATTAAATTATGGTTGGAAAGATTTGGTTTAGGTTCATCAAGATTGTAAATTCAGGATTTAATTTATTAATTAAGCAATCATCAGATTTCACTGGCAAATTTAGAGTTTATATTAATGCATATTGCACTTACAGTCGAGCAGTTTAATCAATTAGGAGGCATTGAGAGAGTTACGGTACAGCTAGCTTTAAGCTATCGTCAACTTGGGCATGAAGTTACTGTTTTAACTTCAGATTGGGATAAAACTTATGAAGAGCAGTTCAATTTTATTAAAGTTAATGCTCCTCAAAAACCAGTTTGGCGACGTAATTTGGCTTTTCCTAAAGCAATCACACAGACCTTATCTAAAGGTTCTTACGATTTTATTCATGCCCAGGGAGCTAGCAGTCTTAAATTTGATCTGACAACTTTACATTCGGTTCATGCAGCTTGGATGTCAATTTTGCGAGCAGAGACTAAACCCTGGTCTCGTAAAGGTTTAGCAAGAAGATTGCGTCCTTCTGACTGGGCAACTATCGCTATTGAGAGAATACAAGCCAAAAATCGTCACGGTTTTTTTCATGCGTGTTCGAGAATTGTGCAAGAGGAAGCTCTGCATTTTTCTCGCATTCCCCCAGAAAGGATTAAGTCTATACCTTGGGGAGTGGATTTAGAAACTTTTCAGCCCAATATCAAAGTCCGCGCTCAAGAACGTCAAACTTGGGGGGTTGATGAGAGCGATATAGTGTTGTTATTTGTGGCTAATGCTTTTGTTCGCAAGGGTTTAGATACTATATTATCAGCGATCGCCAAGCTGGGAAAACAGCAACTACACTTAATGATTGTTGGTCGAGATAATCCTCAAATGTATTTATCGAAGATTGAACAATTAGGTTTGAAACACCAAGTACATTTTCTGGGATATCGTTCTGTGATTGCTTGCTACCAGGCAGCAGACATCTTTGTTCTGCCCACAACATACGAACCTTGGGGGTTAGTCATTAGCGAAGCTTTAGCTTGTGGTCTACCAGTAATTACATCTTCTTTAGCAGGGGCAGCGGATTTAATCACCCCTGGGGAAAACGGTATTTTACTCAACGATCCTCGTAGTGTTCAAGAACTAGCTAAAGCGATCGATACCCTCCTTGCACCAGAAAGACTTAATCAGATGGTCAAAGCAGCTCGTCCGAGTGTCCAAAACTCATCATGGCTGGAAGTTAGCCGACAAATACTGGCTTTAAAATCTTAGCTTTTAACCAATTATTACTTTAATAATCGCAGTTATGGCTTCAAAATTACAAGAAAAAATTGGTAATGGCTTTAATTTCCTCTGGCAAGGAAAAAGTAGCTATGCTGCTACAATTCAAACTTTTATTGCCAAAATACTAATTATTGGGATTAACGTCGCTACAGGGGTGATTACAGCCCGATTTTTGGGAGCAGCAGGTAGAGGAGAACAGGCAGCTATTATTATGTGGCCGCAGTTTTTAGCTTATACTTTGACCCTTGGTCTACCCACTGCTACAATCTACAATTTTAAAAATCATCCCAATCGCAAATCAGAGTTATTTGCAGCTATTTTATTTTTAGGAACTGGTTTGGGTTTGATTGCTGCCACCGTTGGCATTATTTTTATACCCTCTTGGATGTCTCAGTATTCTCCAGAGGTTATTACTGTTGCCCAAATATTTATGCTTTTTGCCCCCACAGAGCTATTGATCTCCATTTTTACCACCGCTCTAGAGGCAGAAGAAAAGTTTACTCTTGCTAATCAACTACGGTACATTGCACCTTTACTGACTTTAATTTTGCTGCTCGTTTTGGTTTTTTGTCAGTTAATGACTCCAGTTACAGCAGGACTATCTTACTTATTGCCTAGCTTACTTGTGTTTTTAGTGGTTTTGTCCTATTTTTGGCGATATTTTCAACCCCGACTAACTGGTATAGTTTTTGCCTGCAAGCTACTACTTAGCTACGGACTACGCTCCTATGGAATTGATTTACTTGGTACTCTATCTTTTCGTTTAGCTCAAGCATTAGTCGTGGGATTGCTAACTCCATCTGCATTGGGTCTGTATACAGTAGCTTTAAGCGTTTCTCGGATGCTTGATATTTTACAAAGTTCTATAGTTGTTGTTTTGCTTCCCAAAGCCACTGCACTTCCTTTACCAGAAGTAATTAAACTCACTTCTAAAGTAGCGAGAATTAGTACTTTTTTGTCTTGTTTAGCTTCTCTATTAGCAATAATTTTTAGTCCAATTTTATTGCAATTATTTTATGGTAGTGAATTTTTAGATGCAGTTATGATTTTAAGAATTTTACTGATAGAAGTAGCAATTAGTGGTCTAACTTGGATACTAGCACAGTCTTTTATGGCTTTGGGCAAACCGAGTGTAGTCACAATTTTACAGGGAGTTGGTTTGGGACTTAGCTTTCCAATGATGTTAATTTTAATTCCTCAATATGGCATGGTTGGTGCTGGGTTAGCTCTTCTTGCCTCAACAACTATGAGGCTAATTTTTATTTTAAGTTGTTACCCGTTAATACTCAAAGTATCACCACCCCGTTTTATTCCTAAATTAACAGACTGGCAATTATTACAACAAATGATTGGTAAAAAAATTTAACTCATAACTTAATACTCAATTGTGATTAAAACTGCACACCTTTTAATATTTTTATCTCAAAAAAATGCACATTTTATTTACCTTACATCACGAACTAGATCCTAATGCAGGAGCTGCTAGTGTGACTTTAAAACTCGGGGAAAAATATCAAAAATTTGGACATCAAGTTAGCTATTTTTCCTTCGATAATTTACCTCCAAAATTACCAGGAATTATTAAAGCGATTCTTTTTCCTTATTGGGTGGCTGTACATTTAATAGTCCAAAATAAAAAGCAATCTATTGATGTAATCGATGCTTCTACTGGAGATGCTTGGCTTTGGGCAAAGCTATTTCGTCGTTTTAGGCGTAAGTACGCTTTAATCACCAGAAGTCATGGTTTAGAACATAGTGCGCATATTGAACAACTGGAAGAATCAGCAAGAGGAAATTTAACTTTAAGTTGGAAATATCCTATATATCATGCTGGATTTCGACTTTGGGAAGTTAAAACTTCGATTGAAAATTCTGATTTAACTTTAATGTTAAATAGTCGCGATCGCAATTACACCCAGAAAGAGTTAGGAATTGCTCCTGAAAAATTGGCAATAGTTCCCAATGGTATTCCAGAAGAATTTCTCAATCTTCCTTTTGAAAACACTCCACAATCTTCCGACTCTGAAATAGGCATTGCTCAAGTGGGCAGCTTTATTAATCGCAAAGGAATTCAATACGGTATACCAGCTTTAAATAACATTTTAGAGCGTTTTGAACGTATAAAAATGAGCTTTATAGGTACTGAATGCCCAGAAAGCGAAGTTTTAGAAAGATTTTCTTCTAATGTCAGAAATAAAATAAAGGTTATTTCAAGTTACAATCATCAGGATCTACCCGAATTATTGAATGGTCATCAAATAAAACTATTCCCTACTTTATCCGAAGGATTCAGTCTTGCCCTAATTGAGGCTATGGCGTGTGGATTAGCACCAATTACTACTTCGACTCCAGGACTAATGGAGGTCGTAAGAAACAATTGCAATGGTATCCTGATTCCACCTAGAAACAGTCAAGCTATAGAAAACGCCTTAGAAAAATTAATTATTGATCATTCTCGATTAGATCAATTGCGTCGTAATGCCTACAATACTGCTCAAGGTTACAGTTGGGTAAATATTGCTCAAGAAAATTTGACATTGTATGAACAAGTCCTTAACCAAAAAAAAGCTATAAAAATCTTGGGTAGAACCGAGACAGCAAACTGAAATGAGATTATCTGTCTGTATTACCACTATGAATGCAGTTGAGACTCTTGAATTTTGTCTTCAGGCACTATGGCAGTCAACTGTTAAACCTTATTATGTTGTTGTCTCTGATGATTCTATAACACCAGACATACAACAACAAAATAGCTATATTGTAGAACAATATCCACAAACAAAGTACACGATTGGACCCCATTTAGGAGTGAGTGCTAATCGTAATTGTGCTTTACAAAAATTGCCTCCGAGCGATTTTATATTTTTTACTGATGATGATATTTGTGTTGCTCCTGATTTGATAGCTAATGTTTTAAAACGCTATCAAACTCTAACACCAGAAGTAAGACAGAGAACTTTTTTGACTGGAGGTATGCCAACTAAGATTTCTTTTTTAGGATATTTTTGTCATAGTGATCTGCCATTGTGTGTTGATTTGCACACAGCAGTTTTTCCCGCTAATTTTTTCGTAAGTGAAAAATGGGATGAAAAGATTTTTTTTGGCTATGAAGACGCTTTGCTTTGTTTGCGAGCTATTAAGCAAGGTTATCAGATTTTACACTGTCCAGAATTGATGGTAATGGATACTCGCTCTGGGAAAAGTACTCTAAACAAAGGTGGCTTTGGTAAAGTCACAGAATATGAGGTTTATATTGAAGCAGCTCGGCTTTATGTTGGTATTCAACGTTACAAAAATATTAATTTCAATTTTTTTAAACTAATAACTTTTTTAATAATTTATTTTTTGCATATGACTATTTATTTGTACAAAAATCAAGCTATGAAGGCTTGGCCAGAAATCATCCGTCGTTCTCACATTTGATAGTTATTTGGCTAGCAAAGTTAATTAACTATTTAACATCAAAAAATAATCATCTAAATTTATTTCAATTCTTCAATCGTGAACATTACCGTTATCATTCCTACTTACTGTCGCCCCACAGACCTCGCTCGCTGCTTAGAGGGATTTAAACTGCAATCTCGTTCCGCGGACGAAATTTTGGTGGTAGTCAGAGATACTGATACTGCAACCTGGAACTTTTTACAAAATTATGACCCTCAATTTTTACCTTTAAAAATTCTAACAGTTAAAGTCACAGGAGTAGTTGCAGCAATGAATTTAGGGCTAGATGTTGCTACAGGAGATATTATTAGCTTTATTGATGACGATGCAGTACCTCATGCTGATTGGTTATCCAAAATCGAGGCTCATTTTTTGGCTGATGAGCAAATAGCTGGTGTAGGTGGACGCGATCGCATATATCAAGGGAAACAGTTAGTAGAAGGTCAAGAAGCAGTTGTAGGAAAGCTATGCTGGTTTGGCAGGATGATTCCATACCATCATTTAGGAGTGGGAACAGCCCGTGAAGTGGATATTCTCAAAGGTGTTAACATGAGTTTTCGATGTCAAGCGATCGCAGATATGCGTTTTGATACAAGAATGAAAGGTACGGGAGCGCAGGTGCATTTTGAAGTAGGCTTTTGTTTGAGTCTCAAACGGGCTAATTGGAAATTGATTTACGATCCTCAAATTGTGGTCGATCACCATTTAGGACAGCGTTTTGATGAAGATCTGCGCGAACAAGTCAATCCAGTTGCTTACTTCAATAGTGTACACAATCAAACCTTAGCGATACTGGAACACTTTTCACCCCAGCAAAGAATTATATTTGCTTTGTGGGCAATACTTGTTGGTACGAGAGGAGCGTTCGGGCTAGTTCAACTATTACGATTTTTACCTACAGAAGGTACATTAGCCTTAAAAAAATGGCTACTTTCAATGCAAGGACGCAGACAAGGCTGGCTAACTTGGCAGGAAAGTAATCGCTTGAAACCCACGCCAATTACTTTAAGTTAGGAGCTATGTAAAAATAAATTGAACAATTAGCTGACAATTTGAGGTTTGATTCTATAGTTCCACTCGCCATGAAAAGTGTCTCGCTCAAGAGCAATAGCATCAAGTTCAAGATCTGTAACTTTAATTCCAGTTGGGTA
>JBOFLX010000032.1:0-161343 GCA_051658085.1 Waterburya sp.
TATTTCTCGTGGTGCTGATTTAAGTAAAATAATCGAATATGTTCGCAATCAGGAAAAGCCTGTCCGATAAGTTATCGCCGTGCTTAACTGTCGAGTAAGCTAACGCTGTACTCGCAGTATGCAGCACGGAATCAATCAAGCAGATGCTATTGAAGGAGTGGCTGATGTTCGACCACTCTATGTCGATATGGGAAGATGGGTAGATCCTAAGCTACTTAATTCAACTAACAGAGGAAATCATGCTGCACCTCCAAGATATTCTCGGATGCAAATTATTGCTTTTAATCCTGCTAAACCAGTATTTAAACTACCCGAAATTAATCAGCAATTAAATCTTTTATCTGCTCCTGGAGCAATTTTATACGATCGCCTGGCAAAATCTGAACTAGGTAATATTCCTCAACTATTTAAGAGTCAAGGTTTTGTTTCCAGTATTTTAAATAATCGTCGCGTCACAGTCTTGGGTTTATTTAGCCTTAGCAGTACTTTTGATTATAAAGGAGTGGCGGTGATGAGTGATTGGAATTATAGAGAAATGCAGATGGGAGAGACAGGTAGTTTAGAAGAAGTTACTGTAGGTGTTTTATCTTTAGAACCAGGGGCAAATCGACAAGCAGTAATGAAACAGATTCAAAAGAATCTCAGTAAAAATATTAAAGTCTTAACTCCAGAAGCTTTAATTCAGGGGGAACAAGATTATGTAGCTACCTGGCCCGAAGGTAAAATCTTAAATTTTGGTGCAGCGATCGGATTTATTATTGGTATTGTAATTGTTTATCAGGTAATTTATACCGATGTCAGCGAACACCTACCCGAATATGCCACTCTTAAGGCAATGGGATATAAAGATCGTGATTTATCTTTGATGGTCTTGCAAGAATCTTTGATTTTAGCAATTATGGGTTTTATTCCTGGATATTTAGCTTCTCGCGGTGTCTATTATTTAATGGAAAAATTTATCGAATTTCCTGTGAGTATGGATTTGGGCATTGCTTTACAGGTTTTGCTGCTCAATGTGATCATGTGTACCCTAGCAGGAGCGATCGCAATTAAAAAACTCCGTACCGCCGATCCTGCGGATATTTTTTATTAGAATTCAAAATTAAGACCTATTTCTGTTCCCCAAAAATCAACTGTGGAATCTTGGGCTTGACTAGCATATCTTATTTGTCCAAAAGTACTAAATCTTTTACTGACAGGTAATGATATTCCTGTTTTAATCTGCCAAGTAAAGCGAGTTTCGTCTGTTAAAGTTATTTCTTCATCATTATCGCTGATAGTAATACCTAAACTAGATAAACCAATACCAGGACTTAAATACACAGATGCACTATTTTCTTTATCTGTAAGCGGAAAAATAAACCGAGGATTAATAAAAGCTGCAAATACTTCATAATCGAACTCTGATACTTCAGTCCCACCACCAAGTAAACCGACTTCTATATCGGTAGCAAAATATTTATTAAACTTAGCACCACTGTAAAGACTAACTCCTAGTCCAGTATTTAAAAATTCTTCATCGGGAAAAAACAAGCCTGTGCTAACCCCAAGATAACCTTTAATACCATCATTACTAGATTTTTGTTGAGTGGAGGTATTGTCTTGAGTATCTTTTTTAACTGGTTGAGATTGCTCTTGCTGATATCTTTCTTCAAAACTACTTTTGAATTTATCACAGTCTGGACTCTGAACATTGTATTGGTAAGCTCCATAACCGCAATACAACTTATAATCTTCATAGCTTTCTATCTTTTCTGCTTGAGCTACTCCAGAGATCATTAGTGATGTTGAGACGGCAATTGTGGTTGAAGCTACATAATTATTCTTGGTTAGCATTATCGTGATCGACACTTTACTAATTTATTCACTTATTGTTCCCATCAGAAATAAACAAGTATCAGTAGTATCAACGTAATAATCAGTCAATTTTTAATTGATGGGTTGAGGTTAAGTAGCAGATAGCAGATAGCAGATAGCAAGTAGCAAATCATTGAACATTAAACATTGAACATTAAACATTGAGCATTCGATATCGTTGATAAATGGTAAATGATAAATGAAATGACTTCGTTGTCAAGCGGTTATAGGTTATAGGTTAATTAAGCCTAGTGCAAGCGTGCCTAATCAAAATAATTATTAAACTAAAAATTTTCTTTGCACTTACGACCCCTGAGAAGCTATACTCCAATCGGATTTATAATAAATAATTAATCTGATAAAAGCATGGTAGCGGTAGCAATTTTAGCAGCAGGACGTGGCACGCGCATGAAGTCCGACTTACCCAAGGTCTTGCATTCATTGGCAGGGCGATCGCTCGTAGAACGAGTACTTGATAGCTGTAGTTTACTTAATCTAGACAAGCAGATTGTGATTATTGGCTATCAGGGGGAAAAGGTCAGACAAGCTTTAAGTCATCGTCAGGATGTAGAATTTGTCGAACAGACGGAACAGTTGGGTACTGGTCATGCTGTACAGCAGCTAATGTCTTATTTACAAGGATATCAAGGTGATTTATTAGTCTTAAACGGTGATGCGCCTTTATTGCGTCCTGAGACTCTCCAGCAATTGGTAGCAACTCATCAGTCTCAAGAAAATGCAGCCACTCTTTTAACCGCAAATTTACCAAATCCTCAAGGCTATGGACGGGTATTTTGTAATGGTGATAATCTGGTTAGCCATATAATCGAAGACCGTGATTGTAATACAGCCCAAAAGCAGAATCGAAGAGTTAATGCTGGTATATACTGTTTTAATTGGCAAAAATTAGCAGATTCTTTACCTCAACTCTCAACTAATAACGATCAAAAAGAATATTATTTAACTGAAGTTGTAGATTACCTCAGTCCTGTCATGGCTTTCGATGCCGAAGATTATCGTGAAACGAACGGTATTAATGATCGCCAACAACTATCAGCAGCCTATGATGTTTTACAGGCAAGAATTAAAGACGACTGGATGAAAGCAGGGGTAACAATGGTCAACCCTGACAGTATTACCATTGATGAAAGTGTTCAATTAGAGCCAGATGTGATTCTCGAACCTCAAACTCATTTACGAGGTAATACTACTATTGCTACAGGAAGTCGGATTGGCCCAGGTAGCTTGATTGAAAATAGTAAAATTGGTAATAACGTTACTGTTTTATATTCCGTAGTTACAGATTCAGAAATAGCATCTAATACTAGAATTGGGCCTTATGCTCATCTACGAGGCAACGTTAAACTAGGTGAAAGTTGTCGTGTTGGGAATTTTGTTGAGCTTAAGAAAACCACCGTTGGCGCAAATACCAATGTAGCGCATTTATCTTATTTAGGTGATGCTACTTTAGGCGATCGCGTTAATGTCGGTGCTGGCACAATTACCGCTAACTATGATGGTAAACACAAACATCCCACAACCATCAAACAAGGCACAAAAACAGGTTCAAATAGCGTCCTAGTAGCTCCTGTAACGTTGGGAGAAAATGTCACTGTAGCAGCAGGTTCAGTCGTCACCCAAGATGTCCAAGATAATGCCCTAGTAATTGCGCGATCGCGCCAAAAAGAAATCCCTGATTGGTATCAAGATTAGTGACTGGTGACTGGGAATAAATTATTTACCTACTACCTACTACCTACTACCTAATCACTGCTGACTGTTCCTCAAAGCTTCATCAGCTTTATTTAGAGCATCAATTGCTATGTTGTAACTTTCAGTGTCTCCATCGCGGAAAAATATTTCTGAGGCTTTTTGGAAATCCGCTTTGGCTTTGGCAAATTCCCGACGATAGTATAAGATTGTTCCACGATTATGATAAGACTTACCGTAATCGGGAGCAATACGAATAGCGCGGTTATAGTCGGCTAAAGCACCATTAACATCTTTTAAATCTTCTTTGACAATACCCCGATTGACATATGACCAAGGATCGGTAGGATTAAGCCGAATCGAACTATCGTAATCTTTAAGAGCCTGTTGTTTATCCCCCTGACGGTAATGAGCCAAGCCACGACTAAAATAAGCTAAAGCAAAGTTAGGATTATTTTTAATTGCTCGATCATAACTAGCGATCGCGCCTGTAATATCTCGCTTAGTATAATTGATTAGACCCTGATAGTATACTGCCACGACATTATTAGGGTTTTTGTCGGCTGCTTCAATTAAATAATCATTGGCTCTCGTAATATCTCCTTTAGCTAGTAATTCAATCCCTTCGACATAATTTTTGGTTGCTTCCACATCGACATCAGTATCTTCTGATTCTGGCTCACTGGTATCTATAGTTATAGTTTCTTCCTTCAATCCTAGATCTGACAAAGATTCTGTCAAATTTTGAATAGGAATAGCAGCATTAAAACCTGTTTTTAGAGGCTCAGGGATACTAGAAGATTCATTTTTCACACTGCCAATAACATCCCCTTGACCATGAATTCCCACTAAATGACCACTAGTATCAAACACTGCTCCCCCACTCATTCCTCGACGTGTTAGAGCCTGATAGCGCATCGAATAACCTTCAGATGCAGTTTCACGAATACTGGTAATTGTGCCAGTGGTAAACTCCCAATAACGCTCTTGGTTAGCTTCGGCAGTCAGGGGATAGCCAGAAACATAGATTGAAGCTCCAGGGACAGCATATTCTGAATTACCTAAAGTCGCAACAGAATACTGTTTATTGCTAGTAAAGGTAATATAAGCTAAATCCAAACCTTTTTTGTCTAGCTGTTTAATTTGAGTTGCCTGATGCTGTTGATTATCTGAAGTCTTAATTATGTAACCAATATTGATATTCTTAACTACATGATTAGCTGTCAAAACTGTATAAATATTATTTTCTTTGGCAATAATTACCCCAGAGCCACCAGGAATACCGAGGTTATTATCAATTTTAACAGTTACAGGTTCAGCGATCGCTGCTATTTCTGTAGGGTTTTTGGCGATCGCTATCGAGGAAGCTAAACTAACTAAAGCTACTACTGCCGTGCCTGTGATCGCATTAGCAATATAACGATTGAAAAATATAGCATAAATCATATAAAAACTAAGAACTAAAAACTAAAAACTAAAAATAATCTTACATTCGCTTCTACACCTTAAATCAACAACGCCCTAAATTTGTGTATATTCTTGGATTTTTTTGTATTACGCTGTAAATATTATATCTTAGGTATAAACCCCTAAAACAATCTTCAAATCAAGATAATGAGCCGTTGGATAATCAGTTTATTTCTAATCGTTTCTTTTTGGACTACTAGTATTATTAAACCTGTTGCAGCATCATCAAATCAAGCTGTTGAGCTGACAGAACAACAGATAGCTCAAGGTGAAAAACTTGCCAAAAAAGCGTTTTTAGCTGCTCAAAAAGGTGATTTTGCTCGCTCAGAAAGTTATTGGACAGAACTAGTTGCTAAATTTCCTGATAATCCTGCCGTTTGGAGTAATCGTGGTAATGTTCGTATAGGTCAATATAAACTGACCGAAGCGATCGCTGATTTTGATCGTTCGATTGAAATTGCTCCAGAATATCCTGATGCTTATCTCAACCGTGGTATTGCCTATGAAGGAAAAAAACTTTGGGATAAAGCGATCGCCGATTATAATCAGGTTTTAGCCATCAGTCCTCAAGATCCAGTGGCTTTAAATAATAGAGGCAACGCCAAAGCAGGTCAACAACAATGGCAAGAAGCATTAGAAGACTATCAACAAGCAGCTAATCTAGCTCCAGATTTTCCCATAGCTCGAGGTAATGCTTCTTTGATGCAATATCAACTAGGTGAGCATTCCGAGGCTATTCGCAATATGCGTAACCTAGTACGTAAATATCCCATGTATTCTGATATGCGTGCAGCATTAGCTGCTGTTTTATGGGTTTCAGGCAAACAGGGAGAAGCAGAAAGTAATTGGGTGGCAGCAGTCGGCTTAGATAATCGCTACCAAGATCTCGACTGGATTAACAATATTCGCCGTTGGCCTCCCAGTATGGTTGAGGCACTGGAAAGATTTTTAAATCTTAACTAAATTTATATCAATACTGTTAAAGAAAAAAATATTATTTGCCCGCAAATTATTGTCCTGTAAAAACATGACCACTCAATCATTATCATTTCCTCAAGCGATCGCCGTCACCCAATCTTTAATGGAGAAAATAAATCTTAATCAGTTAAGCGAACTTGAAATTGAAAAAGAAATTTCTTCCCTAGTCAGTAGTAAAAATGGAGCTAGAGGCTTTTTTGTTGCTTATCTAACCAGTGAAATGTCTTTAGCAGATCATCCTTCTGTTGGCGTTATTAACGGCTTAAAATCTGCAATTACAATAGTCAGTGACTTACTAGTCAAAAACTTGGCTATGTCTTCGGCGATGGTCATTACTCATACTCGTAATCATGATCCCAATAACCTTAAAGGCTCACAAACAGTTTTTCGCCGTACCAGCAACCTCATCCAACAACTTCAATTGCCATCTCTGACAGAGGAATTACAAAAACTACAAACCACTATTATTACTGGACAGGGTGATTATCAGGATTTTTTAGCAAATTGGAATTATGATCCAGAACAACAGCAAGCAATTCAAAAAGCGATCGTTAAAACTCTAAATTAAATAAAGAATAAAATATTGGCGTTAGAGTCTCTTAAACAACATTATAAGTACTATCAACCTCAAATTTATAACCAACACCACGCACAGTCTGGATAAACGAAGGTTCAGAAGCATCTATTTCAATTTTCTTACGAATTTGACCTATGTGAACATCAACAACTCTTTGATCTCCCACATAATCATAATCCCAAACATTTTGAATCAGCTCGTCCCTGCGCCAGACACGTCCCGGTCTAGTAGCCAAAAAATGTAATAAATCAAATTCTAAAGCAGTTAGTAAAATTGGTTTTTCGTTTATTTTTACTTCTCGACGTACAGGATCTATAACTAAATTACTAAACACCAAAGGTTGTTTTTCTGATGTAGTAACTGTTCGCTGTCTTTTCAAAATTGCTTTAACACGATATTCTAATTCCTGAAGATCGAAAGGCTTAGTCAAGTAATCGTCTGCCCCTTTTAAAAACCCTTCTTTTTTATCAGCAGCATCAGAACGGCTTGTAAGCATCAATATAAATACATCTGTATTTCGCTGCATTTCTTCGCACAAATTGTAGCCTAAAGCATCTGGAAGATTAACATCAAGTATCACTAAATCTGGATTAAACTGCTCAAAAGCTTTTAATGCACTTTGTCCATCTTCGGCGGATTCAAGCAAATAGTTTTTTTGACTAAGAAAACGATAGATTAGATTGCGAATTGCAGGATCATCATCTACGACTAAGATTTTAGCAGAAACGGTATGCATAATTTTAATTAGTAAACTAAGAACTTAAGGAGATAAATCCTTCCAAGAGACAAGCAAAGCTTATATTCTTATATCAGTCTTTTAGACAATTATCGATGCATAATTACATAATGCCAATAACCTAAATCAGTTTTATGATCATATCTATTTTATTACGATGATTTTAATAGCAAAATCTCACCTCTAATAAACTTTTAAAGGTGAGATTCCAAATATACTATCTATAACACTTTATTTTCTAATAATAAACCTGGCACTGAGCTATTTTCCCAGGAGGCTACCCTCCGAGTATCTTCACCGCTACAGCGTTTCACTCTCGAGTTCGGGATGGAATCGAAGTGGTGCCACTGCGCTAAAAGCACCAGGAAGTACTTTTGGGTGAATCATGCAATTACCCTCAAGACTGCATAAATCTAATTTTAGACCACCTTAATCAACTAAACTTGAGACTACACTTATTGAGAGTCTACTTCTGCTTCTGCTCAGATTCTAGGTCAAGCCCTCGGTCTGTTAGCACGTCTCGGCTACAAACATTGCTGCTCTTCCACCTAACGCCTATCAACGGGTGTTCTGCCCGTGACCTTACTGGATTTTCTCCAACAGAGTACTCATCTTGAGGTGGGCTTCCCACTTAGATGCTTTCAGCGGTTATCCTCTCCGCACTTGGCTACCCAGCGTCTACCGTTGGCACGATAACTGGTACACCAGCGGTGCGTTCTTCCCGGTCCTCTCGTACTAAGGAAGACTCCTCTCAATACTCTTGCGCCTACACCGGATATGGACCGAACTGTCTCACGACGTTCTGAACCCAGCTCACGTACCGCTTTAATGGGCGAACAGCCCAACCCTTGGGACCTACTTCAGCCCCAGGTTGCGATGAGCCGACATCGAGGTGCCAAACCTCCCCGTCGATGTGAACTCTTGGGGGAGATCAGCCTGTTATCCCTAGAGTAACTTTTATCCGTTGAGCGACGGCCTTTCCACGCAGCACCGTCGGATCACTAAGACCGTGTTTCCACCCTGCTTGAGTTGTCTCTCTCGCAGTCAAGCTCCCTTCTGCCTTTACACTCTTTGGCTGATTTCCATCCAGCCTGAGGGAACCTTTGTGCGCCTCCGTTACCTTTTTGGAGGCGACCGCCCCAGTCAAACTACCCACCTGACACTGTTCTGCTCCCGGCTCACGGGACTCAGTTAGAATTCTAGCCTCGCTAGAGTGGTATCTCACTTTTTGGCTCCTGCAATCCCACAAGATTGCTCTCTACGCCTCCCACCTATTCTGCGCAAGCGAAGCCCGAACCCAATTCCAGGCTATAGTAAAGCTTCATAGGGTCTTTCTGTCCAAGTGTAGGTAGTCCGTATCTTCACAGACAATCCTATTTCGCCGAGTCTCTCTCCGAGACAGCGCCCAGATCGTTACGCCTTTCGTGCGGGTCGGAACTTACCCGACAAGGAATTTCGCTACCTTAGGACCGTTATAGTTACGGCCGCCGTTCACCGGGGCTTCGGTCGCTAGCTTCAAGAGTTTCCTCCCTGACCAACTTCCTTAACCTTCCGGCACTGGGCAGGCGTCAGCCCCTATACTTCCTCTTGCGAGTTGGCAGAGACCTATGTTTTTGGTAAACAGTCGCCTGGGCCTCTTTATTGCAACCACCTCTCGGTGGCACCCCTTCTCCCGAAGTTACGGGGTCATTTTGCCGAGTTCCTTAGAGAGAGTTCTCTCGCTCCCCTTGGTATTCTCTACCTGCCCACCTGTGTCGGTTTCGGGTACGGGTACTATGACTTCAACGACTAGCTAGCTTTTCTTGGCACTATCTTTTCCACTCATCCTCAATCGAGGACTCCCAATCCATTCAGGGTGTGGTTATTTTTTATGCGTCCCTACCTAGTCTCCCTCATAGCAGTCTGGGAATATTCACCCTGTTTCCATCGACTACGCCTTTCGACCTCGCCTTAGGTCCCGACTAACTCTTCGCGGACGAGCCTTCCGAAGAAACCCTTGGGCTTTCGGGGTATATGATTCTCACATATATTTTCGCTACTTAAGCCGACATTCTCACTTCTGTACTGTCCACATCTGCTTGCCGCTAATGCTTCTCCCTATACAGAACGCTCCTCTACCACTTGACTTTTTAATTACTCAAGTCCACAGCTTCGGTGTCCTACTTAGCCCCGTTCATTTTCGGCGCAGGCGCGCTAGACCAGTGAGCTATTACGCACTCTTTTAAGGGTTGCTGCTTCTAAGCAAACCTCCTGGTTGTCTATGCACTCCCACCTCCTTTCTCACTTAGTAGGTACTTGGGGACCTTAGCTGGTGGTCTGGGCTGTTTCCCTTTCGACGATGAAGCTTATCCCCCACCGTCTCACTGGTTGTTTAAAATTGGGTATTCTGAGTTTGTCTCACTTTGGTACCGCTCTCGCAGCCCGCAGCGAAACAGTGCTTTACCCCCCAATTCCTCTTTCAACCGCTGCGCCTCAACGCATTTCGAGGAGAACCAGCTAGCTCCAGGTTCGATTGGCATTTCACCCCTAACCACACCTCATCCGCTGGCTTTTCAACGCCAGTCGGTTCGGACCTCCACTTAGCTTTACCCAAGCTTCATCCTGGACATGGTTAGATCACCTGGGTTCGGGTCTACAAATGATGACAATAATCGCCCTTGTCAGGCTCGCTTTCACTTTGGCTTCGGATATTTCTCCTTAACCTGCCACCACCTGTAAGTCGCCGGCTCATTCTTCAACAGGCACACGGTTAGACGTTTAATCGTCCTCCCATTGCTTGTAGGCTAACGGTTTCATGTTCTTTTTCACTCCCCTTGCTGGGGTTCTTTTCACCTTTCCCTCGCGGTACTGTTTCGCTATCGGTTACACATTAGTATTTAGCCTTACGAGGTGGTCCTCGCTGATTCACACGGAATTCCACGGGCTCCGTGCTACTCGGGATTCAGTCTGGTTACTTCTGCTTTCGACTACAGGACTTTCACCTCCTCTGGTGCAGCTTTCAACTGCTTCGTCTAGCTTCCATAATCCGTCCGACTGTCCCACTACCCCATCTACCTTAGTCTATGGTTTAGGCTTCTCCCGCTTCGCTCGCCGCTACTAGGGGAATCGCTTTTGCTTTCTCTTCCTTCAGCTACTTAGATGTTTCAGTTCGCTGAGTTCGCTCGCTCCTGCCTATATATTCAGCAGGTCGTTCAATTTAGGTTGCCCCATTCGGACACCCTCGGCTCAACGCTTGTTTCCAGCTCCCCGAGGCGTTTCGTCGGTCACCACGTCCTTCTTCGCCTTTGTGTACCTAGGTATCCACCGTTAGCCCTTTGTAGCTTGACCTTTTTTGTCTTTTAGGTTTTTCTACCTTGGACTTTTTTGAGCTTTTTTGAATTGCTCTTTTTTGGTTGCCCTTTTACTTAATTGTTTTCGGCTTTCTAATTTGATTAGATTTTATGCAGTTTTCAAGGTTCTGTTACTAGACTTCCTAAAGTCCAGCATCCTCATCTTCTCCTCGATGACAGTGCTGAATCTTAGCTTTTTTTTCTTGGCTTTTCTCTCTTTTGGTGGAGGTAAGCGGACTTGAACCGCTGACATCCTGCTTGCAAAGCAGGCGCTCTACCATCTGAGCTATACCCCCTTCCTTTTCTCAACTTTCGTTGATTTGGTGGTGGGCCATCCTGGACTTGAACCAGGGACCTCACCCTTATCAGGGGTGCGCTCTAACCACCTGAGCTAATAGCCCCAGTTTTGGTTCTTTTTCTCGCTTACCTTGAACCAGAACCACCTAGTTTGACAGCTCTTTTTCCTTCTACTTTTTGAATCGACCTTCTGGGATGTTTCCTTTTGACCAGCTCAATAATATATTCACTGCTCTTGGAAATCGGTCTCCCTTTAAGGAGGTGATCCAGCCACACCTTCCGGTACGGCTACCTTGTTACGACTTCACCCTAGTCACCAGCCCTGCCTTCGGCATCCCCCTCCGCTAACGGTTAGGGTAACGACTTCGGGCGTGGCCAACTTCCATGGTGTGACGGGCGGTGTGTACAAGGCCCGGGAACGAATTCACCGCAGTATTCTGACCTGCGATTACTAGCGATTCCTCCTTCATGCAGGCGAGTTGCAGCCTGCAATCTGAACTGAGGCTGGGTTTGCTGAGATTCGCTTACTCTCGCGAGCTCGCTGCCCTTTGTCCCAACCATTGTAGTACGTGTGTAGCCCAGAACGTATGGGGCATGCTGACTTGACGTCATCCCCACCTTCCTCCGGTTTGTCACCGGCAGTCTTCCTAAAGTGCCCAACTTAATGCTGGCAACTAAGAACGAGGGTTGCGCTCGTTGCGGGACTTAACCCAACATCTCACGACACGAGCTGACGACAGCCATGCACCACCTGTCTTCGAGTTCCCTAAGGCACTTCTTAGTCTCCTAAGAATTCTCGAGATGTCAAGTCCTGGTAAGGTTCTTCGCGTTGCATCGAATTAAACCACATACTCCACCGCTTGTGCGGGCCCCCGTCAATTCCTTTGAGTTTCACACTTGCGTGCGTACTCCCCAGGCGGAACACTTAACGCGTTGGCTACGGCACTGCTCGGGTCGATACAAGCAACGCCTAGTGTTCATCGTTTACAGCTAGGACTACAGGGGTATCTAATCCCTTTCGCTCCCCTAGCTTTCGTCCCTCAGTGTCAGTACAGGCCCAGTTGAGCGCCTTCGCCACTGGTGTTCTTCCCAATATCTACGCATTTCACCGCTACACTGGGAATTCCCTCAACCCCTACCGTACTCTAGCTCCCCAGTTTCCACCGCTTCTCAGAAGTTGAGCTTCTGTCTTTAACAGCAGACTTGATTAGCCACCTGCGGACGCTTTACGCCCAATAATTCCGGATAACGCTTGCATCCTCCGTATTACCGCGGCTGCTGGCACGGAGTTAGCCGATGCTTATTCTTTAAGTACCGTCACTTTCTTCTTCCTTAATAAAAGAGGTTTACAACCCAAAAGCCTTCCTCCCTCACGCGGTATTGCTCCGTCAGGCTTTCGCCCATTGCGGAAAATTCCCCACTGCTGCCTCCCGTAGGAGTCTGGGCCGTGTCTCAGTCCCAGTGTGGCTGCTCATCCTCTCAGACCAGCTACCGATCATTGTCTTGGTAAGCCTTTACCTCACCAACTAACTAATCGGACGCGAGCTCCTCTTCAGGCTACAAGTATTTCACCAATAAGGCACATTGGGTTTTAGCAGCAGTTTCCTCCTGTTGTCCCCATCCTGAAGGCAGATTCTCACGCGTTACTCACCCGTCCGCCACTAGAATCCTAAGATTCCCGTTCGACTTGCATGTGTTAGGCATACCGCCAGCGTTCATCCTGAGCCAGGATCAAACTCTCCATGATGAATCATTTTCCATCAAAGATGAAAATTTGATAGATGACTCTAATTTGTTTTTTCTCTCCTTTTTAGGGGAGGGATTTATTGTTTTTTATCCAAAAAGTATTGAGGTTTAAAATTCTGTCAAACTATTGTGTTGTCTAGGTTCTAGGCGTTGTTTGTCTCATTGCTGCTCCAAACCGCGCATTTACCAATATAGGCATTTCACCCACGCTTGTCAACCCCCTGCAACAGAATAAATTATTTTGGTTTGTTTTTGTTTCTTGGAATTTAGATAGCATGGGCTTTTTGAGCCTAATCTTTTTTTTAAAATTATTTCGAGAAGAGAAATTCCAAAAGACTATTGCTTAATATTCTTGAATTGTTCTTTAGCTGAGGCAAATGATTCTTTCATTACTAATTGAATTTTATTAGGATCAGGTTTTTTGCCTCCCATTAAATCGCCAAAATAAACACAAGCTCCTTCTCCTAAAGACCATGTATAGGCTGCTGCCCATGATGCTGCGATGAGACTACCAAAACCAGGGATGAATTTGATTAATTCTCTACCAACAGCTTGTGCAAAAAAACCACCAGCGATCGCACTAGCAATTCCGCCAGCTTGGGAAGGGGATAAAGTTTGTCCGTATAGTTTACCTAGTAATCCGACTAAAGATATTTGTAATGCTGTTAAAACAGGCATCGTGGCAAAAGGAAGAGGAACAGCAGCTATGGTTGCTGCAATGGTAGAAAAGGCAACAAGATAACGTCTAGCAGTATCGCGATAAAGATTTCCTAGTTCTTCGCTTGCATTGTTGTCTAGTAATTGATAAATTGTCCGAGATTCTGCTTCGGGAAGTAATTCAGCTAGAGTTGCTGTTAATGCTTCTAAACCGTAGAAAGTAGGATTGTAGCTATCTTCCTCTAAAGTAAAATCGATTAAAATGGCGCGATTATAAAGTTTTTTAAAATCTTTTTGAATTGCCTCAAAAGCGCGATTAACTGTCTCGAAATCTGGAGGATATTGAGGATGATTTGCCACTGTAGAAGGGTAAACTTCATGTAAACAAGTAACTGCCAATAGACAAGGAATATCAGGGTGATTTTGTCTTAATTTCTGGGCTATCTGCCGTAGAGTATCAGTAGCAAAGTCATTAATTTTGACTGTCAGAATTAAAATTCTGGCGCGCTGACTTGCTTGCTCTAATTCTTGTTCTAATTCATCAATCAGAGATTGAGTATTTTGATTGATATCTCCCAAACCCACCGTATCAGTAAAGATTAACAACGGTAATTCTTCGGAAGGATAAGCATATCTTTCAGTATTTTGGGTATGAGGACGAAATCCCTGTCCGACAATTTCGGCAGAAACTCCAGTTAAACCTCGAACAATAGAACTTTTGCCAGCTTGAGGTTTGCCAATTAGCAGAGCTTCTGTTGTTGGTAGTTTAGCTCTAACAGTAGCTAAAATTTCTGCAACTCGTTCGTCACTAACGCTAAACCAGCCAGTAGCTTTTTCAGTAACGTAATCGACGGGAAGTAAATTTTTTAAACCTCGCGTGGCATCATCAATGTTTCTCGATGCCCAATTTTTCCAATCATTCATCCAGGCAAACTTGCTCATGGCTCACTGATTATTAAATTATGCAACTATTCACCGCAACAACGATCTATACCTAGGCTATCTAAAATTAGGTCACTTACTGCATTAGCAACCGCAAACTCACTGTAAAAACTACGACTAAAATCAAAACCCCGCATTTCAGCAATGATGGCAATTACTAGTGAACCGAGATCATTTTCGCCTTCTAAACGTTGACGTACAAAGATTTTGGCTGCTCTTTGAGCTATTTTAGCGTTGACTGTTTCAGGTAAAAATTCTTCATCTAACCAGGTATGCAAAGACTGTTTGAGCCATTCTTCCTCTTTTTCAGGATTTTGCACATCAGGTAGAGTAATAGGGGCAATGGGTTTAGCAGAATCTGTCATGAGGATTTATTTTGTTATGTTGAATTTAGATTGGGATTATCGATACATCACATCTTTTGTTTCTTTATAAACAAATAATAGTAGAAATATGAAAATTGATATTTATTCAATTGTTGAAGGATATAGCCAAGGTTATTTTTTGATGGCAGATGATGATGGGCAATTGGATTGGTATTCTAGTCGTCAGCGTACCTTAGTTCCCTTAGACGATCGCTTTCGTTATCCAAAATCTTTACAAAGGGTATTAAATCAGGAACGTTTTTCGGTAGCAATTAATCGAGATTTTGAGGCTGTATGTCAAGGCTGTGCTGATCGTGAAACTACTTGGATTTCTGAAGAGTTAATCCAGGTATATTTGGCTTTACATCAAGCAGGATGGGCGCATAGTTTTGAAACTTGGCAGGGAGATGAATTGGCAGGGGGAATATTGGGTATTGCGATTAAAGGTGCATTTATTGGTGAATCGATGTTTTATCGCCTTAGCGAAGGTTCTAAAGTGGCAATGGTAAAATTAGTAGAGCATTTACGCAGTAAGAAATATCTTTTATTTGACGCTCAACTGCAAAATCCTCATTTAGAACGATTTGGCTCGTATGTTATTAGCTCGTCTAAGTATAAAGTTTTACTGTGTCAAGCAATTATGCAAGACTGTTTTTTCGTTTAAGTAATTAATTTTATTACTTATTAACTACTTCTTTACCTTAACTCCTCAATTCAAAAATAGACAAAATAATCAGCGATCGCTACTCACTATCATGTAAATTATACTAATGCGAATTCTTTTAGTAGAGGACGAAGCAGATTTAGGAACTGCCATTAAACGAACACTTTATCAACATGGCTATGTAGTTGACTGGGTGCAAGATGGCATGGAGGCTTGGTATTATTTAGACGCTCAACAAACCGAATATAATTTAGGGATTTTTGATTGGTTGTTACCTGGTTTATCTGGTATTGAATTGCTGCAACGTTTGAGAAGTCAGAAAGAAAATTTACCTGTACTAATGTTGACAGCTAAAGACACTATTAATGATCGCGTTACAGGTTTGGATGCTGGTGCAGATGATTATCTAGTAAAACCCTTTGGAATGGAAGAATTGCTAGCAAGATTAAGAGCTTTACAAAGGCGATCGCCAAATCTTGCTCCTCAACAGTTACAAGTAGGTAACTTAATTCTAGATTATTCGAGTAATCAAGTCTGGATTAGCGATAAAACGGCACAAAATAGACAAATAACTCTAACTTTAAAAGAATTTCAGTTATTAGAATATTTTATGCGCCATCCTCAGCAAATTTTAACTCGTGAGCAGCTTTTAGCACAACTTTGGGAATGGGGAACTGAACCAGTTAGTAACGTGGTAGCAGCCCAAATACGTTTGTTACGGCGTAAACTAGCTCAACAAGGAATTGAAGATATGATTGAAACTGTATATGGTTTAGGTTATCGTTTTATTCCTAATCATCCTGCCTAATTGTGAATCAAGATCAATTGTTTAAAAGTACTCGTTGGCGTTTAGCCTGTTGGTATGCAGGAGTCATGAGTATTATCCTCGGTGGATGTAGTTTAGGAGTCTATAGCGCGATCGCTCATGCTCATCAAGTAACTATTAAGCGTGAAATTGCCTCTATCGCTAGTAGCTTTCGGGATAACCTAAAACTTTATCTCAAACAGCCAGGTAAAATAGACCAAGAAGTTAAAGAGCTATTTCCTAGTTTATGTTCTGTAAATACTGATTGTTCTTCCAACCAAAATCCTGATACTATACGTGAATCTCAACAACTAGATGCTGTTAATCGAGGTGATTACTATTTACGTCTACTAGATCTTTCAGGACAGTTAGTAGCAGTGGCAGGAAGGCAGCCTCAAGTTTTACCAGCTATTGCGCCTAAGATAGAGAAAATCTCTAAATCACCAGTTGAAACAGATGTTACAGATCAACAAGGTATCAAATATCATCAAATTTCTTTGATTTTAGAAACTACTGATAATCAGCAGTGGGGATATTTATTAGTAGGTAGAAGTTTACAAGATTTTAATCGCTACGTAGCTAACGTTGCCTGGATTTTAAGCTTAGGATTCCCGATCGCTCTAGTTTTGGTTACTATTTCCGCTTGGTATTTGGCAGGATTAGCAATGCAACCTATATATCGCTCTTATCAGCAAATTCAACAATTCACAGGAGATGCAGCCCACGAATTAAGAACTCCTTTGGCAACAATTCGAGCCACAATTGAATCAGTTTTATTATCCCCAGTTTGGCAAGAACAAGAAATAAAAGAGTCAATAGAAGCAATAGAGCGTCAGAATAGCCGTATGTCGAATTTAGTTGCTGATTTGCTAACTTTAGCTCGTATGGAGCGAGAGAATTATCAATTTTCGCCAATTATTCTCAATGATCTAATTAATGATCTGGGTGAAGAATTTTCCGCTTTAGCTGTTGCTAATCAAATTGAACTAGTAACTGAGATTCGCGTTACACAACCAGTCAAAGTAGAAGGGAATGAGTCACAACTATATCGTCTGGTTAGCAATTTAGTCATTAATGCGATCCAATACACTCCAAAAGGAGGTAGAGTCACTATCGTTTTAGCAACAGAAAATCGCCACGCCATAATTCAAGTTAAAGATACAGGTATCGGCATTCCTGAAGTAGAGCAATCTCATATCTTTGAACGATTTTATCGTCTTAACAGCGATCGCTCTCGTCAAACAGGAGGGGCTGGTTTAGGTTTAGCGATCGCCTCGGCAATTGTTCAACGACACAAAGGATCGATTACTGTTAAAAGTGAATTAAACCAAGGCAGTACTTTTACAATTTGGTTGCCTTAAATAGCTTTATAAATTTAATTCAGACGAGAAATCTTGCAACTTAGTCAAGCGATATCCACCCATCAATGCCCCCCAAGTTCCTTTACCAGTCTCAGGATCAATACCTTTATCATAAATTTGCAACTCATCTGCGGTAGCCTCTAAGCCCAAAAAAACTTGAAAAGTTGTACCTTGATAACTAACGCTACAGGGTTGCTCAGTTGCAGGAGTGGTAGTAAAACAATATTGTCCGTTAGGAAGTGTTTTTGTAGTTACTTCAAGAGTACAGTTGGGTAGAAATGTAATTGTTTCGGGAGTTATTTGTGAAATTAGCTCTGGTTTTTGTCCTGCACCTTGGGCTGTGGCGAGATCTTGGAACATATAAAATTCTATTTCTATAGTTTCTTTTTGTCTGAGTCGTAAAATTCTTGGTCGATAAGGCTGATCGAGCTTCAGAATATTTGCCTGTTCAGCAAATAAAGTAATACTATCGGTGGTAAAAATCGGCACTGGACGAATCCATAACCGTAAATTAACATACCAAGCTGGTTGCTCTAAAGCTTGCTGTTTATTGCTAAATTCTCCAGCTAAATAGGTAGCCAGTGTTGTTAATTGAGGAGAAAAAGTCATTTCATTGATCATTTAACATTTATCAACGATGTTCAATGTTTAATGATAAGGCTTTTAAGATTTTTAAATGGTTGCTTTACTTGCTTCCACGTCCACTAGTCTTTGTACAATCTTTATATAAAAGACCAATTTCTTTTTTGTTACTTTACATTTTTAGGGAGCGTTGTTATAACTGAGTGGCGACTTAAAGTTACTTTGGCTATCGGCAGTTTGAACACTTATTAAATTTAGATTGCTATAAGCATTTGATAGCTGCTTCCAGGTTTACTACCTTGAAGTTTTATCTAACATTTACTAGTGACGACTTAAAGTTATTTTGGCTTCCAGCACTTTTAAACACTTTTTAAATTAAATTGCTGTAAGCATTTGATCATTGCTTCCAAGTTTATTACCTTGAAGTTTCCTCTCTTCCTAATTTAGTTTTATCACTTTCAAAAGCGATCGCTCTAGATGTGGTTAATCAACCAGATTCCAATTCCCATTGTTACATCGCTTTGGTTTTAGAGTTAGGCGATAACTTAATTGCTAGAATTAGACAGGCTTATCCTGAACTAGTTCAGGATCTTGATTTTGGGCATTCTAGTCAGATTGAACTTGATATTCCTCTAACATCTCAATTAGCACAATCTTTTGTTTATTTAGTTCGGACTGTTGTTAATAACACTACAGAGAATAGCTCTTATCTCCATGAACATCGTCTGATGGAAGTTATTTTACTATTACTTCAAAGTAATCGGCGATCGCAATTTTTAAAGATTATTTACCCTGATTTTCTTACTGTCTATGCTTTAGATGTGGAAAATCTACCTGCTGATAAGACAACAACTGGGGCAAAATTAGCTTTTTTAATTAAAGATCATATTTTAGCCAAAGCAACGATTACTGCTAAGTTTGGCAGATAAACTTCACTGATTTAAAACCAAAATAAAATCCGCTATCAAACAATCATGCTCAATAAGCGGATAATTATTTATTTAAACTTAGGTTAAATTATCTTCTTCTCATTCTTGTACCACCAAAACTACGACCTCTCATTCGAGAGCTACTACCGAAACTGCTAGGACGTTTAAACTGTTTAGAACCGCTTTTACCGCTAGAACGTAGAGTACTAGAACCTACTCCAGAACCAGTTGCTCGATTATTATTTCTATTAAAAGATGAGCGAGCTTTGTTGCTAGCATTACGGAGACTACCAGTAGTTCTTAAACGTTGATTTCTGACGGCTGCGGGAGGAGCATTGTAACGTTCTTGGTAACGATTAACTGCCTGAGAATAACTAGTACCATAACCACCATAACCAGTCATGACTACTCCTGGTTGATAGACAGGGGGAACATAGTATTGAGGACGGAATAATAAACTACCGATCGCTTGTCCTGCCAAAGCTCCAGCAAAAGGAGTCCAGAAATTTGATTCTCTTCGGACTACCACGGTTTCAGGTTGACCAGTTTGAGGATCGTTTCTGGTTTCTGTGACGTTATGTACATATTCAATTCTGAAATCTTCAGTTAAATACATTTCAGGTTGACCATTATTTACCTGAAGATAGGTTTTTTCGCCTTTAGCAGCTTCTTCCTCACTAATTCGAGCCATTTGTAACTGTGCAGTTTGCAGTACAGGGGGTGTTCCTGGAGGAGTATTAAGTAACATTACGTTATACTCACCACTGACATCATCATAAGTGGCTTGCTGCACAGGATATCTGCCATCACTAATTGTTGTGGGTGCAGTAGAAGTAGTACTAGTATTATTATTAAAAGTTGGTTGAGATTGTGTCGAGGTTGGTGAACCAGCACAACCAATAGTAGTCCAGCATAACGACAAGGACATGAATAGAATTACAATTTTTCGCAACATGATAAAAATTATTATTTTGTCTGCTTTAATTGTAAGACTTTCCTGAGCAACCAGATTTACGGTAATTACTAAGGAGTCGTCCAAAATTAACTTCGGATTTTTGCAGAAGAGAAACCCAAAGCATCTAAGCTGAAGATAAGCAACGAGGTTTAAATAAATAATTCCATTGAGGACAAATTCGACGAGGCTGAAAATTCAACTCTTTCATTTCTTGCTCTTTTACCTTCTATCGCGACATACCAACGCCTTTGCTGTTCATCAAGTCGGCTTAACAATAAGTTCATCTGGCTATGTAGTTCTTTCGTTGGAAAACTTATGAATTTAAGGGTAAATGAGGTGGAATGGGACGAACTAAAATTCGGCGACCAGTTAAGGTAAATTCGCCTTTTTTAGCACGTTTTTGGGCTTCTTTGCGATATTTTAATTTAGGATCGTCAATTGGCGATCGCGCTAAATAAATTTTGTAACCTTCCTCCACTGGTCATTTAAGAATTAATTTGATTATAAAGAGTAATAATTTTGTCGATCACTTGTTCGATAGTGAGGTTATCGGTAATTATTTCAATTGCATCAGCAGCTTTTTTCAACGGCGCGATCGCTCTATTGCTATCTTGTTCGTCTCGTTGTTGAATATCTTGGGCTAGTTGTTGAAGTTCGATATCATTTCGTCCTTGATTTTGTAAATCCTGCAAGCGTCTTTTGGCTCTTTCTTCAACCGAAGCTGTTAAAAAGATTTTTAATTCCGCATCAGGAAAAACATTAGTGCCAATATCGCGTCCTTCAGCGATGATTCCGCCTTTTTCTCCCCATTTTTGTTGCATCTCAACTAATTTAGCTCTTACCGCAGCTTGAGCAGCGATCGCTGAAACGTTAGCAGTTATTTCAGGAGTACGAATAACCTCTGTTACTTCCTGATTATCTATATGCACGATAGTAGGTAAAGTAGCATCTTGGGGAGCGGTTAAGTTTAAACTAAGATTTGTAATTAGAGTAGCGATCGCTTGGTGATCTTTAATCGCAATTCCAGATTCCATAACCCACCAAGTTACGGCTCGATACATTGCACCTGTATCCAAATAAAGCAAACCTAATTTATGAGCTAGAAGACGAGTAACAGTAGATTTTCCAGCCCCAGCAGGGCCATCAATAGCCACAATGGGCTGACGTTTGTGTAACACGATATTATCAATTAAACGAGTAGAACCAAGATAAACAGCGATCGCCAGTAAGCCTGTATGTTGAATTTCCTCTATAAATTGTAGACTGACAGGATCGACTAACTTAATGTATTGAATTTTAACTTCTGGGACGGCACTTAGTTCTTGTTCGACTAAATTAACCAAAGTTATGGCATCAAATTCACCTTGAGCGCAAGCAGTTTTTGCCTGTTGTAAACTCTGATAGATTTTTGCTGCTTGAGTTTTTTCTGTAGCTGTCAAATACTGATTACGAGAGCTTAATGCTAGTCCTGAAGCTTCGCGCACAATTGGACAGCCAATAATTTTTACAGGTAGATTTAAATCTTGTACCAAACGCTTAATAATTACTAACTGTTGAGCATCCTTCTGTCCAAAATATGCCCGATCTGGCTGCACAATATTCAAAAGCTTGGTCACAATAGTTGCAACTCCCGTAAAATGACCAGGACGATATTTACCACATAATACCTCAGTTAAATGTCGAGGAGGAATTACCGTCGTTGTGCCTGTTAAAGCCTGGGTATCACCGCTACTATTCATTTCCTGGGTACTAGGGGCAAAAACAAAATTAACACCAAGTTGTCTGCAAAGTTCGAGATCTTGCTCTAGCTGACGGGGATAGTTACCTAAGTCTTCCGTCGGCGCAAATTGTAGAGGGTTAACAAAAATACTGACAACTACGGTATCATTTTCCGCGATCGCTCGTTTAATTAAACTAAGATGCCCTTCATGCAAAGCCCCCATTGTCGGTACTAAACCAATTTGGCAGTCATGTTCTTGGCGAAAAGTTGCTAGTTGTGGACGTAATTCGGAAATGGTTGTGAATAGAAGCACGGTGTTGCTAATTTTAGACTTTGGTTCAAGAATACCAAGAACTAACAACTAATAACTAATAACTAATAACTAATAACTAATAACTAATAACTAATAACTAAAACCAAGAACTAACCTATCATTAATAAATTTACAAAACGCTATTGAAATGGACTCAAAAATAGTTTTTGTTCCGCCAATCTCCTTCTAGTCAAACCAGGAAATTCTATTAGCACTCCTTCTTGGTGAGCCTTGTTCCAACGAGGAAATTCTTCGGCTGCCCCTGCATAATCTCCAACATTAAGCTTGCTGATTAAGGTGCTGTCATATAATAACCCAACCCCAGTATTGTAAACCAAGGACGTTAATGCCCCTAATTGATGGGGATTTAATTTTACCTGCACATGAGTCATTACTAGACGTTGAATAAAATATAATTCTTGTTCCAAAGCAACATCAGCTTCAGCTTGAGTAATGTACTGTCCAATACTGACGGTTTGACCATTAACTTTTGTTTGTCCATAGCCAATAACGGGTAAGCCGTTAGTATCCATATAGGCAGAGGAACGAAACCCTTCAAAGGTTTTCACTAAATCAATAGTTGCTGGCAGAACCACAGAATTGGATGCTATGATTTTCTTTTCAACCTTAGAATTAAGGGCATAATTGGATTTTTTTAACTCTAATTCTTGATTTTGATGTTTAGTTTGATAAATCTCATCAGCCCTTAAAGAAGTAGGAGTAATGAGACAAGATGATACTAGAATCATCCCCAAAGTTATGGTTGCATAGCAATATTTACTTGCAATAGTAGACTTGATTAACATATTTTAAGATGCAGTTTTTCTGTTTAAAAGATGACTAATATTTCAAAATTTCAACTATTTTGATAATAAAAAATAAAGCAAAATAAAACATCTAAAATAAGTCTCAATCATCAATAAACTAAATACATATTCTGTCTAAGACTTTAGTTATTCGGATAAGAAAAGTTATATACAACTAAAGTTATAAGCTGTTGTTCATTTAAGTTGCATATTTGTCTTTTCCTCCTGCCCTCTGCCTCCTGCCTCTTGCCTTTTCTCAACCAGTAATTTAAATACGTAACAGCTTAGAACTCTGGTTAATTACAACAAAATCACTTATTCAGTAAAATATGCTAATTTGATGAATTTTATAATCAACGTTTTATTAACGCTCCTACCGTCGCGGGGCTATCCATCCCAGCCTTGCTTCGCGTAGACTGAGAGTTACGCCCACATCATTAAATTAAAACTATTGAAATGGAGTCAAAAATAGTTTTTGTTCCGCCAATCTCCTTCTAGTCAAACCAGGAAATTCTATTAGCACTCCTCCTTGGTGAGCCTTATTCCAACGAGGAAATTCTTTGGCTGCTCCTGCATAATCTCCAGCATTAAGCTTGCTGATCAAAGTGCTGTCATATAACAACCCAACCCCAGTATTGTAAACCAAGGACGTTAATGCCCCTAATTGATGCGGATTTAATTCTACCTGCACATGGTTCAAGATCAGACTTTGAAGTTCATATAACTCTCGTTGCAAAGCAGCATCGGCTTCGGCTTGAGTAATATACTGTCCATGACTGACGGTTTGACCGTTGACTTTTGTTTGTCCATACCCAATAACAGGTAAGCCGTTGGTATCTATATAAGTAGAAGCACTAAACCCCTCAAAAGTTTTTACCAAATCAACCGTTGCAGGCAAAACTGTCAAATTGGACGCTATGATACTCTTGTCAGTCTTGGTATCAACAGCATTACTGGATTTTGTTTTCTTGTCATCCTTAGTTGGCTTAACCTCGTTAGCACTTAAAGAAGTGGGAGCAATGAGACAAGATGATATTAGGGTTATCCCTGAAATTATGGCTGCATAGCAATATTTATTGGCAATACTGGACTTCATCAACATATCTCAAGCTAATAAGTATTTTTTCCTAAGTAAATATACACAGAAAGATTATTAGCTTATTTGGTAAAATATCTGGAAATATTCACCGACATAAAGATAATACGTGATGACTAATACTGCTTGTATTGTGCTTGGCGGAGGAATTTCAGGTTTAATTACTGCTACTGTTCTACAACGGGCAGGGATAAAGGTTACAGTACTAGATAAAGGTAGAGGGATTGCTGGACGCTTGGCTACTCGTCGTCTTGAGTATACCGAAGCTTGTGTGGGTATATTTGACTATGGAGCGCAATATTTCAGCGTTAAGCAACCAAAATTACAAATTTGGGTAGATGATTGGTTAGAGCGGGGAGTAATTAAAGAATGGTGTCAGGGCTTTGGTACAGTAGATGGTCAACCAAGATACTGTGGTGTGAATGGTATTCGCAGTATTGCCAAGTATCTAGCAAGGGATTTAGATGTTCATACTAGCACCAAAGTAGTTAACTTAAATTACACAGATCAATGGCAGGTATACACAGAAGACAATCAACAGTTTGAGGGAGATATCTTGGTAATGACTCCTCCTGTACCTCAGTCTCTAGCTTTATTAGACAATTCTCAGATAGTTTTACCAAAAGACATTAGAATCTCCTTAGAAGCAATTAATTATCATAGTTGCATTGCAATTCTAGCGTTATTAGAACAACCAAGTAAGATTCCTACTCCAGGTGGTTTGGCTTTGGAAACTGAGCCTTTAGTATGGCTAGCTTCAAATTATCAAAAGGGAATTTCACCTAATGGGTACGCTGTTACTCTCCACGCTACACCAAGTTTTAGTGATACACATTGGGAAAAGAGCGATCGCGAAATTGCTCAAAAGTTATTTACTAGTGCTTCCAACTGGTTAGATTCTCCAGTAATTAAATATCAAGTTCATCGTTGGCGTTATAGTTTACCAGCCACATTTTATAGTCAACCTTATTTGGCTTTATCAGAACTACCTTTGGTGATGGCAGGAGATGCTTTCGTCGCGCCGAAGTTAGAGGGGGCAGTATTATCGGGCATGGCTGCTGCTGAATATATTCTATCTAGTCATGATATTTTCTTACGCTAAAATTAATTGTGCAATCAAGCTTAAAAAGCAAGCAGTAAAATGAACACGACTACCCAAAGGTTAACTTTAACTGAGTATCTTGCTGATGATGAGATATGCCATCTTTAGATATTTATCATGATTTAGTTAAAATAGCATTACAAGCTGAAGGTTGGACAATCACTCACGATCCCTATTCTTTAAGCGCAGGTGGTACAGAACTATATATCGATTTAGGAGCAGAAAAGCTTATCGCTGCTGTTAAACAAAATCAAAAAATAGCAGTGGAAGTTAAGAGTTTTACTGGCAAATCCCAAATTACTGAATTTTATAGTGCATTAGGACAATATCTTACCTATCAACAGGGTTTAAAAATAGCTGAACCAGATCGCAAACTATATTTAGCTATACCCACAATAGCTAAATATGAAGTGTTTTCTTTGACTCTAACTCAGCAATTAATTGCCGAATTAAAGATCAAATTGCTTGTCTATTCTCTTTCAGGAGAAATTATCTCATGGGAACAGAAGAATTAGCGAAAATCATTAAGAAAGGTTTAACCCAAAAAGTTCAACTGACTAATACTAATTCTAATAATTTGGTAGAAGCGCAAACTGTATTCGATCCCCTATCTCATCGTTATAGTCTATTTCATGTTGGTTGGATTAACGACCATAGGGTCTTTGGATGTGTTTTGCATATTGAAATTAAACAGGATAAAGTTTGGATTCATTGGGATGGGACGGAAGATGGTTTTATTACTTACTTAGAAGAACATGATGTACCTCCCTATCAAATAGTACAGGGTTGGCTACCTCCAGAAATGAGACAACATACTCCTTATGCTGTTAATTAATAGATAAGATTAAATATACAAAGTTTCCAGGAATTATAGTTGATGAAATTACCTATTCAGCCAGCTTCAATATCAACTTTAGAAGAATTTTTACAATTACCAGAAACTCAACCAGCTAGTGAGTATATTGATGGGCGAATTTATCAAAAACCAATGCCACAAGGACAACATAGTACTTTACAAATTGAATTAGCCTCCGCCATTAATCAAGTAGGTAAGGGGAAAAAGTTAGCTTATGCCTTAACAGAATTACGTTGTACTTTCGCTGGGCAATCAATAGTACCAGATATAGCTGTATTTGAGTGGCAAAGGATTCCTGTGGATGAAAATGGTCGAATTGCTAATAGATTTGAAATAGCTCCTGATTGGATAATTGAAATTCTTTCACCAGAACAATCTGCCAGTAAAGTTATTCGTAAAATTACATTTTGCCTCAAAAATGGCACAAAATTAGGTTATCTTGTTGACGCTGAAGACGAATCAATCACGGTTTTTCAACCTAACCAATTACCAGAGGTAAAAGATAAGCAAAATATTTTACCCGTATTAGATGTTTTACAAAATTGGCAATTAACAGTTGAAGATGTATTTAGTTGGTTGAGTTTTGGATACTAAAACTGTGTTTGGGAGAAAATTACTAAACTATATAGAAACGAAGTAATAATAAAAGTTTTATTAGTATCATGAAATCTATCCCCAAGCTAAAACAATCATCTCTACAACAAAGATTACAGTGGGTTTTGAAACCTGATCAATACATGGATTTAGGTGCGAAGCAAGCTCCTGATATCTTTTTGGCTGAGATAACTAGTGGCGATGGATATGTGTTTGTCAATCATCCTGAAGCGATGCGACAAATAATAACTAGCGATCGCCAGAAGTTTTTCGCCTCTGGTAAAGATAATCAACTTTTCAAACCTTTGGTGGGGGAAAATTCTCTTTTAATAATTGAAGGCGATCGCCATAAACAACGTCGTAAGTTATTATTACCGCCCTTTCATGGAGACAGGATGGAAGCATACAGTCAATTGATTTGCGATTTAACCCATAAAATTATTAGTCAACTGCAACCTAATCAGCCGTTTATCGCTCGTCAAGTTAGTCAGACAATATCTTTACAGGTAATTTTAGAAGCAGTTTATGGTCTTCAAGATAGCGATAAGCCTTCTTACGAAGTTTGCTCAACGGAGGACACCTCCGCAACGCAACTTCGCGCTAACGGCATGGCTTCGCAACGCTCAGAATTATTAAAAGAGCGTGTTACTAAACTGGCAAATCTTTTTGAATCTACTCTCACTTCAGCTTTACTCTTTTTCCCTTGGTTTCAGAAAGATCTGGGTGCTTGGAGTCCTTGGGGCAATTTCGTACGTCAACAAAAGGCTATTGACGAAGTAATTTATCAAGAATTAGCTACTAGACGAATTGAAAATAATAGCGATCGCCAAGATATTTTGTCTCTATTGATATCAGCAAGAGATGAAACAGGAGAAGGTTTAAAAGATTCAGAACTACGAGATGAGTTAATGACCTTAATGCTTGCAGGACACGAAACCACAGCAACAGCGATCGCTTGGTCT
Organism: Waterburya sp.; assembly: GCA_051658085.1. Classification (GTDB taxonomy): domain Bacteria; phylum Cyanobacteriota; class Cyanobacteriia; order Cyanobacteriales; family Xenococcaceae; genus Waterburya. The sequence continues at coordinate 27,407 of JBOFLX010000032.1, forward strand.
TTATATTGGGTTCACCGCTATCCTGAAGTTAAAGCGAAATTACAAGCAGAAATAGCTAGTTTAGGAGAAAATCCTCAGCCGATGGAACTAGCTAAACTTCCTTATTTAGATGCAGTTTGTAAAGAAACCCTGCGGATTTATCCTGTGGCGATGCTAACTTTCCCCAGAGTGGTACAAGAACCAATGGAACTAATGGATTATAAATTGGAAGTAGGACAGGTATTAATGGGTTGTATCTATCTTTTACATCAACGGTCAGATATCTATCCAGAACCTCGCCAGTTTAGACCAGAACGCTTTTTAGAACGGGAATTTTCTGCCTATGAATTCTTTCCTTTTGGTGGTGGTAAACGTCGTTGTATTGGGGAAGCCCTAGCCAAATTGGAACTGAAACTGGTTCTAGCGACAATTATCTCTCATTACGAATTAGAATTAATCAGCGATCGTCCTGAATCACCAGCCCGACGTGGTGTTACTCTTGCTCCTAAAACAGGAATTAGAATGATTTTTAAGGGAAAAGTTTAATAGACACCGATACGCAGAAGTCAAAAGTTGTTTAGATTACATTGTTTTTGAATAGGAGTTTGCCCAGAACTTATATGTATCTTTTTTTGTAGACGATAAATTGATACTTATCTTTTAGGTCAGCACTGATTCTTGGAGTGTCCAACAGTCCATATTCTTGTAATCTCAGCTTTTGCAGAATGCGACGAGATCTTTGATTATTAATCTCTGCGAATCCTACCAGTTCGCGTACAGTTTGACTCTTAACAAACCAGGGTACACAAGCAGAAAGTGACTCAGACATCAAACCTTGTCCCCAATAGAAGGATGAAAGTCCATAACTCAGCATGACTGGTTCATAGGGAGTTTGACTAATGAGGGGAGTAACTAAACTAGGTTGTGAGATTTGATAATAGCTAATAAACCCAATAGACTTTTGACTCTGAGGTATTTTAAGAACAAAATGATATTTGTACCAAGGAACTTCATGATCGTCATTTTGATAAGTAGAGTGAATGTTTACAATAGGCGAATAGCGTTCTCCTCTCATCTGCCAAACATCTGGCTCTTTGATAAAATCAATAATTTTTGGTTCATCTGATGGCAACAACAGACCAATTTCTAGTCTTTCGGTTTTTAAAAGGGGTTCGGTACTCACTGACCATGTTAGTATATCGGCGATCGCGAATTTATATTCCTTAAAAATTATTCCTTCTGAATTTCTAAAAGTGACCTTAACCTGAAAATAATCAGGCGGTTCAAACTCAACGTGTAGTTTTTCAAGACTTGCTCTTGTTCCAGCTACCTCGAAACAGCGAAACCGAAGAATTCCCAAAAACCTGTCAGCGAAGAATGAAAGCTTAAATGGCTTAAGAAACTGTTTGAACTGAGAGATTATTAAATGATGTGAATCAAGATGTTGCCTCCAGTCTGAGCGTTCAATCTGTCCTAAAAACGATCGCTTACTTACGAAATTATTTTCTGTCATTTGTTTATCCAACTCATGTACGAGGTCTAAGTAATTACTTCCTATTTCCGTCTTACGAAATTTCCTCAACGCGACGGCAGTTCCTACAACGCGGGGAACCTGCGCAACGGGCGGCGGCTTTTGGGAAAGAAGATTCTTACCCAAAACGCGCCTTAATTTCGCGCTATTTCCTATTTTTTACTTTCATTACTCCTCAAAACAATTTTGACAGACTACTAATACTCAATCATTTCAAAATCGAGAGCATGAATATCGCCTGACATGACAGCCGAAACAATTGCAGGACAAACTTTTAAACCATTTTGACTGTTGGTTAAAATAACTACTCCTGTACCTAATTCACGAGAAGCGATCGCAAAGGTTTTATAGGTTTGAGCATCACCACTCCAGTTAGGAAAACCCGTAGTGTGGGATAAAACTCGACGGGCGGTAATTAGTTTTAAACGGGCATCATTGATATAAGGAATGGCTGTATATATAGTCATTTAAGTTACCAGGAGAAAATAGAGTAGGACATTACAGAGGATTACTAACTTGTCCTCTAAGATAAGCCCTTGCCATATAAAAACTAGCAATTGATTTCCCGTCTATTGGTTCACCTGCCAAGATAGCTGCTTCTAGTTCTTCTTCACTCATTAGCACCACTTCCATATCTTCATCTTCGTCTTGTTGCGGTGGGGTTGCCAACTTTTCTAAATCTTGTGCCAAAAAAGCATAAATATATTCATCAGAGTATCCAGGAGCAAGAATAAATTTGCCCATATCTTGCCATTTATTAGCTCTATACCCTGTTTCTTCTTCTATTTCTCTTTTAATTGTCTCAAAAGGTGATTCATTACTTTCTACTGTTCCCGCAGGAAATTCTAAAAGTCTCCCCTCAACAGTAAAGCGATATTGTTTGACTAAAACAAATTTACCATCGGGGGTTACGGGAACTGCTAAAGCACCACCAGGATGACGAATACACTCCCACTCACCTGCGACACCATTGGGTAAACGCAGTTTAATTACTTCATAGTCAAACTTTCGACCTTTGTATGCTAGTTTTTGTTCTAAAATTTCTGGGGGTTCTTTGCCTACAGACATATTGTTATTGTGTTGATTGTTACTCTCTGACTTATAGCTTATAGCTTATAGCTTATAGCTAACTGCAAAGCGGTTTCAAGCAGAACGAGCTAAACGGTTAATGATACGATGGGCTAGTTGTTGAGGTACTACAGGCTTATTGATAAAGTCACTAGCACCACTAGCAAAGGCTTCGGTAGAGATAGCGGTATCTTGATGAACTGTAAGAAACAAAACAGGTAGCTTACACCAGTAGGGATGAGTTCGTAAAACTTTACATAATTCAATTCCACTTAAATGGGGCATTTCGATATCTAAGACTAACAAATCTGGATTGACAGCTTGTAATACTTCCCAAAATTGTCGTGGATCATGGAGAGTAGTCAATTGAAATCCCCAGGGTTGTAGTAAAGAAGGTAAGATTTGCAATAATTCCTCATCGTCATCGACAATCATAATTTTTTTGGACAGAGAAGAGCGTTGAAGAGCTTGTTGACAAAAAGCAATAATTTGGGCAGGGGTTAAGGGTTGAGTTAGGTAAAAACTGCCTCCATGTCTGACTACCTGTAAACGATCTTGAAAGCGATCGCGATCGCTAATCACAATTACTGGAATAGCTGGTATAAGTAGATTAAATTCGGCAATTAAAGTCAGATATTGCTGCTTTAAAGAACGCTCAAAATTAGCAAAAGAAATAGTTAATAAAACGGCATGAGGTAGTTTTTCATAACGCGATTGATTTTCATCTAGCCAGAGTTGCACTGATTCTGGGGTAGGTAAAACTTGAGTGTGAATTCCTTGATTGCTTGCTTCTTGGCGTAACTGTGAAGTATAGTTCGGTTCATCCCCAACAATCAACAATAAAGGGGAATCTTGGGAGATTTTTTGCTTGAGATAGGGAGTAATATTGCACTCGCCAGTTATTTCTTGACTTAAGGTAGTTACTTTAGTTGATAATTCTTGCCATTGTTCCTGACGAGGATTGTCTTGGAGCAACTGTTCTAGTTCTTTGGCTAGCTGAGAAGCTCTATCTAGTCCAAATTGTCCAAGATTGCCTGCTAAACTATGAGCAGCAATAATTGCTGATAAGCGATCGCTAAGTTCGAGAGTTCCTGTTTGTAGAGATGCGATCGTTTGTCTTAAAGTTGTTAGCTGTTGTTCTCGTTTCGGCTGATGTTTTTGCCATATTGCTTTTAAAACTGCTAAATGCTGGGTTTTCTTGTCTGGTTGTTGCTGCTTCGCAACTGGGCGGTGAGCGTTTGAAGGTAATGATTTTAAGCAATATCCCTGCCCTCTAACAGTGGCAATCAAATCCTCTGGTAAACCTGTTACTTTCAACTTATCCCGTAATCTTCTAATGTGCGATCGAACTGTCGCTTCCGCAGGATATTCCATTGATGACCATAGGCTCTCGATAATATCTTCAATTGTTAAAACTTCTTGACTATGACGTAAAAATAGCTCTAACAAGCGATATTCCTTAGCAGCTAAAGATAACTCTTTGCCTTCGTAGGTAACTTGGCAATTACAAGGATCTAATTGTAAATTTCCCCAACTTAATACAGGCAGAAAATCACATTTCAAGCGACGTAATAATGCTCGAATACGAGCAGACAATTCTTCTACGTCAAAAGGCTTACAAATATAATCATCTGCTCCTGCATCTAAACCTCTAATTTTGTTTTGGCTACCATGACGAGAAGTAAGTAACATAATCGGCGTACTATAACCCCGACTACGAAAACGTTGACACAAGCTAATCCCGTCAAGTTTGGGCAATGACCAATCGAGAATAATTAAATCATAGGCATAAGTAGAACCATAAATCCAACCCTGTTCGCCATCTCTAGCGACATCGATCGCATAACTTTTTTCTGCCAGAGTTCTGGTGAGTAGTTCTACTAGAGTTTCGTCGTCATCAACTAAGAGAATTTTCATTAATTACAGATTACTAATTACTGATTATTAGGCTTTTATTTTTAATAATGATAAAATTTAACTCATAACTAATAGTTTAATATAATGATGACTAATGATACTGAACAAAGGATTTTAAATGCATTAGACAAGATAGATAATGACTTAGAATCGATTAAAACTGATATTAAAGTAATCAAAGATGATATTACTGATTTAAAAGTTACTCAAGCTAAATTAACTACCGATAATGGCTGGATTAAAGTCTTATTTGGAGGTGCTGTCAGTATGATATTAATTTTACCAAGTATTTTAATCACTACTATCTTTAAATTATTATCGATGCTTGGTTAGGTAAAGTTATTGGCTATTTAGATCTAAAACGATCATAATTTCATTATTTTAATTAGTATAAAATTACAATTAATATTATTGAAAAAATCAAACATAAATAAAAAATTTAATTTAAACAATTAAAAAACAAATAAAGCAGAAAAAAACATTTCAGTGTTAACAATTTGTACATTAGGTTTTACTGGTAACAGCTTAACCGCTCAATGGTCACTGTCATTACATTTCCCACTTAAGTATCTTGGCTATTTGACTAGCTAAAGTCATGGAGTTAAAGGGTTTGGTAATTACATCGACTACTCCTAAATTTTGTAATTCATTTTTTTCGGTAGCTTGGGTTTTAGCAGTTAGAAAAATTACGGGAATAGAACACGTTTGAGCATTGGCTTTTAAATTAGACAAAGTAGAGATCCCATCCATATCGGGCATCATCACATCTAGGAGAATAGCATCAGGTTGTTGTCTTTGTGCCAAATCAATTCCTTCCAAACCAGAAGAAGCGATCGCCACTTGCCAACCAGCCTCTATTTCAATCCCCACCTGAACTACTTCTCGAATGGTTTCTTCATCGTCGATTAGTAAAATTCGTTTATTATTCATCACGATCGCTACAAAAAAAATGATACAAAGAGTTATTAGTTTTTACTTAATTGGCTACTTTTGACTTTTGACTTGTTACTTAACTTGTTACTCCGACTGGATAAGTTCAGGAAGAGTAAAGTAAAAGCTGCTGCCTTCCTCCAAACAACTTTCAGCCCAGATTTGTCCTCCGTGTCCTTCGACAATCTGCCGACAAATTGCTAATCCTAAGCCTGTACCACCTTTTTTACGCGAATCTGAAGAGTCTACTTGTTGAAATCGTTCAAAAATTGTCTCTAGGCGATCGCCAGGAATTCCCTGCCCCTCATCTTTAACTGCAAAAGTAATATAGGGAATCGTTTTGGGCTGCTGGCGATGAGAATTAGCTTGTTTGCTGGCTGAAAGCCAAATTGTACTCTTAGGGGGAGAAAACTTAATAGCGTTACTGATCAGATTAGTTAAGGTTTGTAGAATATAGTCATGATCTGCCCACACCAGTAAAGTAACAGGTTCGACTAAAAGCTTAACCTGCTGTTCTTGTGCCATTGCCTGCATGGTTTGCACTGCCTCAATCATCAAATCTGTGACTTGACAGGCTTGTTTGTTCATTTTGACTTTGCCTGACTGGATGCGCTGGAGATCAAGAACGTTATTTACCAGTCTAACTAGCCGTTCGGTTTGTTCATCGGCGATTTGCAACATTCGTTGTCCTTTTTCGGAAAGATTGCCTAGTTTACCAGTAGTCAAAATTTTGAGGGAACTATGAATTGATGTTAGGGGTGTACGTAATTCATGACTAACGACAGCAATAAACTCGTCTTTCATCCGTTCAATTGCCTTGCGATCGCTAATATCACTTGTTAAGGCAAAAAAGCCCAAAATCTCTTGATTTGCTTCTAAATGGGGAATATAAGTAATACTCAGTGAATGAACACAGCCATCCAGGAGAATGATATCTTTTTCGTAATTAACGGTTCGTCCTTCCAAGGCTAATTCTACAAAATGCTGAATTTGTTGATATTCTTCTTCCCCATGAACTTCTGAAAGATGACAACCATGAATTTCAGTCGGAGATAATCCCAGCCAAGTTTGATAGGCTTCGTTGTTAAAACGATAATGCTGCTGCTTATCCACATAGGCAATTAAGACTGGTAGACCATTAGCAATTAACCGCAGTTGTTCTTCACTACGACGCAGAGCTATTTCTGCTTCTTGGCGATCGCTTATTTCCTGTCTTAATTTGGCAGTCCGTTCGGTAACTAACCCCTCTAAATTTTCTAGTAATTCCGCTTGAGATAAAGCAATACCAATTTGATTGGCTAATTGTTGCATTAGTTCCAATTCAAATTCTGTCCATTGTCTTGGTGCTTGGCATTGATGAGCGATCAGTAAACCCCATAAGCGATCGCCTTCGGTTTCGGATTGAGGTTTAAAATTTTGCAGAATTGGCACTACCAGCTTTGCCTGAACCATCCATTCATCCATAAACTCAATCAAGCATTCGGCTATACCTGCCTGTTGAGCGTGGACATCGGCGATCGCTTGGACTCTTCCTTTGGTATATAACTGACGATAATCTTCGGGAAAAACTTCTTCAGGAAATTCCACCCCCAGAATGGGAGCATAATCTGGTAGTACAGCCTCTTTAATGGGCATTCCCGTACCGTTAGCAAACACTTGATAAATTAAGACGCGATCCGCTTGTAAAATGCTTTGTACCTCAGTCACCGCAGTCCGCAAGATTTCTTCGAGTTGTAATGATTGCCTAATTTTGAGGGTTACTTCAGCAAACAACTCAACCCGTCGGTGTTCTCGGTTTAATTCTTCGGCAGTTGCCCGTTGCAATTTACTAATATCTCTAAAAACTAATAAATGGTAATTGGGTAATAAATTTTGAACTCGACTGTATTCTAAAGTCTTACTACTACCGTCAGCTTGTTGCCATTGAATTTCGGCTATTTCTGCCTTAAGAGGACAGTCAAACCAATCTGTAATTATTTGTCCCACCAGTTTCTCTCTCGTTGCACCCAACAGCCTACAGGCAGCAGGATTAACTTCAACTAGATGATCGTTTTCATCAATAATCGCGATCGCTTCTAAAGAACGTTCAAATACAGCTTGGAGAAAAAATTGTTGGTTAGGAAATTGCTTTACTTCCTCCATGACCAATTTAGAAATATTTTAATTAACCAAGCTTAACTCAGATTAAAGTTTGTTAATTTAAGACTTTACTAAAGTTAATTAAGATAGGTAATTAGGTAAGAGAAGGTATTCATCAAATAAATTACTAACAACTAATGACTAATAACAAATGACTAATGACTAATGACTAACAACTAATTACAATCAAATAGCATTTGGTTCATATAGCGATCAGTCCAAACTTGTCCCAAAGACTTTTCGAGGACTTTTCTAGTTTTGTCGTTTTTTTGTTGTTGCTGACAGTAATAACGCTGTCCTGTTAATATTTCTACTTGTTTTTTGGTAGAAACCACAGCAGATGTCGCGATCGCATTTAGACAATGCAAAGTTAAAAATTGCTCAACGCGATCTAAAAATAAATTTTCTTCAGTGGAATTTATGGGACGAATAAATAAACAAAAATCCGAAAAAATATGACCCCATTCAGGTAAATTACGGGGTTGAGCAAAGTCAATCTCTGGTAAATTAGCTAAAATTTGTTTATAGACAGAGGGAAGTGAGCGACCGCGATTAACAGGCGATAAATCTACAATGGCTGCCCCAATACCTGCCTGAGTGCCTACTAAATCCACGCCAAATATGGGCAAATCGTAGTTAGGACGGGGAAACATTACACAGTGGAGAATATCCAGGCGATCGCCAACTTTTGCTAACTCTAAATGTAATTTACGAAATTGAGTTGTTTGATAGCAGCGATTTTCAATAATTAATTTTTCTCCTTCCAAACTACCCTCTACATAACCCAAGTCTTCAGGTATTTGATAGGGTGATAAAGTCAAATACTGTGACCAATTTCGTTCAATAGAATCGGCTAATTGACAAATCAACAGATGTTGTCGTTCTCTAAGAGAAGATGGAATAGTTGCAAACATGATATCGCAGTATGTTAACTAGCTAGGACAAGCCTCTTAAATTGTTCGTAAGTAATAAGTAATAAGTAATAAGTAATAAATTTGCTTGTCAAAACTGATTTTATTTACCAGTTGATATTTAATTATTTAATGTTAAATGGTAAATGTTTAATGATTGACAAACAACGTAGTTTCTTGAATTTTCACCTATTACCTATTACCCATTACCCATTATTTTTCCTCGGAACTATCAGTACTATCTTCAACAACCTGACTAGACTTTTGAAAGCTATCAAGAGATTGAATATTGACAATTGTTCCGCCCATTTTGCCAATCTTTTGCATCTCTTCGTTCATGCGATTATAAGGAACTTGAACAAAAACACTGCTGCTACTGCGAAATTGATAGTTATTACCATCGTTAGTTTCGTTTTGTTTTAATCCAGTTACTTCATAAACAAAAACTCGATTTTTAGAAGGCGAACCAGAACGACCTCCAATTACGGAACTACCTAACATTTTTATTTCCTCCTTAAATTTATTAGAGAATAGGGAGTAATGGAGTGTTTGGAGTAGTGGAGTGGCAGAGTGCTTGGGTATTGGAGTATTACCTCACTACCTTACGAATTCTCTATCTCCTCTACCTTACTACCTCTCTACTCCTCTACCTATCTCAATCCATCAATTAAAAATTTACAGACTACTATGCCAAAGTTACACTAGCAACCTTACCGCCCATTTTGTTGATTCTTTGTAGGGTGGGTGTTAGCTGTTCATAGGGAACTAAAAGCGCGCGACTAGCACGACGGACTTTGGGATACCTAGCCAAACTCATACCTGCAATTTCTACCCGATAGATGCGACCTTCTTTGTTAGAATTTCTAAAGGTGCGTTCAGGAGTAACGGCTTTACTAGAATCACGATATGCCCAACCCGCAGTACCACCAGAAGGAGCAACAACCGCCGAAGCATTATTAGCTGCTAACTCTTGTGCTAGACGAGATGGTTTACCTGCTATCTGAGAGCGATCGCTATTGGCATAACCACGATATAGTTGGAACATACGGGTAAAGCCAGCGATTTTTTGTTGGGTTTGGGTCGCAAAACCTCGGTAATAGGGTACTATGTTATCGCCAAAGTTTGCTTCGTATTCTGCGGAATCTATATAATCATCGATATCCGCTTCGTATCCTTGGTTTTGATAAAGATCGAGATGATAAATTACTTCAGATTCATCATAAGGTGCGCGTCCCAAAAGATGTTTGAAGTTTAATTCAATTACTCGGGTTTGGAAGTTGTCATATAAGAATTTTGTCTTATATAATTCTGACTTAGCTACTGCCCGTACAAAATCTCGTACTGTAATCGAACCATTATTGAGTAAGGATTCTGTCGCCGTTAAACGTTCAGATTGCATGATATAGTCATTGCCCAAAACCTGCCGATAAACCGCATTGATTACCGCTTTGGCATCATCTTGAGTCCAGCTTGGGCGCAATTCTACAGGTTTAAAATCGCTAAAAGCAGAAACCCCCAGACGAGATGCTGCTGTTGTAATTGCCACTTACTATTCTCCTTGAATATATGTTTGTTGTTTGTCTTTTGTCTTTCGTCTTTTGTCTTAGCAACCAATGACCAATGACTAATGACCAATGACTAATGACTATTAAGCCTCAGTCAAACTAATAATTCGACCACCTTGTTTATTAATTTTTTGCAGGGTTGCCGAAAGTCTTTCGTAAGGTACGACATATTCTTTTAGACTACGACGCAATTGAGCTTTACCTCCTGGTGCGCCTTGAGTAACTCTGAGACGATATGCATTATTACTCCTAGCAGTGGTAGTTGTACCAGATAAACAACCTCTACCCCCTGGAGTATTTACAGGAGTAGCAATGTTACGAGCTAAATCATAGGTTAAACGAGGGCCACCTGTATTACCTTGAGCGCGATCGCTGTTGGCATAGCCTTGATATAGTTGGAACATTCTGGTAAAACCGACAGTTTTTTGTCCCCGTTGAGTAGAAAAGCCCCGATAATAAGGAACAATATTCTCCCCAAAGTTCTGCACGTATTCCTCAGAATCAATATAAGAATCTATATCTGCTTCAAAACCTAAATTTTGATAGCGATCAAGATGTTCGATAATATCTGCTTCTTCGTAGGGAGCGCGACCAAGTAAGTGTTTGAAGTTTAACTCAATGGTGCGGACTTGATAGTTGTTATAAAAGAATTTTGCTTTATATAGTTCTGATTTGGCTACTGCTCTGACAAATTCGCGGACTGTAATTGAACCATCTCCTAACAAAGACTCTGCACTAGTAAGACGCTCAGACTTCATTAGATGATCGTTGCCTAAAACCTGCCGATAGACTGCTGCGATCGCAATTTTGGCATCTTCTTTGCTCCAATTAGGACGCAGTTCGACTGTATTAGTATCGTCAAAGGCAGAGATTCCCAAGCGAGATGCTGCTGTGATTGTCACTGGTTATTCTCCTAAATTTTTTGCTGATCAAATTTGCTAATTTATTGGCTAAAAAAACGGCTCGGAATTACAGCCAACCATTAAACAAAAAGACAAGCTCAATAGTCACCTGCGATTCCGAGCTACTAGAAAACTCTAGCTGAGAGCGTTAATCGCGTATTCGATATAAGAATTAGCTTCCACAGCAGGATCGCCACTTAAACCATGATTAGCTTTAATATATTTAAGAGCTTCAACATACCAGCTAGGAGACAACTCAAAAGTAGCGTTGATTTCAGCAACTCCAGCAATTAGATAGTCATCCATAGGGCCAGTTCCACCAGCTACTAAGCAATAAGTAATCATTCTCAAGTAGTAGCCGATGTCACGAGCGCATTTTGCTTTACCTTCGGGAGTAGAAGCGTAGTTAGGGCCTTGCATTTGAGTAGTGTAAGGAAACTTTTGGTAAACAGCTTGGGCTGCACCATCAACCAAACTACTTGCTTTGTTAGTCAATCCTTGAGCAGCTTCTAAACTAGCAGCAGCTTGACGGAAACGCCCAAACGCAGTCTGGATTTCACTACTGCTCAAGAAACGACCTTGAGAGTCAGCAGCAGATATTGCTTCAGTGATAGGAGTTTTCATGCTTTATATTCCTCGTGAATTAATTTTTTAGTAGTGATGATTAAAGATTTTTAAGTCTTAATTCTGGATTAACCGACAGCAGCAGCAGCACGGTCAAAATAGCTGGATAATTCAGACATCAAAGAACTGCAATCTCCTTGAGTTACGCCACTTCTGTCATTAGCGATCGCGATCGCAGCAGCTTTCATTTTGCTTACAGCTTCAGCTACAGAACCACCAGGAACTCCTAAAGCTACATAAGTTTCTCTTAAACCGTTTAAACAACGATCTTCTAAAACACTACCGTCGCCAGCAAATACTGCATAAGTAACATAGCGCAAGATAATTTCCATATCTCTTAAACAAGCAGCCATGCGACGGTTAGTATAAGCATTACCACCAGGGGCAATTAGCTGTGGCTGTTCGGCAAATAGAACACGAGCAGCATTAGCGACAATAGCCGAGGAATTACCAGTAATACGGTTTACAACATCCATACGTTTAAAGCTGTCAGCTACAGTACCTTTGAGAGCATCAAATTGGTTGTTGCTAAGATAGTCGCCTCTGGCATCAGCCTGAGAAATCACCCGTGTAAATGCGTCAAACATCAATATTTCTCCTAGATATTAATTTGCACCAAAATTGTTTTAGAAAACTGAGTCCTAACTTTGGTCAAAAACCATAGATAGTTAAATTTCAGGCTCAATGCCTTGTTTTACCTAATTAACTCTAATAAAAGTTTTGAAGTTAAGTTAGGAGATTCAGTGACTTTTGGACTATGCTTATTCAAGCAAGTCTTTTGTGCAATCTTTGTGCAATTTCCTTTGGATAAAACAAACATTTGTTGCTTTTCATTGCAAACTGTTAAGCGAGCAAGCAAATTACTGACTTGGTAAGCAGTTTTCAAATCTATTAAATACAGTGTTAATGGTTTTTGGGATTAGGGATTAGGAATTGATCCCAATACTTCTCGTTTAACAAATGCCAACTAATCTATGTAGATATTAGTAAAAAAACGTCCTAACATTGTCTAGTGTTGCTATACCTTTAACCTTTTCCCTCTCTCAACCAATTAATAAACAGGCTTAAACTAGAAGTATTGGAATTGATCCCAGTTACCCCAATCACTTCATTGAGCATTCACCATTTATCATTTATCAGTCATTTCATTAAGCATTTATCAACGATGTTTAATGCTTAATAGTTATTTTTTGACAATTAGTAGTAATACTTAATATACCGTTAACTGATTAATATTTTTAAGCAATTCCGACCAAAAGCAAAGCTCTTAAATTGGGAAAATTAATTATAGAAGACAATTGAAAACTAATTTTAATTATTAATAGAGGGCTTTTAGTCGATGAATAGAAAAATTAAGCTAACTACAAATTTTATTTGGCAATATTTTAATCAACAACTTGGTAATAAATACTCTATCTGGAATTTTCGACATTTTTGGTATTTATATCAGATTACTCTTTTTAGAAAATGTTGGGAACAAGAATATTCTCAAGAAAGTAAAAATCATTATTAAAACTCAAATATTGAGTTAAATTTAAAGTTATTTTGAAAGTTATTTTAAAAAAAATCTTGTTTTTAACTTGGTTAGCTGTAGTTTAGACTAAAATTAAAGAATGAAGGGCAAATAGGGAGAAAATGAAAATATCAATCAAATTCCAACTCTCCCTACTATAGCCGTACAAAATTAGATTAGGACATTAATAGTAATCGGCTCGTAAGTAGGAAGTAGGGTTAACTAACTGACAGATAACTGTTGTAGCTGCATTGGTAATACTGGTCGAATTTGATTTGTAGGGGGATAAAAATCTAATTCTGCTTTCATTAAATGATGAGGTTGATCGCAGATAATAATCTCTTCTAAGGAATTCCAATGTAATCTTTGAAAAAAGCGCACGTTAGGTAATTGAACTGTAGCTAAAAAGCGATCGCATCCCCAAGTATTAGCAGTAGTTACAGCTTTGTTAATTAATCCTTTCCCAATACGCGCCCCACGTCGATAATCTGGATGTACTCCCAATCTCCCCCCATACCAAAGTCCAGGTTCAGGTTCGTAAATTCTGACAACTCCCACAACCTGATTATTATCTACAGCAATGATTGGATAGGCAATTTGATCGTATTGATCGCGATCGCTTATTTTGAAAATTCCTTGTTCTTGACAGAATATTTGATGTCTTAATAAAAAGTAATCTGCTATTTCTGTTGAACTAGAAGCTAACTTGAACTGATATTTTGTCATTTGTCATTTGTCATTTTAAATTTACGCTTTACTGGAAATTTCAGCACTTTTTAAGCTTAAAAATAATATTTTTGCTATTTCATCTGCATCTCTATAAATACTATCAAAAGACTTTTGATCTATATATCCAGTATCTTTTAATAAAGAAAGCCAATATTTTGTTTCTAAAGTTTCTCTGTAAGCTAGAGATATTTTTGTAGAGAATTCATCAGAAGATATGGCTCCTTTCGTCTCGTAAATTTTTGCTCCAATAGAAGTACCGCTTTTCAATAATTGCTTTGATAAAACAAATTCTTTTTTTTCTTCAATCAAATACTTATAAGTTTTAACAATTTTAATAGCAAAATTATAAGTTTGATCATGAATTATCTTATTTTTATCCATCCTCAATTCTTCAATGTTTAATGTTTAATGTTCAATGTTTAATGTTCAATGTTTAATGTTTAATGCTCAATGTTTAATGTTTAATGTTCAATGCTCATCGTTATAATGTTCAAAAGTAGACAATGCTGAACAAGCCCCACATTTAGCACAACCTGCTTTAACATCCTTAGAAAACATTCCTGCCTGGTTTAACATTGCCCCTACTTGTTCGTAGATGGCATACATAAACTCGCTGCTAGGGGGTTGGTGATGAACTAAAGGTGTACCTGTAATGGGAACAAAGGGAACGACGAAAGGATAGACACCAAGATTAATTAAACGCTCGCAGGTACTAGTAATTGTCTCTAAACTATCTCCTAAACCTGCCAAGATATAAGTACTTACCTGTCCCCAACCAAAAACTTTTACTGCTGCTTCAAAAGCTTGAAAGTAATAATCTAAAGAAACTTTAGCTTTTCCTGGCATCAGGCGATCTCGTATTTCTGGTTCGATGACTTCTAGGTGCATTCCAAGATTATCTATACCCGCCTTTTTCATTTTCTCAAACCAACTAAAATCATTGGGAGGTTCGCATTGTGCTTGAATGGGTAAATTGACTCTAGCTTTAACCGCTTGGGCGCATTGACTTAAATAAGCTGCCCCTCGATCTGTGGTGTTGGGTGTACCTGTAGTCATAACTAAATGTTCGACACCATCGAGTCTGACTGCTGCTTCGGCGACTTCGGCTAGTTGTTCAGGAGTTTTTTGAGCAATGGTTTTACCTGCTGCTAAAGATTGTTCAATCGCACAAAATTTACAGGCAGTATTTTTGTTGTGGTAACGAATGCAGGTTTGTAAAACAGTAGTAGCTAAAACGTTATGACTATGTAAGAGAGCGATGTGGCTGTAAGGAATACCATCGGCGGTTTTTAGATTATAAAATTTTGGCTGTTGGGGAAATTTAATTCCTGCTACACCTTCTCCTTCTCGTTCTAAAATAAAAGCTTTTCCATGATTGACTGATTTTGGGTGAAATTCGGCAAGAGTATAGTTAGATGTTGCTGCGATATCGTTATAAACAGGGATCATTACTGTTGTATCGTCTACAGTTACAGCTTTATGATCAGAAGGGCCTGCCCCTCCTTTTCTACCAGATACTCCTAGATTTCGTTCGAGCAGTTTTAATCCTTGGGACTGTAATTCTGTAATTAATTTACGCTTGCGGTTATCAATCATTTTGGTTACTGTTGGTTGCTCTAGTTAAAGTTTTTAATAAAAATATTTCGTAGGTTTTTAAATTGGGTTAGTAGTGAAATATCAAAAAATATTGATACAAATAGCTACAACTGAGATCTTGCACCTAGCCCGTAATTTAACTGTGGTATTAGGTTAAAGGGAAAAGGGAAAAGGGAAAGGGGTTGAAAATTGATTGCCAAGCTCAAGTTATTCAGTTTTTATGTAAGGAGTGCAAGATTTAAGTACAAGCTAACCCCAAAAAATTTTTATGATGTTGTTAATTGTAAATATGGGCTATTGTTCTTGACTAAGAGGATTTGTTTCTGGAGTTGGTGATTTACCGTTAGTAAGATCTTTATTGGGTTGAATCGTCAAAGGATTTGCTGCTGTTTGTTGCCATACACTACGTTGATCGGTATTTACTTGAAGTTGTAATAAATCAGGACGAGAATAATGTCCTACAGAGTCCATCATTCGTTTGCGTTTAGTGATCAGAGAAAAATCAAGATCGGCGATCGCCATTCCTTCTCCTTCTGTTATCGGTTCACACAAGGAAACACCTTCGGGAGAGATGATTGCGGTGTAGCAACCACCACTTAACACCCGTTGTAACTTTTCATCGGGACATATTTCGGTTATTTGTTCGGGACTCAGCCAACCAGTCGAGTTCACTACAAAACAACCAGCTTCTAAAGCATGATGTTTAATTGTCACCTCGGTTTGATCAGCAAATATTTGTCCTACCATTGAACCTGGAAACTGGGCGCAGTGTATTTGTTCTTGCTGTGCCATCAAACTATATCTAGCCAAGGGGTTATAGTGTTCCCAACAAGCTAAAGCACCCAATCTACCAACCGCAGTATCTATTACTTGCAATCCTGAACCATCTCCCTGTCCCCAAACCATGCGTTCGTGATAGGTAGGAGTAATTTTACGACGCTTGAGTAATAAACTACCATCAGCATCAAAGATTAGTTGCGTGTTATAAAGTGAACCCCCATCTCGTTCGTTAACGCCCAAAACAACTACCATCGAATTAGCTTTAGCTGCTTTACTTACCGCCTCGGTGACAGGACTGGGAACTTTTACCGCTTCCTCATATAATCTCATGTGTTCCTTACCCATCAATACAGGGGGTTGAATAAAAGAAAAATAAGGATAGTAAGGTATAAAAGTTTCAGGGAAAACAATCAATTGCACCCCTTCTTTAGCAGCATCAGCGATCGCAGCTAAAACTTTTTCTGTTGTTCCTTCACGGCTATACAATACAGGTGATATCTGTACCGCAGCAGCTTTAACATTTACCATTTAGCATTTACCATTAAACAATTAGTGATTGAGAATTTTATGTTAAACATTGTTTCAATATCAGAAATAATTTAGTTTGAGTTAGCTTCTGATGAATGTTCAATGTTCAATGTTTAATGTTCAATGATTTACGTTGTCCAGGTGTCCAAGATAAATGCGCCTTGTTTACGATGCAGCAGAACGATATCTAAAACATCCAAAGGATTAATAGGGGTAATGCCAGGAATTAAAGAAGGTTCACCATGTCCGTATAAAGCTTGCAAAGCAAAGCGACAAGCATAAACTTTACCCCCTTCTTCCATAATCTTCACTAGCTGATTATTCATCGCCTGATGACCAGGAAAAGCCTCATCACCAATTTTAGGAAAGCCTCGCTGTACTCCTAATGTTACTCCTGGCCCATATAGTAATATGGAAGTTTCAAAGCCTTTACGAATCAAACGTGTAGCCTGTAATAAATTTACCAAGCCAATCGAACCTTCAAAAGCCACAGTATGAAAAGTAACCAAAGCTTTCTCTCCTGGTTCAGCCTGAACATCGGGAAATACTTTTTCTTCATAATCGACAAAAAAATCACCAGCTTTGTGTGCAGGAGTATTAACTTCAGGCATATTTTATCTTCCTTGTTCAATGTTTAATGTTCAATGTTAAGATCCTATCGCAGCTTGATTGACAGCCAACAAATTACCTGGATAGGCATATTGCGTTTTGGCAGCAATATATTCGCAGATATATTCAGCATCTCTGGCTATTCCCGAAAATCTGCCTGACCCCCAGGTATAAAGCCAAGGAAGCCCCAAGAAATATAAGCCTCGGACGTTGGTAACACCGCGATCATGATTAGGATAACCTTTCCCATCAAATACAGAAACTTCAATCCAGCTAAAATCGGTTTGATAACCGATACACCAAATTACAGAAGTAATATTTGCTTGTTGATAGTCAAGTTCTAATACTTCTGTTTCTGGTTGCCAAACTGGTTGATAGGGGGGGTCAATGGGAGCAGATCTTTGATTTTTGGCGATGTATTCATCAATAGTTTTCTTGATGCTTTCCGCTACTTCATCAGCATGATCAAGGTTTTGCTTGAGATTTGATTTAAATTCTAAGTTATTGTTTCTAATATCTTTTAATGAGCCATATAGTTGCATTCCTTCTAAAGCAAATGTTCTCAAATCAATTTCGCGACCACCATCACGACCAGTAACATAGTGATTAGTCTTGTTTCTCACATTCTCTTTATCAGGATGCTCGTTGATAGTTAGATCATAGTATCCCAGTTTATCCAACCACTCTACTACATCTTTACCCCGATATTGACGAGGCGATCGCGGTGCGCTACCAACGCATAGATGAACTTTTTTACCTGCTAAATGTAAGTCTTCAGCTATCTGACAACCTGATTGTCCAGTACCTACTATTAAAACCTCTCCGTCTGGTAATGACTGAGGATTTTTATAGTCAGAAGAATGAAACTGTAAAACGTTTTCAGCTAATCTTTCTGCCATTTTCGGCATTTTTGCCTGATGATAACTACCAGTCGCAATTACAACTTGATCGGCAGTATAGCTACCCAGAGAAGTACTTAATTCAAACAATCCTCGAGATTGATTTTTTCTGACTGATAATACTTCAATCCCTTCTTGAATAGGTGGATTAAATGATCTGGCATAATCTTTGATGTACTCAACGATCTCATCTTTTTCCATGAAACCATCGGGGTCATCTCCTGAATAATGATAACCAGGAAGAGTACATTGCCAATTGGGGGTTACTAAACAAAAAGTATCCCAGCGTTTCTCCTGCCAAGCATAACCAATTTGGTTTTTCTCAAAGATAATATGGTCGATGCCTTTATCCTTTAAGCAATAGCTAATCGCCAGACCAGCTTGACCCCCTCCTACAACTATGACTGAGTAATGCTTTTTCATGGATTAACTTCCAATTTACAACCTGCGATTGATTGATGTTTTGTCGCTTCCTATCTCTCGGTTGAGTTTTCAACAGCTTAAAAGTTGGTCAGGGAGTATTTTGTATATTTTGCTACAAAACGCTTAATTCTAGCGATAGTTACAGTGTCAAGAGGATTTTGCGATCGCTAATTCCATTATACCTGTCACTTTTACCAGGCTATTATATCGTTTTACTTTTTAATTAATACAGATGGCTGACTAGGAGACTAGGAGAAGAGGGGACGGGGAGAAATTATTTGTCTCAAGTATTTCGTTAACTGATATTACTCATTACTCATTACTCATTACTTGCTCTCCAACCATCAATTCAAACTTGACCGAGTAGTAGCAGGATAGCGTTTTAATACCTGTTGCAAATACTTGCCTGTATAAGATTTTTCATTTTGTGCCACTGCTTCGGGTGTACCTGTAGCAATAATGTCACCGCCTTTGTCTCCTCCTTCAGGGCCTAGATCGATTACCCAATCGGAACAACGAATTACGTCTAGGTTATGTTCAATTACTATCAAAGAATTACCTTTGTCAACTAAGCGTTGTAGCACATTTAATAAATGATGGACATCATAAAAAGACAAACCTGTAGTTGGTTCGTCAATTAAGTAAAGAGTTTTACCTGTAGCGCGACGAGATAATTCTGAGGCAAGTTTAACTCTTTGGGCTTCACCTCCCGATAGAGTTGGGGCTGGTTGTCCTAATTTTATGTAGCCTAAACCCACATCTACTAAGGTTTGGAGTTTGCTGGCAGCACGAGGAATATTGGTAAAGATTTCTAAGGCTTCTTCTACTGTCATATCTAAAACATCGGCGATCGAATAATTTTTATACTTAGCTTGTAAAGTCTCACGATTATATCTTGCTCCTTTGCAAACATCACACTGAACATAAACATCGGGTAAAAAATTCATTTCAATTACATTTACTCCCTGACCACCACAAGCTTCGCACCGTCCACCTTTGACATTAAAAGAAAAACGTCCTGCTTTGTAGCCTCTAGCTTTAGCTTCGATGGTTTCGGCAAAAATTGTCCGAATTGCGTCAAATACTCCTGTATAAGTGGCAGTATTAGAGCGAGGAGTACGACCAATAGGAGACTGATCAATAGTAATTACTTTATCGATCGCATCTAACCCTGTAACTTCTCCTAGGTTTTTGGGAAAAGGTACTTTACGACTCAGATGGTGTTTTAAAGCAGGATGAAGTAATTCGTTAACCAGAGTAGATTTGCCCGATCCTGATACTCCAGTAATACAAACAAAATTCCCTAAAGGAATCGTAATATCAAGATGCTTAAGATTGTTTTGATGACAATCTTTGAGAGTTAAACCAACGGCTTTGCCCTTGCGTCTAGTTTCTGGAGTAGCAATGACTCGTTTACCTGATAAATATGCCCCCGTAAGCGATGTAGGAGAATTTAATAAGGCGTTGAGATCTCCTTGGGCGACTATTTCTCCTCCGTGTAGTCCTGCTTGTGGGCCAATATCAACCACACTATCAGCAGCCCGAATTGTATCTTCATCGTGTTCAACGACAATCAGGGTGTTACCTAAATCTCGTAGTCTTTTGAGGGTGGTTAATAATTTATCGTTATCCCGTTGATGTAAACCGATACTAGGCTCATCCAAAACATATAATACTCCTGTTAAGCCTGCACCAATTTGAGTTGCTAGTCTAATTCTTTGTGCCTCTCCGCCTGAGAGAGTCATAGCAGCGCGTTCAAGAGTTAAATAGTCTAAACCGACATCTAGTAGAAATTGGAGGCGAGATCTGATTTCTTTGAGGGCTAGTTCGCCGATTAATGCCTGACGCTGGGTAAGTTTAAGATTATTAACGCGCTGAAGACAATCACGGATTGGTACACCCACTAAATCATTAATACGATATTGTCCTAAACTGACAGATAAAGATTCAGGTTTGAGACGTTTACCAGCACAAGTTTGGCAGGGTTGATTGATGAGATATTGTTCTAGTTTATTCTTAATGGAGTCAGAATTAGTTTCTTGATAGTTGCGTTGCAACATTTTCATCACCCCTGAATAGTGACGATGATAGCCTTTGTTGGAATTACCAAAAGAATCAGACTCAAAATAAATTGCTTCCTCCGCACCATAAAGAATTACGTGCTGTTGTTCTGGAGTTAGCTGTTCCCATCTGGTTTGAATCCCAAAACCAAAAGCTTGTCCTACCCCATGTAGCAAAGAAAGATAATAAGAATTATCCTTATCTGACCAAGGAGCGATCGCGCTATATACTGGTTGTTTGGGATCGGGTACAACTAATTCGGCAGCAAAGGTTTGATGACTTCCTAAACCATGACAGTCGGGACAAGCACCATAGGGAGAATTAAAGGAAAATAAACGGGGTGATAGTTCTTCTATTACTGCACCATGTTCAGGACAAGCAAAATTCTCGGAAAAGACCAGATTAGTTAAGGGTTGATTATTATCTTGAGCAGGAATAATCTCAACTTCAGCAATACCCTCTGCTAAACGCAAACAAGTAGCTAAGGAATCAGCTAAACGTTCTTGAATACCAGTTTTTTGAACCAGACGATCTACAACTACTGCAATATCGTGTTTATAATTTTTGTCTAACTTTATTTGCTCATCTAATTGCCGTACTTCACCATCAACTTTGACTCTCACAAAACCTTGAGAAGCGAGACTAGATAACAACTGCTTGTGTGTTCCTTTTTTACTCCGTACTACAGGAGCGAGAATCATAAACTTAGTTTGCTCAGACAATTCCAGAATGCGATCGCACATCTCATCAATCGTCTGAGGCACAATCGAGCGATCGCACTTGGGACAGTGTGGTTCTCCAGCCCTACCAAACAGTAATCTTAAATAGTCATATATTTCGGTAACTGTCCCCACAGTGGAACGAGGATTATGGGAAGTAGATTTTTGGTCAATAGATATGGCTGGACTCAACCCTTCAATAGCATCGACATCGGGTTTATCCAACTGTCCTAAAAACTGACGCGCATAAGCACTGAGAGATTCTACATAGCGTCTTTGTCCCTCAGCAAAAATGGTATCAAATGCCAAAGAAGATTTTCCTGAACCAGAAACACCCGTAAAGACAATCAACTGATTACGAGGTAACTCTAAATCAACATTTTTTAGATTATGTTGTCTCGCCCCTTTGATACGAATGACATTTGTTTCCAGGGAGGATTGCTGATTGTGATTATTTTTACCGTTGGCTTGAGTACCGTTGCTGGAAGGAGACATATAGACAATGCTTAAGAGTTTCTAAATTATCTTAGCGTTATCTACCTAGCGTGTACTGGTAACTTTCAAATTTATTGTTTTTTAGAGATTGTCAAAATAGCTGATGAAATAATAGTTAACAAAAAGATTTCAAAATATTACAAAAACTACTTTTAGTTTTTAAAAAGCTTGTATTATAAATAGTTAATCGAGTATTTTTTACTATTCAAAATAAATTAATTTATTTATGCATAAATTCAAACCGCGAATTTTATGTGTATCTTTTTCTTGGCTATTAATTAATTTTACATTAAGTAGTTGTACTCCAGAAAAAGCTAAAGCATTACGTATAGGTGCAGTACAGTTTAAAGCTGAATCTTTTGCTTGTATTGATGCGATCAATACTATGCGTCAAAGAGAGTTAGAACCACCACCACGAACATCAGAAGAAGCACAAAAAAATTTCATTGACAATATTCTGATGTCTGACAGCGCGATCGTTGACTCTGATGAGATTGAATTTGCTCGAAACCCTAATGCTGTCCATCTAAATCCAGAAGTAGAAGACAAATGGATAGCTTTTATTAGTGGAATGAAGACTCAATACAGTTCTTTTGCAGCAATTTACGATCAAGTAGAACAAGGAAGTTTTCTTGCTACCGAATCTATAAAAAATTCAGCTAAATATGCAGATAAATTAACGCTTCAGATGGCAGCTTTTGCTAATACAATTGAC
This sequence comes from Waterburya sp., assembly GCA_051658085.1. GTDB lineage: Bacteria > Cyanobacteriota > Cyanobacteriia > Cyanobacteriales > Xenococcaceae > Waterburya. Next base: position 50,040 of record JBOFLX010000032.1, read on the forward strand.
GAAGCACCTCCAGAATTACTTCAATATCGTACTGATATTGCTGCTCAACTAACTCAATTAAAACAAGATTATCAAATAGAGTTTAACAACAGAGCATCAGAGGAAACCCTTGAACCTTTCCGAGTTCAAGCAGGTGAACTATTAGCTCGATGGGAAGAGGTTGAACTTCAAGAAAAAGAATTACGTGATACAACCGTTACACAATGTTTGAAAGCAGCAATTCTCGGTCAAGAACTTCGACCACTTATTGATAGTTACGATCAACTAGATTTAGATGACATTAATTCAATCATATCTGGTATTTTCGATACGGTTGCTTCTATTACTGGACTTGACTATGGCGCACTGCAACAGAAAACAACAACTGTGATAGTCAAGCTCAAAGAGGATGAAGTGTTAAGACCATTAGCTGAAAAAATATTAGCTGAAGTTGATAATACAGTCGCGAATCGCAATCCTGCTGGAGATGGTCAATCTAATAGTTATCTAATAGATGATAGAAAAATCATAGCGGATTTGAAGTTGATTATTAACGGAAGTAAACCAGTGACAACTAAAGATTTTAAAGTCCAAACTCTTTCTGAATTTTCCACTACAAATCTTAAGTAATTTATAACTGTCAATTAACACTATAAGTATTTTAATAATTTAAATATGGATAACGATCTGATTTTTTTAAAACAAGCAAGTTCAGCCTTGTTTGCGATCGATGTTAAGTACAAAATGTCTGGTTTTAATGAAAAAAAGAAACTCGTAAAAGCCCGTGATGCAGCTTTTTCTGCTTATGCATTAGAGCGTTTAGAACTACTTGAAGAGGGAGTTAAATGTAGTCAACAAGATATTGATGAAATGAAGGAAATACGTAGACAAATTGAAGAAGCTGCGGAAACTCAAACATTAATTCAAGGTGTTGTTCGTCTGACTTCTTTTTTAATAAATCTTTGATAGTAATTTTAAAAGCAAATGATATTAATACTAGATGATCGAGAACGAGATGTTATTGCACTAGATATTACTTCGGTATTTGACTGATTCCCAAAGCTACTAATCTTAACTTTTACTTAAATCTGAATAAGGAAGTAAAGCTTATGTTACCTCAAAGTTTTCTCGCAAACGATGAATTAGTTCGAGAATTTTTAGAAACTGATACTCTTGAAAAATCTCGCACACGTCAGAGAGCGCATATTGATGCTAAAAAAATTAAACGTTATGTAAAAGTCCTAACGGAAAAAGGGTTAGAAAAAATTGTAACAAATCGACACGTAGCTGAAGCATTTGCGCATCGAGATCGAGGTAAATTTATTTTTCTTTAAGCAATAGAAAAAAGCCAGTTTAGTCAGTACAAACAAAAATAATTGAAAAAGAACTATTTATTTTTTATGAAACTTACTCATTTAATAGCAATTCAAGAAGCAAAACCTATAGATCAACTAACAGAAGAACAAATTAAAGAATTGCAAATCGCACTTAGTCATCTTGGTTATCCAGTAGGAGATATTGATGGGTTAATCGGGCCCAAAACTCGCAATGCTTGGGCTGAATTTAAGACTGATATTTTTCAAGGTAATCCATCTCTAATTTGGACTGGTTCGATCGAAACGCTTCAACATAAACTAGACAACATTGGAGACGGAAAAATTCATGATTTTTCTACTAAAGAAGGAACTATTGCAGCGATTAAGTGGGAGTGCAAAGCACAAGGAATTGGACTCAATACCCAAATTGCCTATGTACTAGCAACAGTTAAATGGGAAACAGCCCAAACTTTTAAACCTGTAAAAGAGGCTTTTTGGTTAAGTGAGGACTGGCGACGACAAAATTTCAGGTATTTTCCCTATTATGGACGAGGATATGTACAATTAACCTGGAAAAATAACTATGAAAAGTATTCTAAGATCTTAGGAATCGATTTAGTCAACAATCCTGATCTAGCAATGAAAGAAAATATTGCATTGTTTATTTTAGTTCATGGTTTTAAGACAGGAGCATTTACTGGTCGTAAAATTACTGATTATATTGACAGTAACAAAACCGATTTTATTAATGCTAGACGTAATATTAATGGTATAGATCATGCACATGAAATAGCTGATTTTGCCAAGCAATATCTGAATACTCTTTAAATTAAGTAGTTTCCTAAAATTAATCACTGAATAGTTATACAAGATAAAGATTGAGTTAATTCTTGTAACCTTCCCCAAAAAAACTGAGTTGGTTTACTAGCAATTCCTTCTTTTTTAAACAATTCTTTCGCTTCATTTGCTGCTTGTTTTCCTGCTTGAGCATGAGAGCGATCGCAATCGCAAGTAGCAGATTCAAAAGCCCGATGGTAATTAATAATAGCAGTATCGAAGTCTTCTTCTATTTCTGCGTTATAAGCAATCCGAAAATAGCGATCTAGATCGGTTTCTAGTTTCTGAGCATTAGGTTCTGGGTTAAGAGGTCTATGAATATTATCACAAGAAGCTTGTTGATTTGATGCTATGAAAACAACTTTTCTTATTTCATTATTCTGTCTAGATAAATTTTTATTGTAGTTAGTATATGTGCCATCTAAAGTTAAAGTTTTTGCTTGACTTTTATTGATATCAATAGCTGAAAATCCTATCAAGATAATTAATTGTCCTAAAATAATACGCTGAAACATTAATATAAAACTCCACCTAATCTCAGGATCGACATTTTTCTTCGATAATTTTAAATCTACTTGGTCATAATTGCCAAAGGTTTTGAAAATAAATTCTTTTGTAACGCGAAAATAGTCGATAGTTTTAATAAGAATTAGAAAGTTTTATATATCGATATTTGTACCAGAAGTGACGAAGCAACTAAGCAAATAGTTGACTTTAAAGATTAATTTTATCGTGATTTATTGAAATTGTAATTACTGTTATATCGCTTCATTAATTTTAGTTTTCAATGATCGCTTTCTGAAACTTTGGAAATCAAATTAATTTAATTAAATCAAAAGGAGAAACTAAAAATACTAACAACAATAGTTAAAGTAAATAATCAAGATTATTATAAATCAATCATAGATATCATTGATGAACAGGGTGGATTCTGGCAAGTAGGTTTAGGCTGGTGGATTAGCGCGATCGCTATTTCTATGGGCGCGCCTTTTTGGTTTGATTTACTTGGAAAAGTAATGAATGTAAGAAATGCAGGGAAACCAAGCGAGCCACAACAAAGCAATCCTTCTTCAAACAAACCAGGTTAGCTACTTTTTGACGAACCCTATCAATAATTTTCTACTTAAGAGCGATCGCTAATGATTTATGATTTTAGTGCGATCGCTTTAATTAATTACATCCTTCAACTTAACCACCATTGCAGTACGAGAAGTAGAAGTACAGGATCGACAGATTTGCCAATAGCTTGATAAATTTCAATAAAGCGATCGCTGACTCCTTGAACATCACTACTAACTAAATTATTCTCTTCATCTTCCAAATATATTCCCCAACGTTGTACTCCAAAGTCTTGACCGAGATTATCCATTAACCTCAATCTTAAGTCGGTTTCAGTTTTGGCAGTTGCCATTATTTGGAATAAGGAATGGAGAGTCATAATTATGAAATAAAGCATAAAATATAAATTATCTCGTCACACAAAAATATACCCAGTTGGGTACTATTGGTAGCAATAATTACTGTTTATCATCGTTTCAGATTGAATAATTTCTTGCAACACTTAATCATGACGAAACAGATTCATATTGGTTTTTTAGTTTATCCTGATGTCGTTCAGTTAGATGTCATGGCTGCTTTTCAAGTTTTGGCTTTTCCACCCAACACCACCCTTCATTTACTTTGGAAAACCTTAACTCCTGTTACTAGCAGCGAAGGTTTAATAATTACGCCTACAACCACCCTAGATAATTGTCCAAACCTAGATGTTATTTATGTCCCTGGTGGAGGAATGGGACAAGTTGAGGTTATGCAAGATCAGGAAATTTTAAATTTTCTCCAACAGAAAAGCGAGACAGCAAAGTATACAACTAATATTTGTACTGGCTCTTTAATTTTGGCAATGGCGAATCTTTTACAAGGTTATCAAGCTACTTGTCATTGGGCATTTCGAGAACATTTAGCTATGTTAGGAGTTGAGGTAGTCTCCGAAAGACTAATAATCGATCGCGATCGCGTTACAGGTGCAGGAGTAACTTCTGGCATAGATCTAAGCTTGACTTTGTTAAGTTTACTTTGTGGGGAAGATACCGCTAAAATGGCTCAATTAATGCTGGAATATCATCCTCAACCACCTTTTAATACAGGTACTCCTGAGACAGCAGGTGACACAGTAGTTAGCTCTTTAATGGAAGCAGGAAAACCGTTAGCCGAAGCATTTGCAACTCAAATTAAAAATCATAAATAGCCAAAATAAGTCCTAATTTCTTTGTTTGACTTGAGCGGCGATCGCTCCTAGTAGCTCTTCTGGGGTAAATGGTTTAACGAGATAATCATTTGCTCCTAATTTCATACCCTGGCACATTTCTTTTTTACTACTTTTATCCGTCAGAAAGATTAAAGGAATAATTGCAGTATCTAAATTTTGACGTAGTGTTTTCAAAACTCCGTAACCGTCTAATTTGGGGATTTTAACATCACAAATGATTACGTCTGGTAAATGGGTATGAGCTTGTTCTACTCCTTGGAGACCATTTTCGGCACTGATTACTTCAAATCCTTCTAGTTCCAAACATTCGAGCAACATCTCTCTGGTTTCTCTGTCGTTGTCAATTACTAGTATTTTAGTCATTGTTCATTGTTTGTTTTTCTGCAAATGATTTTAGTTATTTACCAAGCAATATCTCTTGAGGTTATTCAAAATCAATTGATTAACTTTTGCTTTGGTTTTTAACTATTGCAATCATAAACAACAGATTCTAGTCAAATCATCTGAAATAAGTCTCGAATCTTAATCAACTAAAGATATATACTTTTTATAACTAAAGTTATAACTGTCTTTTTTGTGATTGACAGAACTAAATGTAGCGGAAGTTTTTCTTATTTCTCTTCGCGATTGCCTACGCCAGCGCGAAGCGCATCGCAATTATTTTTACTTTTCAGACATCCTCTAAGTAAAAAAATAAATTTGATTAGCGATCGCCTTAATCTAAATTTCCCAAACAGAAATCAGCAAATGTATTAAATATAAACTGACAATAGAAGGTCTAAGCTGTTCGTCTCAGGTCATAAATTACTTTGTCTAAATACCAGCTTTCTAACTGACCTGGATGTCTAATTTTTTCCAAATCAATTAGTCGTTTAGCAGTTTCAGATTGACCATGAAGCAAAATTAAAAGTTCATGATGTAACTTGCTTGAGCGTTGTGTTTCACGATATTGTTGCCACCAGCCATCGAGAATATGATGAGACATTTGTTTGTTCTCCTATTAGTAGATATTTTTAAAATAACTACCTAAAGTGGCAAGTTTATGACGTATTTATGTCAAGTTGATGTAAATTCTTTGTGACTGGTGACTGATTATTTCAGTTAGGACAGTTAGGACAGTTAGGGCAGTTAGGACAGTTAAAAACTGTACGGTTACTGCTCTTATATTACTTAGGGCTTGCTGATTAAATCTAATACTTCCTATTTCCTACTTTCTATTTCCTACTTACGAGCGGGTTATTATTAATGTTCTAACCTAAATTTTGTACGGCTATAATACACACTCTACCAGTGGTTTAAACTTAGGTATTAATTCCTCGCGACAAATTCCTAAACTGGGAATGGAGACATTGCCATAATCTTTACCAGCTTGGAGAGGAAAGATGGGATGATCATCTAAAAAGACAAATTCTCCGCCAGCAGCTTTAATAATTGCCCACACCGCAGCAATATCCCAAATTTTAGGAGTAGCTTCAACTCCACCGATCGCGACACCAGCAGCTACCAAGAGTAAATTATAACTGGCAACGCCGAGCATCCTAATTTTGCAGGGAAAAGGTTGGCGAAAAATAGCTTGACTACGGGCGCAAAGATTAAATATTTGACTACCACTAGGATTGTCACGACTGGTATGTATTGGTTGTTGGTTGAGATAAGCACCTGTATACCCAGATAGTCCTGAATCACCATACCAATAACCATGATAAGTGTGTTTGAGGGGTGGTAAGTAGACAAATCCAAATACAGGTGTACCTTTGTAAAGTAAACCTAGAGAAATTGCCCAGATAGGAACACCACGAGTAAAGTTAGTTGTACCGTCTATGGGATCGATAATCCAACACCAGTCATTATCAGGCAAGATATGAATTGTTTCTTCGCTTAACACTCCATGATCGGGAAAAGCTTCGGCGATCGCACTACGGATTTCTTGATCTGACCATTTATCAGCCTGAGTAACTAAACTGCCATCTTCTTTTTGACTCGCCTGGATTTTGCCAAAATCTTTCATCAGGCGATCGCCAACTGTCTGAGTAGTTTGAATACAAAATTCTAAGACTTTATCCCAAAATTCATTCATGTTTATAATTCAATTTAATAAATAAGTTAATTGAAAGAATTGTTACGCATTTTGGCTTGGCGCGCTAGTAATAAAGGAATAAACCAGCCTAAAATCATACCTATACCACTAAAAAAAGCTAGTAAGACACCTACAGGTACGGTAATCGATTCAAACACCAAGAATTTCAGCGAAACAGCTTGAATATTTTGAATGGAAAAAATCGCGATCGCGATCACCCAAACCCCTAGCAGTAAAGAATTTAATAAATTAACAAATGCTTTCATATAATTATTTACTTATAGTTACTATTCATATTCATCCTATGCTAGATCTACGATAGCGCATCTTACTTCTCAATTCATTCAAGCGAGCAAATCGATGATTACCTTTCAGCAATGCCACTGTAATTGATCTAAGCTCAACCTCAGACCTCGATGTTGTAGTTAAACATACGTCTGACTTCTAACAATTGTGTGACTCCTAGCTTCTTCCAATTTAAGATAATAGAAGACAAGCTACACTATAGTTTTTATACGATTTCCTTATCCTTAAATCTTTGAAAAAATGCTCGACTCCAAAATTCCCCCTGGTAGACTACAAGATAAATGGGATTACTATAAAGATCACTGCAAATTAGTTAGCCCTGCAAACAAGAAAAAGCACACAATTTTAGTAGTTGGTACAGGCTTGGCAGGGGCATCAGCAGCAGCAACTTTGGCGGAATTAGGTTACAACGTCAAAAGCTTTTGTATTCAAGATTCTCCCCGTCGCGCCCATAGTATTGCAGCCCAAGGAGGAATTAATGGGGCAAAAAACTATCCCAATGACGGCGATACAGTCTGGCGTTTATTTTACGACACAATCAAAGGGGGCGACTATCGTTCACGAGAGGCTAATGTTCATCGTTTGGCACAGATAAGCAACCAGATTATCGATCAGTGTGTTGCTCAAGGCGTACCGTTTGCTAGGGAATATGGCGGTTTGTTAGCTAATCGTTCCTTTGGTGGGGCGCAGGTATCCCGTACTTTTTATGCTAAAGGACAAACAGGACAACAGTTATTACTAGGGGCTTATAGTGCTATGTCACGTCAAATTGCAGCAGGGAAAATTCAAATGTTGCCTCGACGTGAAATGTTGGATTTAGTCTTGGTTGATGGTAAAGCCAGGGGAATCATTGTTCGTAATTTAATTACAGGAGAAATGGAACGTTACGCAGGGGATGCAGTATTACTTTGTACTGGAGGCTATAGTAATGTTTTTTATCTGTCTACAAATGCTCGTAATTCTAATGTTACTGCTGCTTGGCGATGTTATAAAAGAGGGGCTTTATTTGCTAACCCTTGTTACACTCAAATTCATCCTACCTGTATTCCTGTATCAGGAGAATATCAATCAAAACTAACTTTGATGAGCGAAGGGTTACGTAATGATGGACGGGTATGGGTGCCGAAAAACCCAGGAGATCAACGACCTCCTCACTTGATTCCTGAAGATGAAAGAGATTACTATCTGGAAACTAGATATCCTAGCTTTGGTAATTTTGTACCCCGTGATGTAGCTTCTCGCAACGCCAAACAAGTCACTGATGAAGGTCGAGGTGTGGGCGAAACTGGACTAGCAGTGTATCTTGATTTCCGTGATGCGATTAAAAAATCAGGCAGACAAACAATTTGCGATCGCTATGATAATTTATTTCAAATGTATGAGAGGATCACAGGAGAGAACCCTTATGAAGTGCCAATGCGAATTTATCCTGCTGTCCACTATATTATGGGTGGGTTGTGGGTAGATTATAACTTGATGAGTACTATTCCAGGCTTGCACGTCTTAGGAGAAGCTAATTTTTCCGATCATGGGGCAAACCGTCTCGGTGCTAGTGCTTTAATGCAGGGGTTGGCAGATGGTTATTTTATTATTCCCTACACTTTGGGTAACTATATTGCTAATACTGATTTACCGCCCATAGCAACTACTCACCCTGCTTTTGAAGAAGCGGAAGCAACGGTAAATACCACGGTAAATAAATTATTGAAAATCAAAGGTAAAAAAACTGTCACCGAGTTTCATCGTCAATTAGGCACAATTCTCTGGGATTATGTAGGTATGTCCCGTAATCAAGCTGGTTTAGAACAGGCGATCGCTAAAATCCAAGAGTTAAGACAGGAATTTTGGCAAAATGTGACTATTCCTGGAGATCCTCATACCTTGAATAAAAATCTGGAATTTGCTGGTAGAGTCGCCGACTTTTTAGAATTAGGAGAACTTATGGCGCGAGATGCCCTAGCCAGAGAAGAATCTTGTGGCGCACATTTCCGTGAAGAATATCAAACTCCAGAAGGTGAGGCTCAACGCAATGACAAAGACTTTGCTTATGTTGCAGCTTGGCAGTATCAGGGTAGTGAACAAACTCCAGTTTTACGTCAAGAAGCTTTAGAGTTTGACCATGTAGAATTAACTCAACGTAGTTACAAGTAGTAAATTATCTTATTTAAGATTGAAACTAAAAAATATATCTTTAGAAGAATTTTGCATTAATTACGCTAATTTAATTCATGTTTTGGGCATTTTTATTAATATCAATCATATAACTGATATTGATGAATAAGTTACAACCCCAAAAGCATTTTTTGATTATTGAGGAGCGAAAAACTCAACGCACTCTCAGCCTCGAATCTGAAACTTGTTCAATAGGTCGAGATCCTCATAATCTAATTGTACTGGATTCTCCTAAAGTTTCGCGTCACCATGCAACTCTGCTACGAATTACAATACCAGGAACAGATAGTCATCAGTTTCGGATTATCGACGGAGATTTAAAAGGTAGACGTAGTAAAAATGGTTTCAAAGTCAACGGCAATGTTTGTTTTTCTTACGATTTAAAACATGGTGATGTTATTACTTTTTGTGAAGATATAACTGCCACATATCATGTAATAGAAGAACCAAAAATAATTAAAGCAGCAGAGCCTTCTTTTGTTCCAGAAGATGATGAAGATGTTGATGATACTTATTTTTTAGGTTCAGTAGATAATTCTGAGCGTCAAAGCCGTTCTCGTCAAACTTTAAATAATATTTCCGAAGCAGAACTTCAAGCATCAATTCAACAGTCTTTAGAACGTTTGGCTTCTTTTCCCGAACTATTTTCCGATCCAATTATCGAAATAGATCTTCAAGGTAATATTATCTATCTCAATCCTGCTGCACTAAAACGCTTTCCTAAGCTTAAAAAAGACAAATTACAACATCCAATTTTAGAGGGAATAATTCCTTTGGTTAAAAACCAACAAGAAACTTCTCTGGTACGCGAAGTTAAAATAGACAATAGAACTTTTGAACAGTCTATACACCTAATTTCTGCTAGTAGATTAGTTCGATGTTATATTTCAGATATTACTAAACGTAAACAAGCGGAAACAATACTTAGAAAAGCGCATCAAGAATTAGAAAAACGAGTTGAAGAACGTACTTTAGAATTAGCTTATAACAACGAAATTTTAAAAGCTGAAATTGCTGAACGCCAGCAAGTAGAACAAGAGATTCGGTTGTTACAAACTATTACTCAGGCGATCGCTAAAGCTCCTAACTTTGATTATGCGATCGCGATTACTCTACGCAAAGTTTGCGAAACTATTAACTGGAGTTTTGGTGAAGCTTGGATTCCTGATCAGCAAGAAAATATACTCAAGCTTAGTCCTTCATACTATAGTAATACAGAAAAAAGTAGTATAGAGAAATTAGGTTTTTTTCGAGAGTCAAGTCAACAATTTAATGTTCCCAGTCAAGTCGGAATTCCAGGAAGAGTTTGGTCAACCAAAAAATTTGAGTGGATTGAAGATGTCTCACAACAACCCAGCAAATTATTTTTAAGAAATAAAATTGCTCAAAAGGTAGGGTTGAAAACGGCTTTAGGAGTGCCAATTTTTGCCGATGAAAAAGTCATTGTAGTCTTTCTTTTTTTTGATTTTTTGGCTCGGGTTGAAAATCAAGAAACAGTAGAATTAGTTAACTCTGTTGGTTCTCAGTTAGGTTTATTTATGGAACGCAAGCAAGCTGAAGATGCGTTGCGCTCAAGTATGGCGACTAACCGAGCTATTCTAAATGCTATTCCCGATCTCATCTTTCGTATTAATAGAGAAGGTATTGTTGTTAATTTCAAAGCTGCCAAAGCTAAAAATTTACTGACTGAAAACAAAGAATTTTTAGGCAAACATATTAATGAAGTATTTCCCGAAGAAATAGCTTTATCGACAATGAATTGTATTGAAAAAGCTTTTACTACAGGAGAAGTGCAAATTTTAGAATGCGAAATTCCAGCTACAGATAAAATTTATAGCTACGAAGTGCGTATAGCAGTTAGTGACGTTGATGAAGTAATGACAATAGTCCGCGATATTACTGAACGCAAACAAGCCGAAGCAGATATCCATAGAACTTTGGAACAAGAGAAAAAACTCAACAAATTAAAAAGCCAATTTGTGACAATGGCATCTCATGAATTTAGGACTCCTTTAGCTTTGATTTTATCTTCTGCTGAGTTGTTAGAACATTACAGTCATAAATGGAGTGAAGAAAAAAAACTTAGTCATTTACATCGTATTCAGACTGCTGTGAAACACATGACTGATTTATTAAACGATGTCTTGCTCCTAGGCAAAACAGACGCAGGTAAACTCGAATTAAATCCCAGTCCAATTAATTTAGTTCAATTCTGCCAAGAATTAGTCGAAGAAATACAGCTAACCACACAAACCCATCAAATTATCTTGCAAATTGAGAAATATCTCGAAGTAGATGATAGTTACGTCCACAAATCGGGTACTACTAGGAATAATTGTTCAACTGTCTATATGGATGAAAAAACGCTCAGGCATATTTTAAATAATCTGCTTTCCAATGCTATCAAGTACTCTCCCACTAGTGATCAGGTTATTTTTGACTTAATTTGTCAATCCCAACAAGCTGTTTTTCATATTCAAGATTTCGGCATTGGTATTCCTTTAGAAGAACAAGAACAATTATTTGATTATTTCTATCGCGCTAATAATGTTGGTGCGATTCCTGGTACTGGCTTAGGATTACCAATTGTTAAAAGAGCAGTGGAACTGCACGGGGGAACAATTTCTCTGAATAGCCAAGTTAATTTAGGGACAACCTTCACTGTTACGTTACCTTATCTGCTTGTCAAATAAAAATTTTTAGATATATGGAGGAATAAAATCATGACTAAGATTTTAGTAATCGAAGACGAATTATTTGTGAGAGAAAATATTGTTGATTTGCTAGAAGCGGAAGATTTTGAGGTTTTTAGTACTGAAAATGGTATTTCGGGGATTTTGTGGGCGCAAGATAATCTACCTGATTTGGTTATTTGTGATGTCATGATGCCTGAAATAAACGGACATGACGTTTTAGCCGAAATGCGCGAATTACCTGCTACCACCTTAACTCCATTTATTTTTCTCACAGCCATGTCTGATAAAGGAGATATTAGGCATGGTATGGAATTAGGGGCAGATGATTATCTTACTAAGCCATTTACTAGGGGTGAGTTGTTGAGTGCAATTGACTCCCGTTTATTAAAGCAAGCAAAATTAATGAAGCAATATAATGATGAACATCAAAGAGCAGAAACTTTAGCTCAAAAAATCAAAGAACTAGAACAATTACAAATACAAGAAGAGATATCTGAAGAGTATCAGCAAGCTTTATTGAAAATAAATACCGCAATTAAACTCATTCAAAAAATTCAGTCAGGACAAAAAAGCGATTATCCTTTGGGAACATTTAGCGATTCGCGCAGCCACACCTTCAGCGATGAGGCGAAGCCTCCGCTACGCGATCGCTATCTCAAACTTGTCCAATCAACTTGCGTAGAAGAAATTGCTTTACTCAAACAAAATCCTAATTTATCTGCTCAACTTCAAGCTCAAAACAATGCACTCTCTTTAATTTTGCAGGATTAATTAGATAATATATTGTGTCAACTAATGTTTATTATGCTGCGTAACATCAGTTAAGTATCTATAGTAGTCATCAATGGGAGCATCCCACTTTTTCACCCTGCTGATTTTTGTATTTTGTCAAGTGCGAAAAAATCTTGAAAAAAAGGCTGTTTTAATACTAAGTATAATTGCCTAATTGCATAAGTGGGATGCTCCCGTCATCAATCATTCGTAAAAAAATTATAAATTGAATTTCTTACTTCTTGCTTTTTAATACGCAAATATACTGAAGCTATTATGCTGCACGTCCCAAACTAAGTGGGGGAAATAGCTTTACGGATATCTTTATTTCTTTTATTAATTATAAGCTCTAAAATTTTACGAAAATATAGTTATTACAAATAGAACCCAGATGAATAAAAAAAGTCATAACAAGTTGCCTTGTATCTACTAACTACTAACAGCCATTACAGATTAACCTGCGGAAAATAATTGACATGACTATAACATTATTTTTCACTTTTTTAATCACAAATACTGAGCTTTTTACTAGTATCCACCGATGCCAACTATCATAAAAAAACTTATAGTTTTATGTAAATAGATAAATCACTATTCTGAAAATATGATATTTGCTTCACTTAATAACCTTTCAAAGCAATCTTTTACAGGTATTGCTCATGTTAGAACCAAAGCTGTGGACGATCGAACTCATTGGAAAGTCTATTTTAATGATGGTCAACTTCTTTGGGCAAATGGAGGTAAGCATTCTCATCGCTCTTGGCAGAGACACTTGAGTAAATATTGTTCTCAGATTGACTTAAAGCAAGTTAATTTTCGTAATAGTGAATCATTTAGATGTCCCGAATATCATAGTTTAGGAATTCTGCTCCAACGTAATTTAGCTACGCCAGAAAATATTGGCAATCTAATTGCTAACAAAATTATTGAAGTATTTTTTGATCTTTTTCAACAGGAAAAATCAACTCCTTTAGATATAGAATCAGAAGCATTGTCACTGTCTAGTCTAATAGGAGAAATATCAGGATATTCTTTAATTAGTATTGATATAGATACCGCTTTCAAACAAATGCAACAGCATTGGTCAGCCTGGATTAAGAGCGGTTTTAATACTGTTTATCCCGATCATGCTCCTAGAATTAAAAGTAAAGAACAACTACAACAAGCAGTTCCAGAAGTTGTCTACCAAAATTTCATTAAATTATTAGATGGACGCAGAAGTCTCAGAGATTTAGCAGTGGGTATGAATAAAGATTTACTCCTACTGACAAAATCTATTTATCCTTACGTACATAAAGGATTGCTGGACTTAGTGGAAGTTGCAGATCTTAATTCAACTCCAACTCCTACAGCTAATTCAGGTAACAAGCCAGTAAATTTACAAGATAAACCAATAATTGCTTGTATCGACGATAGTCCGCAGATTTGTCAAATCATGAATCAAATTATTACTCAAGCTAACTATCGTTTTTTAGGAATTCAACAACCAATTCAGGCTGTTCCTAAGTTAATTAGCGTTAACCCTAAAATGATTTTTCTCGATATTGGTATGCCAATTTTAAATGGCTATGAGGTTTGTACTCAAATTAGAAGAGTTTCTAAATTACAAGAAGTCCCGATAATTATGTTGACAGGAAATGATGGTGTCTTTGACAGAGTTAAAGCCAAAGTATGCGGTGCATCGGATTTTCTTTCTAAACCAATTGAAGTCGACAAAATTTTGCAAACTATTGAAAAGTTTTCTGCTCCTAATGCACCAACAATGATGATGTCTAGTTGATTAACTAAATATTTTTTTATCTCATTTTTTTAATTTTAATAATGAATATTTAAACTATTTTTATGACTATTAAGGCTCAAGATTAGAAATTTATGACTAATAAAAGCTCCAGCAATCTAGCCACTCAGTTAATTTATTTTAAACAAAAGCAGTTTACTGGTAATATTAATATTAAAGGTAATAGTAAAACTGTTTGGAAAATTTATCTTTGTCTAGGTAGATTAGTTTGGGCAGATGGAGGAGTTCATCCACATCGTTCCTGGAAAAGATTGATTGATAAATATTGTCCTAGAGTAGATTGGTATGTGTCTCAAATTGATTTTTCTAGTAAATTAGATTGTGGAGATTATCATGTATTAAAAATCTTATTAGAACAAAAACTAATTGGTCGAGAACAGGCAATTGAATTAGTTAAAACTAGAGGTATAGAAGTTTTATTTGACTTATTACAAATAGAGGCACAACAACAATTAAGAATCTCTTCAGAAATAGCTTCTACTTCTTCATTTTTAACATCTGGTTTACAGATGTCTATCTCTCTAGTAAATATTGAACAAGTTCTCCATGAAGCCAAACAAGCATGGTTAATTTGGCAACAAAAAGGCTTGGAAAAATGTTCTCCTAACCTTGCTCCTGTGATGCGAAAACAAGGACGTTTAAAAGAAGAAGTATCAGGTATTGTCTATCAAAACTTTTTAAGATTACTAGATGGTCAACGCACCTTAAGAGATTTAAGTTCAAGCATGGGCAAAGATGTACGTAAATTAACATCTTCTCTAATGCCTTATGTACAGCAAGAATTATTAGATATTGTTGAAGTAGAAGATATTGCAATCCCTCAACATAGTCAACAACTCTCGTTAAATGAAGACGCTGGAGATTTAAGTAAACCTTTAATTGCTTGTATTGATGATAGTCCACAAATTTGTAAAATTATGGAACAAATTATTACTCAAGGTGGATATCGTTGTATTAGCATTCAAGAATCTTTACAAGCACTACCTTCTCTTATTAAAGCTGATCCAGATTTTATCTTTTTGGATATTGGTATGCCAATTGTTAATGGTTATGAAATCTGTACTCAAGTTAGAAGAGTTACTAAGCTAAAAGATATTCCTATTGTTTTTCTTACAGGTAATGATGGCATCATTGATCGAGTACGAGCTAAAGTTTCTGGAGCTAATGCTTTTATGCCCAAACCAATAGAAGTAGATAAAATTATTAATATTATCGATAAATTTATTAATAATAATTCTAATTCTCTACCAGATAAATCACCAGCATCTAATGTGTTGATTTAAGGAAAATAATATTTATCTTCAGAGCAAATTCAATTTTTTAAAACTTATTTTTTGCTAAAAAATTTTAATCAAACTAAAAATATTTAAGTTATTTTAACTTAAATATTTTTTGTCAACTTTTAATGCTCTATATCCTAATTAGTATTTAATATTACATCTCTTAATAAACACATAATAAATCTTAGTAATTTTTGCGGAGATGATTCTAATTTTTATCAAAAATAATGTTATTTTCTAGTGATTTTTGGGAACTCTTTAACTAAGAGTATTGTTATCTGTGTTCTGGAGAATACTAAAAATTATGAGTAAAGTCTTAGTGGTCGATGATAGTTTAACTGATCGTAGAGTTACGACTACCTACCTTGAGCAAGCTGGGTTAAGTGTATTAGATGTTGAAAGTGCCGAAGAGGCTTTAGAAAAAGTAGGTCAATATCAACCCAATCTAATAGTTTTAGATGTCGTTATGGGTGGTAAGAGCGGTTTTGAGTTATGTCGCACCCTAAAAGCTGACATGGCTACCAAAAAGATTCCAGTTATTCTTTGTTCTTCCAAATCGACTGAAGCTGACAAAATGTGGGGAGATGTAGTAGGTGCTGATGCTTATCTTGCCAAACCAGTCGATCGCGATGAATTGATTAACAAAGTACAGCAACTTATTGCTAGTTAAATTGCTAGTTAAAATTATCAAGAGCGACATAATGTTAAGCACATCTGCTAATTCTTTATCTCTGAATCTTGCTTCTAATGCCAGTATTCAATCTAATACCAAACAAGTTCGTAAATTTTTACAATTTCAACTTGGTAGGTCTGAAAAAACCCATAAATCAGTTTTACAAGGTGATATTGCTTTACTGGATGCCGAAATTGTTACAGAAGTAATTACTATTTCTCTGGAAGATGTTTTACCTGTTCCTCAGATGTTTTATTGTGTCTTAGGAATTTACGGTTGGCGTAGTGAAATGCTGTGGATTGTAGATTTAGAAAATTTATTAGGATATCCACCACCTATTACTGAAAACAATGCCAATAAAGAATTATTGGTTATGGTAGTTCAAGCTCAGGGGCAGTCAATTGGATTGGTTGTTTCGGGTATCGATAATTTAATAGAACATGATTTATCTAAGTTTAAATCGTCTTCGGCTGAAATATTTTCTGAAGACATTTTGCCTTTTTTGCATGGATATTTTACCAACTCAGATAATGACATTATTATGCTAATTGATGTCGAAGAGATTTTTAACTTTTTCTCAATTAAAACTGAGTTTAACTATTCACAGTAGAGCTAATTTTATAGTTAATTATCAATAGCTATTGTAGTTATTTATTAGTACCAAATAATCAGGAAAAAAGTAAAAGTTATGGATTCATCAAGTACTTATCAGGAACAAAATTTTGGCAATTTAGCCGTAGAATCTAATAATTCCAAATCAGATCTAGTTCAAAAAATAAAGAAAAGCCTATACAAACAAGAGCGCGATCGCCTGTGGAAAGTTATTAAGCAGGTTCGTCAATCTCAAGATCAGCATGACTTTTTTAACAATCTTGTTAAGGTTATGCAACATGAGTTAAAAGCAGATCGTATTTTAATTTACCGTGTTACGGGCGAAAGCAATGGTGAAGTGGTGGCTGAAGCTCTAGTTCCAGGTTGGACTCCAGCGATCCAGGAAACCCTTGCTTGTAATTGTTTTGGTGGACAAAAGATCTCTGATTATCAAACTCAAGGCTTTATTGCAATTGAAAATCTTGATAATGCTGGATTAACTCCTTATCAAAAACAATTATTTGCCAAATTCCAGGTACAAGCTTCTTTGGCTTTACCCATTTGGCTGGATTCGGTTGTTTCGGAAAATAGCGACTATGAACTCAACAAAGTGTGGGGATTATTAGTAGTTCAACAATGTGAACAACCTCGTCAATGGCAGGAAGACGAAATTAATCTGCTTTATCAATTGACGATGGAATTGACCAGAGTCTTACAATCACCATCTTTGAATCTCAAGTCTAACGGACAAAAAGATTTCATAGCGCAAATGGAACATTCAATGCAGCAATCAATGGGAGAGATGCTGCAAGAAATGCGACACAACCTCAAGGGCGATCGCGTTTGTGCTTATGGTTTTAATCCTGATGGTAGTGGCAAGGTTATTGCTGAATCAGTAGGTGAACACTGGCAAGCAGTAGGTTCGGTTTTTGATCGCGATGATTTTCTGACGGCGGAAAACTGTAAATCTCAGTATGTAGTCACTGATATTTATACTCAAGGTTTACCTCGTTGTTTTATCGCTTCCTTAGAAGCCATTGAAGCCAAATCCTATATTGCTGTTCCTATTATGTCTGGGAAAAGACTGTTAGGTATTTTGTCAGTGTTTCAAAACTCAGAAAAACGTAATTGGAATGACTTGGAAGTCAGATTAATGCACAAATACAGTGCTAAATTGACTCTGCCTATGCAGCAAATAAGCTTAATTAGCTACTCACAATTCCAGACACAGCAAACAGAGAAATTTGCCCAACAAGACATTCTGACTGCGGTTAGTTCTCAGGCAGAACAATCCATGGCGCAAAAACTAGAGCAAATTCGTGCCTTTATGAAAGCCGATCGCACTTTAGTTTATGGTTTTAATCCTGATGGCAGTGGCGAAATTTTAGCAGAGTCGGTAGATCCTAAATGGGGTCAAGCCTCTAGTGCTTTTGATAATGACTGTTTTCTGACCGCAACCAACTGCCAGGCAAAATACGTTGTTAATGATATTTACGACCAAGGTTTTGCTCCTTGTCTAATTGAGGAAATTGAAGGACTAAAAGCTAAAGCCTATATTGTCGTGCCGATAAAAATGGGCGATCGCCTGTTGGGTATGTTAGGAATTTATCAAAATTCTGGTACTCGTAACTGGCAAGAATCGGAAGTTCAGATGGCAGTGGAATATGCACCCAAGTTTAGTCAGACATTAGAACAAACTCGCTCTTTACGAGAATTAAAATTCCACGCCCAACAAGCCGAGCAAATTTCTCGCCAGGATTTTCTAGCTTCTATTAGTCAAAATGCTCAACAAATGATGCAAAGTTGGCTAGAAAAAATTCGCACCTCTATGAAGCTAGATCGAGCAGTAGTTTTTGCCTTTAACCCTGATTGGAGCGGTAAGATTATCGCCGAATCGATGGGGGTAAATTGGCAGTCAGCAGGTTCGGTACTAGATTACGATTTTCATTTCAAAGGCGGGGAATTTGAGCCTTATTATGTTGCCAACGATGTCCATGCCAAAGGATTAGCCCGAGCAGTATTAGAAAAATTTGAGGCAATGCAGGCTAAAGCTTATATTGTTGTGCCAATTCATGCCAACAATCAACTGATGGGCGTTTTAGGCATTTATCAAAATTCGGGCCCTCGCAACTGGCAAGAAGCGGAAATTGAGCAGGTGAGAGAGTTCGCTGCGCGTTTTGTGATGCCACTGCAACAAACCTCTTATATGCGTAACACCGAATACCAAAATAAAAGGATGGAACAGGCATTCAAGCGAGAAAAAAGTCTGTCCAAAATTTTGGAAAAAGTGCGTTTATCCAAAGATGAGCAAGCAGTTTGGCAGATTGCCACCGATGAAGGTCGCAAAATTCTCGATGTTGACCGTGTAGCTATTTATCGCTTTAATCCTGATTGGAGTGGTAATTTTATTGCGGAATCCTCTGCTCCTGGGTGGTCTGATCTCACCAAAATTATTCCTTTTATTGAAGATACCTTTTTACAAAATACCAAAGGTGGTCGCTACAAAAATGGTGAAACCTTTGCCGTTGAAGATATCTATTTGGCAGGTCATAAAGAATGTCATATCGAACTGCTCGAACAAATGGAAGCCAGAGCTTATGCTCTTGCCCCTGTTTTTATCGCTGACAGCAATATGTTTGGTAGCAAAAAACTTTGGGGAATAATTGGCTGTTATCAAAACACTGGGGCGCGTCGTTGGCAGGACTATGAAGTTGATACCCTCAGACAAATTGGTCTGCAAGTAGGGGTAGCAATGCAGCAGATCAACTACCTCAATAGATTAGAGAAACAATCCGAACTAGAAAAAACTAGTAACAAAATTAGTGAGCAAATCCGCATTGCCAAAAATATTGACGAAGTTTTCAAAGTAACAACTCAAGAAGTACGTCAGGCTCTAAAAGCAGATCGGACTGTAGTCTATCAATTTAATCCTGATTGGAGTGGTCAAGTAGTAGCCGAATCAGTAGCTAGTGGTTGGGTTTCCCTGTTGGTTGAACAAACAGAAGACGAGTTTCTCAGTGGCGATCGCACGAACAATAATCGCTGTCTTCTCCGTAAATGGTCAGTTGGCGATATTACCGAAACCGATACCTACATGGAAAAAACCAGAGGTGGTAAATATATCAACGAAGGTAAAAAATATACGGCGGTGGATGATATCTACACCCAGAAGTTTCCTGACTGCTATATTACATCTCTAGAAAAGTATCAGGCAAGAGCTTATATTGTTGCGCCTATTTTCCAAGGAAACAAACTCTGGGGATTGCTGGGCGTTTATCAAAACTCTGGCACTCGGGTTTGGGAACAAATGGAAACGGAGCAAATAGCACAGCTAGCTAACCAACTGGGAATTGCGATTCAACAAATAGACTATTATGAGCAATTAAGGACTCAATCGGAAAACCTAACTAAAACTCTAGAGCGAGAAAGAGCAGCGAAAGAAGAGCTACAAAAACAAGCAGTCGAGATGCTCAGAACCGTTAGACCTGCATTTAGTGGTGATTTAACCGTTCGTGCCAACGTTACCGAAAATGAAATCGGGACAATTGCAGGAGCTTATAATACTACCCTCGATTCCTTAAAAGGAATTGTCGAACAGGTACAAATAGCTGCTTTACAGGTAACTGAAACCACTGGTTCTAGTAGTATTGCTATTCAAGGCTTATCCTTGCAATCGGAAAGACAATTACAAGAGTTACAACAGGCATTAGACCGAGTTCAGGCAATGATTCAGGCTTCGATGGTTACTACCGACAACGCCCAAAAAGTAGAAGTAGCAATTGAACAGGCAAACCAAACCGTACAGGCGGGCGATCGTGCTATGAACAATACTGTAGATAGTATTGCTAGTATTCGCGAAACTGTAGCTGATGCAGGTAAACGGGTTAAACGTCTGAGTGATTCTTCCCAAAAGATCTCTAAAGTAGTGAGCTTAATTAGTAGCTTTGCTACACAAACTAACCTATTAGCCTTAAACGCTGCCCTCGAAGCAACTCGCGCTGGGGAATATGGTAAAGGCTTTGCTGTAGTAGCCGATGAGGTGCGGAATCTCTCCTTGCAGTCAACAGAGGCGACTACTGAAATTGAGAAATTAGTAAGGGAAATTCAGGAAGAAACTCAAGAAGTAGCTGCTGCTATGGAAGCTGGTATTGAGCAGGTGGTTGAAGGGACAAATCTAGTCAATGAAACCCGTGAAAGTTTAAACGAAATTGTGTCTGCTACCGCAGAAATTAAAGATTTAGTTCAAGGTATCACCAGTGCTGCCAATGTCCAAACCCAAGAAGCAGCATCTGTAACTCAAGTAATGGGACAGGTGGCAGAAATTGCTAACGAAACCTCCCAAGATTCGGGTAAAATTTCTGTTTCTTTCCAGCAGCTAGAACAATTGGCACAAAATTTACAAGCCAGCGTTTCTCAGTTCAAAGTCAAGTAAGCGTCTATTCGTAAAAAAAAGTGCAAATTAATCTATGAGGCTTGGGTAATGGGTAATAAAAGTAGTAATGAGTAATGAGTAATGAGTAATAAGTTTTTTACCTACTACCCACTACCTACTACCTACTACCTACTACCCACTACCCACTACCCACTGCCTCTTACTAAACAGCAATTATATATAGAAAATTATTCGACGATGATTACCGACCCCAGTATTCGCGATCAAGCCTATCAATATTTTTTAGAAGAAGCTCCTGAGTTACTTGAAACTATCGAACAAGAATTATTTGCGATCAACGATGGTGATATTGACCTAAAAGATCGCCCCCTAAGAGTTAATAAGCTCATGCGAGCTACTCATACCCTCAAGGGGGGTGCAGCGAATGTGGGGTTAGAGACGATCAAAACCGTTGCTCATTCGATGGAGGATGTTTTTAAAGCTTTATATAATCCTGAACTCCAAATCGATCACCAGACCAAAAAATTACTTTACGCTAGTTACGACTGTTTGAGAATTCCTTTAACTGCTGAATTTAGTAAAGCTCCTATTGATCGAGAAGAAATTCTTAATCGTGCAGCAGCTATTTTTGCAGAATTAACCGAAATATTTGGTGATTATCTCAGCGATCAAGATGCTTTTCCCACTTCCGAAGAATTAGGGTTAGATGTCGTTGAATCTTTCTTTGAATCTGTTGTGCCTGAAAGAATTCAAGAACTATCGGTAGCATTATCCGAAGGTGATCCAGCTACTATGACAGAGGTGTTGCAATCCCAGGCAGAAATCTTTTTAGGGTTATCCCAATCCCTTAACTTATCAGGGTTAGGTGAGATTGCCCAGACAATTTTGACGGCTTTGGAAGTCAATCCCGAGCTAGTTAAAGAAATTACGGAAGCTGCGATCGCAAATTTCCAACAGGCACAAAAACAAGTAATGGCGGGCGATCGCGATCGGGGTGGCGAACCTTCTCCTGAACTCCAAAAATTTATTGGTAACGTCGAAATAACAGCCAATAACGTAGATAATCAGACAGATAACTCTGATACAGGAGCATTTTGGTCAGAAGGCTTTACTCAAGAGCAGTCAGAAACAACTGGTGCTGATTTTGAGACAGAAGATTCGATGTTTTCTGTACCGATGGCAGAAATGGCTGAGACTAATAGCCAAGCTGAAGAGGATGCCAATGCTGTTGATATTTTTGGTTCGGAATCTTTAACCGAAGAATATACAGGTGTTCTCGAATCTGAGTCTAACCCATTTGAAATGGAAAATAGCGAAGATTCTAGCGAATTGATGACCCAAATTTGGGGAGAAGATGCAGTTATCGAAGAACAGACAAGCATTATTGCCAATTCTCCTAAGCAACCAACTTCAGATACCAATCGGGTAGAAGAAGTATCGATTGTCCCAACAATTCCTACACAAGTCACTAAATCAAAAGCTAATGCTCCCCAGGAAATTTCTACCAGAGATGTTAGAAAATCTCGATTTAGCTCAACATCAAAACAAAATAGTCCTAAACAAGCTAATCAGGCAAACGTTAATCAGACAGTCAGGGTTAATTTAGATTCACTAGAAAAGTTAAACGATTTAGTCGGAGAATTATTAATTAACCAAAACAGAAATATCTTAAAAGATGAGCAAATTGGCAATTTTGTTGAGCAATTATTAGATAAAGTCAGCTATAGTGAGCAAATCGTTAATGAATTGGTTGAAATTGTCGATCAAGTTTGCCTTTCTCCAGAACAACAACAACTTTTACAAGAATTACCCGTAAAACTCCAAAATATTACTCAAAATCAACGTCAACAAAAATCTGTTCTTGCTACTTCTGGGGAACAAAATTCTCAAGAGAGACTCAACCAACTGTTGGAATTAACTGCTACTAGTAATAGTGAACTAGTAAGTATTGCCGAAAAAATTAAAAACCACAATAAACAAGCACAGCGAGATACCCAAAAACAACAAAGAATGTTGTTAAACATGAGAGACGAACTGATTGAAACCAGAATGTCTCCTATTGGTCGCTTATTTAATCGTTTTCCTCGGCTTTTGATGCAGCTTTCGACAACTCACGATAAAAAAGCCGAACTCAATATTATTGGTAGCCATATTTTAATTGATAAAACTATTGAAGAAAAACTCTACGATCCCCTTTTACATTTAGTTCGTAATTCCTTCGATCATGGTTTAGAAAAACCCGAAGAGAGAATTCAGACAGGCAAACCCGAAACAGGAACAGTTTTTCTGCGTGCCTATTACCAAGGTAGCCAAACTGTAATTGAAGTTGGAGACGATGGGAAAGGAATCAATATTGAAAGAATTAAACAAATCGGTATTGAAAAGAAATTAATTACCCCACAACAAGCAGAGCGTACTTCTCCCTCTCAACTGCTAGAGTTAATCTTTGAACCAGGATTTTCAACTGCTGACAAGCTCAGTGATTTGTCTGGTAGAGGTGTGGGAATGGACGTAGTTCGTTCTCAAATCGAGGAAATGGACGGTACGATTGCCATTGAGTCTACTCCTGGACGAGGTACTACTTTCGCGCTGCAAATTCCTTTAACTCTAACTATTGCTAAGTTAATGCTGACTAAGGCTGCGGGAATGACCTATGCTATCTTGATTGATGCAATTGAAAGAATTATTTTACCGACTTCTAAAGAAGTGCAAATCTTTGAAGGACAAAAAGTTTTACATTGGCATACTAAAGACGATGTAGAGATGATTCCCGTGCGTCAGCTATCAAGTATGATCGAATATCCTCGCACTATATCTAAATTACAGAGTTCGGAATCTAGCCTCAACAATCCTATTTTGCTGTTGCGTCGTCAGAACAGTTATGTGGGACTGGAAGTAGACGAGATTTTAGGAGAACAAGAGTTAGTTATTAGACCTCTAGGTAGTGCAATTATTCCCCCAAGATATGTTTATGGCTGTAGTGTGCTTAAAGATAGTACTCTAACTTTGGTAATTGATGGCACAGTCTTACTCAAAGATTCCCAATATCGCAGTAATGCTATGAGTCAAAGAGCTTTTCTAGGTGGCACTAGTCTCCAGGCTTTACCCAGTGGTAGCGTTTCTAATACTCAGCAACTACCAGCAGCTACTTCGATAATACCTCAGACTCTCTTAGTAGTTGATGATTCAACCAGTTTACGTCGAACTATTGCCATGTCTTTGGAAAAAGTTAGTAAACAAGTACTGCAAGCTGATAACGGGATTAATGCTTTAACAGAATTAAAAAAATCGGGAGAAGTCCAATTAGTGGTCTGTGATTTGGAAATGCCTTTAATGAATGGGTTTCAGTTTTTAAAAGCTGCTAAAAATGATCCTAATTATAGTAATTTACCGATTATTATTCTGACTTCTCGCGATAGCGATAAACATCGAAAAATGGCTCTAGAGCTTGGTGCAGCAGCTTATTTAGTGAAACCTTGTCCCGAACAAGAATTAATCAGTACAATTAATCAAGTTATGCAGTCAAAATAGATGTTGCTGATTTCAGCATGAAACCGCGAATAATAAGGTTACTAGCTATTAGCTTTGAGCTTCAGAGTTATTAGCTTTCATAATTTATTTGACGTTGCTGATTTAAAAGCTAAATTCCGTTCTCACTGTTCCTACCCACAAAGTATTACCATTTTCAGTATCAGGGTTAATAACGACAAATCCTCCAGGAGTAATTTCGATATAGTCATTGACTTCAATACGGTACAAAGCTTCAATGTGTAAAGGAGTTTCTTCTGTAACCAAATCATCATCATCATGATCGCTAATTACAGGTGGTACACCAATGATAATCCCTCCGACGTTATTTTCTGCCCCTAAATCAGGGAAAGCAAAAGTCAACGCACCGTTAAGAATAGTTGCGCTAGCATCACCGTTTTCCTGTTGCTGCGCTTGAGTATAGCCAAACCAACCGCCAATTTCTAA
This sequence comes from Waterburya sp., assembly GCA_051658085.1. Taxonomy (GTDB): domain Bacteria; phylum Cyanobacteriota; class Cyanobacteriia; order Cyanobacteriales; family Xenococcaceae; genus Waterburya. The sequence continues at coordinate 75,170 of JBOFLX010000032.1, forward strand.
ACCAGAAGTGACTTCCCAGTTAGCTTGTAAACCAAAATTATCTGAGGTAGTAGCATTTTGTTCAAAAGGTTCATTAGCTTGCTCAACTCCCGTAGAACCCATTAAGTTAACATCATCAGTGCGTTCATAGGTACGGGTATAGGTAGCAGCCAAAGCTAATTCATCTTGTGGTTCGATTACTAATTGAGCGATCGCACTATGGGAACTATCGAATAAGCCTCTACCAGTTTCAGGATTAGCTACATCTTCATTATTAACAAAATAACCAGCAAATCCTACAATTTCCTCGCTAAATTCCTGTTTAATGCCAATTCCTGCACCTCCAGGGGCGCGTAAAGTAGCAGGATCTCTGCGACCAAATCGAGAAACAGCACCGCTACTACTACTAGAAAAAGGATTTAAAACTTCTCCGACATCATTCAAACTAACTCCTGCTGTGCCGAAAAGAATTTCTGTGCGATCGCTCGTCTGAAAAGTATAGGATAGTTCTGATATTTCGATTTGATTATCGCTGTCACTATCAACACTTAGACGACTTAGCGAAGTATCTGTCACATCATCTAAACGACCCAGATCGCTACTTTCTAAACGAACTCTCAGGAGATCTTGACCTGAAAAACTGGTATCAAAAATTAATCTGGTGCGGTAGCCAAAGGTAGTCTGACTATTATCTTCTTGTCCAAAACTATCAGTTAGAAAAAATAAAACTTGACCGTTAAATTTAGTTGTAGTGGAAAATTGTTCGGATTCAAGTTGAGTAATATTAGCTTCGACTTGAGCTACTTTATTGGTTAATCGAGCTAATTCTTGAGCAAAATCTTGTTGTAATCTTTGTAAAATAGTCAAGTCTTGTTGAGATGTAATAGTATCAATTTGTTGTAGACAGTTATTTAAACCTACAGCAAATTCATAACGACTTATAGGGCGATCGCTTTGAGCATTTCCCCATCTTTGAGTACAGCTATATTTTTGTGCTAAAGATTGTAAAGCTCGATATTCCCAGTCTCTAGTGTGAATATTTTTTAGTTTTGATACAGAAGGAATTGATTCGATATTATTAGCTAAAGCAGCAGAAGTATTTAAAAAAGATGTGATTATAATAATTCCTAATTTTATTTTTTGTTTAAATTTTCTTTTCATTAATTTGTTTATAGCAAGGCAAGGTTATCTATCTTACGTCGATTGAGATCAAAGTAAGGCAATGTGTAGATTAATAAAAGATTACTGATTAACTGTTAACTTCTGACTGCTCACTACCATAAGTGGCAATATTCCCTGTAAGATTGAATAGCTATAATTTTGAGGGTAATGAATGATAGCTAGATGATCTGTGATATTTAAAGTATTTATATTTAAAGTTGTGTGTAAAATTTGGGTTAGTAATTTATCTGAAGCAATAATTAAGCCAGTAGTTAAACTTACTTGTTCTGAATTGACAAAGTGCTTTTGTCGCTTAATAATTGTTTGTTGCCAATCTAAAAAATGGTTTGGTGCCAGAGATAAATGGGGAATTTCATATTGGACTGCTAGCTCCTCAATTGGGTATTCTGATATTGAGCGATCAGTTAATAGTAACTCAATTGAGTTACTATTTATTAATCTTTTTATATAGGAATATTTAGCTATATTTTTGGCATTAGCCTTAGATAATAACAGCCATCGCCAGCCAGTTTTTCCTGCTTTTAGTTTTGGTAAGGTTTCGCCTAAATGATTGGTAACGTTTAAGTATTTAAGCTCACCAATGTTATGCTCTGAGGAAAATTCTAAACAACTGATCCCACAATTAGATTGCTGTAAACTATGATAATATTCTGGATTTAAACCAACTGCCGTACTGATTAAAGCTCGATTAGTCCCACCGTGCGCCACAATTAAAATAGTTTGACCACGATGTTTAGTTAAAATTTTTTGCCAAAATTTTTGTGCTTGTTTAAATAATTCTCTAACAGGAAAAAAAGTACCATTTAAAGTAAAAAGATGGGGAGTATTCTGCCAAAAATTATAAGCATCAATAAATTTTTCTTTGACCTCTTGATACAATAACCCCTGCCAATCTAACATTTGAATTTCAGTTAACTGATGATCGATAAATACAGGAGATAGATTATTATTTTTCTGTTTTAAAGTAGTAAGAATTGCTTGAGTGGTTTGTTGAACTCTAGTTAACGGACTGGTATAAATTGCATCAAAATTATACTTTTGTAAAGCTAATCCTGTAGAGTAAGCATCCTGATGTCCTTTTTCTGTTAATACTGATTCATCACTACTGCCTTGATATCTGCCCTGTTCGTTATAGGTAGTGCGAGCATGGCGAACTAGGATTATTTTGGTGAAAGGAGTTGAGGAGCTAGAGGGAGTGGAAGAAGATAAGAGATTGTTCATAGATTAATAATTATTGTTTACTAATTACTATATATAGATTTGTCTATTCCAATGAAAATGAAGTGAAGCTTGTGTGAGAGATTTTTCATGTAAAAGTAAAAGATATCGGTAATTTATTCATAAGAGTCAAGATGAAATACAGAGGATACGAAGCAGTAGTAGAATTTGACGAAGTAGATCAATTATTCTTTGGTCGAGTAATTAGCACCCGAGATATAGCCGTACAAAATTAGCTTAGGACAATTGAAATGATCGGCTTGAATGAATGGTTAGGCGTCATCTGGTGACATGCCATTTTGTAACAATAAATCTGATGACCAAGTACGCAGCACCACATATAGCGCCGCCGTAGATCAGTGTTTTGGAAAGGATTGTGTCAAATGTGTACAAAGGATGATTTGACAAGCGGTAGTGTAAGCCAGCGTGAACAATAAGAAATGTCGCGAACACATTGCGGGATTGAATTTGGATTCGTTGCTTTGAGTGATGCGTTAACCAGACAATAAAAGCAAAAAGAGGTACATGCAACCATACAAAGATTGGCATCGCTGTTTCGTCTGGCATTGAGCGCAAAACATAAAGCAAGCGCCACTCAGCCTGTACCATGGCATCCAGTTCATGGCTGAAAAGAAAGCCCAAGCCCAGATAAAATGCAAAAATAGCAATTCGCATACTCACAGTTCCAAATTACCTGCCTATGACGCCTAACGACCTTCACCCGCCACTAGTAATGTTTCAGATTCACCGACCAACTTGATACGGTCGATGTGCAATGGGATTGTTTGGCAGAATTCTTGCTTACTACGTAAGGTTTAATCCTCCGTCTGAAATTATAATCTCTCCCGTAAGATAGTGGCTTGAAACAAGCATAAAAGCTACTTGTGCCATCTCCTCTGGTTGCGCTCCTCGCCCCATAGGTGATCGTTCTTCCCAGAGCTTCCGTGCTGCTGTCCATTCTTTACTCATCGGAGTATCAACCAAACCTGGCGCGATCGCATTCACACGAATCTGAGGTGCTAGACTCAGTGCAAGCAGCTTTGTCATGTGATTTAGAGCAGCTTTAGTCGCAGAGTATGGAATTGAAGCTCCTTTTGGGCGAATCCCTGCATGAGAGCTAATGTTGAGAATACAACTGGGACACTCACTACTTGATGACTGGCGTAGCGCAACCTCAGCCTCTGTAATCAGTGTCCAAGGTGCGATGACATTCACCTCATATAAACTCCGCCAGATTTCTGGTGAGGCTTCCTTGAGAGACGTATGTGGAATCGTTGCACTAATCCCTGCATTATTGACTAATACATCTAAACTACCATGATGCGACAACACCTCGGAAACCAAACTACGAGACTGGCTTTGGTCGGACAAATCAGCCTGAAAATACGATGAGCCAGGATACACCTTTGCTAATGACTGTCCAACTGCAACTGAAGACTTGGAATGAAAAGCAATCGTAAACCCCTCTTCAGCAAGTCGCTTTGCGATCGCCATACCAATTCCAGATGTCGAACCAGTCACGAGGGCAACTCTCTTTTCATCTTTATCTTTAGTCACAATCTTACTCTTTTCATTTTCCGTGAATCTAATACCTTGAGATAGTTTGACAGATTTTACTTCAATTTTCAATTTCTATTATAAAATAAGGGCGCGATCGCTAAATCAGCAACGCCATTCTTACTTATATTGGACGGTTTGTTGTAAACGATAAAGAGTAGCATAATGCTTACCTAACTTCATTAATTGTTCGTGTGTTCCCTGTTCTAAAACTTGACCCCCTTCCAGATAAAAAATTTGGTCGGCATTTTGGGCAGTTCTTAAATCGTGGGTAATTAAAAAAGTAGTTGATGTTTGCGTTAAACGATCTAAAGCATCGGTAACAATGCGTTCGCTATGGTTATCTAGTCCGACTGTGGGTTCATCGAGAATGACAATGGGAGCATTACGAATGGCAGCCCGAGCGATCGCAATTCGTTGTCTTTGTCCCCCTGAAAGGGTTGCGCCTCTTTCTCCCACAACGGTATCGTAGCCTTCTGGGAGTGCCATGATAAAATCATGGGCATTAGCTAAACGGGCAGCCATTTCGATTTCTTTATCAGTAGCTTCGACACAACCATAGGCAATATTATCTTTAATACTGGCAGCAAAAAGAATACTTTCCTGCAAGACAATACTGATTTGCTTTCTAAGGGAATCGAGAGTGTATTCTCTAAGATCATGTCCATCAATTAATATGCGACCTTGTTGAGGATCGTAAAGGCGTAGTAAGAGGCTAACCAAAGTGGATTTACCGCCACCAGAAGCCCCCACTAAAGCTACTTTCTGCCCTGGTAAGACGGTTAAAGAGAGATTATTAAGAGTATTGGCTTGATTTTCGTAGGCAAAACTGACACAACGAAACTCGACCATCCCCCCAAACCAAGGTGCAGGATAAGCCCATTTAGAATCTCTAACTTCAGGTACTATTTCTAGGAGATCGATAATTCTTTCTCCAGAGGCGATCGCTTTAGCAATTTGTCCTGTATATTTTGCCAATTGACGCATAGGTTTAAACGCCACTTTTAGATAGGTGATAAACACCAACAAGTCCCCTGGGGTAATAGTGCCAACCATTACTAACTGCACTCCTCGCCAGAGGACAATAGAAGTGGCGATCGCTACTAGCACTTCTACTGTACGCTCTTGTCCTGCCCGTAGTTTCTGGGTTTGCGCACTTTCATTGAGGCTTTTTTGGTTTTGTTTAGCAAAGGTTTTTTCTAAGCGAGACTGAAGAGATAAAGCTTGCACTACTTTGATTGCACCGATGGCTTCGGCTGCATTAGCTGCCATTACTCCTTCCCGTTGGCGTTGTTTCTTTGCCACCTTATGAATACGCTTACTCATGGTGGCGGTGGTAATTAAAAATATGGGGAAAATAGCCACAGCAATTAAAGCTAACTGTATATTCAACCACATCATCACCCCTAACATTCCCACCATGGTTAAGGTGTTGGTGACTAAAGGTAAAGCAGCAACGACTGTTACTTCTCGCAATCTTTCAATGTCATAAGTAACGCGAGTAATTAAATCCCCCGTTTTGGCTTTGTTATGAAAAGAAAGAGACAAGCTTTGAATGTGAGAATATAAATTAGCTCGAATCTCACTCAGTACCTTAGTTGCAGCTACCGCCATTCCTGCCGTACTGACATAAGCCATTGTGCCACGTAGCAAAGCAATAATTACTAAGGCAACTGCCAACAGGGTTAATAAGGTAATGACATTAAAATCGTCTAAGAAAGGAACTTTTAGACTTTCAACTTTAAACCCTTTAAAAATAATCTCATCAAAAATAAACTTGAGGGGCCAAGGTTCAAGCATATGCAAACCTGTTTCGGCTAATAGTGCCAAGAAGGAAATAGTAAGTAAGCCTCCCTGTTGACGAATTTGGGGAAGAAAATGCTTAACTATGCGATTAAGTCCCGATATTCCCTCGTTTAGATTCTTCGGTCGCTTTTTTTTCATGATTAATTGTATTTAATGCCTGTCTTCATCTGTGGAATATATTTAATTAATCTCTCTCGTTAGCTTTAAATTAAGTTTTGTCAAGCTAAAGAAAATATTAAAATCTTATTGAGAATAGTCAACCAATTTATTAGAGATTCAGACTGTGATAAATTTGTTGAATAACTAAGCTACACACAATCTGATATCTTGGATTTTTATAACTAAATTTTGAAACTTTACTATTCTTCATACTTAAAACCCAAGCTAGTTAACAACTTGCTGTTTTTCTTGATTCTAAAAATCTCTTTGACTCAACAAAACTTTAAACAGTCTTATTGACTAAGTATTATTACTTTTAAAATGTAGAATGAAACCCAACACAGCATAAGATTTCGTTGGGTTACGCTGTCGCTAACCCAACCTACTAGCGCGTCTAAGCTAAAATGCTGGGTTGAAATAATTAAAATCGGTAGTGTGGGCAATGCCCACGCTACTACCAAGAATTGATTAAGTATTATTACTCAATTGATGAGAAGATTGGTATTTCGTTGAGTCAACAAAGTTTTCAACAATAACTGGTGACTGATTACTAATGTATCGATTAATTTTTCTTTCGATCGCGACTAAAGTTTTCTCTAGCCAAGTTGCATAACCACCAAAGGAAAGTTGTTTGACTAAAGGACGCAAGAAGGCTTGATGACGACGTTGTCCTAATCGACTGTAGCGTTTTTTGAAGTATTTGTCTTTTTTAGTTAAATCCCACTTCTGCATAAAGTGTTCGAGACTCGCCACTTCCCAAGCATCACTCCAGCGCAACATGAAGTAAGTTAAATCTGACCACTCAAACCCAGTATCAGGAACATAGGTAGTTACAGAATCAGGTTCACAATAGATTTTGCCACCAGCATTGGTAACAGACATCGAGAAATCAATGTGTTCTCTAGTGCTAAGTAATTTTTCATCCAATAAACCAATGGTGTCAAAGATATCCCTGCGGACTAACATACAGTGAAACTCGGCAAATTCACATTCTCGTCGTTTCAATTTGTCTTGGACTTCTGCCACAGGACGATTGACAAAATAGTGCTTTTCGTGAACCTTGCGTTTCATTTTGTCACTTTTAACCTCTAAGACAATGTGCGCTTCTCCTCCAGCCAGGTGGATTTTGGAATGGAGGTTTTTACCAATACAAACTAGAGGACAGACTACTGTTGCTTCCGTTTCTTCGGCACATTGAACTAATTTTTCTAACCAACCAGGGGCAACATGAATGTCATTATCAACAAAAACTACATATTTAGTTTTAACGTTTTGTAAACCAATATTTCTCGCTTGATTGGGGGCGAGATAGTTTTCGGTTCTAATTAGTTTGAATTGCTTTTCTTGAGCTTGTTGTGTCAGATAATTCTTGGTTTTTTCTGGAGAATTGCCATCAACATAAACTAACTCAAAAGGATAAGAAGTACATTGATAGATGCTTTCTAGAGATTCGCGAGTATAGCTAAAACGTTCTCTGGGTACGACGACTAAGGTTACTTGAGACTGATTCATTTTCTAGTTTTCTCCACAGTATATTTGTTGGTTTTTTGTGACTTATAACTAACACCAATGTGTGGGCGAACTGCCACATTATTCACTACTAGACTGCTACTACTGACATTTGAGGTTTGGTAGCTTCTGATTCTGATAAAATGCGATCGTAAATCTTACCCCAGTTGGCTTGTTCTACAGCAGGGTTTAAGTCTTGAATAACTTTTTGTTTAGCTGCTTTACCAAAAGTTTGTCTGAGTAAAGGATTATCTATTAATTGCGCGATCGCAATTCTCAACTCCTCACTCTTAAAAGGATTGACTAATAAACCGTTGACACCATCTTCAATAATTTCCGCGATCGCATCGACATTTGTACCCACCACAGCTTTTTCGGCTAACATGGCTTCTAGTAAGGCATTAGGACAACCATCATTGAGAGAAGGAATGGCAAAGATGTCCATATAGGCTAAATATGCCAAGGCTTGTTCGCGACTTACTTTACCTGTAATTATTATTTTGTCTTTTAAGCCACTGTTGGCTAATTCTTGCTCCCAATATTCTCTTTCTTTAGCAACAAATTCACCGACAAATAATAAAGTAAAATCTGTTTCGATTTGTTGACAAGCATCTAAGAGATATTCAATACCTTTTTTATCCCGAAAATTACCTACCGAACCAATTACTGTCCCTTGTAATCTACCTTCTAAATTGGGAGTTGGTAAATTATCAAAATCTATAGGGGCAATAGAGTTTAAAAAGGCTGAAGATTTATTCACAATTGTCGGCTCAAATAATCTGGCACGGTGCATCAAATCACGACTAACAAAAGTAGTCCAATCAGAATTAGCTAAAGTCCAGGCTATTTGTTTTTGCTGTTGGGAATCAAAGATATGTTTGTGTAAATCTGCACCACGCACACTATTAATTACTGGTAGTCCATTTTCTTTGGCTAACATAGTGGTTAAAAAACCAGTTTCGTTAATAAAAAAGGCATGAACCGCGTCAAATTGGTATTGTTTATGAAGGACAGTTAACTGTCCATAAATATCCATTAAATAATCTTGATCGCGAGCTAGTGTCGAACGAATAGCAGGATATAAACGATGAACAGTAATCTCATCTTGGATGCTAGTTTCACAACGAGAACGACTAACTTTGCCTGCTTCAGCTAACTTTCTTTCTTGACGAAATACAGAACGAAATACCGCTACATGAACCTGATAACCTAATTCTGTTAATAATAAAGCAATTCGTTTAGCAGATACTCCTACTCCACCCACATCAGGGGGAAATTCTTGGGCTGTAAGGCAAATAGTTTTCATGGCTGGAATTAATAGTTAATTATTAATAATCGGTGAATTAGTTATTATTTAGTCTCTCAAGTTATGATTAATCGTTCGTGAATCTTTTGTGAGAGAATTTTCATGAAGCGATCGCCTGACTTGTGGTGTTTATCTAACCTGACTTAATATCCTTTATTCCCAAGGATTAACTATTTAGTATCGAGAATAATCATTACTCAAATTGAGGGGGTTCGTGCATCTCTTCACGAGAAGCAGCAAGAAGATCGTCAACTTCACCTAATTGGGCAAAACGTTTTCATAAATCATTTAGGATTGCTCTAAGAGCGATCGCACTTATAATTAGGTTTGAAATGTGCGATCGCCAAAAAATTATGTAGAAAAAATAAAATAAAGTGAGCAATCTAAAGAAAATCGCAAAAGTATTAATTGAAAATTGATTTTAACTTCAGATAATAATCATTTGGAAGTAATGATAGCAAATAATCAATATCAAACCTTTATTAATTGTTTACTTACCAATTGCTTTAAATAATATCTAGTATTATCAACTCCGTTTAAGTTGAGAGTTAAATTACTAGGAGTTTGTCCTAAATAATCAATAATTTGCTCGGCAAATTTTTCTGGTTGTAAGTCTTCAGGCTGAATCATTTTTACTCGACCTAAATTATCTAGCTTTTTGAGACGAGTTTCTTGTTCTTTGTCGTTATTACCCTGAAATGCCATCATCATTGCTTTCACACCAGTGCTTAAAATATTCATGGTAGTGTTGTAACCAGACATTCCAATAGATAAATCTGCCTGTTGCATATAATTAAGGAAATTTGGGGTGTAGCGTTCAATAGTGATGTTATCTAGATTTTTAGTTATTTGTTGCAGTTTTACTAATACTTCATCAGGACTAAAAGCACCTGTAAAAACTTGAAGATGATGGGGAATTTGCTCTTTTAAGATAGGTGCAGTACAAGCCACACATTCTAATAAATCGTGTCCAAATCTTCCTCCACCAACACTAACCAAAATTAAAGGTTTATTAGCTATCGGTTGAGGTTGAGGTAGGGGTTGAACTACATAACCCGTGTAGTGTACAGGACAAGTTAAGTCATTAACGCGAGAAAAGCTGAGGTTAAGTTTAACAAAGTTAGGATCGCCGTGAATTAATAACATATCAAAATACTTATTAATCAAACGGCAAACCTTTTCTTCGTGTCGTTGTTGATTTTGTTTAGTAACGACAATATCTCTCACACTAGAAACTATTTTTGTCCCCATTGCTTTAGCTTTTTCTATTAATGGAATCAATTCAAAAGAAAAGCGTCTTCTACCAAAAGGAAATAGTTCGATAATTAAAATATCTGGTTGAAAGCGATCGCACGTATCCAACAGTATTTTAGTTCTAATAGTTTCTAATTCTGACATGGTTAAACTATCATCTACAGGAGTAAGTTCAGTAAACTCACTATCCGTTTTTATTGCAGGAATATTGATAACTTCAATTTCAGTGGGAAACTCAAATTCTTCGATAACTTGTCCACCATTAATAAAACAAATTTGAAAGTCAGGTATCAAACCCCGAACTATTTCTACACTGCGAATTAAATGACCCATGCCAAGAATATGTTGGCAATAAAACATTACTTTTTTCATGATTACTAAAATTACTGATTATTTGCGAAGTTTATTCTTTAGGACTAATTACTGATTACCGCTTGACAACGAAGTCAGAGGTTTTTACCTTTTACCCACTACCTACTACCTACTACCTCCTACCTACTTAGGCAGACTTCAAGGCAACATCGGATTTTTGATCGACATAGAAAGAGTCAAATAAAAGCATCGCCAGATAATCAGTAACTCTTGGTAAGCCTTCAAAATCTAAATAGTTAAGAGAGTTAAAACTGTTAGTTAGCTCTAAACTCTTAAACAAAGTTTCCATTAATAAATTAGAGTTAAGTAACTCGGGATGAATCATTTTAATTAATCCTGCTTTTGCTAAACTTTGAGCGCGGATTAATTGTTCTTGTCCTGGTTTAATACGAGGGATAACGATCGCTTTTTTGCCTTTCTGTAAAACTTCAGTAATGGTGTTATAACCACACATACAAATTACCGCATCGGCTGTATTAACATAGCTCATTAAATCATTAGTAAACTCTAATACTGTAACCCCAGGTAATGATTGGGCTTTTTGATATATTTGTTGTTGCTGTTCGGGAGGCATTTCTGCACCACAAAAGATGAGGCTGCGGATTTTTTGTTCAACAAAGCGATCGCGCTCTTTTGCCAAACCATCAAGATAATTATTAACTAAGAAATAACCATCTTCTCCACCGCCTGGCGTGACTAAAACCAACTTTTCATTACTTTTAATACCTAATTCTTGACGGATAGTACGACGATTTTTTAAACCAGATTCTTTGCGGATATAACCACAAAAACGGACTTTAGATGTAATTTCCTGACTAAACTGATACTCCCGACAAAGATCAAATATTTCTGGCATCCCTACTACCAACAAGCGATCGTAAACTGACTCTACTACCTGGTAATAATTTTCTTTTTGCCATTCCTGAATAGTTTTTTCAGGGGTATCTAAAATATCCCGTAACAATAAAACAAATTTACTGTTTGGTATATGACACTTTAAATAGTCAATTGTTGACTTTAATTCTCCTCGAATTCCTGATGGTTTTTTATCAACTAAAACTAAATCTGGTTGATAGTTTTTCGCTGCTGTTAAAATTAATTCTGAACGTAAGTTTAAAGTAGATTCAATATCTGCATTAAGATATTTAACCGCCATTTCCCCTGATGAACCACGATTAAGACAGGGAAGCTTGATATAATCTAAGCCTTGGGGTAAACGGAAGCTTTGCAGCATTGGTGAGCCAGATACTAACAAAATTGAAAGATTAGGAATATATTTGAGCAAATACTTAGAAATTGCCAACATTCGGCTAATATTTCCCAAACCATAGGCATCGTGGGAATAAACCATGATTCTTTTATATTTGCCTGTAGTAACTGCGGAAGGAAGAATACGAGCCATGATAATTACGCTCTGGTTGTTACTAAATTTTTGAGGTAGTTAGAGGAGTAGAGGGAGTAGAGAGGTGGTAGGGCAGTGAGGTAGAGAAGGTAATACTCCACTACTTCAATAACTCCACTACTCCAAACACTTCACTACTTCAAATACTCTGCTATCTCTCTAAAAAGTTTTCTATTATTGTTAGTTTCACAGTTGTCAATGAATCGTCTATGAAACTTTGATGAGAAAAATCTTACTTTAACAAAAGCTATAAGCTATAAGCTCCAATCCAGATAACTTTTTAAATCTATAGAGTAGTTACAAAATTAGATTCTGAGATGTTTGATTGAGTAGTACTAGCAGCGCGACCGATGCCAATGTAATTAAATCCAGCTTGTTATAGTACAGGACGGCGGAAGTCGGGCATCCATTTTTTCTCCTCGTCTCCCAGTCTCTTTGTCTCCCTGTCCCTATAAACAATGGGTAGGGAATTTACGCCACACTCTACTAGGACAGTGCGATCAAGGAAGTTGCGACCATCGATGAGGTTGGGAGTATTCATTTACAGGTACAGGGGGTAAAGATTTATCTTCGGCAAATTTTCTGGTTACGAGGGGTTGGTAAAGTTCCTGCATCATGGCGATCGCTTTAGGGCTATCACTACCCAAAACAATGCGATCGGGATTAAACGTATCGCAATACCTCTTGTTTAATGGGTTAAATAGGCAGTGGACAAAATTAGGGCAATATTGGCAAACGCCGAATAGTTCTTCCATTACCGCAGATCGAATTGGAGAAAGAGTCAGAGATTTAAAACTACTGCGTTCGGTTGCCGAATCAATGCTCTTAATGTGGGATACGAGAACTTTCTTCTGCACCAAAACAACTTACTTTTTCGATTTTTAACTCAGCTTAATCCTTAAACAAGAAGTATTGTCATCTAACCCTGGTTCATAAATCGGTGCAGTTCCCGACTGCATTAGGGCGACTTTGGATTCGTTATTGTCAATACAAATTACTTGATGTCCAATTTTTGCCAAACAAACCCCAGTTACCAAACCGACATATCCTGTGCCGATGACACATACGCGCATAATTTTCTCCTTTGATAGTTTTAAAAGTTTATTTGATAGTTTTTTGCAATTACTTAAATCTTGACTATTACAGGCAGTCAAAACAATTATCTGTTTACTTACTTTTGAACTTTATACTGATAATTTAAGTTCTATTTTTGTAGCATGAATTACTTGATTTACTTTTTACTTCCGCGTAGCGGTACTAGCTCAGATATTAATCGCTCTAAAATAAGAATGTCTTCGTTAATACTTAATTTTTTAGCAATTAACTATATCCCTGTTCTGTCACTTTCCGAGGATTAGAATGAAGAAGGAAAAAAGTAAAATCGTACATATAAAACAAAAATTGAATTGGCATCATCCATAGTTACGGAATTAATCAATATTGTTCCCTGGCTAGGAGTTTTTCCTAATCATCATTTACTGCTTGGTTTTCATAAGCTAATTACTTTGATGAGAAAAAATTAATCTTTATAAGATATCTCTAGCCTTACGTAAAAAAGTAATGAAATTTAAAGATTCTATTTGGCGAAAAATACGGTTTTCTTGGCATAAGCTTAAATTAAGCGTCAATTGGTTAAATCAACTACAAATATATCAAGAAGCCCGCACTCGTATTTTATTATGGTATTTAGCCCTCATGTGTTTATTTACATTGATCGCTATTCCCATGATTAGATATCGCCTAATTGCGGAAGTAACTAGTCGAGTGGAAGCAGATATGCGGGAGGAATTGGAAGAATTTGAAGCAGAATTAATCCAAAGTTTATTGAAATCAGAAATTAAATCAGAGTCAGAACAAACAGAATTCGAGAGAGCAAACGATAATATTTATCGAGCCTTTGATAAATTTATTTCCACTAACAAAGCCGAAGATGATAATTATTTTATTGCTATTGTTAATGGTTCATTCTACAAAACAAATGCTCCTTTTCTACCATCAGAAATCGAACAAGATTCCGCTTTGATGCAAGGCTGGCAAGAGATTACAGTCGCAGAAGCAGCAGAAATTGAAGTAGACAATCCCAAGATTGGCAGTGTTATTTATAAAGCCGAACCGATTAAAACTACCGAAGAAGTTATTGGTGTCTTTGTCGTCGCTCACGTGTCTGCGGGGGAACGAGGGGAAGTGTTAAATTCTCTTAATATAGTTATTCAAGTCTTGGTATTGATGATCTTGGTTGCTTCGTTGCTAGCTTGGTTAGCAGCAGGAAGAGTCTTAGCTCCTTTAAGAAATTTATCCGCAACAGTAAAATCTATTTCCGAATCCGACCTCTCTCAGCGTATTGATACTCAAGGTAAAGGAGAAGTTGCCCAACTGGGTGGTATTTTTAACGCCATGATGGATCGAATCGAAAATGCCTTTGATACTCAACGCAATTTTATCAACGATGCGGGACACGAACTGAAAACCCCCATTACTATCATTCGCGGACATTTAGAATTGATGGATGCAGATCCTCAATCCCAACAAGAAACCGTCGAGTTAGTGATCGATGAACTAGACCGTATGAATCGTTTAGTAGAGGATCTGGTCTTACTGGCAAAATCAGAACGTCCTGATTTTTTACAGATCGAAACTATCGAGTTGACTTCTTTTGTGGCAGAACTATTTAGTAAACTGCAAAAACTGGGGGAGAGGAATTGGAATTTAGATAACGGAATATTATCAGGTAAAATGACAGGCGATCGCCAAAGAATCACCCAGGCAATTATTAATTTGGCAAACAACGCAGTACAACATACTATCAACGACAGTTTAATTGTTTTCGGCGCGAAAATAGAGGGCGAGCGCGTTGAATTTTGGATTCGCGATACAGGAAATGGCATTGCTGCCGACGAACAAAAACGGATCTTTGATCGTTTTACCAGAGTGAAAAATGCTCGTCGTCGTTCGGAAGGTTCTGGTTTGGGTTTAGCCATTGTTAAGACAGTAATAGAAGCTCATGGTGGAACGATTAATCTCCAAAGCCAACTGGGGATTGGTTCGACCTTTTCCTTAGTTTTTCCTTTAGAATTTAACGAAAAATGAAACAAATATTAATTGTGGAAGATGAAAGCAAAATCGCTGCTTTTATTGCCAAAGGTTTAAAAGCCAAAGGTTACAACACCACCATTGTAGAAGATGCGGAAACTGCTTTAGCTATGCCCTTTAGTTGTCAATTCGATCTGGCACTTCTCGATTTAGGTTTACCAGGTCAAGATGGCTTAACGATCTTAGAAACATGGCGGGGACAGGGAGTTAGTTTTCCCGTGATTATTTTGACTGCCAGAGACGATGTGATGGATAAAGTAGCAGGTTTAAAAGGTGGTGCAGACGATTATATGACCAAACCTTTTAGCTTTGCTGAACTACTGGCTCGCATAGAAGTGAGATTAAAAGCTAGTAAGAATACTAATCAAGCCGAAGCTAAGATGCAGATCCAGCGAGGCAATATGATTCTTAATCTGCGTACTCGTAAAGTTCAAGTGGGCGATCGCGAAGTGGAATTACCAGCCAGAGAATTTACAATGGTAGAAGTGTTTTTTCGCCATCCTGGGCAAGTCATGACCAGACAACAATTATTAGATTTAGTTTGGGGATACGATTACGACCCTGGTTCTAATATTGTCGATGTCTATGTTGGTTATTTACGCAAAAAATTAGGCAACGAATCGATTGAAACTGTCCGAGGTATGGGTTATCGCTTGGGGAGTGGGGAGTAGTGGAGTGGTGGAGTAGTGGAGTAGTGGGTATTAGGTAGTCCTAAAGGATAAGCTTCGCAAATAGGTAGTGGGTAGTAGGTAGTAGGGGATATAATCTTGATCTTCTTTTGGAGAATGAAAAATTTCTCACATAAGTTTCATATCGCTTTCATTGATTAAGACGAAGCTATTAATTAATTGATTAATTAACCATAACGGTTGAAAATTTTACCTACCTACTTAGGAGAATCAGCAGATGAAAATTCTCGTTACTGGCGTAGCTGGCTTTATTGGCTATCATTTAGCCACAAGATTATTGGCTGAAGGCAATGATGTTTACGGTATAGACAACCTCAATGATTACTATGATGTCAGCCTCAAACAAGCTCGTCTCCAACAAATATTACCCCAGAGCAATTTTACCTTTGACTATTTAGATATTAGCGATCGCACTTTAGTTGCGGAATTATTTGCAGCAAATGACTTTGATGTTGTCGTTCACTTGGCTGCTCAAGCTGGTGTACGTTATTCACTGCAAAATCCCCATGCTTATGTTGATAGTAACTTAGTCGGTTTTACCAATATTTTAGAAGGTTGTCGTCATAGCTCAATTAAACACCTGATTTTTGCTTCTTCTAGTTCGGTATATGGTGCGAATACCAAAGTTCCTTTTGCTGTAAGTGACAATGTTGATCGTCCCGTTTCTCTCTATGCAGCTACCAAAAAAGCTAACGAGTTAATGGCTCATGCCTATAGTCATTTATATCAAATACCCATTACTGGCTTACGTTTCTTTACAGTTTATGGGGCCTGGGGTAGACCTGATATGGCATATTTCAAATTTGTTAAGGCGATCGCCGAAGACCGACCTATTGATATTTATAATTTTGGCAAAATGAAGCGAGACTTTACTTATATTGATGATGTTATTGAAGCAGTAACTAGAATTATTCCTACTCAACCTCTGACTCGCAATGGACAACCCCCCTATAAAATTTACAATTTAGGTAATAACCAACCAGTCGAGTTGAACGAATTTATTGCCACGATTGAAACAATTATGGGCAAACCAGCCCGAAAAAATTTATTGCCTATGCAACCAGGGGATGTAGTCTCTACCTATGCAGATGTCCAAGAATTAATTACAGATTTCAATTTTCAACCCAGCACCTCGATTGCTCTAGGATTGGAAAAATTTGTTAGCTGGTATCAAGAATACTATCAGGCTTCTTCGAGAGTATTGATCGCTGTGTAATCAATTCTGCTTATTACTTAGTCAAATTTAATAGTTTCAAGTTCCAAAAACCAAAACTGAATATACATAAACTAACAAACCTGAGATAATAGTCAGCGATTAAACAATATATTGATTAAGGTTGAAGCAAAATTTTGCCGACTTACACAGATATGTTATTCGCTTTTCAGTTTCAATCTCCTGGGCCAGTTATTTTTGAAATTGGGCCAATTGTGTTGCGTTGGTATGGTTTGTTGATTGCCTCGGCAGTTTTGATCGGCGTGACCTTATCACAATATTTAGCTAAACGCCGTGGGATCAACCCAGATTTGCTAGGTGATTTAGCTATTTGGTTAGTTGTTTCTGCTATTCCCTGTGCCAGACTGTATTATGTTTTATTTGAATGGCAAGAATATGCTCAACATCCTGGAGATATTATTGCTATTTGGAAAGGAGGAATTGCAATTCATGGAGCGATTATTGGTGGGACAATTGCCACTATTATCTTTGCCCGTTTAAATCGCATTTCATTTTGGCAGTTATTAGACTTAGTTGCTCCTTCTCTGATTTTAGGTCAAGCGATCGGACGCTGGGGTAATTTCTTTAATTCTGAGGCTTTTGGTAAACCTACAAATTTACCTTGGAAGCTTTATATTGCACCTCATTATCGTCCCCCAGATTTATTTAATTTTGATTATTTTCACCCCACTTTTTTGTATGAATCTCTCTGGAATTTGGGAGTTTTTGCTCTTCTATTAACACTGTTTTTTTGGGGGCTGGAAAACTATGGACGTTTAAAGACTGGTACTCTAGCAGCAGTTTATTTAATTGCTTATAGTTTAGGTCGAGTCTGGATTGAATGGTTGCGAACTGATAGTTTGATGTTAGGGCCGTTAAAAATTGCTCAGATAATTAGTTTAAGCGCGATCGCTCTAGGTCTTTTGATTCTGGCTTGGCTTTATTGGTTTAATCGTCCTTTACCTGATGTAGTTCCACCTAACAGAAATCGTAACACCATGAGTCGTGAACCTTAAGTAATTAGCCATAAAACCTTAATTGTTTTAATGAAATTAAATCAAAACCCTCTTCAACCAGCCGTTTATATTATTGGTGCAGGGCCTGGAGATCCTGAATTATTAACCCTCAAAGCTTATAAAATTATTACTCAAGCGGATGTCATTCTTTATGCTGATTCTTTAGTTCCTAAGCAAATTTTACAGGATGTCCGAGAGGATGCGGAATTAGTACCTACAGGGAATAAAACTCTGGAACAAATTATTCCTCTAGCAATTGAACGAGTAAGACAAAATAAAGTTGTTGTCCGTCTTCATTCTGGGGATTTGACTTTATATAGTGCGATCGCCGAACAAATACAGGCTTTTACCGAAGCTGAGATTCCTTTTGAACTTATTCCTGGGATTAGTGCCTTTCAAGCTGCTGCTGCTAAACTTAGCACTGAATTAACTATTCCCGAATTGGTACAGACAATTATTTTGACGAGAATCAGTGGACAAGCATCTTCTGTACCTGAAACTGAAGAATTAGCGTCTTTAGCTGCCCATCAGGCTAGTTTATGTCTTTATTTAGCTGCGCGACATATTGAACAAGCTCAAGATAAGCTTTTACAACACTATGCTCAGGATACTCCTGTAGCAGTCTGTTATCGTGTGGGTTGGCAGGATGAACAAATTTGGGTTGTTCCTTTGTCCGAAATGGCGAAGGTTACTAGAGAGAATAATTTGATTAGAACTACGTTGTATTTAATTAGTCCTGCTTTACAAAAAGCTGTTACCACTCGTTCTCGTTTATATCATCCTGAACATTCTCATTTATTTCGTCCAGGTTTTAAAAAGATTTCTTCTGAATAGTTTAATTTAATAATCTTATTAGTTTAAAACTATCAATGTATTCTTCAAAAAATAATATGAATACAAACAAAATTAATTACTCTAGATTAGAAATTCACATATGGAATGGTTTTAAAAATCCTTCACTAAATAGAGAAGAAAAAAGTATTTCTGGTTGTTATCATCCTTACGTGTATGTAGAAGAATATGCAAACTACAGTTTACTAAAAAATAGAATACTAGAACTAGTTGAAATCGCAAAGAACAGAGACATAGAAAAATCAGAAGAATCAGATACTTATGATGAAAGTAATTTAAGCTTTTTGATTTACAATCGTGCTTATGATTGGAAAAAACTTGGTATATCTTCTAAAGGCTGGCTTCTTAATCCAAATTACTATTTTGGATATTTATGCAGCTATTTTTCTAAAAAATATGGTAAACCAGATTTTCTAAAACATTTAGATCTAATAGAAAAACAAAAAGAAAATGTCAGTTTTGTTTCTTCAGACGGAGAAGGATCAGATGTCAATGAAATAGAATTACTTTCAGAACATTTGCTAGATATTTTGCTTCAAGATTTTTTTGAACCTGGAACAATATCTAAAGAAGCTTTAGATAAAGCTTGTTATCAAGAAATGAGCAATAGAATAGAGAATATATAAATTAGAACAATACAGTAGACGTTAATCAAGGGAGCGATAATAAAATTTATACTATGTAGTTGAAAATTCTACAAATGATCAAATTATGCTTCAAAATAATATTTTTTATTGTCGATTAGAAATTTCTTATGCTCGTCTTCTTAAAGATGAACCAACTGCAACCAAAAAAAAAAGTTTGTTTCTTCAAAAGGATGTTTATGTACAAAATTTTAATAGTATAAATTCTTTAAAAAAGCAAATTATTAAACTTACAGAGATTTGGTTAAACATATTTCCTGAAAAAGAAAAATATTGGAATGACGATGTATGGCGCACTATTATCAAATATAAGGGTATGGATGAAAACAGAGATACGTATCCTGGATTTATGATCTATAATCACTGGAATGATTGGAGGATAATTGGTATTTGCTATAAAGGATGGCATATGCTGGGAAGTAATTTTGAACAATATTTACACAATTATGCAATTAATTTATTTGGTAAACCTGGTTATCTTAAACAGCTAGAAAAAATCCAAGGAAGAAACTTAATTTTTATGACTCCAGAATTTCATGGGATTGAAGAAATGTTTTTACTCTCAGATGAATTAGTAAATTTTGAACTTGAATATTTTCTAGAAAACAAAGAAATGACAGATGAAATCAAACAAAAAGCTTTTTATCCCGAAATGGTTAAAAAAGGTTTTATAGAAGTTCTTGGTTAAACAAATTCAGGAGCAGGCAACGATACAGTAGACAGTAATAAACAAAGCGATCGCATCATATTAACAATTATCAATAATTATGGGAATAATAGATGAATTTTGCTTAACGTGATTTTTTAATTTATATTTGTCAGTGGGAATTATTAAGCAACAACAAAAATAAGATTGGGAGATAACTTTGGATAATAGTCAACTAGAAAAGCTAGCAGAAATTCTGAAAGTAGCTCGCTCTGTAGCTTGGGGTGCATCTGACATTCTCAGTGGTTTTTATCATCAAGATATTGAAGATTTAGAAGTTACGGATAAAAAAGATGGGCCAGTGACTGAGGCTGATATGGCAGCCAATCACTATATTTTAGATAGATTGCGCGCAGAATTGGGAACAGAAGACTTTGGTTATTTGTCTGAAGAAACTTTTGATGTTAAAAAAGCTGAACCAGTCGCTCATGATTGGGTTTGGATAATTGATCCTTTAGATGGTACAAGAGATTTTATTGATAAGACTGGGGAATATGGAATGCATATTGCTTTAGCTTATCAAGGTCGTCCTGTCATTGGTATTGTGGCTATTCCTGAAGCAGGTAAAATTTATTTTGCTTCTAAAGGTAATGGTACTTTTGTGGAAACTAAAGATGGCACTGTCACACCTATAAAGGTTTCAGATCGCCGTGCAATTAAAGATTTATATCTTATCGTTAGTCGTTCTCACCGCGATGAACGTTTTCAAAAATTGATTGATCGCCTACCCTTTGCAGGTAAAAAATACATGGGTGGTGTTGGAGGTAAAATTTCGACTCTCCTCGAACAAGAATCTGATGTTTATATTTCTTTATCTGGTAAGTCGGCAGCTAAAGATTGGGATTTTGCTGCACCTGAATTAATTCTGACTGAAGCTGGTGGAAAATTTACTTATATTAATGGTGATCCTGTTTTTTATAATCAGGGTGATGTTAAACGCTGGGGTTGTATTGTGGCTACTAATGGTCAATGCCACGAAGAACTATGTAATAAAGCTGCTGCGATTATCGACGAAATTGATAACGGGTAATATAGTTGATTAGGTCAAGAGGGTTGTTCATAAGCTGGGTTAAGTATTAGGTTACTTGATTCAGCTTTTGTATTAATGAATAATGAAATTAATAATTGACAATTATTTATTGTTTAAGCTGTTGCGCATTCAAACTGCATATTATTCGTATTTAAAAAAACTCTTAAACTCTCTCCCAGTCTCCAAGTCACTCAGTCTCCCAGTCAGTCATAACCAGTCTATTATAATGATTAACAGCTTATGTCTTTCGTTAATCCTCACGTTGCTAAGTTATTTATTTATCCGATCAAGTCTTTGGATCGAGTAGATTGCGATCGCGTTACTATTTTGGAATCTGGAGCTTTACAGGGCGATCGCGCTTGGGCTATTTTTGATCAGTCTGGTAATTTTGTGAATGGTAAGCGTAATTCAAAAGTTCATAGTCTACGTTCGGAATTTGATTTAGTAACTAATACTCTTTCCTTACAAGTCCAGGGAACAAATAAGCTAGAAACATTTGATTTGCTTACAGAACAATCAGCAATATGTAATTGGCTAGCAAAATATTTTGGTTTCCCTGTCAAGCTGCAACAGGATTTAAACATGGGTTTTCCTGATGATACTATTTCTCCTGGAGCAACTATAGTTAGTACTGCAACCTTAGAAGAGATCGCCTCTTGGTATCCTGAACTAGATACAGAAGATATTCGTCGTCGTTTTCGTGCCAATATCGAAATTGCTGGTGTCCCTGCTTTTTGGGAAGATCAACTGTTTACTACTGCCGAACAAACGGTAAAGTTTAGTATTGGTGAGGTGGAATTTATGGGGGTTAACCCATGTCAACGCTGTGTAGTTGTTACTCGCGATCCGCAAACAGGAGAGCCTTATCCCCAATTTCAAAAGATTTTTATTACCCAAAGAAAACAAAATCTACCTGAATGGACAGAGCGATCGCGTTTTAATCATTTTTATCGTCTGGCAGTCAATACTAGATTATCTCCTACTGAAGCAGGCAAGGTTATTAGAATTGGCGATAGCGTACTCGTAATAAAATACCCAAAGTAACTTGTTTCATAACCCAATAAAATATAGTCAAAATAATTAAGGTAATAAATATTACTAATAAAGGTTTTTTATCAGTTAAATCATTAATAGTTGAAGTTAATAAAATATTAGGTTGAGTAACTAAATCCCAGCTATTAAAACGAAGAAACCTACCCAAATAAATACCGATCGCAGATAAAACATGAACTAAAAATTCGCTTAGGGGAATAAGTTTTTTGACTCCTTGTTTTTCAAGATAATGGCTTTGATTGATCAGAGAAATTACATAAGCTTCCCAACCTAAACCAATTGCTAACAAGTGTAGAGGAATAAAAACTAAGGTAGTAATCCAAATAGAATAACCTGCACGAATTGCGTCAATCAAATGTATGATATCAGTTAATAAATAGGGCGCATTGGGTAAAAAGGCAATAAAAACAACCAAGCCTATCCACCAAAGAAGCGATCGCTTTATATTTCTCCTCACAAATAACCAAAAGCTAAGAGCTAGCGGAATGAAGGCTAAGAAGAGATTCCAGACAATCCAACCACTATATTGATTAAACGCTTCAAAAGCATTGGCAAGTATTGATTCCATTATCCATATAGACGTGGTTTATTACTCCTGAGTCATTCCTGAATTAAATTCATTGAAAGAACGACGTTTGAGAACTAGAGATTCTGAACGTGGCAGTAAATCAAAGACTTCTCGCAAGACATCATCAATTTCTTCGTAGGGAACTTGTCCTTTGCCGTCGTAAACTACCTTGCCTTTCTGGTCGAGAATAACCGTTTCTGGAACAACACCGCTATAGTAGTAGGCTGGTTCGTTAGGCGTATATTTAGCTTGCTCAACAAAAGAATCAACGCTGACGGGAATAATACTGGCTGCTTTGCCATAAAATTCTTGAACCTGATTTATCAAGCCAGAAAACTGCTTACAATCACTACTGTCATCAACATAAAACACCAAAATAGCTGGTTTCCCTCGTTTTAGAGAAGTGGCTAAATCTATGCGAGGCGGAACTAGTGAACCATTACCTCCAAATAAAATAAAAATGTTTCCTTCATAGCGATCGTCATTGATACTTGCTAAAGCAGGAGATGTAAACCAGGGAAAAAAACTTATGGTCAAGAACAGGCTGAGGACAAGAAGTTTAGCCGTCAGGTGTTTTATTTTGAAGTAATTCTTTAATAAAAACAGTACAGAGGTTTTATATTTACTAAGTAAGAATTTGAGCAATTGAATTAAAATCATGCTGAAAATAATTTGAAAATAAATTTATTTTTAAAAACTCGATGTCAATTAAAGCATAGTCTAATTAACTTTTAACTTTTAACTTTTGACTTGTTCTTAAGCTGTTACGCATTTAAACTGCATATTATTCGTATAAGGAAAAAACTCTTAAACTCTCTCCCAGTCGCCAAGTCACTCAGTCTCCCAGTCAGTCATAACAAGCAAATTAAATGATTAACAGCTTACCTTCCCAAAGTTAATTCTTCTTTGTTCCCTAAAATTCCTTGAGGTCGCCAAATCATCAACAGCATTAAAATCAAGCCGATAACCATAATGCGAAACGCACCTTCTTCAGAACTGTTAAACCAGCCCAACTTAGGTAAATAAAACCGAGTTAAGGCATCATAAGCCCAAAAGATAATTGCCCCTAAAATTGCCCCAGGATTTTTACCAGCACCACCTAAAACTACCATCGTCCAAACATTAAAGGTAACTAGAGTTTCAAAGTTACTAGGATAAATAGTTGTTAGCTGCCAGGCATAAAATGCACCTGCAATGCCTGCGATCGCTCCCCCTAACATCAACGCCTGGAGTTTGTACCAAAAAACGTTTTTACCCAAAGCCCTGGCTATTTCTTCGTCTTCTCGAATTGCTTTTAAGACTCTACCCCAAGGGGATTTGACTAATAACTCCAAACCCCAATAAGTTAAGGCTACGGCAATCAACACCAACAACATCAAACCTGCTTTGTAATTGTAGTCTAACAAAGCCACACAACCGTTAATATACACGGTTAAAATTACTCCAAGACCGAGAATTCCCCAGATAATTATGCTGATTTTTTTGCTGGGTTGATAACTTTTTCCTTGAATTTCTACACCTTCTCGCCATTGCGATCGCAATCCTTGCCATAATTGCCAAGCACCAAAAATTGCCAGTAAAGTCAAGATGGCAATCAAAATATATTTCTGGATTAAATTAGGATCAAATAGATCTAGAGGTAGAGGAAACCGTTGAATTCCGAAAGAACCCTTGGTTAACCATTCTTCATTTAAAGCAATTAAACGTAACAATTCTGAAACCCCAATGGTCACAATTGCTAAATAATCTTCTCGTAATCTGAGAGTAGACATCCCAATTAATAATCCTAGAAAAGCAGCGATCGCTGCTCCTGCTAAGATGGCAATAATCAATGGTACTCCCTGAGAACTAAGTAATACCGTAGTGTAAGCCCCGACAGTCATAAAAGCTACGTGACCAAAGTTAATTAAGCCTGCGTAACCCCACTGTAGATTTAAACCCAAGGCAAACAAGGTAAACAATCCCACATAGATTGTCAAAAAAACTAAATAACCAACCATTGATATTCGTGATGCTGTGTTAAGTGCAATCTTGCAGCCGATTGTAACTTAGTTTGAACCGCTAAAGCTAAATTTTCCTAGGAATTATCAAATATTAATCAATATGGTGTTATCATTACAGCCGTATAATTTCCATAATTACTGAGCCACCAAATTCAACTAGTCAATTAACCAGAAATAGGTTAATTTATGAGATACCAAATAGCTATATGTTAGAAACAATGGGAATTATTGCTCAATTACAATTAGCAATCACTTAAATAATATAATCACATTTCAGATGACATTAGCCAAAACCTTTCAAGCAGTTGAAGAAACACAGTTCCTCAAAAAACTATCATCTCAAGATCGATTATTCTTCATTGGTGAGTCAGAAATACTAGCCTACATCCAAAACTTTTTTAATGATCAACAGCAACTTACTAATAATCATTATTACGATCTAACAAAATGTAATTTAAATGACATTTCAGCATTTTTGCCTGATATAGAGCAATGTCAAGCAATAATTATTGTCTCATTCAAAAATGAAGCTTCTTTATTTGAACAAGTTAAGCAAAAAATTATTGAACTTGAATTAAACATTCCTATATTACGACTTTTTGCTGATATTTTTATCAATCTTTTATGTCATAAACACTTATTACAACCTACCTTAGAGCAGCTACAAAAACCAGAGATATCTTATGCTATTTTGACTACTCCTCGGTCTGGTTCAACTTATCTCTGTGATTTATTAGACTCTACTCAAATTGCTGGTCATCCCTCTGAACACTTAAGGCTAGCTACTCAAGAATTAGCTCGCCATTGTAATTTTGATTATCTGAGGTTGCTTCATAACCTAATGCATCATCGGATAACTGATAACGGGGTTTTTGGTACAAAATTTATTTCACATTTTTTATTTGAATTACAACATAATAAACTTAATTTTAAGCAAATTTTTAAGTCTCTTGATAAGTTTATCTTGCTAATGAGAAAAGACAAAGTAGCACAAGCAGTCTCTCTAGTGGTGGCACAACAAACTGAAATTTGGCATATTTATAATAACAATAATGGTAATAATCTTAATTATGAATCAAAACTCAAAAATATAGTTATCAATGATGCATTACTTGAAGATGTAGAGCAAAAATATGTATTCATTAATAAACAAGAAGAACATTTGAAACGAATTTTAGCGAATTATCAAATAGAACCTTTAGAGGTGTTTTATGAAGATATTGTTGCCAATTCTGAGCTGCAAATTGATCAGATATTAGGCTTTCTTAAGATAGATAAACCACAGCATTATCTTATGAAAGTTAATACTGAAGTCAAGAAAATGCCTTCTAACATTTCACAAGAAATTATTCGTCAATTTAAACAAAGAAAAGCACCGCTTCTTAGTTAAATTAGTAATTAAATAGAACTAATATAGCAGTGTCAAATCAATATTAAACTAAATTTAATTTCACAATTAAGCTAAGACAAAATCAACGTCATTTGCACCACCAGTTTCTCCTTTACCACTAACTAGTTTCTCTCCGTTAACTTCAACAGCAAAATCTGTACCATCTAAAAATTTGGGAATTCCCCATCTTTGATGGCGAAAGGATGTCAACTAAAAAATCTTGAACTGAACTTGGTTCTACTGTAGCGTAAGCAACTTCATCTGCTGCTACGTTGTCTGCGTCACCTTGACTTTCATCTACAACTTCTTCCTTATCTCGGTATACATAGATAATCTACTGCTTTTTTAGTACCGATCGCGCCAACTGCTGCCACACCTGCGCCTAGTAAAATGTTACGTAATCTACTCATCGTTTACTCCAAGATTAATAACTGTATCTTCTAGTTAAAAATACATTTGCAGTTTTTAGGCAATATTTGACTA
Source organism: Waterburya sp. (assembly GCA_051658085.1). Lineage (GTDB taxonomy): Bacteria > Cyanobacteriota > Cyanobacteriia > Cyanobacteriales > Xenococcaceae > Waterburya. The sequence goes on from JBOFLX010000032.1 coordinate 101,651, forward strand.
TTTTTTAACAGTTAGTTGATTTTTCGATATTCGATAATGGTGTTGAATTTTTCCGTTTACTTCTCACCAGTCTAAATTTGCTCCGCATATTTATTGACTATTAGCGTTACTTATGTGTAAAATAATACTTAACTTTAATAAATCTTTGCTTACACAAAGTAACGTTAGTGCAAGCAATTATTAGCATCATTAAATAATTATCAGTAAACAGGAGATATACAAGCAAAATGGCAGATAAAGATTTTTTCTTAAGTCCTGATGACGCTATGACTATGGGCAACATCAACTACATGAGAAAAGCTACTAGAACTAGAAGAACTTTTCCTAAAACTCTCAAAAATAAAGATGGTTTTGCGTTCGATAACGAAGTTTCTTCAATTGAGAACAGATCCAATCTCTATAAGAGTAGTAACACTAATCAAAATACTACTGTCAACACGCTTTTTAGTCCTACCCCAAGTACTTCTCAGTCTCAACCTGGAATTACTGGTGGTTCAGCGGTGACTCAAACCAATCCCAATGCTCTCAAGGACAATACTCAGCAAATAGCTTCTAACTTTAATTTTCAGCCTGTGGAAACTTCTCCGCAACAGCGTCGTAGAGGCGACGATGGAATGGATATGTTCCGCAATATGGCTAAAACTATACGTAAAAAATAAGCTGCCTGTAGTAGCTGGTTTTTAAAATAAGTAAATAATGCACGGCCACATAAAACTGCCGTGTTTTTTATTTTTTAAAATTAAGTCAGAATATTAAGATAATTATTTATTTGTCATCCTGCGGATAGGCTAGCCAAGTGAGCTGTATCAAGCTTTTAAAAATTGCCGATGCCACACTAGTAGAGCCTTTGGGACTATTAACATAAACCAGAGGAGTCAAAGAGTTAATTAAAATTTGTTTTTCTTCTGATGCAATTAATAGAGGTGGAGTAGCGATCGCTAAACTAGGATTAATTACTTTACGTTTAATTAATTCTGTTAAAGTCGTCAAAGCAGAGGCATCTTGTCCAATGATAAAAATGCTATTGGGATATTTATTTCCTAAAGCCTCTAAACCATAAGCAGCCCTTGTCTTAGTTTTACTTGCTTCGGTACTACTGGTAACAGCACAATAAACAGGATTACGAAAAGTTTTTTGTAGTATAGGAACAATACTTACTTGAATTTCTGGTACATCCACCACAATAGGAGTGCAAGCAGTTAAAGCTGCTGCACCTTTAGCCAGCGCGCCTTCAGAAAACTTCAGTAAAGAACTATATTCAAAATCAGCAGTATGATAAATAACCTGACGGATTATTTCATATTGAGCAGCAGTAAGCTGGCAATCGCTATGTTCCAGTTGACGATCAATTACTGCGAGAGAAGAAGCCTCTGTAAAATCTAAATTCATTTGTTTGTCAATTTTTATTCCTGATCTTTTTCTTGACCATCATTTAATTGCGGATTATCCATTTCTTCTTTAAACCCTCGGATAGTCTTCCCTAGCGCGCTACCGATTTCAGGGATTTTTTTCGGGCCAAAAATGAGAATTGCTACCACAGCAATGATTGCTACTTCAGGTACACCCAAACCAAACATAGTTCAATCTCCTACACTAAAATCTATTACGATTAATAGCTAAATATAATTTATAAAGTTAGTCATCAGTATATCGTTAAATATAGAGACATCTGTGGCTACTATTATTTATTGCCTAGATAAAGCGTTTTTATAATTGTAATGTTAGAAACTTCCCAGCCTTCACTGCGTCAAGAACAAAATCCCTTAATTCACCGACTTGCTGAACGCATCCTTAATTATTGGCAGAAATACTTGCAACTTTCAGCTTATTCTTTACCTGAAGGATTGGGTTATGTCGAAGGCAAATTGGAAGGAGAAAGATTGCGGATCGAAAATCGCTGCTATCAAACTCCCCAGTTTCGCAAAATGCATCTAGAATTAGCCAAAGTTGGTAATAATTTAGATATTCTTCATTGTGTTATGTTTCCTCGCCCCGAATATCCTCTACCAATGTTTGGTTGTGATATTGTGGCTGGAAGAGGAAAAATTAGTGCTGCGATCGCTGATTTATCTCCTACTACCCCTGAAAAAACTTTATCTAATAGTTATAATCAATCACTTTCCGCTTTACCATCTGTAAACTTTACAGAATTACGAGAATTACCCCCTTGGGCTGATATTTTCTCTGAATATTGCCTATTTGTCCGTCCTCATAATACCGAAGAAGAACAGGATTTTTTAGATATAGCTTCCAGTTATTTGCGTATACACTGTAAACAAGCAGTACAGTCAACTCCTGTATCTCCTCAACAACAAGAGTTATACTTAGCAGGGCAAAGATATTACTGCACCAAACAACAGCAAAACGACAAAACTCGCCGTGTTTTGGAAAAGGCGTTTGGCGAGGAATGGGCAGATAATTATATGACTTCAGTATTGTTTGATGTACCTGAAACAATCAGCAGTGAATCAATATCTGTAACTAGCAGTGAAGGATAAAAGTATTGTTTGACAATTTTATTAAGGATATTTAAGTAGTGTTAAGATTTTAAATTCTTAACAGAAAATTACTCATACTATATTTGACAATACTTAAAATCTAGATTTAAATATTGTATACAGAAGTCAATTGTATTTTACAATACAATTTAACCCAGAGAAGAGTTCCAGTTTTAGCTTATGGAAATATTATCTCTTTCTCTCTTACTAGTATTGGTTACAATTTACGATTTAGCTATTAACAGTAAATGTTAAGCCTAAATTTAGTGACAATACTAAAATTTTGAAGCTATTACAATGATTGGGCTTTAGCCTACCGTTTTTTGAGCGATCAGTATCCAAGAACCAGTCACCAGTTGAAAATACTTTCAGTTTGGGTCAAGTGCAATATTCTTTTTTGAGGGATTAAAGCAACCAACACATCAAATATGTATCTTATTTTCAAATTTTCAAACGAGACTTGCGCTTGCCGAAGAAATTTCAGAGTGCTTACTTGTTTAATGTCTTCTCCACAGAGGCGAAGGGAAACTGGTAGCTGAATAATTGCTAACTGTTCACTAATCAAAACTAATTTGGGAAAGAAACTAGAGAGATAGTTAATTAATTGTGCTTCAAGATAATTCTTTTCCCCTGTAATCACAATTTAAACAATCAAAAAAACACTGTCTTAATCACAGGCAGTGTTTTTTATTGGAGCTTGCCCTTAAGGTTGATGGGTAAAAACTATGATGGATGATATACAGGAATTGCAGGAGTATAGTTTTGCTTCTGAACTGGGTATATTAGTCATCAATGAATACTAAGAAAAATGGGTGAGCCGAGGCTAATAGATAAACTGCTAAAGTTACAGCCAAATCATAAATTAATTATCGCTTTATGTCTGGCTGGCTTGGCATTGGTGGGAGTGACAACTATTTACAGTGCTAATCAGAGTGGTACTAAACAAGAAAGTACTGAAACAGTTAAGCCACAACCAATTAAGGTTGTAAGCGCATTAGGGAGAATTGAACCCCAGGGTGAGGTAATTCAGTTAGCACCGACACCAGATTTAGGAGGAGCTAAAATTGCTCAATTGTTAGTAAAAGAAGGCGATCGCCTGACGGCAGGACAAACTATTGCCTTACTAGATAACCATAGACGTCCTAAGGCTGCGGTAGAATTGGCTCGCCAGGATATTAAAATTGCTAAGGCTAATTTAGCGATCGTTCAAGCAGGGGCAAAACAGGGCGATATTAATGCTCAAACAGCTAATTTACAACGGGTAAAAGCGCAGCTAGAAGGGGAAATTGTCGCTAATCAAGCAGAGGTAGCTCGACTTCAAGCCCAGTTAGTGAGTGAAACAGCCGAAAAACAAGCAATCATCGCTAGTCGTCAACCAGAATTACGCAACGCAGAGAATGAATTTAAACGCTATCAACAATTGGCTCAAGAGGAGGTTATATCTGAGTCAGAATTAGATTCTCGTCGTTTGACACTAGATAAGGCTCAAAAAGCCTCTGCTGAAGCTCAAGCTAGTTATAATCGTACTCTCGACACTGTACAACAAGAAATTAAACAAGCCCAGGCGATCGCTACCCAGAATAAAAACACTCTGCAAGAACAAATTACTGAAGCAGCAGCTACTTTAGAGAGTGTTGGCGAAGTACGCGATGTCGATATAGTCAAAGCTCAGGCTGAGGTAGACAGAGCGATCGCCCTTTTACGTCAAGCACAAGAAGACTTAGAACTTACCTGTGTTAACGCACCTACCGACGGACAAATTATTAAAATTAATGCCTATCCTGGGGAAGTCGTTGGCGATCAAGGCGTAGTTGAATTTGGACAAACCAGCAAGATGATGGTAGTTGCCGAGGTATACGAAAGCGATATTGGTAGGGTAAAAGTTGGACAGAGTGCTACTATTAGCAGTGAAACAGGAGCTTTTGCAGGGGAAATTACAGGTAAAGTAAGTCAGATTGGATTAAAAATTGGCAAACAAGATGTTTTAGATACTGATCCTGCTGCTGATGTTGATAGTAGAGTCGTAGAAGTTAAAATTTATCTTGATCCTGAAAATAGCGATCGCGTTGCTCATTTAATTAATTCTAAGGTGATCGTCAAAATAAATTTAGAGGAGTAAGGCTTTGTTGCATGAATAGAAAATCCAAGCCAATTAATCCTGTCCAAATCGGTAATATTAATTTGCAGCATAAAGATAAAAGTTTTGCTGTGCAAGACTTACAAACATTAGTTTCTAACAGTTTTACATTACATGTTCGGTAGAGCCAATTTTTTTCTTTTTACAGTTTGCCCTGAAGTTGGATTTGGTAAAGCAATTAATGTAATTATAGATTTTGCAATATGCCACATTAACACTGGAGGCACAGCATTACCTATAGCGCGATATTGCCTGTTTTCAGAGACAGAATCTAATTTAAACTCATTCGGGAATGATTGGATGCTAGCTGCTTCTCTGGGAGTAAAACGTCTGTATCTTCCATCTATTTTTAAAACGGGATCTGTACTATTTAAACTGACTTTAGCTAAATGAGAGCTAATAGTATTGCAAGGTTGCTCTAAATCTTGTTCTCTTCCTTTATTCATTTTATCTCTAACTCTTAACATCCCTTGTACGGCTTTTTCACTAAAAAACCATTTTTCATCCATATTTGAAGATTGATCGATCACTGCTTTTAATTGGACTTTTGAATCATTAATAGTTGTAGGACTTGGAAATTGATAGTCAAGATAATTTTTGTAATCTTTAAAGCCAATAATAAAAATGCGTTCTCTTTTCTGTGGAACATCATATTCAGAGGCATTAAAAAGCTTATATTTAAGATAATAACCAGCTTGCTCAAACTCCTCAATAATCATACGAAATGCCTGACCTTTATTGGCTGACAGTAGCCCTTTCACATTCTCTGCAATAAAAAAACGCGGTTGCTTTTCTCTTAAAATATTTACCATTTCAAAGAAAAGCTGACCTTTTTCATCTTTATATCCCAATCTAGGAGGATTTTGCGAACTTATTGAAAAAGATTGACAAGGAAAACCACCTAAGAGAAGATCATGATCTGGCAGTTTATTGGGACTGATATCTCTTATATCTTTGGTTTCACATTTATAGCCAAAATTTTCATTATAAATTTTTGTGGCGTAAGGGTCATTATCAATTGCATAAACAACTTCAAACGGTAGTTTTTTATATTTATTTCCGAGAAATTCAAAATTACCTTGAATTCCTAAATCCATCCCTCCACAACCACTAAATAGTGATACAACTTTTATCTTTGTATTTCTAATAATTTTTCCCATGTTCCTGAAATGTTTGAGAATTCAACAACTAAGTTTTGCTCAATTTGTAGATTGTTATTGGAATGTTGTTTTACAGGATCTTGAATGATAAAAAGCTTTTTTTCTTGTTCATTGACCACTAAATAATAAATAAAATAGTTCTCTCCTATGGTTTCTGCTGTATCCCATTCATTGGGAGTAAGTTTAAATTTGTTATTTTTCAAAGCTTTTTTAGATTTAGTAGTTTTTACTTCAATATATCTTTTCTTTTTAGTCGGTTCAATACTTTGAATATCATAGCCAACTCCAAGATAAGTAGGAATTTTATTTATCAAATGCTGTCTGTTAGATTTACCTTTTGTTCGTAAATATTCATGAGCTAGAATTAAAGTTTCGCCATAATCACCAATTATTTTTGTTGGTACTTTTTCTTTTTCAGTCAGTCGAGAATAATATTCTTGAACAAGCTGAGAAATACTTTCAGCTTCAACTTTACCTAGTTGAGGAGCAAATTCAGTGATATTGTCGAATTTATTTACAAATGAGAACCAACTTTCTTCAATTGCTGTAATTTCTTGATTAGTAATATTGTTAAGATTATAAAATTTATCATATTCTTCAAACCAAATAGAGTTTTTCAAATAATAATCAATAGAGCTTTGACTATCTTTATTTAAATAATAATAATATCCTGTTCCTTTGTGTTGCAATAAATTTGCCAATACCATGTAATCCAAAATATCTCCAGCATATCTATAAACATCGCCTTGTGAAGGAAACTTATTTGTTTTACTATTTCTTAACTGTTTATATTGATGATCATATTCTACTTTACTTTTTCTATTTTCAAGAATGAGTTCAGCTATTTCTTTAGGCGTTTTAGCATCTCTTGTTACTCTTAAATCATAATAAGCACATTGAGTAAGTTCTTCCGCGGTGACGCTAAAAGGTTTTCCACAAAGTTTTTCTCCTTCAATTAGTAACTGTAAAATAAAAGAACAAGGTTTAAATTTTATACCTACTTCTATTTGTTTGATAATATTTTGTGTTTTAATATGCCCACCAGGATACTGAAATGAAAATAAAAAATAATTAAAAAACTCATCTAAATATTGATTATTTGCTAATCGTTTAGCCATTAAGCTTGGCTTTAAGTTACTTTGACTATTTTGAATAAACGCAAACAGTGCTGATATTTCAGTTCTCCAATTATCAATTGTTTTTTTTGTGGAAGAAGCATTCTTTTTAAATCTAAATAATACCTGATTCAAAGCATTGTTAAACTCTTCTATTGGCAAAGTTTCCATTTCGGAAATTGATGTAGCAACATATAGTAAAACTTCTTCAACATCATTCTTAAATCTTGGTCTTACATGATGTAAACGAAAAAAGTATTCGTCTGGTATTTTGTATATTATTTTTTTACTCATAAATATTGTATTAATGATTTAGCCAATTCCTTTGCAAGGATTGGTGGAACAGCATTTCCAACTTGCTTGTATTGACTTGTTTTGCTTCCGAGAAAAACAAAACTGTCAGGAAAAGATTGTAGTCTTGCACTTTCTCTAACTGTTGGAATTCGATTATATTTGTAATGAAAATGATGTCTATGACCTGTATCTATGGTAAAACTTGGTTTTGTGCTATTTAGTCTAGTCCATGCAATATTTACTTTACGAGTATCTTGAAATTCTTCAGGCAAGTCTTTGTAGTTTCCTCCATCAGGAACCATTGAAATAATTTGTATAGTCTGTTGTTTATGATTTGTTATTTCATGGTTAAATATAGTTTTAGAACCTTTTCTAATATATTCTTGATACTTTGATAATGGAGCTTTAGGATAAAAACTACCATTAACTATTGTAGATTCTGATAAATCGGATATGGCTTCTTCAGATGTAACTGGATTAATTTGTAATGGGTCTGGAAAATCAAATTTTTTACCGTTTTTCAAGCCAACAAAAAAGGCTCTTTTGCGGTTTTGAGGAACTCCATAATCAGAAGCTATTAAAATTTTACTGACAACTGTATATCCAATTTCTTCAAAATCATTCACAATAGTTTTTTTAATTAAACCACTACCCATAGACATTATATTTGGAACATTTTCCATTAAAAATGCTTTAGGCTGATAAAATTTAACAAAGCTTATAAATGATTTATATAATTGATTTCGTTCATCATTAATAATCCTTTTACCTGCAATTGAAAATCCTTGACATGGGGGACCCCCAATAATAACATCTACAAAATTAATTGATGTTTTTGAGCTTATTTTATTTGGTTTTTCTAAAGACAAATCCGATACCAAGGTGATTTTACAATCATGATTGTATTTAAATGTATTAATAGCATCTTGCCAAATATCTATCCCGAGGATAAGTTCATAACCTGCTTCCATAAATCCGTATGAAAGTCCTCCACACCCACAAAATAAATCTATGACCGTTGGCTTTGCTATCATCTAAATTATCTAGAAATGATTTTTGTATTTTGGTAGATTTGCATACACTTTAAACACTTCAACTACATTTATTGAAAATCAATTTTTAAATGTAATTAAATTTTGTTTTTGCTTAATTAAGGTATGAAGGTTGATTGATTACTATTATCTATACTTTAGAAAAACAAACTAATAGATAATAGCTAAATACTAAAACAGTATAATCGTCAATTTACATGATATGAGATATTTACTCACTTCTAGCTAAACAATTATTTTTTTTACAATGCTCCTGCTGCGGTTTTATCGATAATACTGCCATCGCCTAAATGAGTAGTAATATTGATTGCCTGCACAACAGGTTTGCCTGTTGCACCATCGGGATAATCGATCACACTAACCGCACCGTTACCTTGTTTAATTCCCCAAAAGTTATGTGGTTGTAGACCTAATAAATAACAAAGAATGACTTTATTAACGGCATCGTGAGCTACTACTAATCCTGTTGTGGGACTATCAGTATTGCTATGTTCAGCAACAATCTTATTCCAAGCTGCGATCGCCCGATCCCATACTTGTTGTAAGTTTTCACCTTCTGGCATTTGTACAGTTTCAGGTTTGTCTTTCCACTGTTGTAGCAAATCGGGATATTCGGCTTTAATGTCTGTTTCTAACATTCCTTCCCATAAACCATGACAGATTTCAATTAATCCTGTGGTCGTTTCTAAGGTGACATTGGAATGTGGTTCTAAAATAATTTCGGCGGTTTCTTTGGGACGTAGCATCGAGCTAGACACAGCAAAATCAATTGGTATATTCTCTAAAAATGTACTAGCTTTCCGTGCCTGAGAACGACCATTATCGTTAAGAGGAATATCTCTAATACCTTGAAAACGTGATTCTTTGTTCCAGTTGGTTTCTCCGTGACGTACTAACAACAAACGAGGGCCTGAATGGTTAGGACGGGTAGGAGGCAGGGTAACACCTAAATGAGAAGTTTGATTGAGAGATTCTAACTGGACTGCCTCGCCAAAATCACCACTAAAGTTAAGAATATTAAAACAACAATTAGACTGTTGAATGGAGTGATAGCGATCGATTTTTATCCCCAAAGCAGTCATAATTAAGCAACGATTAATACCATTATGGGCAACAATCAAAATTGTTTTGCCTTGATGTTGGGGAATTGTTACTCGCCAAAAATCTTGTGCCTGTTGATAAAGATCTAGGACAGGATAGTGTTCCTTACCATCCTCTAAAATCATTTTAAATTCCTGGGGGTTTGTGTGCCACTGACGATAAGCATCGGCAAACTGAGAGCGTACTTGATCTTTTTGTAATTTCTCCCACAGAGGTAAATCAATTTCTAACAACTTATCTGTAGGCTGCAAACTAGGAGGATTAGCTAAACTAGCATGAATCACTTCTGCTGTTCGTTTAGCTCGCTGTAGAGGACTACAATAAAAAGCATCAATTTGAATCTCACTAAGTGCTTGTGCCACTGTTTGAGCATCTACAAGCCCTTTCTCAGTTAATACAGATTCATCACAACGACCTTGAATTCTTTTTTGCGCATTGTAAGTACTTTGTCCATGACGAACTATAATCACACGAGTAGACAAGCTGGCAATCCTCCTAATTAGTCGGGTAGAGATATCAATGTTTTCTGCCCCTTAGAACCAAGTGTGCAGCTTTTATCGCTATCGACTTAAGCAACAGCACTTAATCTGTTGTACTTTGCTAGTGTACTTTATGAAGACCGAATAAGTGAAGTCACTTCATTTATCATTTATCATTTATCCATGATTTGGAAGTAGGCTTAATTTTTTTAATAGCTAACAGTCAGTTAATTTAAACGAAGCCAATTCACACCAAGCGTTTTATATGTCTAATCCCCGAAAGTCCACCAAAGCCCGTTTAATTGAAGCTGCTTTAGATTTATTTGCGGAAAGAGGTGTGACTGAAACTACTACGAAAGCGGTTGCAGAACGCGCCCAAGTAAACGAAGTTACACTATTTCGTAATTTTGGTAATAAGTACCGTTTGCTCTTAGCAGTGATTGAAGATTCGGCAGTATTTGCTAAATTGGTTCATTCTTTAGTTGAACAAGCCAATAGTCAAGATAATATAGCGGATTTTTTACAAGAATATGCTCAAGAAAGTTTACGTACCCTTGATAAAGCACCAGATCTAGTTCGTTCAATTGTGGGTGAGGCGGGTAACTATCCGCAAGAAAATCGCTTGGCTTTGGGTAAAGGGTTAAATGAAGCTAGTCGCTATGTAGCCAATTATCTAGAAGAAGTAATCATTGCCGAAGGTTTAGAAAGTCGTTTAACTTCTGAACAAATAGTTAAACTGCTTAATTTTTTACTCTTAGGCTATTTTATTGTTGAATCAACTACTGATGGGTATACATTTTGGGATGAGCAGGATGATTTTTTAACTAGTTTGGTGCAACTATTTTTACAGGGTGCGTTGACTACATCTACTAACTCAGAAAGCATTAACCAAACTAATGATACTCCTGTTCAATCTGAGGAAATAGTGGCGGATTTGCCTGCTAGCTTAGTCAGATCCCTGTTTCGTAAAGCTAAAAGAGCAGGAAGACAAGAATATGCCCTAGTATATGTTTTATTTGGGGCTGGTTTAACACTTGAAGAAATTTTACATTTAGAGCGATCGCATTCGGTAGTTGAACCACAACAACATATATTACAAATTAATTATGGTATAAAGCGACAAGTTCCCCTTAATCAATGGGTAATGGGTTTTCGCTACGGTTCAAATACTCTCAATCCCTTAATTCAGTGGTTGAAAAGCCGTAAAGATGAACAAATAGCAATATTCCTCAACGATGCCAATGAAGCCATAACCGCAGTTGAGTTACAAAAGCTCTGGCAAAAATTAACCTCAGATTTATTAACCCCTCAAGGAAAACGACCAACCATTGAGCAAGCTAGACAAACTTGGTGTATTGAAATGTTAATACGAGGAATTGCTTTAGAAGATCTGAGTATTATCAGTGGAATAGCAATCAAACAGTTACAACAATATGCCCAAAGAGCAAGAAATAAGGCAGCATTGGAAGCAGCAGCCCGTTTAGATCAGAAGAAAACATAGAAGTCATTTCATTGATCATTGAGCATTTACCATTTATCAGTCAATATTTATTTAATGTTCAATTACCCTACCTGCCTGATTGAGTGAAAACAATTTTAGATTTTAAATTAGATTCTTCGTAGTAATATCAGCTGATTACAGTGTCTGCTGGAAATATTTTGCCACCGCATCGCTAGCAGTGTTAACAGCTTCAGGAGAATCATAGAAATCAAACTGAGTAATATTTTCTAACCAAAGTTCGTTTTTCTCACCTGGCAGACGGTTATAAAATTCATGTGCGCCTTGAGGAATAGCAGCAGCTTCCGAGTGAACGATTTGAACTGGTTTAGTTAAATTATCGGCAATTTTAATAGCATCAAAGGTTAACCAACCTTCCCAAGAAGCTAGATTAAATTCATTTACATATTCAGGAATCATTCCACGATCTGCTTCTGTATAATAGGGTGCTTGATACATCAAAGCGTTTTTATCTGTCATACTCGCAGCAGGTACTAAAGATAACTCGCCTGTGGCTTCATATTTAGCCTGGGCTTTACGACTGGTATCGATTAGACTTTGTACCGATTCTGCACCGCCGTAGGTTTCGTTAACAATTTCACGGTTATGTAACCAAGGGGCAACTAAGGCGATCGCTTTAATGTCTTCACTTTGTACTGCTGCATTTGCCATATATCCTGCACTGGCACAAATTCCCAACCCAGCAATACGATCGCTATCTACTTCAGGACGTGTCGTTAAATAATTAGCAGCAGCGATAATATCTTGAGTCTTATTAGCAGTATTTTCTAGCTGACGCTGTTTTACGCCCGATTCTCCCCAATTACGGAAATCAAAAGCCAAAACTGCATAACCGCGAGCGGCGATCGCTTCAGCATAGGTTGCAGGCATTTGTTCTTTTACAGTCGTCCAAGCACCAGTTACGACAACGCCAGGTAATTTTGTCTCTTCTTGATAATTATCTGGAAGATAAGCTCTAAGCTATAAGCTTTAAGCCAGATTTAACAGTTATAGCAATTATTCTTACTGTTATGTTATGTAAGCTCATAGCTAACTGCAAAGCGGTTTTAAATCTATTTTTACTTTAAACTCTTCTTGTATCTTAGAGGGTTCATATACAGGCGCAATCTCTGTTAACGTGACGCTTTGTTTGATACTGCCGTAAGAGTACATCAGCGATTGAGAGGAGATATATTTCTGCTTAATTCTCAGTCTCTTTCGTTAATGGAATTAAAAGAATTTTCGCAAAAACGTTTATATCAATCCTTGGCTTAATTGATATAGGTGCGATCGCTCGTGCTTTAGTTGCTCATCCTAAAATTATTTTAGCCGATGAACCTACCGCAGCTTTGGATAAAAAATCAGGTCTAGAAGTGATTGAGTTGATGTTTAAACTAGCTAAACAACAAAGCTGTACCGTGAAATTCCTCTATAAGTTCATCTTCTGTAATTCCCTTGGAAGCCAACTTTATGAGAGTATATTTTGTAGTCTTGATCTAACATAACATACGCTTATTATGGTATCTTTTAACTTTACTTTCGCTGACGGCACACCAATTGAAGTCATGTCAGCTTTTTGGGAAGCTGCTGATGCTTGGTCGGTTGAGCGCGTTGATAGCGACATTCTTGATGTGGTCACCGATGATGCCACGCTCAATATTTATGTTGATTATGGTGCATTACCCGATGCAGCTTTAGCAGGATCTCGTCCAGGTATGACCAGGGTACAATACACTGATTTTCTCAATAAATTTAATTCAGACAGCAGTTCACCTGATGATCAGAGTGCTGTTAGTTATTTAGAACCAGGTAGTAGTTTTGAGTATCTGCGAGAGACATATAATTCTGACACCAACACTTGGGGCGAAACTAGTGAAGTTGACTCAGCCAATACAATTTGGCTAACTCGCTCCAATGCCAAAGCATTAAACTTAATTGACGGTAATGACGGTGACTTTGATGCCAGCATTCGCGTTAGTAACTCTGCTCCTTGGCACTTTGATTCCAATTCAGGAGTTCCTGGTGATAAATACGATCTGTTGACTGTTGCCAAACACGAGATCTCTCATGTTTTAGGTTTTATTAGTGGTACTGATGTTTTTGATCTCTTGGCTGAAGAAGGTAGTATTACCGACCAAGATTTAGATTATGTTTCTCCAATGGATTTGCTACGCTATTCTGAGGCTAGCTCGCAGTTGGGCGTTCCAGACTGGACTAGAGGGCAAACCTATTTTTCTCTTGATGGAGGAGATAACAACCTGGGGGACTTTGCTACAGGAATTTCTAATGATGGGTTTCAAGCTAGTCACTGGCAAGATGGCGATTCGCGTGGTGTTACCAGTCCCCTTCTCCAACAGGGACAAAGAATTGAAATTTCCGATTTAGATCTGCGACTGTTAGATGGAGTTGGCTGGGATCGCATATCTCAGTTACAGGCAGATGTAAAGGAAACAACTCAAACTATCGATTGGACTAGTCCTGATCCCGATTTGACTCCTCTGGAAAATTTGCTGACGGGTTATTTAGATGAGGGATTAGCAAGACTTGCATCAGAACGAGATGCTATTAAAGAGCTAGATCCAGAGCTATGGTCAGAGTTAGAAGGAAAAGCCGAGGAAGAATCCCAAAAGCAACGCGAAGCAATTCAAATAACTCTGGGTAAAGTCGAGGAAAATAAAGACAACCCCGATAAACGAACCGAAGAAGCCATTAAAGGAGCTTCAGACGAGCAAAAAGCTTTAGCGGATTTAGATAAATTTTATTTTGATAAGTTAGAAGAGCCTTTAAAAGGTCAAATTAATGACTGGTTAGATGATTCGCCGACTGAACTGAAGGAAAATATCGAAAATGCCACCGATTTACAGCTTTTTACTTTAGCTACCACAGTTAGTTCTGCGGATGACGGTCAGCGAACCGAATGGAACAATGATCTTCGAGAAGCTTTGGGATTACTATATCAAGAAACTTTTAACGGTCAAAGCCCGACAGGTACACAGTTAGATGCAGCCCTAGCAAAGTTATTGAGCATCTCATCTCTTGATGAGGTGGCACGCAGAGGTTCTGGCGGTTCTCGTATTAGGTGGTGGCAGACAGGGGAGTCTGTTGATGCTGAATTGGCAGAGCTGGAAAGCAATGCTGCCCCTGAACAAGCTATTTACAGTGAAAGTAGCTGGCAAAGCGATTTAGCCAGCGAGTCGGCAGATTTAGATAGTTCAAGTGTCGATATAACTGGAGCAACAACTATTGATAATAGTGTTTTTTCGATTCCAGAACTGCCTGGAGAAAGCGAAACAGTAGGTGCTACCGAACTTAACGGTAATTTTAATATATACGGACAGGGTGGGGAATTTGAGAATTGGAAAGCATCGACAGGGATACTTGAGCCTGTTTGGGAAGTGGATAATGTAGAAAGTGTAGAAGATATCTAAGTCAGCATCAGTAAATACCGCAGATAATTTGGCAGAAAACAGCCAGAAAAATCACTTGATTTTGACAAAATAGAATTATAAATTCATACAAGCTTCACCTAAAAATTAATGTAGTAAGTTAAGTTAGATATGTAAAACAAATTAATACAATCATTAATATAATAATGTTTAAAAACTTATCTAAAATTTTTACTATCGGTTATTTAGCTACAGCTAGTTGTTTTGTTAGTTCTGTTGCTCAGGCTGCTCCTATCAGTGGTTGGAGCGTAGGTTCTACCATGACTGATTGTAATAGTGATGGTAAATATTACGGTAAATCAGATACTTCTTGTCAAAACTATCAGGGAGATTTATACGAAAACTGGAATCCTAATGACTCAGGACATGGCGATACAGACATTAAAACTTACTCTGTAGGAGCAGATAATGAATACTTTTACTTTGAATTAGACCTTAGACAAAACTGGAGTAGTGAATCTAGAAAATACTATTTAGAAATAGAAGCTGATGGTGATGCTCAGTCTGACTACTTTCTTGTTTATCAGCCCAAGGGAGAAGACCTAGGTTTAAACTGGAAGAACAAAGGTGGAACTGGCGAAGTTGAAGTTTACCAAGATAGCAACAACAGCATAGGAGGAAGCAATCGTACTGGAGTAGATAGTACAGACTCCGATGGTTATGAATCAGACCTAAGTTCTGGTAAGAACCTTTCTTCAGGAGACTTCTACGTTCGCCTGGTCGAGGGTAATGTTCAAATGGCTCTAAAGAAAAGCAAGATTGGCTCTCCAAGCAATATTTTGAGTCGTGCTTATGCTTCACAGAATACTAATTTAGTGCCAAATAAACTAACTTGGCACGATCACAATACAATTAGCGATTTTTCTGGTTCTGGTGGGTTTGATAGCACAGCAGGGTCTGATACTTCTACCTGGTTAAAGTATACCACTCCCACTCCTCCTACTACCCCTCCTACCACTCCTCCTATTACCCCTCCTACCACCCCTCCTACCACCCCTGAGCGCATTATTTTTCCTGATTAAGTTTTTCTACCACAATACAAGTATCACCAAATAGCTATTAGTTGTCGGTTAACCATTGCTGACAAGTTAAGACAATAGATCTCTCCAATAATTAAGCTAAAACCCTTGCAAAATCGTGGTTAAAATTTAATTTCTGGAGAGGTCTAATTTATTTTTTGTCAAGTCCTGTTTTTAAAGTCTCTTAAAACAGCAATTCTCATTGTTAAAGAGTAAGAGCAATCGAGTGTATGTGAATTGTGAAGCTTTGAACCTCCCGTCGCCAGAGGCGAGGGATTCCCATATAGACTCTTAACTAGGCTTTCGCCCCTGCCAGAACGCCATCACTGGGCTGTTTCTTGGACGGGTCGCTTATGGGGGAAACCCCCAAGACCGCGCCCGTCCGCTTAATCACGGGCGCACCGACCGCAATGCAATTGTTTTTAATTTAATTACTTAGCGAGCCTTTTAATCTTCTTCCAAGTACAGGTATTCTACAACAGTCAGGAGCATTGTTATATAAAGGTTTGTGAGTTTCTTATTAACTGTTTAATAACGCCTGTCGGCGGTTTCCGCGCATGACTAGCCCTAAAGGATTAGCTGGCGCGTCCGTCCTCCGCGTCGCGATTCATCCCTCACAGAATATGAAGGTCTTCTCTCACAAAAAGATAAACCCTGGCTGGCTTTCATCCCCAAATCGGGACGTGAGGGTCTTCAGCCAGAAGAAAGATAAACCAGACATTTCAAAGTAATATTAAATTTGTCGGCAGTATAGATCGTAAGAAGATGCCAGCCATTACCAATTTCTATCAGCAGCTTTGGCAAAGAAGTAAAATTAACACATTTTTATTTCTATCTATTTTTTTGAGTTTATTAGCAGGAACGAAATTACCCCTTACTGCTCAAGTCATACCCGATAATACTTTGCCTAATAATTCTGCCGTTAATTCTGAAGCTAATATTACCGAAATTACAGGGGGTACAACTGCTGGGGAGAATCTTTTTCATAGCTTTGAACAGTTTTCGGTTCTGACGGGCAATACAGCTTTTTTTAATAATGCTGACAACATAGCTAACATTATTAGCCGAGTTACGGGGGATGGAATATCTAATATTGATGGTTTGCTGCGTGCTAACGGTACGGCTAATTTATTTTTGCTCAATCCCAACGGCATTGTGTTTGGTGAAAATGCAGCTTTAAATATTGGCGGCTCTTTTATTGGCTCTACTGCTGAGAGTATACAGTTTGGCGACGGCAGCGAGTTTAGCGCGGTCGATCCCCAAGCACCACCTTTGTTGACGGTTAATATTCCTGTTGGTTTGCAGTATGGGGTAAATGCAGGAGAAATTAAAGTAACAGGTTCGGGAAACAATCTGAGCATCGATCCCGATACCTTTAGTATTGATCGCGATAATCGACCCGAAGGGCTGGGAGTAGAGGCAAATCAAACTTTAGCTCTAATTGGTGGCAATGTTGTTCTAGAGGGAGGCAATCTGACTGCTGAAGATGGCAAGATCGAGCTTGGCAGCGTCGGTAGTAATGAATTAGTTGGGCTTACTCCTATCGAGCTTGGCTGGCAGTTTAGTTACCAAGGAGTAGACAGCTTTCAAGATATTAGTTTATCTCAAGCTGCTTCAATAGATGCTAGTGGGGATGGGGGAGGAGATATTCAGCTACAGGGGCGACGCATTGAACTAGAAGGTGGTTCGGCAGTTCTCAGCAATACTTTAGGTAATTCGGCAGGAGGTAACTTAACCGTAAAGGCAACAGAAGCAGTTGAAATAAAGGGAACTTCAGTCGATAATCCTTTTTTTAGCGGTTTATTTGCCGACGTTGCTCCTGGAGCTAGTGGCAATGGAGGTAATTTGACTATTGATACCCAAAGTTTGTTGGTTAGCGCAGGGGCGCAAGTGGGAATTAATACTTTTGGTGATGGTGATGCGGGGGCATTAACAGTAACAGCAAGAGAAATAGAACTAGTGGGAGATTCGCCATTAGGAGCTAGCGGTTTTTTTTCTAATGTGGAAACAGATGTGACGGGTAATGGAGGTAATTTAACTGTTGAAACTGGATTGCTAGAAATTACTGATGGGGCGCAAATTGGAACTATTACTTTTGGTGATGGAAATACAGGAGTTTTAAATATTAGTGCCAATGAAATTAAACTAATTGGAGAATCAGTAGATGGTTTTCCCAGTAGCTTGCTTGCTAATGTGGAGGATGGAGCGATAGGTAATGGAGGTAATTTAACTATTGATACCGAATTACTAGAAATTACTGAAGGAGCGCAAATAAATTCAATTACTTTAGGAGAGGGAAATGCAGGAAATATAATCGTTCGAGCTAATGAGATTAATTTGAGCGGTGATTCAGCTTTTCGTCCCAGTGCTTTGCTAGCTTCAGTTGAACCAGGGGGAACAGGTACTGGAGGAGATTTAACCATTAATAGCGATCGCCTGTCAATTTCAGACGGGGCGCAAATCTCTGTAGCTACTTTGGGGGAGGGAAATGCAGGAGCGTTATTGATTACGGCTCAAGAGATAGAGATTGCTGGCAGTTCGCAATTTGGTCCTAGTGGTTTATTTGTACCTGTTGAGCTTGATGCCACTGGCAATGGAGGTAATTTAACTATCGACACAGGCAATTTATTAGTGACTGGAGGAGGTCAGATCGCAGCTAGTACCGCAGGCGCAGGGGATGGGGGAGAAATAGTTATTAATGCTAGTGAATCTGTAGAACTAATTGGAGCATCAGCACAGGGGGCAAGTGGTCTATTTGCCAATGCTATTTTTGGTACGGGAGATGGTGGTAATATTAGCCAGGTTAGCGATCGCCTATTGCTCTTAGATGGAGCGACGATTAACGCCAGTAATTTTTCTAGTCGCAACCCAGATGTTCCCCCAGGCTCAGGAAAAGCAGGAAATATTCAAATTGAAGCCAATTCACTATTATTAGATAGTGCTGCCGATGAAGCGAGCAGTATTACGGCTGCCACTGCCAACGCAGGTGGAGGCAACATCAACCTCCAGATTCAAAATTCTTTAATCGCTCGTAATGGTAGCCAAATCAACGTCGATACTAGAGGTAGCAGCGATGGTGGCGCGATCGCCATTGTCACGGATTTTCTAGAGTTGACTAGTAGCTCTCAAATTTCCGCTAATAGTAGCGGTACGGGTGAAGCTAGCAACATTATCATCACCGCAGGGCGATTAGAAAGCAACAATAGTCAAATTACTGCTACTTCTGAACGGACAGGTGGCGGTGATATTTTCTTAACTAGCGATCTTTTGTCTTTAGATAATCAAAGTTTGCTTAGTACCAGCGTTCAGGATAGTACGGGAGGCGGTGGAGATATTAATATTAATACTGATGTATTAACAGCTAGAAACAACAGCGATATTAGAGCCAATGCAGTTTTGGGGGCTGGGGGGAATATAGATATTGCTACTCAAGGTTTGTTTTTAGATTCTAATAGCGAGATTAGTGCGAGTTCTCAATTTGGCATCGATGGTAATGTCAAGATTGAAACAACTGAAAATAGAAATGGCATTGTCAAGCTACCTGAAATCATTAGCGATCGCTCTCAAGAAATTACCACAGGCTGTACAGCGGATCGAGACAATGTGTTTGTTTCTATCGGTAAAGGAGGAATACCCGAAGATCCTAGCCAGTATATCGTGGGAGAGACACTTTGGACAGATTTGCGACCTTTGGGTCAGACTCCAGAGATAGATAAAAACCATCACAGTTGGGCAACATCTTCCGCTATTGTTGAGGCTCAAAATTGGGTTGTTAACGAGCGCGGTAAAGTAGAATTAATCGCTTCTGCCTCTTCTCAACCTAAATGGCAAAACACTTTTGAGTGTCAAGAAAAATGAAAATACGCGCTCGCTTTATTTCTAGCTGGTGTTTGGCTTTATTGACTTTTTTATTAGTAGTAGGCATAGTACCAGCAGCACAATCTCAGATTTCTGTTGCTTCTATTACTCAAACGGCGATCGCCAAGAATACTCCTGAAGCATTATTAAATGAAGGCAGATTTTTATACGCAGCCGAAAAATTTACCGATGCAGCAGCAGTTTGGCAACAGGCAGCCACCGCTTATGCTCAACAACAAGACTTGGCAAATCAAGCCTGGAGTTTGAGCTATCTTTCTTTGGCACAACAAGCATTAGGACAGTGGGAACAGGCAGAAACAGCGATCGCTCTTTGTCTTGAGCTGTTGCAGCAATCAAAGCCAGAAGCAGCTATTCAAGCTCAAGTTTTAAACATCCAAGGACATCTACAAAGCTCTACTGGTAAAACTGAAGCAGCAATTGAAACTTGGCAGCAAGCAGAAGCAGCATATCAAACCCTTAAGGATCAAAAGGGAATATTAGGCAGTAAAATTAATCAGTCTCAGGCTTTACGGCGATTAGGACTGTACGGCAGAGCAGAAACTATTTTGAATTCCGTTGAGCAAGAATTACAAACTCAGTCAAATTCTCCCTTTAAGGTACAGAGTTTACAAAGTTTGGGTACAGCATTACAAACTGTAGGCAAGCTATCAGAATCTCAAGCGGTATTGCAACAAAGTTTAGCGATCGCCGATCGACTCAATCCACCCCTAGACAAGAGCAGCATTTTATTTAGTTTAGGCAATGTTTCTCGAACAGCCCAAAATTTTACCGCAGCCCAGAAATACTACCAACTAGCTGCTGAAAACACCACCAACCAAAGAGTTAAACTTGATAGCCAGCTTAATTTGTTACGCCTTAATCTTCAACTAAAACAGCCCCAAAAGGCGATCGCTTTAATTCCCCAAGTTAAAACTAATCTCAACCAATTACCTCCCAGTCGAGCATCGATTTATGCTGCGGTTAACTTTGCCGAAAGTTTGGCACAGCTAGAAATTGTCCTCAAAGAACAGCAAACTAGCAGTAATTCTTACCTGACTTTAGCCGAAAAAACTCTAACAAATGCTCTTGATGAAGCTCAAACTTTAAAAGATGTCCGCGCTCAAGCTTTAGTTTTAACTCAACTAGGTCAATTAATTGCTCCTCAGCAACAGAACAAGGCTGTAACCATTACAAGTAATGCCTTAGAACTCGCTCAGCAAATTAATGCTTCAGAAATTATCGCCCGCGCTGCTTGGCAACTTGGTAAACTAAACCAACAGCAGGGAAATATCAGCCAAGCTACTGCCTCTTATGAATTAGCTTTTGATACTCTGCAAACTCTCCGCAGCGATCTTAGTGCCACTAATCCTGAAACCCAATTTTCTTTTAGCGAAACTATTGAACCGACTTATCGTCAGCTAGTTTCCTTATTATTAACCCCAACTAAGCCTCAAAAACCAATAGCTGAAGTTAACCTTAAAAAAGCCCGTCAGGTTATTGAAGCGCTGCAACTGGCTGAATTAGATGATTTTTTTCGCGAAGCCTGTTTAAAAACCCAGTCAAAGCAACTTGAAACAATTGATCCCCAAGCAGCCGTTATTTATCCCATTATTTTGCCAGATCGTTTAGAGGTAATTATCTCCATACCAGGACAACCTCTGCACAACTACACAACTTATCAGAATCAGGCACAAGTAGAGTCGATTTTAGGGCGTATGCGACAGTCTCTAAATCCCGCTTATGCTGAAGCAGAACGTTTACAGCTTTATCAGCAGGCATACAGTTGGTTAATTGAGCCTGCGGTTTCTCAGCTAGAAGAATTTAGGATTAAAACTTTAGTGTTTGTCTTAGACGGTAGCCTCCGAAATTTGCCGATGGCTGCTCTCTATGACGGTAAACAATACCTATTAGAAAAATATCGGATCGCGATTAGTCCAGGATTACAGCTATTACAACCGCAAAATTTGGCAACTAAAAAAATTCAGGCGATCGCTGCGGGATTGAGTGAAGCTAACCAAGGCTATCTGGCTTTACCTGGAGTCAAACAAGAGTTAAACAAAATCGATACTCAAATTGAATCCGAAATACTCTTAAATCAAGATTTTACCCAGCTTAATTTACAAGATACGATTGATGAACGGAGTTTTTCTGTATTGCATTTGGCTACTCATGGTAAATTTAGCAGCAATGCGCAAGATACTTTTATTCTCACTTGGAATGGCAAAATTAACGTCAAAGAATTTGATACCTTAATTCGCTCCAGAGGAACAGATCGATCTAAGCGGATTGAATTACTAGTTTTAAGTGCTTGTCAAACCGCCAAAGGCGATCGCCGAGCAACTTTAGGATTAGCTGGATTAGCGTTACGTTCAGGAGCAAGTAGCACCTTGGGAACTTTATGGGCGGTACGCGATCGCTCAACTACCCGACTCATGAGCGAATTTTACCAATATTTAGGACAGCCTGGAGTAACTAGAGCCGAAGCTTTGCGTCGCGCCCAACTATCTCTTCTCAAGGGAGAATACAGTCATCCAGTATACTGGGCTGCTTTTGTTTTAATCGGCAATTGGATTTAAGCTTAAAAAAGTATTACTTGGTTTTTGTCTAGATCGCCCTATGATGATTGAAAACCGTGAAAATCAAACAATTAAGAGATGAATAACAACCACATAATTATGCCTCAATTGTTTTTTGCTTCACTCATATCTATTGGAAATATTTTATGTCCAGACTTTTCACGGGAGTCAAAATTTCAACTGCCAGAGCGAGAAATTCCCCAAAGAACTA
This sequence comes from Waterburya sp., assembly GCA_051658085.1. Classification (GTDB taxonomy): domain Bacteria; phylum Cyanobacteriota; class Cyanobacteriia; order Cyanobacteriales; family Xenococcaceae; genus Waterburya. The sequence continues at coordinate 124,095 of JBOFLX010000032.1, forward strand.
CTCCTGGTGGCTCTAGAAGCAATGCTCAGTGTTTTTTGAATACCGAACAAGCGTCCTTAACACCTTTAATTCCTAGTAGCGATTTTGGTCTTACCCTGGCATCACATCCTACTATTTTTGTTCATATCCCTCAAACTTCTGCTCAAAAAGCCTTTTTTAGTATCAAAAATCTTAATGGAGATTTTTATTACCAAACAACCATATCACTACCAGAGCGATCAGCGGGAGCAGTTGGTATTTCTCTTTCTCAAGCAGCCCAACCGTTAGAGATAGATAAAAATTATCAATGGTCATTAGTATTGATTTGTGGGCAAGAATTAGAGCCAGACGATCCTCAAGTGGTAGGAACGATTAAAAGAGTAGAGCTTGATTCAAGTTTAGCGCAGTCAACAAAATTAGATGTCTCACACCAGTCTGTATGTTTATTATCACAACAGGGAATTTGGTACGATCTTCTACATCATTTAGCTGAGTTAAGAAAAGCTCAACCAAAAAACCCTATTTTCGCAGAGCATTGGGAGCAACTGTTAACTAAAGTTGGCTTAGAAGCGATCGCTAGAGAACCACTTCTTTATTAAACTTACCTAAGATTTAATAAACGGAAATTCATTAAAAACCTCAATAAAATTATCCTGCCAGCTTAGACATATAGGTAGAATGAAGTAATACTTCAGAGTGGGGATATTTTTCTGAAACCATTTTTCCAGTAATCAGGCAATGGCTAACATTTTTCTGAGAAGGTAATTCATACATCAGATCTAACATTAATTCCTCAATTATTCCGCGTAAAGCTCTTGCACCAGTTTTGCGTCGATAGGCTTCTGAAGCGATCGCTCTTAAAGCATTTGCTTCAAATTCTAGCTCAACGTTATCGATACGCAAAAGTGCTTGATATTGTTTGGTTAAGGCATTGCGAGGCTGAGTCAATATATCCAGCAAAGCTTCTTCTTTGAGGGAATTTAAGGTTGTTACTATCGGTAATCTTCCTATAAGTTCAGGAATCAAGCCAAATTTAACCAAATCATCAGATTCAAGATGCTGCATCAGATTATCTTCTTGAGTTGGATGTAACTTAACTTTTTCACTAGAGACAAACCCAATCGATTTTTTATGACTGCGTTGTCCGATAATTTTTTCTAGACCAACAAAAGCACCACCACAGATAAATAAAATATTACTAGTGTCAATTTGAATACATTCTTGATTAGGATGCTTGCGTCCTCCTTGGGGAGCTATGTTAGCTACAGTACCTTCTACTATTTTCAATAGTGCCTGCTGTACCCCTTCTCCCGAGACATCACGACTAATTGAGGTATTTTCGCTTTTGCGCGTAATCTTATCAATTTCGTCTATATAGATAATTCCCCTTTCTGCTTCGGCTACATCTAAATCAGCATTTTGTAGTAATCGTAACAGTACATTTTCTACGTCTTCACCAACATAGCCTGCTTCGGTAAGAGTGGTGGCATCGGCTATGGCAAAAGGTACATGAAGCTGTTGAGCAAGAGTTTGGGCGATTAGGGTTTTTCCTGAACCAGTAGGCCCAATCAAAAGAATGTTAGATTTTTGTAACTTGATGGGATTTTGATTTACTTGATTACGTTGAGCTTCAAGGATACTAAGACGTTTATAGTGGTTATAAACTGCTACAGAAAGAATTTTTTTAGCTTCTTCTTGACCAATAATATATTCGTCTAAATGTTGTTTTAGGTCTTTTGGTTTGGGTAGTTGAGCTAAAGAAAAGGATTTATTTACTTCAGAATTAGGTTGCTCGATACCATGGCTATTACTACTATTACCATCACCATTATTTAGCGATTTTTCTACTAGCAGATTATTACACAAGCCGACACACTCATCGCAAATATTAACCTTTCCGCCCGCAATCAGTTCACCAACTTGATTTTGTAGGCGATCGCAAAAAGAACATCTAAGTTGAAAGTCTTCCATTATCATGATTAATTTTGTTTTATTTAAAAAGTATTTAATTATTAGTAGTCAGTAAAAACATAATTATTTAGGTGATTACTTAAGCCGCGTAAGGTAAGGCAGATATATTTGCTTCGCGATTAACAGTATTTCTGAGTACGTCAAGAAATTCTTGTTCAATATACGGTTTGCTCATATAAGCACTTGCTCCTAAATGTAAAGCTAGTTGACGATGTTTATCGTTGATGCGAGTAGTAAGCATAACCACGGGAATTGTTGAAGGCAGAGGATTTTTGCGTAGTTCATTGAGAAACTCAAAACCATTAAGTCTAGGCATTTCCAAATCACTAACAATTAAATTAACAGTACTATTTTGTAATAGTAATTCCAGTGCTTCTTTGCCATCTCGCGCCTGTAGAACTCGATAACCAACTTTGTGCAGGGTAAGAGTTAAGGTTTTTCGCATCATAGCCGAGTCATCAACTACCAACACTGTGGGAACAGAAACATTAGTAGTTGATAAATTTTGGTAAACATTAATCACTGGTTCAATGGCATTGTTAGATCTACTCTCCTTTTGCTGTTTGGTATGAGCTAGCAAAGCAACCGCATCGAGCGCCGGAATTAGATTTCCATCCCCCATAACAGTACAACCATAAACATAGTCAGCATGAGAAACATCTCTAGCTAGAGGTTTGATCACCATGTCTTGCTCTGTACCAAAACCTGCAACTTCTAGGGCAAATTTAGATTTTTCCGTGGGAATTATCAACATTGCCGAATCATTGGTTAGAGTTTTGTTTTGATTATTGAGGGTAGGATAACGATATTCTAGTAAATCGGACAGTCGATAAACTGGCAACAACTCGTCTCGCCAAGATATGATCCTTTCTGTGCCTACTTGTTTGGTTTGGACATTTGTAGTAGAAATAATTTCTTGAATACTAGCAACTGGTAAAGCAAGCAAATTTGTTCCAGATGAACAGACTAATAATCTGGCAATGGTTAAAGTCATTGGCAGACTTAAAGTAAAGGTTGTTCCTTTTCCTGGCGAAGAGTCAACCGAAACAGTTCCTTTAATAGCTTCTAGTTGAGAACGGACTACATCTAAACCAACTCCCCGTCCAGAAAGTTCGCTAACTTGATCAGCGGTAGAAAAGCCTGGTTCAAAAATATAATTCAGTAGCTGCTCTTGATCAATTTGGCTTAATTGAGCCATGGATAACCAACCTTTATCTACTGCTCGTTGGGCAATTTTCATTAAATCTAAGCCCTGACCATCATCACTGATTTCAATTAGGGTACGATTACCTTGATGAGCAGCATGAATAGTAATATTTCCTGTTGGAGGCTTACCCTGTTGGCGTCGAAGTTCGGGGAGTTCTACACCGTGATCGAAAGCATTGCGAATTAGATGTAGTAGGGGGTCATGAAGTTTTTCGAGGATGCCTTTGTCAACTAAAATATCTGTTCCCTTCATCTCTAGGCTGACAGGCTTTTGATACTGAGTTGATAAATCCCTCAAAGCTCGTGGAAAATGGTTTAACACATTTTCTAAGGGAAGCATCCGCGCCCACATCAATTCATCTCTTAATTTAGTCAGGATTTGCTCTTGCTGTCTGATGGTTTTATCAGATTGACGAGTAAACAGAGCCAGATCTTCAACCGCCTCTTCTAATTGCATCATCTCTTCTAATGCAGTCTGAATTGAAGAATGTTGCTCGCCATAGCTATCCATTTCTAAAGAATCAAATAAGCGATCTTTATTCAATAGTTGATTCTTGATTGAAGGGGATGTTGAGGGAGGAAGATTAGAATCAGAGTTTGTACTGCTCAAGTTAATGCTAGTGTTATCTGATAAACCTTCCAAAGCAGTAGTTAAATGTTGAAATTGTTCTAATCCCTGCTGAACTTTACGTACAATTGCCTGTAAATGCTCGTGCTGTAGTGCGAGACCATTACGATTTATTACTAATTCTCCTATTAAATTGTTCATTCTTTCCAATCGATCAAGATTGACTTTTACCTTCAAGTTGGGAGTAGAATTAAATTTAGTTTTAGATTTAATCTGGGTTTTTTGGTTAGAAAATTTTGGCTTAGAAGATTTTGTACTATGGGGATTTTTAAATAATAATGGCTGAGAAACTATAGCAGAAGATGTGTCAGAAAATTCTGTATTAGTTACGGTTTCCGTTGCGATAAATACTTCTGATTCACAATCTTTGATTGCCTCGGTTGCTAAATTATCTAGAGATTTATCTTCAATTTCTGATGACTGAGAAACTATAGCAGAAGATGTGGCAGAAAATTCTGTATTAGTTACGGTTTCCGTTGCGATAAATACTTCTGATTCACAATCTTTGATTGCCTCGGTTGCTAAATCATCTAGAGATCCATCTTCAATTTCTGATAGAGATAAGAAACTTTCTAAATCATCTAAAGACTGATCTAAACTGTTTGCATGAATTATAGTTGGTGTTTCTGTTAATAATTGAGATTCAAAAGTACTGGCAATAGTCTGATTCTGTTCTTTTGGGATGTCCGCTCCCAGTGCTTTTAAAGCCTCCGAAGGACTGCCTCCAGATTGGCGATCGCCTGCCAAAACTAATTCCCTAGCAACCTGAAAATTATCTAATGCCAGGGACATAATTTCCAAAATGCGATCGGGATGAGCATTAATAGCATCATTTACAGCTAAAGAAATCTCACCAAATCCAGGTAAACCTAAAATTTCGGCAAACCCTGCAAAAACTTCTGCCTGAGCGCGTAATTCTCCCTCAACTTCATGTTTTTGAGGATTTTCTAACACCATCGCTAGACGTTCTATTCCCTGTGCTACATCTACTTCAAAGATAGAAGATACCATATCAACTCCCAGATCAGAGGAGTTGGGAATGTAGTTTTCTGCCTCTTTTAAAACGTCTCCCAGTCGGGTTTCTATTTTACTAAAAACAAGATCGGCACTAACTAAAGCCGACTCTTCTGCAAAACTACCTTGATTAATCTGTTGTTGTAATGGTTCTTTTAAACAATCATAAGCCTCGAGTAGCCAGGTTTCCAACTCCGTATCTAACTCTACTTTATCGCTATAGAGTCCTCTTAAAATACTTTCTAAGCGATGTGCAATCATTGCCAGGGCATCTAGTCCCACAGTGGCTGCACCACCCTTAAGGGAGTGGGCAGAGCGCATTAAATCGTGAACCAAGGCGGGGCTAAGTTTTTGTTTTAAATTTAGCAATCCCGTTTCCAATATCTGTAAAAGCTCTGGAGCTTCTTCTAGAAAAAATTGATAGGTTTGTTGACGAATTTCTGAGTCAATCATAGGTTTTTAATTAGCTATAGGCTCTGTTTTTTAGTTTTATGATTTCCGCGAAGCGTTACTAGGCTTTAAACCGACTTACACTTGCCTGTAAAACTTCCGCTACTGCTAATAATTCTTTAGTCGAAGCTGATACTAGTTCCGCATCCGTTGAAGTTGTATTTGCTATGGAAGCAACTTCGGCAATAGTTTGAGTGATTTTTTGACTGGCCTCAGACTCTTGAACTGTTTCTTGGGCAATTTCGGCAATTCGACTGTTTACCTTTTGACTGGAGATAGCAACTTGATTAAGACTCTGACGGGTTTCATCTACCAATTGAGTCCCAATAACTACTCGCTCAATACCTTCTTCCATTGCTTTAAACACTTCTTTCGTGTCTAGCTGAATACTGGCTACTATTTTTTCAATTTCAATTGTAGCTTCAGCCGATTGCTGTGCGAGGATTCTAATTTCTTCAGCTACCGTAGCAAAGTTATGTTCTTCTTCTCCTACACGAGATGCTTCTAAAGAGGCATTAAGAGCTAAGATGTTAGTCTGAGCAGCAAAACCACCGATTAAATTGACGACCTTAGAAATTTTCTGCGAGGATTCTCCCAATCGTTTGACCTTCTTAGCGGTTTCGGCAACTGTTTGGCGAATGTCCATAATTCCTGCCACGGTGCGATCCATGGCTACATCTCCAGTAGCGACGGTTTTTAATACTTCTTGGAAAGTCGTTTCCACCTCTTCAGTATTAATAGCAACAGCCTGGACTGACTTTGCCATAGCTTGAATTTGCTCCAAAGCAGCAGCGATCGCCTTGGACTGTTGAGTCGCTCTCTCGGCAAGAGATTGGGCAAATTTTTCACTATTGCTGGTAGATACAGTCATTTGAGTAGTCGATTTTTTAACCTGTAGAACGATTTCCCGCAAACTCTCGACAGTGGAGTTATAAGAATCAGCTAGAGTACCAATTTCTCCCTCCGTTACAGTAGCTCGAATAGTTAAGTCTCCTTGACTAATCGGATCTACCTCCATAAGCAAACTTAACGCTTGACGTTGTAATTCTTCCTTGGCGTTTTTTTGTTGTTGTAGTACTTTGGTTCGCTCTGAGGCAAGTACTACTTGAGAAGTAAGTTGAGTAAAAAAGTCAACTTCTATTTTTTGCCAGATTCGCGATTCATTACATTGTTGAACTACCAATAATTGCTGACAATCTTCCCCTGCATAAAAAGGAGCGATTAGTTCGGCTTTGACATTGTATTTTTCTAGCTGTTGAAGATGATTTTCCTCAAGATTGGCAAGATAAATATTAGAAATTACCTGTACTTTATCTAATTTGTGATCGGCAAACAGCTGATCGAGATATTCTAAATTAGTATTACTTTCCTTTAAAAAGCTAGGAGATTTACCCATTGTAGATTCGGCGATAATTTTACCTACACCATTTTTTTCTAGGCGATAGACAATAGCTCGCTCTACTTTTAAAGCTAAGATAATTTCTCTCAGAGCTATTTGAAACAACTCTTGAGAATCACTTACTCGCGAAAGTTTAAGGGTTAACTCTTTGAGTCGCTCAGAACGCTCGGTTTCTTCTGTTTGATATTGCACAAATGTCCTTAAGCTTTTAGCCATTTTGTTAATATTAATTCCCAAAACAGCTATCTCATCTGCTCCCTGAATCTCCAGCTTCGTATCTAATGCTCCTCGACCAATTTTTTTAACTGCTACTGCTGCTTGAATAATTGGTAGGGTAGCTCGACGGGTAATTATAGCAGCGATCGCTCCTATAATTAGAGCAGTTACACCACTACCCAGGAGCAAAGTTATACGTAATTGTCTCAAGGGGGCAAACGCATCATTTACTGGACGAGATAAGGCAATTTCCCAGCCTGGAGATTTTACTCCTGAAATATTGGTGATCGGAGCAAGACTTGTTAGTACTTCTTCCTGACCATTTTTACCCTCATCAATTTTTTTATCTAGCAGAATATCAGTAGCAATCAAACCTGACTCTCGGTTTTGACTGTTTCTTTTAGTATCAATTTTTGTTTGTAGCTTAACAAATTTGTCTAGATCTTTTGCTACTGGAGCATTGACAAATTCTGATTCATCACTATCAAAAATGTATCTGTCACTATCAATTAACTTGTATTCCCAGCCTTCTGCTTGAACATATTTAAAAATTTCCTGCCAATTTTTGAGAGGCATTTGTAAACGCACAACTCCAAGTACTTCATTAGTCTGGGTATCTAAAATTGGAGCAGCTACCACCAAGTTACTTTTGTTTGAAGGCGAATGAATCTCTGGATCGTTAACCACAGGTTTTTTCAAAGAGATTGCTCGTTGAAAGTAATCATGATTACTATGATTTTCTTGAGCAGTGATTGGAGAAAATTGAGACTGAAGCATTAGATTGCCATCAGTATCAAAAACGGCAACACTATCGTAATTTTCTAATGTGTGGCTGGCAATAAAATCGTTGAGAAATGCTATTTTTTGTTTATCTGTGGTTATCTCTTTGACTTGTGGATCAGCTAAGAAAGGTGAACTGGAAACTGAATTGGCATCACTAACAATGCGATTGGTAAAAAGACTGACTTTTTGAGCAATATCTAAAGTTCGACTTTCTTGATCGCTAATGATTTGTTGGCTCAAGGAACGACTTGCCAAATGATGAGCAATTCCCCCTACTGCTGCCATCGGTATTATACTGATCGCTACGGCAAACAAAGTTGCTTTGCGTCGTAAACTTATTTGTCTCCAGTAACTAGTGACACGATTTCCTAAAGAGCTATCTTTGACGATTGCAGGGTTAGTTTCGGAATAACTAGAAAAGTTAGGATTAGGAATTGTAGTCTTTCTGGCTGTAGAATTTTTAGTAGTTGAATTATCGCGATCGCTCTTATCAGAATAATCTGAGTCTAAGAGATTAGTAATCATGGAATTTACCTAGGTTAACTATATAAATTTGAGTTGACTATGGATGAAAATATAGTAGAGATGAGAAAATTGAAAGTAACCATATTTGCTAGTGCAGCACCAGTTAATTTGTGGTCTGAGATATTGCTTGCACAATAGCATCTGGCTTTAAAACTGCTAGTAATTCTTGTTCGGACTTTAACCAATAACCCTGTAACAACTTTGCCAATTCTTTATTTTCAGGGGATAAAGAAGGAGGTTGAATTGAATTTATATTCAAGCGTTCAATGTTTCCTACTTGATTAACAACTACTCCAACTGCTTGGTTACTATTGGGAAACCGAAACTGTAAAATTGCTGCCGTATAGCTTGAAGCCGAGACTTGTTGACCTAAAGGCTGAAGCCCGATTAAGTATCCCAAATCTATTAGCCAAAGAATATTGCCTTGCCAATTATGAGTACCCATAATCCAGGGCAACATATAGGGCATGGGTGTAATTTGCTCGGTGGAAATGTTCAATACTTCGCTCAGCTCCTTAATTGGTAGCAGGGCAACTGTCTCAGGACTAATATTTAATCGCAAAAATTGTTGTTGTTCAGCTAACGTAGAGTCAGAAGACGGTTGCTCGGGGGGTGCTGGTTTAGCATTACCGTAAAATAAAGCTGTTTCTCCTGACTTGATGGAAAGATTAGATGCCATTTGAGTGTGTTCCCTCTGAATTATAATGAAATTTAAGCTGGAACTAGTTGCCCAATTGTTTGGAGTAGCTCATTGTCAGCCAATGGTTTAGTAAGATAAGCAGCAGCACCCTGCCTGAGTCCCCAGAACTTATCGAGTTCAGTTGCCTTGCTAGAGCAGAAAATAATCGGGATTTTGCTGATTTCTGGATTAGCTTTGAGATAACGGCAAATTTCAAACCCACTTCGTCCTGGAAGAATAACATCGAGAATAATAACATCAGGCTGACAACTAGCAATTTTGGCTAGAACTTCCTCCCCATTGTCAATGGCTTGAACTTTAAAGCCAGCACGGTTTAAAATCAAGGCGATCGCTGTGCGCTCAACCAAACAATCTTCAACTATTAACGCTGTGTTCATTTTTTTCTTTCTTGGGTAAATTGTTGAAATAGACAGGGGGCAATAAATGCCAGTTGAAAAAGCTCAAGCCGAAGTTAAAATTCAAAATTTTGTGATTCATCTTACTATTGATCTATCGCGAATTCAGCAATAAAACGTCACATCCTCTCCACATTTTTCTGCTAGGTAAGTTAGGGACTTAAAACGTAAAGCAATTAGCTGTTCGTAAAAAGGATTAAGCTTACAAAGAGGTGGAATCGAAATAACTGTGTGGTTAAAAGCTCTAATTTTTCGCTCAAAAGGACAACGAGCAGGTATTACTCGGCAAATCAAATGAGCTAATAAAGGACTAGTAATTTTCATTGACTCAAACTGATGACGGACAAAATATAGGGCGGGAAAAACAATCGATATATTGTTCATGGTTTTACAAGAAAGAAAGTTATTTATTTAGAGAATTAGGTGATACTCAAGAAAGATGTCTGCGCTTTCATAAATCAATTTGTCTAGCTATTTAGGCTGCATTTTCGCTACTAGCCAAACCCGAGGATGCACCAAGCTTTAGCTGACTAAGGGTGCAATGTCGCAGATGCTTATTCAGCACTTCTGTTACTGCTGCTGCATCTACTCTGTTTTTGCTCAAAAATCCCGAAGCACCAACCATTTTTGCTTTCAGGCGATCAATCACGCCATCGTTTCCTGTCAAAATCACAATTGGAGTATTGCGAAAGTGAGAAATTCGCCGTAATTTTTCGCACACTTCGTAACCATTAGTGTTAGGCATCATTAAATCCAAAAAAATTAAATCTGGTTTGAGAGCTAACAAAACACTAAAAGCTCTTAAGGGATCATTAATACCAGTAAATCGATAGCCTTTATCCGTTAGAAACTTTTCCATAGAGTTACAGATTAAGGGACTATCATCAACACAGGCTATTAAAGGCTGGTCAATGGCAGTAGTAGATGTAGCCAACACAGGAGCTGGCAAATCGGGAACGTTAATTAATTCAACTAATCCTGATTGAATATAGGGCAGTAAAAAGCAAGTAACAGTTAGGGGTTTACGCTCCATCTGGATTCCCAAATCTCTTAGGGTTTTTTGACCATCCAACAAATTACTCAGCATTTGAAAAACAGTAGCAGAAGTGCTTTGCTGCATTTGCTCTAGCTGGCTGATTACTGGAGCTTGGTTAAGATTTAAGTTATCTACTTGAGCTTTTTGCCAAGCAATTCGTCGTCGTTCAACCTCGGTAATTATTCGATTGCCATCTAATAAAATGATTCCTTTGGACGAAGATGGAAGCTGTTTTAATTCATAATTAGTTTGTTGGCTTTGGGTAGCATCAAACCAAGTTTCTATCAGGGTTGACCAAACAATTTTAGTTGCTTGCTCGCGGGTTATTTTTTTCTGCTGTACCCAAGAACACAATAGCTGATATTGCCAACATCGGTTACCATCTTCAAGCGAAATTTCATCACCTGCATTAGCTTCTGTTTCCCAATTGGCTAGATCAGAAATTTGTTCGGGAAGAAAAGCAGTTAGATTTCTATACCATCTTTTAACTGCATGAATTCCTCCATTAGCATAAAAAACATGACCTGAATGAAGATATACCGTCCATTTATTCCCTCTAGGATTGGTAAGTATTAATTGACCGCTAAATTTTACCTGTTTGAGATTAGTAAATAATTCAGTTTGAACTGATACGCTGAATTCTTTGCTCAAAGTGTTCTTATTATCAGGTGGTAGTGAATTGGAACTTGGAAGTTGATGATTCATCGCTCTAATTTTAAATAGTTTCTGATTCTAAAAATAATGTTTCGTAGATGAAAATCTTGGCAGATAATTTAATGTGTAATGCTCTTATCTGTAATCGTTAGCAACTAAATTGGAGATCAGCCCAGACTCCTAGAGCAATGAATAGTTAATTAGGAGTCTTTATGTTTTTAGGTTAGCAATGCGCTAGGATTATCTTGGCCTTGAGTTTAGGCTATTCTTAGTCTTTGCTGTATTTCTTCGGGGTAAACAGTTGCTGATTCGGTGTCAGCTTCTGCTACTGATTTGCTCAGGCTTTTAAAATGGTAGCTGTGATTGACAAAAGGTAACTGATTGGCTGCTGCTTGAGTAGTAATTAAAGCTCCAGCAGGTACATATCTATCATCTCCAATTTCTACTCCCATGATTAATGCTTTGGGTTCAATAATACAGTTTTTACCTACTATTGCTTTAAAAATCAATGACTGCATACCAACAAAGGTATCTGCACCGATGCTAGCAGGGCCGTGTACTTGGGATTGATGAGTTAGAGATACGCGATCTTCAATATATGCACCATAAAATTTTCCTGCCACTTCTACTAGTGCCTCTTCGAGGAATTCTTGATGATGGTAAGCATCTAGAGCATGAAGCACTGCGCAGTCTTGGATTTTAACATCATTACCTACCCAAATGAGTTGACCCTCATAACCACGAATAGATGCAGCAGGAGCAACTGTAACTCTTTTACCGAGGTGAACGTTGCCAGTGACAACAGCGAGAGGATGAACGCTAGCAGTTGGTTGGATTACTGGACTTTTCCCTGGAGAGTAGAAAGAACTATCGTTAACATTAGCGTTGGTGTCCTTATTAGTTTGAACATTTTGAAAGGGAATGAGGTTCTTCATCAAAAATACCTTTCTATCTTTATTTATCTAATTTGCAATCATCCTAGTTTGTAAAAGGTAACAAACTAGGGACAAAGACGAATCAAATGTTCAACAAAAATTCTCTGACGAGATAGTTGCTGATTTTCTAGTTGCTCTAATAAACTAGCTGGCATTGGTGACAAGTTAAGAAAAAGCCGTCTTAGTCAACTACTACAGATAGTGTTTGTTAAATTTGTAAACACGCTTATATGGGAGCAAGAAAAATTCATTAGCGATTGCGTAGCTAGCCGTAGGCATCGCTCCCTAAGAAGTTAGAGTTCATGAAAAATATCTCAGAAGCCTAGAGCCTAGTGCAAGCGTGCCTAAAACCGATTGACAAACAATACACAGCCTTAACTTGTCACCAATGACTAGCTGGTAAAAGTTTTCTTAAGATTTTTAACCACTGATGAAATGTATCATTAGCCTCAGTTTTGGATATTCATGCATTGAATTCCTAAAACTTCAAATGTCGGCATTTATCTTGAATAAAATAAACATAACTTCATCTCTTTTTTTTGATTTAGAATTTGCCTTTTTTTACCCCTCCAGGAGATTAATTCTAATTTTCAGAGATTCTAGTTTTTCTTCTTGTTGTTTCTTTAGAGGCAATTGCTTTTTCTACTATTTTTTACCATTGCTAGTAATTAATACCTAAAATTGAAGTTGTTCGTTCTCGATATTTTTCGATATAATCTACCGTCTTTTTTCTCATGAATTTAATTTTCGGACAAGTCTATTATTGTTCCTAGAATGTCACTTTTTATGATTTATATTAGTGCCTATAAGTAAGTAAACCGCAGAAATTCATGAACATCAATAGAACTCACAGATTAACTATTGTCGATAAAAAGTTTAAAATTTTTCAGGTTAATCATGCTAAAGAGCAAGTCAATTTAAAAATTGCTCAAAAAGATAATGTAGTCCAGAGCATCTCTCAAGATCAGAAAGAAGCAGCCTAAAGTTTCTCTGATGTAAAAAAAACACACTGCTAAAAGTAAGTAAACCTAAGTAAACCCTAGAAATTAATGAACATCAATAGAACCCACAGATTAACTATTGTCGATAAAAAGTTCAAAATTTTCCAGATTAATCATACTAAAGATAACGTCAACTTAAAAATTGCTCAAAAAGATAATGTAGTCCAGAGCATCTCTCAAGATCAGAAAGAAGCAGCCTAAAGTTTCTCTGTTTTTACAAATCACCCTGCTAAAGCTTATTATTACTTAAAGATGTCTAAAAAGGCATCTTTTTTTATTTGGTAAAAATATAAAAATAAAAGTATTAAAAAACTCACAACATCTATTATTTCTAGAGCGTGAGTATATATTCAACTATGTTGTGAAATTTAATCAAAGTACTTCATAAAATATAAAATATAAATTTATAATTACTTGATGATTACTGTTTCGATTGATAGAACCTTATGGTTACATTGTTATGGGGTTTATTCATATCTTTGTTTTTATGCAGCTTGTTTATATTCTTGTTCTATCGATTGAAGTCTATAATGATTGAGATTTGAAACTTGAGCCAGACTATTACTATTATTAGTAGCTTTTAACATAGTCAACATAGTAATAATGGCTATTTCTGTTTCTTGATTTAGTTGACTATCCATCAGAATAATCTCCATTACTTGAGGAAAAGCTAATGCTATTACATTAGGTTTAAGTTCTTTTAATAATCGATCAACTGATTGAGGAACTTTTAAGGCAGATTTAACTCCCATGATCATCAAATCATCTAAATGAAGTTTCTTTAATGAATTAGAAAGTAAGTCAAGATTATTTTGTTTGTCTGGCTGACTAATTTGAATTAAATAGGCAAATAATCTTTGCAGTTTTCTTCTCTGCTCAGACGTAAGTTGATCATAACTATTAATAGGAAAAACAGTCTTTTGGCGATCAAGATTATCAAGAATTTGCTGCCAGTCTTCTGAGTTACAAAGATCTGGTTTGCCAACTGTAAGGGAAACTTTGATTTTTTCTGATTGACGAGTCAGATAAGTAACTTGGGCTTGTACTCCCAAATAACTAAGCCATCTAGCGATCGTTTCTATCAAAGTTGAATATGTATTTTGAGAACTGGCTAACAGACGAATTTGATTATCCACTAACGGACGAACAATTTGTGAAAGCATTGTGTTAATTTTCTGGTTGTTGAATGATGTCAGTTAGGGAAATGAGGTAGAATATAGCCCGCAAACCTGAGCGAGCGAATTTTCTAAGCTGAAATTTGACTCAAAGATATTCTGCGAAATCAGCAGATATGCTGCTTAGTGTTCGATTCTACCTTCAACCTTGTGGCTGACTAGCATCAAACCGCCTAATACTACTAAAAATGAACATATAGCAAAAACGAGCATTGCATCCATATGAATTATGCCTTCAACAATTATTTCCCGTAGAACCGATACCACAGCTACCTCTACAGCTATACCTACAAAAATTCTGTGATATTTGAGATAAACTGCTAAGAGACGAAATAATTCTACTAAAATTAGTAAGAATAAGGCTTGAGCGGTAACTTCTTTAACATCCATACCCGATCTCAAACCAACGAAAACATCTACAAGAATTAGCATCATTTTAAATACTAAACCGATACCGCAGGCAAAGACCAGTAAATCTTGTAGCTTATCCAAATTACGAAAAACTCTTGTTAAACTAAATCTAGAATCAAAACTACGAGATTTGTGTTTGTTACCGATCGCATTATTCATTTTATTTTCTCCTTATGTTAATTTGTCTTTTGGTTTTTCTGAAATTATTTAGATTGGGAGAAGTAGATTTAAATTAAGCTTAAGCCTCAATTAATTAAAGTTTAAAAGCTGAAATATTTAACTTGCTACTTCTTTACCCTGAGAGTGAGAGTTGCTTTAAAAAGCATAATTAAGCAGCATCTCTATTTGGTTGACTCCAATTGTCTAATTTAATTTTTCCAATTTTTCCGTTAGTTTGAATTTGGCTTATTTCTTTGTTAGGAATGGTATATGGCGTTGGACTATCGGAAACAACTTTTAGGCTAGGAAGATCTTTTTTGATCTCTGTATTTTCTTGTGTTGCTTCAGTTTCTTGACTCAAGTTAATTAATCGAGTGGGGGCTAATCCAGCTTGGATAGACTGCTGATTATCTCTAGATTCGTACTGCTGGAGCTCTTTTTCGTTGAATGTCTGATTTTGTCCTTGAGCCTGATTTTTTTCGACTATAACTAATTTCTGAGCCTCTTTTTTGGGACGATAAAAAATCTCTGGAACAATTATGCTTAATCCAATTACACTTAAAAAAGAGAAAAATTCAATTTCCTGCGCTTTTTTGGAAGTTAATATTTCAGGGATGGTCGCTGTGGTTGAATGTCCATGACCACCTGCTGCTGTGGTTGACTGTTCATGACCACCTGCTGCTGTGGTTGACTGTCCGTGACTACCTGCTGCTGTGGTTGACTGTTCATGACCACCTGCTGCTGTGGTTGACTGTCCGTGACTACCTGCTGCTGTGGTTGACTGTCCGTGACTACCTGCTGCTGTGGTTGACTGTCCGTGACTACCTGCTGCTGTGGTTGACTGTCCGTGACTATCTGCTGCTGCGGTTGACTGTTCATGACCATCTGCTGCTGCGGTTGACTGTTCATGACCACCTGTTGCTGCGGTTGATTTCTTAACTGCCTCTTGTTGAGTAGTCTCAGCTACATAGTTATGGTCAGAGCCACTAGCTGCATTTACCATTTCAATTGGAACGGAAACTCCTACAGCTATTGTTGTCATCAATGGAGCTATCTTTAGCAGATCAAGCTTTAAATTCATAACCTCAATATTTGTCCTTTCAATAATATCTTGCACAATACAGATTAGTCGAAAAAAGTGTCAAAATCGGAACAAAAGTCACAATTTCTTTTTTTAACTAATAAATTAAACATTATTAAAAACTGAAAGCTTAATATTAAGCATAAAAATGCCATGAGCAAAAAAAAGATAGAGCAAATGATCGCTCTATCTTATAACCATATAGCCAACACTTAAGTAGCAAAAAAGTTAATTGATAAAAATTGGATAAAATGAAGTCAAATTAACTTTATTTACAGTGCTACGATTCGTTTTGCCACGATAAACTTTTGCTGATTTGAATTCCCCAAATTTTGATGCCTAAAGAAATAGCTAGGGTTGCCATATACATGGTTAATGCTAACCATAATATGTGATTATTTTGAAGATACCAAGCGAACCAGGCTACGGGAATAAATCCAAATCCTAAAGCAATGATGGCAGAATTTCGGAGTTTCGCGCTTTCTTTTAAGCCAATAACATATCCTTCCAGAACAAAAGCAACAGCACCAAATGATAACAGAGGTAATAACCAAGTGATATATGCGATCGCACTATGGCTAATCTCGCTGTGACTGGTAAGCAAAGTGAAAATTGCTTCAGGAAAGAGAATCGAGACTAAGGCAAACATTAAAGAAATAGTCATACTAGCAAACATAGAAACGTTCAATAACGGCATCATTTTTTCTGTCTCACCTGTGCCTCGGAAATTACCAATTAGGGTTTGGGTAGTAAGACCAATTCCGTTAACCGTAAACTGACTCAAAAGCACAATTTGAAGTATTAGTCCGTTAGCTGCAACTACATCAGTTCCCATTCCTGCACTGAGGTTAGTAAAAATAGAGTAGGCAGTAATCATGGCTATATAGCGGACTAGGATATTGCCCTTGAGAATGATGGTAGATTTTAGAGCTTGCCAGTCAAACACTTTCTCTAACGCTGCGGGTAAAGCTTGCCAATCAATACAGGAGGCAACTCCAATCAGTGCTACCAATAAGGCTAAATACTGACTCAAAGCTGTAGCTAGTCCTGCACCCATACTTGACCATCCCCATTGATTAATCATGAAATAGTCCATGATTGCATTTGAGACGTTACCAACTAAAGCAATTGCCAGTACCAAACCACTTTTTTCTTGTCCCAAAAACCAACCAATGAGAACAAAGTTGAGTAAAACCGCAGGTGCGCCCCAGATACGTGCATTAAAGTAATCCACCCCAAAGGCTTCGATATCAGGAGAACCAGAGAGAATAGCAAAACCAAACTTTTGAATTGGGTATTGTAAAAATAAAATAATAATAGCGATCGCCATTGCCACCAAAGCACCTCTTAACGCTGCTAGAAGAACCTGTTCCTGGTCGTTTTCGCCTACTGCCTGAGACGTCATGGCGTTAGTACCATTACGAAAGAATTTTAAAATTCGATAGAGGTAATCAAATAAAATTCCTCCTAAAATAACTCCTGCTAGGTGGCGAATATCCGATAGATGACCGAGAAAAGCTGTATCGCAAATTCCCGCTAAAGGAACCATCATGTTAGAGAATATGCTAACGCTAGCTAGTTTAGAAAAGCGAGGTAGGAAGCTAGTATAGCGAGATGGCAAGGAAAGAGATAAAGTCATAATAAATTATTGTCTTAATTTATTGTCTTAATTTGTTGGCAAAAATGACTATTGGAAAAATGATTTAGGTAGGATTTTTGAAGTTAGATAGAAACAGGATTGTTTTACCTACTGTAGGTTAAAGCGAGGGATTTTTGATGTTGGTTGTTGCTATTACCTGAAAAACAATCCTTTTCCTGAACAGACCTTTTAAAGATTAAGATCAGCAATAATCTAACCCAGGTTGAACAATACGATCTTGTCTAGTTCGTTGATGCTAATCATACCTAGAGTTTCAGTTGGTTTTATTTCAGGTTCGCCCTGGGGCTTCATGAAAGCATATAAATCAGTTGTCCGAGGAATATTAGCCAAAACTTGATGTTCGTGAGCAGCAACTTGAGTTGTTTTGACATCATAAGTTTGAGTAGCTAGTTTGGGATACAAGCCGATACCGATGATCGGAATCAAAAGACAAGCAGTAATAAAGATTTCTCTGGGTTGAGCATCTGACCAAGTAATCTTTTTGTCTTCTAAGAAAGTATTTTCTTTGCCGTAAAAGATTTCTCGTAACATTGAGAGCAAGTAAACGGGAGTTATAATCAATCCCAATGCTGCCAGCATGATTACAATAACTTTGAACAAAGAAGTATAAGCGTCGCTGCTAGCTAGACCGAGAAATACGGTGATCTCGCCAATAAAGCCACTCATTCCAGGAAGCGCCAGGGAAGCTAGAGAGCCAGCAGTAAATAGAGCAAAGGTTTTAGGCATTTTTTCTGCTAGTCCACCCATTTCATCGAGCCATAAGGTATGGGTGCGATCGTAAGTTACCCCGCTGAGGAAGAACAACGCAGCAGCAATTAAACCATGAGAAAGCATCTGTAACATTGCACCGCTTAAACCTAAGTCGTTGAAGCAAGCAATACCAATGAGAACAAAGCCCATGTGAGATATTGAAGAGTATGCCATCCGTCGTTTGAGGTTGGTCTGTCCAAAGGCTGCAAAAGCACCGTAGACAATATTGACAATTCCCAAAACAATCAGCACAGGAGCAAAATAGACATGAGCATCAGGCAACATTTCGATATTCATCCGAATCAGCGCATAACCACCCATTTTTAGGAGTACACCAGCCAAAACCATTGAAATTGGAGCAGATGCCTCACCATGAGCGTCAGGCAGCCAAGTATGAAAAGGGAAGATAGGTAGCTTAACACCAAAGGCAATTAAGAAACCTCCGTAGACAGAAAGCTCTAATGCTAGAGGATAATTTTTGAGAGTTAAAGCTTCAAGGTCAAAAGTAACTGTGTCGCCATAAAAAGCGAGTGCTAATGCTCCAACTAGAATAAATATCGATGCTAAGGCAGTGTAGAGGATGAACTTTGTGGCTGCATATCGGCGTTTTGGACCACCCCAGATTGAAATAAGTAGATAAACTGGAACTAATTCTATCTCCCACATTAAGAAGAATAAAAGTAGGTCTTTAGCTAGAAATACTCCTAACTGCGCACTATACATAGATAGTAACAGGAAGTAAAAAAGCTTTGGCTTATTCTTGACTTTCCACGCCGCCAAGATTGATAGAGTATTCACCAAGCCTGTTAATATAACTAGAGGCCAAGAGAGGTCATCAGCACCTAGCGACCAATTGAGGTCTAACTGAGGTATCCAAGAATAAGTTTCTACTAATTGAAAAGTAGGATTTTGAAAGTCGTAACAATGCCAAGAAATAAAGGCGATTAAGGAAAGGTCAATAAAACCAATGGCGAAGGCATACCAGCGAATTGTTTTGCCGTCTTTATCTGGTATTAAAGGAATAAATAAAGCAGCAATCACAGGAAATAAAGTAGCTATAGTTAGCCAGGGGAATTGATTATTAATCATCATATTTTGCAGGGAAAGAGGTTGATCAAAAATTATCTTCAGAGCTAACTGAATATTTGTCTTAAGTTAAACAAGACTATAGTTAATCTTCTTGGTTATTGAAAAATAAGGCTGGCAAGAAGATACATAAAAAGATAATGGTAGCCATTTGAGGCATTTGAGCTGTTCTTAATTAATTGTTTTTATAATACGAGATTAATAGTGACAAAATCGAAACAAAAATAGCTAAATTATCGATAAGAGATTACTTGGTCAATGAAAAGAAATGGCTAAAATGTATAATTGATCACTATTTTATAAAAAAACTACTACTTACTCTAATAAAGTTATCAAAGAGAATAAGTAGTAGAAAAAAGATGGTGATGATGAGCGATCGCTAGATCAATCTAGTTAAGTGCTTGGAAAGAATCACTTACAGTTAATGCTTGATAATTTCTGACTTCAAATATGGGTATTACAATTAATTTTATCCATTTTTTTAACTAATAATACTAACTTGACCCGTTGTTAAACTGTAGTAAGCCCCAACAATTTTAAGTTTGCCTTGTTCGACCAAGTCATGAAGTAAAGGAGAAGAATTAAGGTTTTTAACTTGTAATCTGACATTTTGTTTAATAGTATCAGTATAAACTTGTTCTGAATCTTCTTTATTTGCTCTATTAATAGCTGGTTGAATTGCTGCTATGATACTACCCATTTGACCTGGAAGTGGCTTTCCTTCCAAGGCAGCTTTGACTGCACCACATTTTTCATGACCAAGTACCATAAGCAGTTTTGAACCTAACACATAAGTGCCGTATTCTAAGCTCCCAATTTCTTCTGGAGTAGCTATATTTCCCGCATCACGCACCACAAATAAATCTCCAAAACCTCGATCAAATATAACTTCAATAGGAACTCTCGAATCAGCACAGCTCATTATAGAAACCAAAGGTTTTTGCTCTTTAGCAACTTCTTGTAAACGTACATAATCTTGGTTACGAGATTCAGGTTTATTTTCAATAAATCGCTGATTTCCTAGTAATAATTCTTCTAAAATTTTTTCTGGAGTTGAATTTTCGTCAAGTGTATCTAGAGCAATAATTGTCTCTTTAATTGTCTCTTTTTTTGGGGGGGAATTAATCTGAAAAGCTGTAGCTTTAGTTGCAATTGTTGTCCCTAAAGCAATTGTACCAAGTTGGAGTATTTTTCTTCTAGCTACTGTGTAATTATTATTCATGACTTTCATTTAATTTAGATGCATCGCAGCTTTATTTGAATTTTGATTAAATTAGTTACAACTCTTAAAAATATTTTTAAATCTTGTTTATTTCTTGAGTGTTGATTTTAGGAGCAGTAACAGAAATATTCAATTTTTCTTTTAGGCGATAACGTATAAGCTGATAAACTGCCGTATAGCTTATTTCTATACCATGCTCTTTTTTAAGCCATAAATGTGCTTCTTTATAGCTATGAAATTGCTCTGGATCTTGTAACTTTTTTTTGAGACTTTGCTCTATAAATGGAGTAATTTTCTTGTTTCTACCGCTACTTTTTCCTTTGTTCAGCAAGGCTTTTAGACCTTGAGTGCGATATATATTTAACCACCTAAATATTGTAGTTTCATGTTTTCCTAAAAGTAAAGAGATTGCTGTAACTGTTTTTATGGGATCGCTTTTAATCCAGTATATTACTTGTATTCTTTCTCTTACTTCTACAAATTCTGTCAGTCTAAGCAGCTTTTCTAATTCTGTAGTTGTTTCGGCGATTTCTATTTTAACCATATTCTTAACAGTTTTTTATTTCGCTTTTTCTACACTGTTGTAGATAATTAATGACTAATTAACAAGTTTAAGCAACTAATCGGTCGATCGTACTGACTAAATTTTCTTGACCTACGGGCTTGGTTAAATAAGCATTTGCTCCTATTTTTAACCCCCAAAATTGTTCTATTTCGCTTTTTCTAATTGAACAAATAACCACAGGAATTTTTTTGGTCGCTGCTTTTTGCTTAAGCTGCTGACAAACATTAAAGCCACTAATATCAGGTAAAATAACATCCAAAAGAATTATATCTGGGGGACTCTTTTCAATTATTTTTAAGGCTTCTGTACCGCTTCTAGTAATTAAAACATTGAAACCTTTCCTCAGAAATAAAGGAATAAACTTATTTAGATCGATAAAAGAGTCTTCGACAATCAATAGATTTTTCATAATTAGTCATTAGTTATTAATTCATCTCTCAAGGTTGCTCAAATTTAACACCTAACTAAGTCAGACTAAATAAAAGTACAAAACTCAATACTGCACTAAATATAGTTAAGACGTAGAATTGAGAGCGACCAGTTTCTAAATATTTAAAACCTTCTCCACTGGCAATGGTAACTAAACCCGTTAGGTTAACTACACCATCAACAATTCGATGGTCTGTTTCCATAATTTGCCTTGCTAGACGACGACAGCCGACTACAAACACCTGATGATAAAGATCATCGAAGTAAAATTTGTTAAGGGATAGTTGATAAAGAGTAGAATACTTTTCGGCGATCGCCACTCGGTCAATTTTAGGTTGTAAGTACATCAAAGAAGCTACCGTGATGCCAATTAAAGCTATACCGACGGAACTACCAGCCATAATCAGAAATTCCTGGGGATCAAACTGATTAGCTAGGGTAATAATTTCTCCTGGGGCATGAATAAATCTAGCAAAAACATTATCCCAAGGTCTACCTATCCAGCCAAGGAAACAGGAAGGAATAGCCAAAACCACTAAAGGAAAAATCATTGTCAGAGGTGATTCATGAGGATACTTATCCTGTCCATGATTTGGAGAGGCTAATTCTTGGTTACCGCGAAACTCACCTTCAAAGGTCATAAAGTAAATGCGGAACATATAGAAAGCCGTAAGTCCAGCCGTTGCCCAACCGAGCAACCAAAGTGTTGGACTAGCACTAAAAGCTAAACTTAGAATATCATCTTTTGACCAAAATCCAGCAAAAGGAGGGATTCCGCAGATTGCTAAAGTACCAATCAAAAAACTAGTAGCGGTAACTGGCATATACTTGCGTAAACCACCCATCAAGCGCATATCTTGTGCCAATAGAGGATCATGTCCTACGACCGTTTCCATACCATGAATTACCGACCCAGAACAGAGAAACAACATGGCTTTAAAGCAAGCATGGGTTAGAAGATGAAACAAACCAGCCGAATATCCGCCGATGCCCATCGCCATCACCATATAGCCGAGTTGAGACATAGTAGAATATGCCAATCCTTTTTTAAGGTCATTTTGAGTTAAAGCGATCGCTGCCCCAAGCAAAGCAGTAATCGCACCAGTCCAAGCGATAACCCCCATCACAACAGGAATCTGCTCAAAAACTGGATACATGCGTGCAATTAAAAACACTCCAGCAGCAACCATGGTCGCAGCATGAATCAAGGCTGAAATAGGAGTAGGCCCTTCCATCGCGTCTGGTAGCCATACATGGAGGGGAAACTGGGCTGATTTTGCTACTGGGCCTAAAAAAACCAAGATCCCCAACAAGGCTGCCAGTCCTCCTGATAATGCGCCAGAATTAACTAATTCTGATAGTCTTAACCCCATGATGTTAAAGTCAAAACTACCCGTAGCCCAATACAGACCAAGTATGCCTAATAGCAAACCGAAGTCACCTACACGGTTGGTTATAAAGGCTTTTTGGCAAGCAGCAGCAGCACTAGGGCGATCATACCAAAAACCGATCAAGAGATAGGAACACATCCCCACTAGTTCCCAAAAAATGTAGACTTGTAGCAGGTTGGAACTAAGCACCAGACCTAACATGGAAGAACTAAAGATACTTAAATAAGCATAAAATCTTACATAGCCTGAGTCATGAGCCATATAGCCATCGCTATAAATCATGACCAACAAAGCGACGGTAGTCACAACAACTAACATCAAAGAACTTAGAGAATCAATTGTATAGCCGACGGTTAATCTAAAATTATTTGCCGTTGCCCATTCAATAGTTTGAGTATAAGCCTCGTGTCCTTGGATTTGACTCCACAACAAGGCAAATGAGAGGATCATCCCCACCCCAATTAAAGAAATCAGGAAAACAGCATTGATTTGTCTTAAACTATTGGTAAATTTATTAGATAAGATTAGACCAATGGCTACCAAAGTTGCTCCCAATAAGGGTAAAACTGGTATGAGCCAAGCATATTGGTAAAGTATTTCCATGATTTATATTTACTTTGATGGCGGTTTACTTAATATTTGCGTGAAGGTCAAGAACCTTTCGTTATCTTAGTCATAGGGATCGTTGGCAAAGATGATGGGCATAATTACTAGTATGGGCAATGAAAATATAATGATCGCCCATACTAGTAACATAAAATTTTCAAAGATAGATAGCATGGAATTCTCCACGAAAAAAAATTAAGGATCATATAATATGTAGAGATTGAGATTAGGCTACTTTTTTAGGTAAATCGAGCCTAATTTTTGCAGCTTGAGGACGAGATCCTGACTGCATCAAATTCTCTACGTTGCGTTTAATAGTGTTGTAGATAGAATCTAAATATTGGTTCCTGTACTGATTAAACGGTTGTTCTATCTCTGTCGCTACTTCATTCATCAACAGGTAAATAGAGCTAACTAAAAGCATCACAAAAGTTGTACCCAAACCTAATTGGCTCATGATGCCAATGGGTAACACTATTAAATAAGCAATCAAAAATACTTTTAAAGCAATGGTATAAATTAAAGGTGCTGATTTTTTGGCAACTCGTTCGCAATCTCCCAGAATATCGGTCAGGCGCTCAACACCGCTTTGTAAATAGGAATACTGAAAAGCATCAAGTTGCCCTTGTTTATACTGACGCTCTAGATAATCACTAAGCCAAAAAATAATATCTAGAGGTGCATTCTTAGATACTTGCAATCTTTTGTATTCTAGTTGAGATAATAAAGGCTTTAATTCAGTCATTGGCTGTTGTTGCAGATGTAGCTTTGTCGCCACAGCCAAAGCAGATACCAACTGAATAGCCGATTCTTTCTCATATTGGTATTGAGGTTCTTGTTCCTCGACATAGTGCCAGATACCCCGAATCTGATTGTTAACTAAATCCATCATTGCTAACCAAGGTCTACGCCCTAAATAAAAGCTTTTACAAGCAGTATTAATTCTGAGCGTCAATAATGAACCCAAAGCTATGGTAAGACCAACTACAAAAAGAGCGATCGCTTGACTGAGAAAGACTT
Source organism: Waterburya sp. (assembly GCA_051658085.1). Taxonomy (GTDB): domain Bacteria; phylum Cyanobacteriota; class Cyanobacteriia; order Cyanobacteriales; family Xenococcaceae; genus Waterburya. The sequence continues at coordinate 148,542 of JBOFLX010000032.1, forward strand.
CTGGTAACAGTTCCCAGCGATTCAGTAAAGAAATAAACAAGCCATAAGTACTACATAAAGCGATCCAAGGTAAAACTTGGGGAAAAATAGCTTTAGCTGACTGAAAAATAATTTGTCTTTTGTTGGGTTGTTTTTCCCGAATCGATCTGGGAGAAACTAATTCTTGCTGTGAGGCTTGTGGGGATGACAAAAACTTTGAGGCGTTGCTGTTTCGGGATTTGCTTAAAATTACTTGGGGAGCGGCTAACTTTTCCCTTTTGCCAAATTTAGATTGTTTTCTGATAGCCATGATTGAATCTTCGGTAAGTAGGACTTTTTTTTCTTGATTTGCCAAATTTTGCTCAAATATAAATTCGCTGTAGTCGATCAATTCATCTATTCCCATCAGGTTGAATGTAATCTCTGTTATCAACCACACTGCCATCTTAATTAGTAACTTTCGAGCTTTCACCTGCATTGGTTTTAATCTCCTAAAGAGTGCAATGTTGAGACAATATAGCTAGAAATATTTGATGTAGAGGGAGATAAAAGCTACAGCAACAAATAGCTTATGAATCGGATTTGACTTCAATTTATTTTGAGGCGATCTTGGCGATCTTGTTGATGATATCCAACCCATTTATTAGGTATTACATATTAAAATATTGTGCATTTACCTAGGGGATCGATCTTGCAACTTTACTTTTAGATCTTTTATACCAAATATAAAATGCTGAACTGAGCTACAAAGCTGATAGTAATATTGTGACTTGCTATCAGCTATTAACTTTTTAAGAATGTCAATAAAGTTATTTTATTCATTCATCTCTTTCAAGGTTGCCACAGTAGAAGCGGATAGTTGGCTAAGGTATCTAAAAATCCAATATTTCATCATGGTGTCCATCACTACTGGTACGGTAGCAATAAACAAAGATATACTACTTTGATTGGCGGCAACTCCTAAGTGATTAGCTAGACCTTCTAGCAAGACTTCCCAACCGTGAGGAGAGTGAAAACCAACGAACATATCTGTAAATAAAATAATCGCAAAGGCTTTGGCACTATCGCTTAAACCATAGATAATTTTGTCAATAAAGGACTTGAGAACGCTGATATCGTTTCGGCGGATTAACAGCACAAAAGCAAAGGCAAAGATCCCCACAAAATCTGCAAAGACATTACTAATAGAGTTGTTGCTCTTGCGATGAAAAACCTCAGCAATTTCGTTGGCTTTTTCTTGAACATTCTCTTCTATTTCTTCACTAGACATGGACGGGGCACCTTTAAGCATCCGATCCATTTTTAGCTGTTCTTCATAAGTGTTAAGCTCTACCAGAGCCTCTTCTTTCCACTCTGAGTTTAAATTATCGATGACAATTGCAGCTTCTTCTCCACCTCGATACTGATCGACAATAGGAGCGATAACCAAGTGCTTTGATACCTGCTGAGTGATAATCGGCACAATAATCAATAATGCTAGTAGTCTAACTCCCACCACCGTAACGACACGAGAACGGCGAAACTCATCTACTACCTCTTCTTCAGACTTGGGATTCAAGTCTTGTTTAATTTTGTCAAAGGTTTTGCCAACAGATCCTGTTAATGGAGTCGAACCAGAAAATAATGAATTTAAGGGCGAACTATCTTTGCGTTTCTGCTGACTAGGAGGTGAAACTTTAACTGGTGTTGTAGTAGAAGAAACATCGACAATGCTGGTAGACGAGTAAGATTCACTCCCAGGCTGAGATAGAGGAACTATAGCTGATGGTTGATTCTGAACAATAGTGTAGTTGGCTAAAATGCCTTCGGCAAAGATTAGCTTTTCTAAATTATTTGAACCAAGATTTCCAGAGGCAGCACTACTAGAGTTGAATTGTTCGATTCCGCTGCGTAAAATATCTAAGTTTTCTTGTACTTCTCCCTGTAAGCGATCGCTAGTAAGAGATTCTACAGGTACTCTATAGCCACTAAAATAGCGATTTTCAATTGATTTAATTCTCGAAGCAGCCTCATAAGCTTCTTTTAGAGATTGTTCTGGATTACCAAAAAATTGCTCTTTGAGTTTACTAAAGGGAGATTTGCGTGCAAAAGGAGTAGACGTCATTGTTCAACCAAGGATAAATAATAAAACTAGTTTTAAATAGACAAAAGTATTTCATAAGCATTATGCTACACTGCAAACTTTTAACTGTTTTGGCTGATGATTGGTCAAAGACAAACTTTTTTTGACAAACAGGCTTGGTTTGTGGTGCTGGTAAAGTGTCTGACTATTAATCCCTCGTATACTACTTGCAGTTGATTGAGTCATAATTCTTGCGCCTGGAGCTACATATCTTCCTGAAGGTATATGTATGCTTGTTGATAATGCCCGATGCTTTTTAGGATTAGATTCTTGACTAGTGCTGATTAATCTGAGTTTTGGAGTAGTCATAAGAAATATTCTTTTCGTAAGTATTAATAGCTATGGATGGACTGTGTAATCATTTCAACAATAGATTAATCAAATTAAAGTAACAAACTCGGATCAAAGTTTGATTGAATTCAGATATTTTTATTGTCTTTACAGAAAATTTACATTCTGATACTATGGTTTTTGTTTGTTGGTGATTAATAAAATTGAAAGTGATTAATCTACGTCACTTATAGTGTCCATCAGGTTTACTAGGCTGTTTGATCACCTAAGGGAAGTTAAGAAATTAAATTATCCAATTTAGTTTGCTCAATTAAGTTTTACACTTAAATTCTTGAATATTTATTTGGGCTTCCCTAAATAGATTTTGCTCCAACTGTTAGGAATCTTATATTTACGAGAAAGTTACTTTGGCAAAAAAAACAATACTTGAAGAGGTGCTTATATGAGGCTTTTACTAGTTGAAGATGATTGGGAGATCAGTGAATTACTAGAAGAGGTTTTGACCGATCAAAATTATGTAGTCGATATTGCAAGAGATGGTCAAGCTGGTTGGGATTTCGTCGAAGCTTTTGATTATGATTTAATCCTGCTGGATGTGATGCTGCCTAAAATGAACGGTTTCACTCTTTGTCGTCAATTACGCGATAGCGAATACGAAATGCCAGTTTTAATGTTGACTGCCAAAGATACAACTGATGAAAAAGTTCAAGGATTAGATGCGGGCGCTGATGACTATATGGTTAAACCCTATAAATTGAATGAGTTACTAGCGCGGGTTCGTGCCTTGTTACGTCGAGGAATTACCTCAATGTCCCCGATCTTAAAATGGGGTGAAATGTGTCTCAACTCCAATACTGGTGAAGTAAAATATCAGGATCAAGCTTTACAATTGACAGCCAAAGAATATTGTCTACTAGAACTATTTATGCGTAACGGCAGTAAATTGTTAAGTCGCAGCGCAATCTTAGAGAATCTTTGGTCTTTTGACGAGCCACCCGATGAGGACGCGATTAAAGCTCACATTAAACGCTTAAGAAAAAAATTATCCAAAGCTGGAGTTGCTAATGATTTTATTGAGACAGTTTATGGATTAGGGTATCGTCTCAATGCAAGTTGATAGTCAAGACAAAGTTGCTCTAAAGCTATAAGCTATTCAATTTTCACTCTACAAGTTTCTCATAAGAATTCTCAGTCCTACTTACTCGATTTATTTCCAATTGAATTCTATTGCTGAAAGCTGTTTCCCGACTTTAGTTTGGAAGCTTAAATACTTCGTCTTAAAACCGTGCTTACATCTACTAAAGCTAGGACAGCCACAACAATCAACCATGCTTTAACCTGAATTATGCCCTATTTATTTAAAAATCGAGCATTGGTAAATCAGAAAATAAAAGTTCATTTTTTACTTTATGGTGCTAAAGTCATGTTTAGGGACACATAAAGTTATAATGCAATATATCGCCATGAAAATAAAGTTTTGAATGTTTTACTTCGAGAATTTTTAGGTGCAAGATTACTGGAACTACACTAAATCTAATATAGTTGCAGTAACTTCTCCAGTTTCTTCAACTTTTAGAAACTGCGCTCGCAATTGCATCTTAATATTCAGTTTCTTTACTTTGATCTAGCCGAGTTAACAACAATTTTAAAATGACTTTGCTGAAATATTTAACAGCTTACTTTTCCATTCCTAATAAGCTGCCAGGTTTTAGCTTTTTTGATTTACACCGACGTTTAATACTAGCTTATTTGCTAGTTATGTCCACAGTTGTAGGTGTTTCTGGAACGGCTCTTTACATTTTTTTTGCTCAAAGTTTAAATCATCAGTTAAATAATCAGTTGCAAACCTTAGCACGAGCAGCCACTCCCAGCTTAAATACGATCAAGTCAGAGGGTAGGCCAGCTCTTGATAAAGATATTTCCTGGCGCGAGCTATTTTTTCATCGCCAACAGAGTTTAGAATGGTTCGATGTCAATGGTAAACTTCTAGCCAGAGAAGGAAGAAAATTTCCGCAAATGCCTTTGAGCGAGAAATCATTTTCAACTTTGCATCATGGCAAGTCCATATTTCAACAAGAAAAGCAGATTAGAAGCATCATCATAGCCGTATATACCACTAAGAATCAAAAAGATACTATTCAATTAAAAGGTTATATTCGAGCTAATGAGTCTGTCGAGGAGATAGAAGCAGCCCTCAAACAGTTGCAATTAGGATTGTGGCTGGGAGGAGTTACGGCAATTTTTTTTATCGGCATCAGCAGCGTCTATCTAACTCGTCAAGCTCTCAAACCTACTTTAAAAAGTTTTCAACATCTCAAACAGTTTGCTGCCGATGCGTCTCATGAATTAGGTGGCCCTCTAACAAAGATCAGTTTTGCCAGTGAAATTTTGCTGAGTAATCCAGAACAGTTAAGTAAACCCTCTGCACAGAAAAAAATTGAAATAATTAAAAGTGGTGCAGAGCAAATGAAACATCTTTTGGAAGATTTACTCTTTTTATCCCGTACTGATGCAGTTTCTCCATTAATCAAGCCAGAAAAAACCAGTGTTTTGGTAGATGAACTGCTACAGCAATTAGCAGAACACTTTCGAGAAGTTGCTCGTAATCAAGACATTGATTTTGAAACTAATATTCAGCCCGATTTAGTTGTCAAAGGCGATATTTCTCAACTGAACCGCTTATTTTCTAATATTTTGACTAACGCTTTCAAATATACTTATGCTGGAGGAAGAGTAATTCTATCTTTAAGCCTATCTCAAAAAAATGTGGTGGTCTCAGTTGAAGATACGGGTATTGGCATCGATTCCCAATATTTACCCTATATTTTTCAGCGTTTTTGGCGTGCCAAAAAAGTTAGGATGCAAAAAGGACTGGGATTAGGTTTAGCAATCTGTCAAACTATTGTTCAACAACATCAAGGCAAAATTACAGTTTCTAGCACAGTTAACGTAGGTACTTGTTTTAAAATCTTTCTTCCATCACATAGATTGCCAACTAAATAGAAAGCTTTATTCATTAGAATGTCTATTTTTTTTTTGTTTCTAGTTTGTCCCCTTTGGTAACTTAACCTTAGTAAGCAGACAAAAAACTATAAATTTATTCTTAAGTCAAGCTGACTTCTGGCTTTAATTCTTTGTGATGTTTTTATTTACTATTTCTACTCGACTATTTAATCAAGGTTTTCTGATTGCTCGCAAACGCTTACTGCTTAAGTATTTGATCGCCACTGTCGCTATATTTAGTATTTCGGAAATATCTCTCTATTTTTTTGTGATTAAAAGCTTAAATCAACAGTTAAACCAAGAGCTTCTAACTTTAGTTGAAGCAGCAACTCCTAGTTTAAGTATGGTTAAAAGCGAAGGAAAACAAATCCTTGATCGCGAAATATCTTGGAACCAACTTTTCTCGGACCAACAACACGGTCTTGAATGGTACGATTCCCAAGGAAAACTCTTGGCAAGGGAAGGTCATCACTTTATTCAATCTCCTATATTCAACAATATACAAGCATTAAAATCCACCAATAAAACCTCTGTATTCCATCGCCAGGGAAAGATTCAGACTGCTACTATAGCCGTCTATAGTCACAACTCAGGAGATGAGAAGCTGTTATTGGAAGGTTATATTCGTGCTAGCCAATCAACTCAAGAAATTGAAGTTGTTTTCACTCAACTTAGATTGGGATTGAAACTAGGAGGTGCTACAGCTATAGTTTTAATTATTTTTAGCAGTATTTATTTAGCTACAGAAACTCTAAAACCTTTAAAAAAGGGAATTCAAAGGCTTCGACGCATTACGAGCGATATTTCTCACCAGGTACGCACTCCATTGACACGAATTAGTCTTGCTACTGAAATTTTGCTCAGCCAAACAAGTAAAAGCCAAGCTAGCCAAGCTAGAAAACTCAGTATTATTAATGCTGCTGTCGAACAAATCAAACATTTAGTAGAAGAAGTATCCTTTTTAATTCGTATAGACACAACACCTAACGTCGCCAAGCTAAAATTTAACGATGTGCCTTTGATTGAAGTTTTGCAAAGCTTGAGCGAACAATTTACTCCAGTTGCCAAAGCCAAAGGTATTAATTTACAAACACAGTTAGCCAAAAAGATTACAATTAAAGGATATCAAGACGAGCTAAATCGGCTTTTGACTAATTTACTAGAAAATGCCATTAAATACACTGATGCACCAGGAAGTGTCTTTCTTTCGGTCGAACAATCTCAGAATAAAGTTATTGTTACCATTAGAGATACAGGAATAGGTATTCCAAGCGATCATTTACCATTTATCTTTCAAGATTTTTGGCGGAGTGAGACAGTAAAAGTTAAATATCCAGAAGGTGTAGGCTTAGGACTGACCATAGCTGAAGCCATCATACAACAGCATCAAGGAAAAATTACCGTTATTAGCGAGGTAGGAGTGGGTAGCTGTTTTCAGGTTCATTTTCCCTTAGCAATATAAACTCTAAATATATCGATTAACAAAGTAACAAAAATTTATATTTCAACATGATTATATTCTAGCTCACAAATAATTACTCAAATCTTATAGATAGTAGTAATTTACTTTTTCTGCTTTATTTTCTGTCTCACAAAAACTAATTCCAAGAGAATTATAATAAGTAATTCATTATCAAACAACAAAGCTAAACAGCTATGCTAATTATGATTAAGTAACTTCATAATTTTTACTGACAATAATTGCACGGTTAGATTATTATGTCTTCTAATTTATATATAAAACCTATACCTGACGAAGTTTTTGATTACTCTAGTTTAGATGCTAAATGTTTGGGTTTTGTACAGCAGCAAACTGGTGAAATTCGCTCTTTAATGAAACGGACAGCTCAAGACATTATTGAGATTGGACAAAGGTTGATTAAGGTTAAGAAGCTTCTAGGGCATGGACAGTATAGAAAATGGATCAAAGCTGAATTCAATTGGGGAAAATCAACGGCTAATTCATTTGAAAATGTGGCTAAACAGTTTGCAGGTGTCCAAAATTTGGATGTTTTCGCTGCTTCAGCACTTTACGAGTTAGCAGCACCCTCAACCCATGAAGCAGCTAGACAAGAAGCGATCGCTTTGGCTCAAACGGGGAAGAAAATTAGCCACAAAGCTGCCAAAGAAATTAAGCGAAAATATAAAGACAAGTTAGTCAAATCTCAGTTAGAATCGACCCAGAAGTTACTGCCTTTTGAAGAATCTCACTTAAACGCAGCAATAGAAATAGATAAAAAAGTAAACTCCAACGATTTATCAATTACTTCTTCCTTAGCTGAAGACTCTGCTTCATCCCTAAAACAATTGGATAAACAAAAAATCATTGATATTTATCCTCAAGTAGTGAAAGAGCAATCAGAAGTTTCTCTTAATATCGAAGTATCCCAATCTGAACATTGGTGGAAGTTAGGAAATCATCATCTTTATTGTGGAGATCCTAATTCACAGCAATTTCAAAGTCAGCTACCAAATAGAATTGCTTTAGCCGTGGCTTTCCCTTCAAGCACTGATTGGAGTTGGGGAAATTTAGAGTCGAAAATAAATTCTTCTCTGACTCTTTTCAGTAGCTATGAAGATGTCGATTTAAAGTTATTTCGAGAAATGTTACGTAATGTACTAGAACTTTATACTGATGGTCAAGAAACGGTTTTATTTGCTTTTGTTCCTGATCCTGCCTTACTTTTGTTGGCAGAAAGTCTTGATTGTCAATGCTTCATTGCTGAAAATGATGAAAAACTTTGTCAAGCGGTAATTCAGGCTTGGAAACAAATAGGCGGAAAAGTAGATTGATATAGGGAGTATCTCACTTATACAAGTGAGTAATTATACTCATTTTTTAGAATGAAATAGCGCTGTACTACATCAGTGAATTCAAGTTTTTGCAACACTACCTTCTTTGAATAATAAAATCGTCAACTTAGTAAAACAATTAGCTTTGGTTTTTAGTTCAATTTTTCCCTGACTATTTTCAGTGATTAGATTTAAGGCTATGGATAAGCCTAATCCCATGCCTTCTCTTGGTGGTTTAGTAGTAAAGAAAGGATCGAAAACTTTGTGAATTATTTCTTGTGGTATTCCTTGACCATTATCCTGTATGCTAATGGCTATTTTATCGTGAAAATTGCTGGTTCTAATTTTTAAAGTAGGATTAAATTTCTCATTGTTTTGATAATATTTTTCTCTTAAAGAATAATAGGCATTATCGATAATATTAATTAAAGCTCTACTAATATTTTGAGGAATTATTTCGATCAAATCGATTGTTTGATCATAATCTTTGATAATTGATACGCTAAAGTTACGCTTAGAATTATGTTGATTATGTAAAACCAGGTTAATTGCTGAATTAATAAGTTGATGAATATCGCTCTGTACATAATCAAAACTTTGCTGATTAGGATTAGGAAGCATAGTTTTTAAAATATCATTAGCTCGATTACTATATGCTTGAATTTCTACTAAGTTTTCTACTAAAGTATCTAGATTTTCATAGGTGCTATTAACTTCTTTAGGAGAAGAAGTTAATAAATATTTAGTCATTTCTTCTCGTATTTCTTTAGTTAAATTAACTGATAAATCAGCAAAATTAACAATAAAATGTAGAGGGTTCTTTAATTCATGAGAAACTCCAGCAACTAATGTTCCTAAACTAGCTAATTTTTCTTGAAATATAATTTTACTCTGAGCTGAATGTAATTCTACTAAAGCAGCTTCTAATTTATAAGTACGAGCTTTAACTTCAGCTTTTAACACAGTGTTGTATTCTTGAAGTTTGATAACATTAATATAGGTAATAATTAAGATAGTTACACAAAAAGATGATAGTAGTGATGGAATTAGAGGAAGCCACCATCCAATTAAAAAAGCACAGTAACTAATCCCAAGCAAAACAATAATGGCGATCGCTTCTCCAGCAATTATGATGGCAACCAATTTTAAAGCATTCTTAGTTTGACGATATTTCCATCCCAAAATAGCAATCACCATACTAAAGCTAAAAATCCCTAAATATTCTTGATAATCCGACCAAACTTTAATGGACGAGCGTCGATCAAGAACTGTACTCAAAATTTGACTAGCTAGATTTGCTTGAATCTCAACGCTAGAAGTTAAAATGGGGTTGGTAATTTTTCCTTGACTATAGGGAGTGTAAAAATGATCTTTGGCACTGGTTGCTTGAGAACCAATCAAAACTATACGGTTTTGAAACAACTCTGGATTAAAATTACCTTTTAAAACGTCCATTAATGAAACAGTCGGAAAATTTTGGGCAGAACCTCTAAAGTTGAGTAAAATTTGATATCCACTGTCATCTGCACGAATATAACCACCATCATTTTGCTCAAAAGCGGGAAATATTACCTCATTTAACTGTAGTGAGCCTTCTTTTCGAGCAATGGTAGGGAAAAAATCTTCTTGCTCTAAGTATTTTAAAGCTACTGCCATTCCCAAACTAGGAATCATTGCTGTTTCTGTAACTACTGGATACAAAAAAGCTCTGCGTACAACGCCATCACCATCTACGATTAAATCACTAGCACTGATTTGTCCTAATTTTGCTAGTATCGGTGGCGGATTCACTTTTGCCGAAAAGGAATCTTCAATTGCTTTTGTTATTCCAATTAAAGTAGGCGTATTTTCAAGTACTGTTACTAATTCTTCATAACCTGGAGCGATTGGTAAATCTCGGTATAAAGACAATCCAATTGCTATGGGTTTTTGTGTTTCTACTTGCTGAATTAATTTAGCTAAGATGCGATCGCTTATTGGCCATTGTTTTAACTGTTGAATATCAGTTTCTTGAATACTAATTATAGTAATTCGAGAGTCTACAGCTTCTTGTGGTCGAAGCTGAAACATGATGTCCAAGGCATTCCATTCTAAAGGCTGCAACCAACCAAACATTCTTAGAGCAATAATCACAAAACTAGTGCAAATAACTATTCCTATTACTCCTCGCCAATTCCAAATTACTTTTCCAAACCGATTCCACATCTTAAAGTTACTCTATTCCCAAATCTAAATGATTAACCAGAAGTATTAAAAACGAGTGTATCAATAATAGTCGTTAACACCTAAAGAAAGATGGTCAAACTTACTTTTTTCGTAGTCATAGGCTATAGTTTATGATCATTGTAAATGATTTAGTAACTTACGTTATTTCAATAAGGCAAAAATGTCGATTAATATCTTAGTTGTTGAAGACGAATTATCTTTTCAAAAAATAGTTAAGCAATATTTCAAAGAGCAAATTAAATCTGGAAAATACAATTTTTATTTTGCAGATAATGGAAGAAAAGCTTTAGAGATTGTTGTTAAAAATAATTTCATCGACTTAGTAGTTTTAGACATTAAAATGGCCAAAATAGATGGTTTAAAATTACTCAAGCTATTCGATTATTTTAGTCTAAAAATGGAAATAATTATAATTTCTGCCTATGGGGATATGAATATGGTCAGGCAAACCATGAATCTTGGAGCATCAGACTTTTTATCAAAACCATTTAATATGAAAACTCTAGCTAAAGCAATCAAAGAGCGATCGCAAAAAATAACTGCTAAAAACTTAGGCTATATAGAAAAAAGATACATCTATAAACAACAGCCGACAGGAGAAGAAAAAGAATATGGCCCTTACTTATATTTTAGACAGAGAGACGAACAAAAAAAACTAAACGATATTTATTTAGGAAAAGAAGAGCCTTGGTTAAAAAAATTAATAGAAATGAATGAAGATAATGAAAGCTAGTACACTCAGGGCTATTTCATCTTTTACTGCTTCGACATAATCCCCTTTACGCAAATCATGTCTAATAGAAGGTTCGTGCGACGAAGTGCAGCCTGTAGCTGAAATCACCTTCTAGCCTGCGTTGTAGCTAACGAAATACTCTCCCTGACTCAACCCCATTTTTTGACTCATTAATAAGTTTTCCAAATGTGTCTTGTTTGAGGCATTTGACAGTTAGTTTCAAATAAACAATAATCTTGAATTATTTATTTCATGAGGTAGATCGACAGTTGTATTTTTTACTAATTAACTAAAGCTACAATGAAACAAGCTTAAATACTAATTATTGTGCATCAAACTTTCTCTTCTCTGGTTCAGATTTTAATATGTATCTTTAGCTGTCTCTCTGCTACATCCACCTTGGCTCAAGTTATCCCCGACAATACCCTTGATACTCAAGTTGGCTCAAACGGTAACGTTTCAGAGATTACAGGAGGACAAACGCGAGGCGGTAATCTCTTTCATAGCTTCCAAGACTTTTCTGTCCAGACTGGTACTGAAGCTTTTTTTAATAATGCTAATAATATCTCGAATATCTTCAGTCGAGTCACAGGGGGTAGTATTTCTCAGATTGATGGTTTGATTCGAGCTAATGATAGTGCCGATTTATTTTTAATTAACCCTAATGGAATTATTTTTGGTGAGAATGCTCAGTTAAATATTGGTGGTTCGTTTATAGGCAGTACTGCCAGTAGTATCTTATTTGAGGAGGGTGAGTTTAGCGCAACAGATTTAGATAGTCCTCCTTTATTAACGATTAATGCTCCTATTGGTTTGGGTTTGCCTGATAATCCTGGGGAAATAGTCAATCGTTCGACTGTCCAAGATAGTGAAGCTAACTCTGTAGGTTTAGAAGTTTTAGCGGGAAATAATCTGAGTTTAGTTGGGGGACAGATTAAGTTTGAAGGGGGAAAGGCTACTGCTTCTGGAGGTAATGTTGAATTAGGTGGTTTATCTACAGCAGGAACAATTGGGATCTCTGAAGATGGTAGTTTGACCTTTCCTGAAGATGTAGCTAGAGCAGATATAAGTTTAAGCAACAGTGCAGAAGTCGATGTTACTGGGGCAGGAGGGGGAAATATCACCGTTAACGCTCGTAATTTAGACTTGACGGGCAGCAGTTTTTTCAATGCAGGAATAAGCGCAGATTCAACTTCTATTGATGCTCAAGCAGGAGATACTGTAATTAACGTTACTGATAATTTGACTCTGGATGCAAGTCGCATTACTAATCAAGTTAATCAAGATGGAGTGGGTAATTCAGGAAATATTAAGATTAATACTGGTTCTCTGACAGCAATAAATGGAGGAGAGTTTGATGCTAGTACATCAGGTCAAGGAGATGCAGGTTTAGTCGAGATTATCGCCAAGGGAGATGTTATTTTTGATGGTGTCAGTTTAGAGGGCGATCGCAGTGGTGCTATCAGCCGAGTTAATTCCGATGGAGAAGGAAATGCTGGGGGGGTAACTATTTCTGCTACTAATTTGACTTTAACTAATGGAGGAGAGTTTGATGCTAGTACATCAGGTCAAGGAGATGCAGGTTTAGTCGAGATTATCGCCAAGGGAGATGTTATTTTTGATGGTGTCAGTTTAGAGGGCGATCGCAGTGGTGC
>JBOFLX010000033.1:0-55904 GCA_051658085.1 Waterburya sp.
CACTTCGAGATATTTAGTATCATAAATGCATCTCTTGAGTCAATACATAATAATACTTACAGGCTAATTAAGTTTAAACATCTATTTGGCGTTTTTGTCTTTTTTGTTATTAAATTGTCATAACTACTCTAGAAGAGCCTGTTTTTTTTGTAATAGTTTTAGGAAAATATACAACTATTCCCCATGCTAGATATTTATTAGTCTTATATTATTCTCCTGGTATTTTAAGTTTAATTTTACTAAGTTTACAATTAGAAAAAATTAAGAATAAATACTTTAATCATTTATTTACTGGCATTATCGTCTTGCTCAGTCTAATTACATTTAACTCGTTATTTTCCCAGAATTGGCAGCCAATCTCAAAAATTATATCTCCTCCCGATTATATAGCTTGTTTTAATTTGAATAAACCTAGTGCAGGACTAGCAGGCTATTGGCAATCAAAACCTTTGATTACATTTTCTCAACGTCAAATCCAAATTGCGACTATCAATGAACAAGGAGAGCCTTCAGTGGGAAATAATAATCGCTATTGGTATACTGATAGCTGGGAAAATGCTGGCAGTATACCTCAGTTTCAGTTTATTTTTATGCGATCGCTAGATCAAAATGCGATCGCTCATCGTTATGGTAATCCTGATAGAATTGAGGCCTGTACTGACAGTGAAATTTGGTGGTACAACAGTCCCCAAACAGTTTATTCTAAACTGATGTATCAAGGCTTATAAGTAGTCGCACGGTAGATTAAGACAATACGTTTTGGGTAGGGGCTTTTGGCGAAGAGTCCTTACAGGGTTTATCTGTCTGAACCTTTGATTCAAAATATAGAGTGCGAATTGGATAAGGAATTTTGATCTTAGCAGCATCTAAAGCTTCTTTGACTGCTATTATTGCTCTGGTTTGAATTTGTCTTACTTGGGGTTGTCTGGGATGAGTCCAATAGCGCACTACAAAATCGATGGAACTTTCGCCAAAACCGACTATATCTATTTCTGGTGGTTTATCCTCTAGAACTCCTTCTACTCCTGCTATTGCTGTTTGTAAAATCTTTTGTACTGCGGGTAAAGAAGCATTGTAATCTACTGCTACAGCCAAATCAGTACGACGTTGAGCAAAAGCTGTTCTGACTCTAACTGAACTGGCAAATACTTGAGAATTGGGAATTAATATTCTTTCCCCATCATAAGTAAGCAACCTGGTAGTGCGAATATCAATTTGCTCTACAGTTCCTTCATAGTCACCAACGATAATTTGATCGTTAATGTGGAATGGTCTTTGAATCAAGATTAAAATTCCAGCTAAGAAATTTTTGAATATATCCTGAAAAGTAAAACCTATCGCTACAGTGCCTAATCCCAGAGTTGCAATAATATCACCCACACTTAGTCCTGGAAAAGCGATAATACAAGCTATAACTACACCTACTACCCAGGCAGTAATATCAGCAGTTTTAATAAGTAATGATTGTAGTGATTTACTATGCAAAGCTTTATTGCCTATTTTATCAGCTATTTTTCTGGCATACTCGGCTGCATAGCGAGTCAACATCAGAACGATTAAAGCTGTAATTATCCCAGGCAATGCCTTGACTGCACTACCTAGTAACTCTTGTAAGCTGGTGACTATGGTTTTGACTATTTGATCCATCTAGTTGCAACATATTTTTTCGCTTTGCCTAGACTGGATTATAGAGGATTGACTCACGGGGTGACAAGCAAGTTCAAAGCTTTACTGGTAGAGAGGTAGCGAGGAGGAAAAAGTAATTAGTAATTAAAGTAGTGGAGTTATTGGAGTGGTGGAGTACTGTAGTAGTGGAGTTATTGGAGTATGACTTCGCTACCCCTCTACCTGACTCCTGACTCCTGACTTCCGACTTCTAATAATTGTAAGTAGCAACTTAGGTTATTACCTAGGAAGAAATAATTTATATTTATGTTTGTGTAGCTTGCTCTGATCTGAGTTTCAATATAATGTTAAAATCCACGATATAGCTAGGGGTGCCTAAACATTTATCAGGCTGAGATATACCCTAAGAACCTGAGACTGGTTAGCACCAGCGGAGGGAAGCTGTTTATTGAGGAAAAAAAATATGAGAACTGAATGGGTTGCCAAGCGTACAGGACAGGGCAATGTGTCTCAAATGCACTATGCACGTCAGGGAATGATCACAGAAGAGATGCATTATATAGCCACTAGAGAACGCTTACCAGTAGACTTAATTCGCGATGAGGTTGCTAGAGGCAGAATGATTATTCCTGCCAATATTAATCATACCAATCTTGAGCCTATGTGCATTGGGATTGCTTCTAGTTGCAAAGTAAACGCTAATATCGGTGCTTCTCCTAATTCTTCTGACATCAATGAAGAGGTGGCAAAGCTTAATCTAGCAGTTAAGTATGGTGCTGATACTGTAATGGACTTGTCCACTGGAGGTGGTAATTTAGATGAAATTCGGACTGCTATTATTAATGCTTCACCAGTTCCTATTGGTACAGTGCCAATTTATCAAGCATTAGAAAGCGTACATGGAAATATAGAACAACTCCGTGCTGATGACTTTCTGCATATTATTGAAAAACACGCTCAACAGGGTGTAGATTACATGACCATTCATGCAGGTATCTTAATTGAACATCTGCCTTTGGTTAAAAATCGTTTAACTGGAATTGTTTCTCGTGGTGGTGGAATTATCGCCCGTTGGATGCTACACCATCATAAACAAAATCCTCTGTATACCCATTTTAATGACATCATTGAGATCTTTAAAAAATATGATGTTTCCTTCAGTTTGGGGGATTCCTTGCGTCCTGGTTGTACTCATGATGCTTCAGATGCAGCCCAATTAGCAGAGTTAAAAACTTTAGGACAGCTAACTCGTCGTGCTTGGGAACATGATGTACAGGTAATGGTAGAAGGCCCTGGTCATGTACCAATGGATCAAATTGAATTTAATGTTAAAAAACAAATGGAAGAGTGTAGCGAAG
Organism: Waterburya sp.; assembly: GCA_051658085.1. GTDB lineage: Bacteria > Cyanobacteriota > Cyanobacteriia > Cyanobacteriales > Xenococcaceae > Waterburya. The sequence continues at coordinate 2,985 of JBOFLX010000033.1, forward strand.
CACCTTTCTATGTTTTAGGCCCTTTGGTAACAGATATTGCTCCAGGTTACGATCATATTACTTCGGCGATCGGGGCAGCTATGGCTGGTTGGTATGGGACAGCAATGCTTTGCTATGTTACTCCTAAAGAACATTTAGGCTTACCAAATGCTGAAGATGTCCGTAACGGTTTGATTGCTTATAAAATAGCTGCTCATGCTGCGGATATTGCTCGTCAGCGTCCAGGTGCTAGAAATCGGGATGATGAACTTTCTAAAGCACGTTACAACTTTGATTGGGAACGTCAATTTGAATTGTCTCTTGATCCAGAAAGAGCCAGAGAGTATCATGACGAAACCTTACCCGCAGATATTTACAAAACAGCCGAATTTTGTTCGATGTGTGGGCCAAAATTCTGCCCGATGCAAACCAAAGTTGATGCAGATGCTTTAACAGAACTAGAAAAATTCTTAGCCAAAGAAACAGAAAAGAAAACTGTAACTCAAAGTTAAGATCTTGGTTGAATAATTTTAACTACCGTTAATTTGTCTACATATTGGCAATTTCCATATCTACATCAGAGCGGTACACTGCGGACTTGGGCTGTATTATATCTTGCCAACCGAGTTTAGATAATAAATCAGTCCAAGCTACTTCGATATTGGGGTTATTTGGTTTAGTTATACGAAGTTCTGCCAAGTCAGTTAAGGCATCGTATAAAAGGTTGTGTTGAAGATATACTTTATATTTTTCTAACTCAGAAGTATGAGCCAATTGATTTTGTAGTTTTGAGTTGGATGGCAGTCGGGACAGCCAGCCTGTTAAAACAATTTCCACCTCTTTTTCCGATCCAGTACAATCAACTTGGAGACTCCAGGTATAGTTGGTTTTGTGAGCTAGAGCATATTTGGGAGATTGAGGGATATTAACGCCGATTATTCCTGGTTTTTGGGGTTTTGGTAAAACGCGATCGTATATTTTCTTGCCTGTTGTTAGCTCTGTAACTATAAATTCTATTTTATTAATTCTATTAAGATTTTGAGGAATGTGAAACCAAAAGCTAGGATAGGCAGAGGCAGTAAACTCGCGATTTCTATTTCCTAACAAATAGACAATATTTTTTGTATTTTCGCCACAAGCAGTATTTCTTAAGCGATTATCTCTAGTTCCTCCAGCAGCAAAGTCTTCTTCAGGAGAACCTGTATCTGGTGCTGGTGGCAATCGATTGCTATGATTTTTCTTTTCTTTAGTATGTCCAGATTGCGGAACAAAAAATAAGGTAATTAAGCAAGTGATGACTATCAACCTCCAGGCGAGAGAATAATTAATTATCCAGGGGGTTTTTAATCCTCGATTTGAATAAGCAGTTTTTAATACCATTTTTATATACTTCAGCAAACAACAAATATTGAGTTAAAGATAGCAGTACGCTTTTAGCTTAGGACATAAGATATCAACTCATTGTGTCTAAATAACCAGTAACCTGCATTACATATAGTAATGCTAATTGAAATCACGCACAGTTTAGACTTGGATTGATGTAACTAAAAGTAATCAGATGTTAATCAAAGTAATTAGGTATAGGGTTATGTTTATAATACCAATTTGATTTATTTTTCAGACAAATCAACAAAATATTAATTTTTACAACAAATTGCAGAATGGTTATATGAGTAATTGAAATCTGATTAGTACAAAGAATATGGTTAAGACAATGAGAAATTCACATTACTGAAAATTGGCAAAATTATCAAGTCTCACTCAAGACTGTATGGAGAACATCTCGAAAACTTTGGCCCAGCTTGTCCAAGAAGCCTGTCAATATCCTCCTGGAAATAGAGAACGTCAAAAACGATTAACACAAATTATTAGATTGGTTAATAAAAAATTATGGAAAGAAAACACAGTTTATTATGAAGATGCTTTACAAGAAACATGGGTGTATTTCTGTCAAAATGTTTGTGAAGGAAAAACTGCCAAACCATATGATCCTGAGCAGGCGACTGTTGTTACTTGGCTGAATAACTATTTGAAATGGCGACTAAAAGACGGTTTCATAAAGAGAGAAAAGCAAAGACAACAATTAGCACCTGTCAAAATTGATCAAAACAATCAAAGTATTGATCCAGTAGCTAATTTACCTGCTAATCCTGATGTTCCGCCACTGTTAGAAGAGATTGAAGCCTGGGTATTGCAAGATCCAGAACATAAATTACGCCAAATATATTTAGATAAGCATCCTGAAATTACTTGTCAGCTTTTAATTTTAAGTCGATTGCCACCAGAAACGCCCTGGAAAACTTTAGCAGAAAAATATGGCATTTCTGCTGGAACATTGAGTAGTTTTTATCAGCGTAAATGCAAGCCTTTACTACGAGATTTTAGTAAGTCTCAAGGGTATATATAAACAAAGATTAAATTCATCATGGTTTTCAATTCTCAAGACATAGAAAATATTGCCCTTTTGTTGCCTATTACTTCAGAAACTAGAACAATAGCTCATAATTTTTCTGCGCAACAAGTTAATAGCCACAAAGCAGAACAAGTTTTGTATAATACCCTGGCAGTTTTAGTAGTCAAAGATTATTTAGAAATGTTGGGTATCGCTACAGATATATCTAATAGTGATAGTTGGAATCCAATTATGCGCATTTGTGCTGATGTGGCGGATTTGAATATTTTAGATTTGGGTAAATTGGAATGTCGTCCTCTTAAAGACTTTGATTCTAGCTGTTATTTTCCTATGGAAGTATGGGATTTACGTATTGGTTATGTGGCAGTGAGAATTGATGAATCTTTCAAATACGCAGCAGTATTGGGTTTTGTGCCACAGGTAAGGACTGAAAGGTTGGCTATTACTAATTTAAGACCTATAGAAGCATTAATCGATCGCCTTGATGATTTAAGAGTAGCTAATGAAGATATTTCTGTCATTAACTTAGGTCAATGGTTTAATGATATTTTTACCACAGGTTGGGAAACGATTGAAAGTCTTTTAAATCCCGAACAATTAATTCCGGCTAGGGCATTTAGGACTATAGAATTCTCTCCAGAAAATTTTTCAGACTTGAGGCAAACTAGTAGTCATAGTGTTCAAAGAGCTAAATTAATTGATTTAGGAATTCAGTTAAGAAATCATCAAGTAGTATTATTGGTAGAGATTACTCCTGAAGCTAATGGTAGTATTGCTGTTGCTCTCCAAGTACATCCTAGTCCCCACCATACTTACTTACCACAAGGAGTGATTTTGAAGGTAATTGAAGTATCAGGAGAAGTGTTTATGCAAGCTCAATCTAGAAGTCAAGATAACTTTATTCAACTACAATTTAGTGGGCAAATTGGTGAACGTTTTGCTGTTCAAATTGTTTTAGATGATGCAGAACTTACAGAACAATTTCAACTTTAGACATTGCTAATTTTATGTCTGTGTATATTGCTTGTTTAAAAATTACAGAAGGAAGTTTTGCTACAGGGTTTGCAGTTACCTTACTAATTAGTAAAGAAGGTCTGCCAGCAGAACTAGAAATTAGTTCACAATTACCAGCAGCACCTCATATTCCTACTCAATATTCTTTATGGCAGACAGCTTATTTGGGTTTAAAATTACCTGCTCGACTAGAATCTAACAAAGCATTTATTTCTAATTATTCTCATTCTGAAAATTGCGATCGCGCTGCTGCTACATTACTAGCTAGTATTAATCATTGGTTGGATGCAGATTCTTTTCGGCCTCTTAAAGAAAAGTTTTTAGCCCAATTAAATCCTGTTGATGAAATTAGAATCCTGATTCAAACTGAAAATATTCAACTGCAATGTTTACCTTGGCATCTAGTTAATTGGTTTGAGCCTTATACTAAAGCGGAAATAGCCCTAAGTAAACCTTTTTATGAAAAGGAAAAACAGAGTGTTATTAATTCCAAATCTCAAGTCGGAATTTTAGCCATTCTAGGTAATAACCAAGGGATTAATACTGATCGCGATCGCTCTTTACTTGAACAGTTACCTAATAGTTCAGTAACTTTATTAACAGCTACAACTAGACAAGAAATAACCGAACAATTGTGGGATGAGCGAGGCTGGGATATTCTTTTTTTTGCAGGACATAGTAATAGCGATCTCCATAAGGAAACTGGCTGTATTCAAATTAATCAACAAGAGAGTTTAACTACTAAAGAATTAAAATATGCCCTTATCAAAGCTGTAGGTAGAGGTTTAAAAATTGCAATTTTCAATTCGTGTAACGGTCTAGGATTAGCTCGTGAACTTACAGATCTAAAGATTCCGCAAATTATCGTGATGCGCGAACCTGTCCCAGACAAAGTAGCACAAGAATTTTTAAAATATTTTTTGACTGCTTATGCTAGAGGTGAAAGTTTTTACTTAGCAGTTAAAGAAGCTAGAGCAAAATTACAAGGATTAGAAAACTATTACCCTTGTGCTAGTTGGTTACCTGTTATTGTCCAAAATCCTGCGGAAATTCCTCCAGACTGGCAACAGCTATATCGGCAGCTAAAACCTCCGATTAAGAATATTGCCCCCAGACGCACCAAACTCCCTGTAGCCTTAGCTAGTAGTGCGATCGCAACTGCAATAGTAATTGGTTTAAGATGTTTGGGAATGCTCCAAATCTGGGAATTACAAGCTTTTGACTATCTGAGTCAAAAATTACCTCCAGAATCAGGTGATCAACGACTATTAATTATTGGTGCAGACGAACAGGATATTAGCCGTAATCAATATAAGTATCCGCTTCCCGATCATGTTTTGGCGCAGTTAGTTACTAAATTACAACAGTATCAACCAGCCGTTATTGGTATTGATATCTTTCGCGATTATCCAGTTCAATCTAATCATCAAAACCCCAATTTAAAATCCCAAGCGTACTGGCAACAACCAAATGTCATTAGTATTTGTCTAGGAGATAATTTAGAAAATAGCGTCCCTCCTCCTCCCAGTAGTCCTTTAGAACAAGTCGGGTTTGATAATATCTACGACGACTCAAAATTAACAAATGGGAAAGACGATCTTGTCCGTCGCTATTTACTTTCTCGCAATCGTAACCCTCTGACTAAAACTTCCTATTGTGAAACAAATTATTCCTTTGTGCTGCAATTAGTTGCGAGTTATTTTCAAACTCGTAATATTTTTGTAACTACAGCAGGTGATAATTGGCTGTTCGGTTCAGAAATAATTTCCAGATTAGTTAATGGTAGTGGTGGATATCAAAAATTTGACGATCGCGGTAATCAATTATTAATTTCTTATCGTCGTACTCCTCAACTGGCTCAACAAGTAAGTATTAGAGATGTTTTGGAACAAAGAGCCACCTTCGATCCTAACTGGGTTAAAAATCGTATTGTTTTAATTGGTGTAACTGCTAAATCAGTCCCCGATGTTCATGATACAGCGATCGGTAAGATGAGAGGTTTACATCTCCACGCTCATGTTGTTAGTCAACTTGTTAGTGCTGTAGAAGAGCAGCGTCCTCTGATTTGGTGGCTACCTGCTTGGGGAGATTGGCTATGGATCGGCTTTTGGTCAATTACTAGTGGCTTGATTATTATTCTAAGGCAAAATTATTTGTATCGCAGCTTGGCAACTAGCGGTTGTGTAATTGTTTTAGCTGGTATTTGTTGGTTAGTTTTAAACTATGGTGGTTGGCTGGCTTTAATTCCAGGTACAATCGCGATCGCTCTTACTGTCACTGGTATTTGGATTTATGAAACTTGCTTTTTCCGCGTTAAGACGAGCATTTCTTAAAGAATTCACAGGGTTTTTTATCAATGTAGCGATCGCCAGTAGCCAAGTAAAGTAGTAAGGCGATCGCTAAAAGCTAATTATTCTCTAAGCTCGATTCTGGAGATTTACAAGAGATTATGATTACTAAGCCATTTCTGACCCAAAATTCTGAGTCCAGTAGCTAGTACCATCATCACTAGTCCCATAACCTACACCTAGCTCCTCAAAGCTAGCATTAAGAATATTGGCGCGATGTCCCTCACTTCCCATCCAACCAGCCACGACAGCTTCTGCATCTAGGTAGCCAGCAGCGACGTTTTCACCTGCCGTCGAGTATTGGTAGCCAGCATTCTGGATACGAGTACCCATGCTACTACCATCTGAACCAGTATGGCTCATTTTATCCATATTAGCTTGATCTTGAGTATGGAGATCAGCAGCCTGATCTAATTGTGCGTTAATTCTCAGAGGATCTGCGCCAACTTTGGCACGCTCTTGATTTACTAGATTAAGAATCTGTTGATCGAAAGTATCTGAATTGGAAGCCAATTTTAATTATGGAATTCTTCTTAGTCACGCTACCAATATTTGTTGCAGTTAGTCAAATAAATTACTTATAAATCGATTAATTTAAAGAAGCAAAAAAATATAAAATATCATAATTCATTCATAATTGCTATAGCGATCGCTTTAAGATAAATATAGACAAATATTTAGTATTACTAATTGTATTGGTTGTAATTTTTCTTTATCTTTGTCAAGATGATTATATAGATAAAAAACCCAAACAAATTATAGATACATCTGAGATGAGGGGAGTGTTATTTAATAATACTTCTCTCTTTCATGTTTTAACAAGGTAGTAATTAAAGTAGAAATCAAACAAGTATTTTGAAATTTAACAAATTCTTATTGCCTAATCTTTAATAATGAATCATGATCAACAGGCAGAAATCTTAACTCTACATTTAGGGTAATCAAGTAATAGAAAAATTAGGAGTTGTTAAAAACTCAGTAATGGGAAAACTAAGAATTAAGTAATTAACCTTTTCTTTTTCCCATTACTTAAAAGTAACTTACTGAGCAATCATCAATTATGCATAAAAAAAACAAATGATGAATGACTAAGAATAATTGATAAAATCATATTATTCAGTAAATTTTAAAGTTACATTAGATAAGTTATTACCCAAATCAGATGGTTTTTTCTCAGCATTTTTAACAGCAATACTACCGTTAATGTTACTCAAGCCGTGTTTTTTAGTTAAAGCAGAAACAAACAATGCTGGACGGCTTTTATTGTCCGTGATCGTAAAATCACTGCCAAAATCAATATTAGGCATCCCACCAGGTTCAATAGTACCAAATAAAGCTATAGGATAAAACTCTGTTGACTTACTGGCATTGTTAGTAACAGATACCTTTGAAAAGGTAGTTTTAAAAGTATTAGCAGGATTAATCTGATCATTTCTAATAGAAATACCATGTTCACCAGAGCCAGCAATTTCACAATTTTTGAAATTTATAAAACCTTTGGGACCATTATACAAACCATCATCAATCCCTCCAATATCTATACCATATCTTCCATTGCCATTGGACTTACAACCATTAAAATCAATACTAATATCAGACACCTGAGAACCATAATAACGCCATAAAGCAATTTTAATTCCATTGCGTTCATTGTTCAGGAAATTATTATTGTTTAATTTAATATTGACAAGCTTTTGCCAATCATGATCTGGTTCAATATCAATTCCTGAAGCAGGATTAGTACCGCTAGTATCTTTAAAAGTACTATTTTCTACTAATAAATCTTGTGCGCTCATGATACTTAATCCCTGTCGATAATTGTTGACTGCAACTACATCACGGATTGTACCAGAAGAAAATTTTCTATCAGGAATTTGATTTTGTTCACTTTGCCCATGAGCAACAGAAATACCATCTCCTCCAGAATCTTTTAAGGTTAGACCTTCAATCACAAAACCTTTAACTCCTCTTACCATGATGTTGTGTCGCCAGTCGGATTTTTCGTAAAGTTTGGGATTTGCATAGTCTGCTTTACGCATTTTAAATTCTGCTTGATAACCTGAAAGAGTAACATTATCAGCCAGCATTGTAACCATACTGCCATATTTGTCTTTAAAAGCTCCTTGTTGTGCTTCTAAAACAACTCCAGGTTTAAAAACAATTTTTTGATTGGGTTTTCTGGCATAGATTGTCTTACCTACTAGCCAGGGTTGGTCAGCTTTAGGAATAATAACCATACTGTCACCAGAATCTATGGCTTTTTGAATGTTGGCGGAATTATCTCCTGCTTGCCATTTGACTATAACCTCAGCCGAGGCTGCTTGAGCATAAGTCGCTAATCCAGCAGAAACTGCTAACAATGAGACTAGATATTTGAATCGCATAATTTTTACCAAAAATAAAAAACTGTAACGTTATTGTTCCCATCTGTTTGAAAAAAGTTACAAAGTATCTATTTTTTTAAAGTAATGTGATTGTTAAAATATTTCTTTTATTTAATTAACGATTCTTCCTCTTAATACACAAAATATAAATAATTGTGCTTAGGTAGTTAAATAGATTAATCGTTTATTCTGAGCAAAAATCAAATGATTAGTTACCTGAAAGGTAAAAAAATAGACATCACGAAAAATACTCAAAATCGTCTTTTCTTAATTTTTGAGGTTAATGATATTGGGTATGAAATTCAGATTTCTTCACGCTTTGCTCGTCAGTTAGATACGGAAACAGAAAACTTAATCCAAATTTTTACTCACCAGCAAGTACAGGAAGACAGGCAAATTCTTTATGGTTTTGCTTCCGCAGCAGAAAGAGATTTATTCCGTCAGTTGATTGCAGTTAGTGGCATTGGAACACAGTTAGCGATCGCCCTAATTGATACTCTGGGTATTTCGGAATTAGTGAGTGCAATTGTTACTAGTAATATTCCAACTCTAACCAAAACTCCTGGTGTGGGTAAAAAAACTGCGGAAAGAATTGCTTTGGAATTAAAAACTAAACTTGCCCAATGGCGAGAAATCTCTGGAGTAGAAGTGCAGCCTCCTCAAGCGGTGTTCGCTCCCAAACCTGAAATTAGGGCAGATTTAGAGATGACTTTGTTGGCATTGGGCTATACCAATGAGGAAATTGAACAAGTTTTAACTGCTCTCAGTCAAGATAATCAATTACTCAAAAATCCTAATGTCGAAGAATGGATTAGAAGTGCGATCGCCTGGTTGAGTGGAGAATAGATTAGACTTCTTGCATGAATCCTATAAACCCTCGTTAAGTTGAGGGAAAAGGGAAAAGGGAAAGGGGAAAAGGGAAAGGGGAAAAGGAAATATAAAATGTGTAATTAATGAGGACGCGATTTCTGAGGTCGCCTCAGAAATTAAAGCCGTCCGTTTTGTTTAGGCACTTAAGTTTTTTGAATAATTAGTAATTCCTGCATTATTGATTTTTATGTACTAAATATGATTTTTTGGACGCGGAGGGCAAAAGGGCAAAAAAACAAAGAGCCATTATAGTGTCAAATTCTTTTTCTGTTAATTTGGAAAGGCGATCGCAAAACTCTTGAGCATCGTCCCAAGAAACTCCTTCGACTGGATTTAATGGACTATCTTGAAACCTTGCAGGATTATTCCCCATTACTGTTTGCCATTGGGCTTGAGTAATCGGAAATTTACCCATGAAAAGGCGAAAATAGAAGGTTCGTGTCACCAGACGCAACAAGATTAAATTTCGTATTTTCTACATCATTTTCGCTCTTAATGAATGGAGTAATTATTTTACTGATGTTCCGTCACGGACTGAGAACTGCTGAGTTAGTCGCCCTCAAGCGATCACATTTTCTCTCACTAAATACTAATTTATTGTTGATGTTTTTTCATTTCAGACATATTCTGTTCGCTCCATTCTGCCAGTAAAGATAAGGGTTCGACTAAAGTTTCACCTAAAGGTGTTAAAGAATATTCGACTTGTGGGGGAACTACAGGATATACTTTTCTCTCGATTAAACCGTTATTTTCTAATTTACGCAAAGTTTGAGTCAAAACTTTTTGAGAAATTCCTTCTATTTTACGTTCCAATTGTTTATAACGTCTGGTTTGATAAGCAAGACAATAAATAATAATTACACTCCATTTATTGCCGATAATATCTAAAACTTGTTGAGTGGGACAATTAAGGGTAAATGTTTCGGGTTCTGGACGATTACGGATTAATTTACGCACCATTTGGTTTGTATCTTACTTTTAAGTACCTTCTTGATTGATGACACGGATAGGCTTAATCATATCAGTAAGGTAAATACTTAATAATTTGACAATACACTATGAACTCTAATCTTTTTGACTCTTTTCAAATAGGCTCAAATACTTTAGACAACCGTATAGTTATGGCTCCCATGACTCGTTTGCGTGCTGCTGGCAATATTCCTACACAGTTAATGACAGAATACTATGCTCAACGAGCTACTGCTGGTTTGATTATTACTGAATGCACGATGATCTCTCCAATGAGTCAGGGATATATGAATGTACCTGGTATTTATAATAACGAGCAAGTAGAGGGCTGGAAATTAGTTACCGATGCAGTTCACGCTCAGGGCGGTAAAATATTTTTACAAATTTGGCATAGTGGCAGAGTCGCTCACTCAGCTTTACTTGGGGGAGAAAAACCCATTGCACCAAGTGCGATCGCAGCTACAGGTCAATTACATACTCCTATTGGTAAGGTAGATATTGAAACTCCTCGTGCTTTAGAAACCTCAGAAATACCTGAAATTATTGCCCAATTTCGTCAAGCAGCAGTTAATGCCCAACAGGCTGGTTTTGATGGAATAGAGTTACACGGTGCATTTGGTTATTTAATCGATCAATTTTTACAGGATGGTTCAAATCAACGCCAGGATAAATATGGTGGTTCAATTGAAAATCGCGCTCGTTTTTTATTAGAAGTAGTCGAAGCAGTAACTCAAGTTTGGGGAGGTGATTGTGTTGGGATTAAATTATCTCCCAGTAACACTTTTTATGGCATGGTTGATTCCGATCCACAAGCTACTTTTGGTTATGCAATCAAAGCTTTGAATAATTTCAATTTGGCATATATTCATCTAATGGAAGCCAATGAAGTTGATTTAAGTACTCGTGAAGTAATTAACCCTGTTTTACCCGTTTTTCGTCCTCTTTATCAGGGAAATATTATTACCAATGGTGGTTATAACAAAGAGACAGGAAATAGCGCGATCGCTTCTGGCAATGCACAGTTAGTTTCTTATGGTAAACCATATTTAGCTAATCCTGATTTAGTCAAAAGATTTAGTATTAATGCAGAGTTAAATGAACCTAACCCCAGAACTTTTTACGGTAGAGGCAATACTGAAGATGCAAAAATTGGCTATACAGATTATTCAGCATTGTTAATTTAAGTAGTAACTACACAATATTACTGTTCGCAGCTATTAGCTTTTAGCTTTTAGTGGCATAAAAGTTGTACTTTCCAAAGACTGAAAATAAATTAATTATTTCTTGTAATTTTTTGCCCACCCTACAAAAGCGATCGCACTACTTGATTGGATAAAGTAAAACTTAGAATTTATCCAAATATAGTCGATAAGAAGCCCAAGAATAAAAAAGTAAATAACATTTTTAATGCGATTATAAGCATTGCTGTTGCAGCTACAAATGGATAACCACAATTCCAGTCTATTTTAAATCCTTGTACACAACCACTAGTGGAAAAAGGCTTAAATAGGGTATCCATTAAGCAGTTAAAACTTTGCCCCGATAAGTCCATTTAAAAGGTTTAGCCATTTTGTCGTTATAGTAAGCAATAAAGTCGAGAATTTTGGCAGCTAAGTCCCCTTGGCTGAGAAAACTACCTCGATAAAGATCGAAATATCTTCAAAAATTAAGCGATCGCAGCAGCAGGGACTTATCCCTATTTAGGCGATCGCTTAAGTAAGTCATATAGCCGTACAAATAGTTAATACTAAGAAAGTGCTTCTAACTGAGTAGTTACAACTCGTAATTTCAAAGTGCGATCGCCGCGTTTAACGGTAAACTGCAAGTTTTTGTTTAAGCCACTATTTTCCACAAAAGTTTGTAATTGTTCGGCACTAGTAATAGCTTGATCGTCGATCGCCACAATCACATCTCCCAAGCGCAAACCTGCTTTTTCAGCAGGAGTATTGGGTAAGACTTGTACCACCAGTACCCCGTTCACTTCAGGAATTAGGAAGGGCGCATTAGGATTTTGATTGCTTTGTTGTGCCAACTCAGGGGTGAGAGTCCGCATTTGCACACCGACATAAGGATGGGGAACTTGTTTACCCGCAGCCAGACTGGCGGTAATTGATTTTGCCTTATCAATAGGAATAGCAAAGCCAATCCCATTGGCATCAGGACGAATAGCGGTATTAATACCAATTACATCTCCCTGAGCATTTAAGAGAGGGCCACCTGAATTACCAGGGTTAATGGCTGCATCAGTTTGTAAAAAGTCAATCCGTTTATCGGGGATACCGACTTGGGCTGAGGAACGAGTTAAAGTACTAATGATACCCAAAGTAACCGTGTTGTTTAACCCGACAGGATTACCAACTGCGATCGCCCAATCTCCTACTTGGATATCTGCGGAATTACCAAGAATCGCCACGGGAAGATCTACCCCTGGAGCTTCAATTTGGACTACAGCTAGATCTGTAACTTCATCTGTACCTTTGACGACTCCCTTAAACTCCCGTCCATCTTTAAGAGTTACTGTAACCTCATCTGCACCACTAACTACATGAGCATTAGTTAAGACTATGCCGTTTTTTTGGGTGATAAATCCTGAACCCTGTCCCCTAATTTGTCTTTCTTTAGGTATTTGTCCCCCAAAGCGATCGCCAAAAAATTCGCGGAAAAAGGGATCTTCAAAAAACGGATCTACTCTAGTGGCAACAGTTCTCTCTGTATCAATTCTGACTACCGCAGACCCAGTTTTGGCCACTGCATCTGCTACAAAGCTGTTAGAGCTAGCCATAGGAGCTTGAGCCAGAGTAGTTGGTTCGGCTCGTAGAGCAATAGAATTATTTTTATTATTTGCTTTAGAGTCAAAAGTCAGTGTATCCGCCTGGGAAGACATGACTCGAATACTGCCAAATGTCAAAATGACTCCTAAAAAAAGTGCTATAGCATGGCTAGCTACTTTACCTAGAAATCGCTGCTTTTTCATTCTTGTGTGTCAATTTTAATTATTGAATTTAGTAATACAACCTCATCATAACTCGAGTAAATATCTAATTGTGACAAGTTAAAACACTACGTTGTTTGCCAACTAGTAGGTCGTCAAAATTGTTTTGCGGACGGGCGCGGTCTTGGGGGTTTCCCCCATGAGCGACCCGTTCAAGAAGAGAAATAGTCAGGAGTCACTTCATTTATCATTTAACATTTATCATTTATCAACGAGGTTCAATGTTTAATGAATCGTCAGGAGTCAAAAGTTTTTACCTACTAACTGCCCTAACTGCCCTAACTGTCCTAACTGTCCATCAAGCTTCAAATACTACTCTAAGATTGCCACGCTTTTTAGCAACCCGACAGGCAATAGTCCCACCTGATCGCTCGAATTCTAAATCAAGTATTGTCGAACCTACTTTTAAATTCTGCAATGAAAGACGATTAAGAGATTCGGGTAAAACTGGCTCGATGACTCGCAAGCGGTTATTCGCTGAATCGGGTACGAGATTAATTGCTACCTGTAATAGTTGAAATAGTGTCCCTGTTGCCCAGGCTTGGGGAGAACAAGCTACAGGATAGCGTACAGGAGTATTTTCTTCGCTACGTTCGTAACCGCAAAATAATTCTGGTGGTCTGAGATAGGGTTGCTGAAGAGTCATATCAATCATGCCATTGGCGATTTCGAGAGCTTGCTCGACTAACTCGGATGATTGACTAGGCATTTCATTGGCAGCAGTGCGTAAACCCAAAGCAATAATACTATTATCGTGGGGCCAAACCGAACCGATATGATACCCCATAGGATTATAAGCAGGAGATAATTTACTGAGAGTCCGAATTCCCCAGCCACTAAATAAATCTGGCGCACGGAGTCTTTCGGCTACATTCATGGCTTTATCTGGTTGTAAAATATCCATGCTCAAACAATGACCAGGATTACTGGTAATGCTATCTACTGGTTTTCCTTCTCCATCCAAAGCCAAAGCACAATAATCGAGATCAGATAGCCAAAAGTCTTTATTAAAACGATTTTTTAGTTCTAGAGCATCTCGATACCATCTGCCAGCCAAATCGGTTCTTTTCATAATTTCGGCGATCGCACAAAGACGCATTTTCGCCCCGTAAACATAACCTTGAACCTCACATAAAGTAATTGCTCCTGTTGCTAGTTGTCCTTGACGGTTAACAATACAGTCTCCAGAATCTTTCCAACCTTGATTAATTAAACCACTAGGAGATTGGCGAATATAAGCTAAATATCCTGTTTCTTTACAGTTGCGATCAATCCAATTCATAGCAGCCAAAGCTGCTTCCCATAACTCTTCTAGGGTATCGCGATCGCCCGTCCAAGCATAATATTCGGCATAGAGAATCAGCCATAAAGGAGTTGCATCTACCGTGCCGTAGTAAGGAGTATGGGGAATTTCTCCGCAGCGCGCCATTTCTCCCAGACGTAATTCATGCAGAATTTTACCTGCTGATTCTTCCCGCCATTGATCTTCAGCTTGACCCTGATATTGAGCGAGGATCATGAGCGTATCTTTGGCAATTTTGGGGTCTAGTATTAAAGTTTGCCAAGCAGCAATGATTGAATCTCTACCAAACAAAGTCGAAAACCAAGGTATTCCTGCCGATAAAACTTTTCGCTCTTCAAAACTCTGGCGCAATAGATAAATATCTTGCTCGGCTCTTTCGATTAAGCGGTTAAAAGTATTACTATCAGAACAAATTTTAGTGACCTGCTGTTGCCATTCCTGCAACTCCATCGATTCTGCTGCTTTTGCCTGAATTAGAGTCATTGGCGTACCGACTTTAGAAATCGAGCGACTATTGGCTAGTAACTGTACGCGGTAGCCCAAGCGTGTAGTTTGGTGAGGATTTAACTCTATACGCCAAATAGCAGTGTGACCTTGGAAATTATCAGGCAGTTGGGAGGAAAATTGAATGCGCGACTCAATTATTGCTCCATCTAAACCTTGATAGGTCAAAAGTAAATCTGTAGGTGCTTTATTTGTCGATTTACTGCGCTCGCTATTCTCACCTGCAAATTCCGAATGCTTTTCATAAATAAAAGGCTTAAGAGCCTGTTCAACTTCCTCTACCTCCTCTAATCCCTCTACCTCATCTACTTCCTCTACCTCTCCATCTTCTAGCACAGTCATCAAACGCAGTAGTTTTCCACGCTGTTTACGTTCCCAGCCACGAATTTCAAACAGATCGACAAAATCAGCATCAAAACTTAGACTAAGCTCAAAACTAACCGAACTAGTACTATAGTTAGTAATCGCCAAATTTTCAAACAATCCGCCATTAATGACGATTTCTCGCTCAATTCCAATCGTTTCTGCGCCAATTTGTTGTTCTGCCAAATAAGGGTTAGCACAAAGAATGGAAAGAGCAAAACCACGACGAGCATTACTACTTAAAAGAATCGGCAGTTGACCTTCAATTTGTAACTCCAGACGACTTAAAAAACGCGTGTCTTGACAGAATAATCCTACACTTGTGCTTTCTTCTCCTGGTAAGCAGCCAGGAATATTGCCTAAAGTGTCTGTAACTAAAAAAATATCATCGTCTTTAAGGGTCAGAGTCGAAACTCTCGATTCGTTTTTAACACACGGCCATTGCGGAATGGGAACACTTTCCGCAGTCACATAAGTTTTGCCATTAACTTGGAGAGGCTCAGTCATATCGTAAATTAGGTTAATTTAAATTTTTTTTAGGCAATTAAGCGATTGGGATTTTGATGGACAAATAAATTGGGGGTGTGTTTATTAACAAGAGACTGCTTGGCTAATAGTTTTTGATAAACTGCTTCATAGTCATCTACCATACGTTCAACACTAAACTTGGCTACTACGCGATCGCGACAGGCACGACGATCAATTTCTCCGAGGCGATCAAGAGCAGCTATACATTCCTCAACACTGTGACACAAAAACCCTGTTTTACCATCTTCTATGACTTCTGGAGTAGAACCAAGGGCGATCGCAATTACTGGTGTACCAACTGCCATCGATTCTGCCATTACTAAACCAAATGGCTCTTGCCAGGTAATCGGAAATAAAGTAGCTACCGCACCACCTAACAGTGGACATTTTTGCTGGTGATTAGCTTCGCCTAAGAATTGAATTTGCTCACCGTCAATTAATGGTTTAATTTGCGATTCAAAAAATTTGCGGTCTACAGGATCTATTTTTCCCGCCATCTTTAAATTCCAGCCAGTACGCTTGGCAATTTCAATCGCTAGATGAGGCCCTTTTTCTGGGGACATTCGACCTAAAAAAGCTAAGTAGGGAGGATTGTCTGGGTGAGATCTAAAAGGATATATACTCTGATTGATACCATTGTAAACCGTAGCAACATAGTTTAATTGAAGATCCTTGCGACGCTGGGAATGAGAAATGCTAATAAAATTTTGATGGCAAGCTTTCAACCATAAAGGTTCAGTATGGGGAAGAATAGCGTTGTGAATTGTATGTAGTGTTGGAGTTTTAACTAGATCCACATAGGGAAAGCTAATCTGATCTAGGTGAGAGTGAATCAGATCAAATTCCGAAGCTTTAGTAAAGACTCGCTCTAGTTGTAACGTCTGTTCAATTAAAATTTCTTCTTGGCTCGCGCCTAATGCTCGTAAAGCTTTGGGACAAAAAGACTCCAGCCGAGCGAGAGTTTGAGAATCTCCCGAAGCAAACAGAGTAACTTCGTGACCTCGACGCACTAATTCATCTGTAAGTAAGCTCACAACCAATTCTGTACCTCCATAAGCAGGAGGCGGTACTCGCTCCGATAGAGGGGCGATTTGAGCAATTTTCATCTCCAAACTCCTAAAGATTGAATTTTATTATGCGTTTTTTATATAAATTGCTGTAGCTAATTTGATTAAATTAATTAACTACTAAATTTAAATTTAAATTAGCTCATAACTGTTAATAAATACCTCTTTCTTGAGTTAGATATTAGTTTGAAAAACAGAGTTTGATGAAAAAAGCTTTTAAAATATTTCTAGAAAATAAAACTTATGTAAGGCGAGGCACACCCCACCCTACTACTACTTTTGACTTTTGACTTTTAAAATCAGGTATTATTTATTAATCCTAATAATTCTGCTTCACTTAGTTGAGGAATCCCCAGTTTTTCAGCTTTGGCTAATTTAGAACCTGCATTTTCTCCTAGTAACAAATAATCAGTTTTTTTACTAATTGAACTAGTTACTTTTCCTCCTGCTTGTTCAATTAATTGTGTAGCCTCATCACGCTTTAAACTAGGCAAAGCTCCTGTTAGCACGAAAGTTTTTCCTGCTAAAACTTGATTAGAGATATTACCATCCTGACTAGAAGCATCTCCAGAATTAGAAAACTGTAAGCCAACTGTTTGCAATTCTTGGATCAAAGCTTTATTATCTGGTATTCTTATCCATTCAAAAACTGACTGAGCAATCTCTTCACCGATACCATAAACTGCTTCGATTGATTCAAAAGATGCTTGGGATAATTGCTCAATTGTGGGAAAACTTTCTGCTAATATTTTGGCATTAACACTACCCACATAACGAATCCCCAAACCATATAAAATTCTGTCATAAGTTTGATTTTTTGATTCAGCGATCGCACTTACTAAATTCTCTGCCGATTTGTTTCCCATCCGTTCTAAACTGGCAATTTGTTCGACAGTAAGAGTATATAAATCTGCAACTGACTTAACTAAATTATTATTAATTAATAGTATGGCAATTCTCTCCCCTAACCCCCTAATATCCAAAGCATTACGAGATGCCCAATGAATAATACTTCCTCGTAAAATAGCAGGACAAGAAATGTTTACACAACGAGTAACAGCCTCGTTTAGCGGACGAACTAGAGGCGAATCGCATTCAGGACAATGACTTGGCATCTGGTAGGGAACAGTACCAGCAGGACGTAAATCAGTTAAAACCTTGACAACTTCAGGAATAATTTCTCCTGCCTTACGCACAATAACGGTATCACCAACCCGAATATCCAACTCCTTAACGCGATCGCTGTTATGTAAAGTCGCTCTTTGTACCGTTGTCCCTGCTAACTGCACAGGCTGCATTACTGCCATCGGCGTAACAGCACCAGTCCTACCAACATTAACAATAATATCTTTAACCATTGTGGGCGATTCTTCGGCGGGATATTTAAGAGCGATCGCCCAACGCGGAAATTTTTGGGTAAATCCCAATCTTCGCTGAAGCTGATAATCGTTAAGTTTAACCACTACCCCATCAGTCATATAGGGTAAATTTTCTCTCCCTGTATCCCATTCGTCACAATAGGCTGCTACTTCTGCTAAAGATTGACACAGCTTGCGGTTAGGGTTAACCAGAAATCCTATTTCTTGCAGTAATTCCAAAGATTCCCATTGATTTGAGGGTAAACTTATTCCATCCTGCCTTCTGCCTTCTGCCTTCTGCCCTCTGCCTTCATCAATATGTAACGTATAAGCAAAGAAATTAAGTTGACGTTGAGCCACAATTTTAGAATCAAGTTGCCGTAATGTACCAGCAGCAGCATTACGAGGGTTAGCAAACAAAGCCTCTCCTAACTTACTTCGTTCTTGATTGATTTGCTGAAACACAGCCAGAGGTAAAAAAGCCTCGCCTCTTACTTCTACCCTGGAGGGTGGATTTGCTAAATTCAACTTCAGAGGAATAGTCCGAATAGTTTTAATATTTTGGGTAATTTCTTCCCCTGTCACCCCATCCCCACGAGTTGCACCCCGAACTAAGATACCATCTTCATAAGTAAGAGCGATCGCATTACCGTCTATTTTTAATTCACAGACATACTGGAAATTGGGAATATCTTCTAATTGTCTCTGCCAGCGAGTTTCCCATTTGGCTAGTTCCTGAGAGTTAAAAGCATTTTCAAGACTATATAAGGGTATATTGTGTTTGACTGAAGCGAATTTTGAGGCTGGCTTCTCTCCCACCCGTTGTGTCGGACTATCAGCAGTAATCAACTCAGGATATTCTGTTTCTAAATCTTGTAGCTGGCGATACAGTTGGTCATAAACCGCATCTTCCATAATCGGGTTGTCTAAAACGTAATAAGCATATCCCGCTTTTTGTAGTTGTTCTCTCAGTTGAACAACTTTTTGCTTGATTTCTGAAGCTACAGTCATGGTTTTGTCAAATATACAATCATTAATTTAATATGATGCACAAATTATTTCTTCAATAAGTTCTAGGGAAATCTGCTTTTTCTGTAAATAATTACCTGTTAACAAAGTTTCAAATTCCGTCTCACCAATAATTTTGGGTGCAAGCCTAAACATAGCTGAGTTAGCTGGGATAGGCAGATCGCGAATCAAAAACATACCTGTTAAAATTTGCCAAAAAGCGGTAGTAACTTCGTAGCTAACTTTTAACTCAGTCGTATTATTTTGCAGTTTACGCTTAGTCGATTCCAGCCAATAACGATTCCTTTTTAGCTCAGAAATAGAAGATTTGTATATAGCTAACGCAGTCAGATCAAATTCTCCCATGAGATTATCTAAAGCTTGATTCATTTTTAAATATTAAAATTTAATTTTTGATCATTGAGCGATCGCTTAGGACTAAAGTTTTGAAAAAGTTCAATAATTTGATTTTGGATTTTCATTAAAAAGCTATAATATTATCTAGACAGACTAGCCAGAATATTAAATTAGAAATACAATATATGTTGAATCAATGGCAGCTACAAGCAGCAAAAAATAAATTCTCTCAAGTAGTCAAACAAGCGCAGCAAGGAAAACCACAATATATTACGGTGCATGGAAAACCTACGGCAGTCGTTGTTTCAATAGAAGATTATCAGAAGTTAAATTTATCTCAAACTTCTTTATCCGAAGCATTAATGACTCCTATAATTGAACAAGATATAGATTTATCCAGAGATCGAGATACAGGAAGAGATATTAACTTTGATTGAACAGTATTTATTGGATACTTGCGTTATATCAGAATATATTCGCAAAAAGCCTGAAATGAAAGTTATTAGGTGGGTAGATTTACAACCAGAAGAAAATTTATTTATTAGTGTCATAACTCTTGGAGAAATCAAAAAAGGCATTGTGAAAATAGAATTTTCTCAGCCAAAAAAACATCAAAAGCTCAATAAATGGTTGCAAAATCTTATCCAACGTTTTGATCGGCGAATTTTAGCTTTAGATAGCGAAATTTTAATTGAATGGGGTAATATTTGTGGAAAAGTTGAACAATCAGCTAAAAAATTGCCTGTAATTGATAGCTTGCTCGCTGCTACAGCAATTACTAATCAATTAACTTTAGTTACTCGTAATGAAGATGATTTTTATAACATTAATCTTCCCCTTTATAATCCTTGGAATAGCTAAAATATTATTCGCAATTATTCAATAATTTCTTGGTATTGATTAAGGTCATCTTATCCTGATTGCTATATATCTGCTTTTGCTCTTTCAGCACTAGAAACTTGATTCATTAAAAAATACTAGAAGGTTTTCATTAACAGTATTTTTGAGGAATTTCCCAATTAAAAAGCCAGAATATTATCTAGACAGACTAGCCAGAATATTAGATTGTAAATACAATATATGCTGAATCAATAGCAGCTACAAGAAGCAAAAAATAAATTCTCTCAAGTAGTCAAACAAGCGTAGCAAGGAAAACCACAATATATTACGGTGCATAGAAAACCTACGGCAATCGTTGTTTCCATAGAAGATTATCAGGCGATTGCGCAGCTAGCCGTAGGCATCGCTTTATAAAGTAGCTAGAGCGTATAAAAATTACTCAGACTAATAGTAACTTTAGGTTAATGGCAATTTTTAGCGAGGTGAGTTATATCTTGGATGTTTAGTAACCAAATAGTGAAAAATTTTTAACTTTTAATTTTTAACTTTTGACTGAGCCTTAGCAGTAAATATTATGACTTTGACTAGAACTAAAGGTAGTTTACAAGAAATTATCCAAAATTGGAAAGATCAAATTATTTGTTTTTCTCCCAAAGGAGAAGGTTATAGTGCTTATCTAGTAGATGAAAAAAATAGCAATTTAATTAATTATCTTCATGCTAATTGTGATGAATTAAGACATTTAGCAACTAATTATGATTCACTGTTAATTAAAATCAAAAATGAACACGATGGTTATTTAAAAGAAGCAGTATTGAATACTATTAAATATGAAACAACCAGAAGAGCTTTTAAAAAACAGCACGAATGGATACAGGATAGCTATAAAAATTTAATTGAACAAAAACAACTTACTGCTGAACAACAAAAAACAGAAATTAAACAACTAAAACAAATTATTACTGAACAAAAACAAGAAATAATAACTATTAAAAACGAATGTCGGGAAGAATTGGTAGCTATCCAAGCTGAAAATTTACTTAAGCAAAAAGAAGCTAAAATCGAACAACAAAACCAAGAAATAGCCAGATTAAATCAGCAGCTACAAGAATGCGATCGCCAGATTAATCATTTACAAACTGAATTAAATCAAGGTCTACACGAACTAAAACTAAAATATAAATGGCTTATTGCTCAGTTTATTCAAGAACGAGCAGTCAGACAAAAAATTGATCACAGTAACAAGAGTCTACAAGCCTGTCAAAATCTCTTTAAAAAAGCCCAACAAAAAATTCAATTACTTCAGTGTGAAAACAAATTACTTAAACAAGAAAATATTAATCTTCAAAATCAACCTAGATTACTAAGGATTTAATAATTACTGATTAGGCACTAGGCACTAGATTTTACTCATTACTTATTACTCAAGCATTTCAAAATAGCGACATCCTGCACAAGGGCCTTCAGGATTAACAGCACAGCGCATAATTTCCGAACGAGCGTTAAAACGACAGTTAGCATTGCCAATTACATAGCGATCGCCTATTAATGTAGTTTCTTCGGGTCTAGAAGATTCTTGAACATGAAGGGTAGCTTTGTCAAATCGATATCCACCGACGCGATATTGATAAAAATGATGACGTTCGAGAATAGCATAGGTTTTGCCTTCAAAGTCCATATAATTACCTGGTTGCAGTCGGTGATCGAGATTGAGTCTGCCAATACATTGACGAGCAGGAGTCAGAATAATTTCTGTTGGTAAGAGGTTATTCTTAAACGACATAGATATTGATAAAGTCTAGGCTTGATAGGAAAACACTAACTCTGATTTGGTTGTTCTTGACAGCAGTTAGATAACTATGATCATAGCCAATAGCACCTGGCGGAAGTTATAGGCATTGATTTCTAAAAATCTTACTAATTCAGGATTCACAAGCTGTTTCAAGTTAAATAAAGTTAACATAGAATTAAGAGCTTACAGTTAAAAACTGTGTATCTACGACTTGTAAAAAACGTAAAAAAGTCAACCAATCAATTAAGTATATGGTTAACCAAAATCTCTCGATTCAGAAACCATAATTATATATCTAATGAAATTAGCGATAAATCGTAAATCCAAACATTATCCAGTTTTAATTACAGGATTCTTGGCACTTTGTTTGACTTTAATTGGGTTTACTACCTACAGAATTATTAAAAGCTCTAGACCTCAAGTAGACCTTAATACTTTAACCGTACCTGTAAAGGAAGAAGATTTAAATGTAGAAATTGAAGCTAGTGGCAGAATAGAGCCTATTAAAAGTGTTAATGTTAGTCCGAAAGAGCCTAGTCGGTTAGTTCAATTATTAGTAGAACAGGGCGATCGCGTTAAAGCAGGACAAACCCTAGCTATTATGGAGAATGCGGAACTTTCTACCCAAGCCGATCAAGCAGAAGCTGATTTGAAACAAAGTCGTGCTAGTTTTGGAGAAGGACAAGCTAAAATCGAGGCGGAAATTGCTCAAGCCGAAGCTAGACTTAGACAAGCTGAAGCCAGATTAAATCAAGCCAAAAGTAGAATTCCCAAAGATATTGAGCAAGCCAAATCACAAATTAAATCTGCCGAATCTCAACTAAAATTAACCCAGGAGCGAGTGAGACGTAATCAATATCTCTTGCAACAGGGAGCTATTACTCAAGATACCTTTGATGAAGCCAATAATAATTATCAAGCTGCTCAATCCAGTATTGATGAGTTACGTCAAAGATTAGAACAACTACAAAACACCAGTGGTTCAGAAATCGCTCAAATTCAAGCAGAAATTAACGAAGCAAAAATTGCCCTAGAACAAAGACAAGCAACCGCAGATGACGAAATTACTGCTTTAGAAGCATCTTTAGAAAAAGCCACAGCATCTTTTGAACAATCAGAAATTAAATATGCCGATAGTATTGTCAAAGCTCCCTTTGATGGCATTATTACCCAAAGATATGCTGTAGAAGGAGCTTACGTCGCTCCCAGTACTTCTGGTTCTGATACAGCTTCAGCTTCAGCCAACTCAATTGTAGCCTTGGCTCAAGGATTAGAAGTGATTGCGGAAGTTCCTGAATTAGATGTAGGTCAATTACAACCGGGACAAAAAGTCACAATTGTACCTGATGCCTATCCAGATCGAGAATTTCTTGGCGAAGTTAAACGTATTGCTCCAGAAGCAGTTATCGAAGAAAATGTTACTTCTTTTGAAGTCAGAGTAAAGTTACTTACAGGTCAAAATATATTACGTTCCAAAATGAACGTTGATGTTACTTTTCTGGGTAAAAAATTAAACGATAGTTTAGTCGTGCCAACCGTGGCAATCTTTACTGAAGATGGTGAACAAGGAGTGATGATTCCTGGAGAAAACAATCAGCCACAATTTAAGCCAGTGAAAGTAGGGCTATATTTAGGAGACAAAACTCAAATTCTTGACGGAATTCAACCTAACCAGAGAGTATTTATTGAGCTACCTGAGACTAGAAGAAGAGGCGATCAGGATGAGTAAGCTGTCAAGTATTTAATTTGTTTATTAAGGTTGACGGGGAGACTTGGGGAAAGGGAGACTGGGAGAGAGAAAAATGGTTTGTTGCCTAATGAAATAATACACAATTTAAATGCACATAAGCTTAACTGTTACGTACTTAGTTTTGGTGGAGGTTTAAGTAGCAGATAGCAGATAGCAATTATACTAATAGGACTTACGCATCGTACAAATTTACTATCTAGTTAGCAATGAAAATACGTGGTTTCAGGCTTATTCCAAGCATTCTTTGAGCGATAGCGATCGCACTCTTAGCGTAAAAAAAACAAGATTGAATGCCTAAAACCAATACTGCATATCTGAATTTTTCTGTCAATGCGTAAGTCCTAACTAAATCCGATTTGGTTTTTTTGTAACGTCTTTGGTTGTAGAAAATAATGTCAGGAGAAACAAATCTTAGTACCTTGTTGCAATCTATGCAGCCAATCCTTTGCAAAGGAGAGTATGTCTTTTGCAGTATTAGCCATCAAGATAGTAAATCCTCTAACTTTAATCCTGTTTGCTTATTTAGAGAAGATGAGGGATTGACGCTAGTCCTTGATCGCGAACAGGCTGATGCAGCTGCTATGTCTTACACATCAGTATTTTGTCTAATTACTCTTTCTGTACACTCTAGTTTAGAAGCAGTTGGCTTTCTAGCTGCCATTACTGGTAAGTTAGCTGAACATGGGATCAGTGTAAATCCTATTTCTGCTTATTATCACGACCATTTATTTGTACCTGTCTCACGCGCTCAAGAGGCAATGAATCTACTTCAGAAGCTTTCAAAGTTAATACGGAAACAATACTAAAAATCAAAATTAAAACTTCTGCTAATCTTACCAACTCTTGCTTAAGATACGTTACAACTAACCAGATGTGCCAAAACAAAGAAAACTATCATTGAGTTAAAAAAAATTAGAAGAATCAAATAAGAGCGATGGAAAAAATTGATTTCTATTACTCTATCGGCAGCCGTTATTCATACCTTGCATCTACTCAAATTGATGCCCTGCAAAAAGAAACTGGTTATCAAGTCGAATGGCATCCCGTTAACAGTGTGAGGCTGATTGCCCAACGTGAAAGCAGTCCATTTGAGGGTAAACCTGTTTCTGGACAATACGAATGGGATTATCGTGAACTAGATGCCAAACGCTGGGCTAAATTTTACGGAGTTCCCTATCTTGAATCTCGTGGACGAGTACATTTCAATTCAGAGTTGCTAGCACTGGGATGCACGGCAGCAAAACTTCTGGGCAAGGGAGAAGAGTATAGTCGCTTGCTTTTTGCAGCTATGTTTCAAGATTCGCTATCGGCAATTGATGAGAGAGAATGTATCACTCGTGCTGAAGTATGTGGTATTTCTATTGTTGATTTTCAGGCTGCCCTTAAAGCAGAAGAGACGGTAAAGCAACTCGATGCAACAATCAATCAAGCTTTTGATGCTGGAGTATTTGGTGTGCCGACATTTATTGCTTTGGGTGAACTTTTCTGGGGAAACGACCGAATCATTTTGTTGCGTCACTATCTTAACTCGCGTCGGTTGAGAAGTTAGTAGAGCGTCAAAGTTGATTTGGTAGCTGTAACCTATGATAGATGATTCTTTCACTCAAAATTGAACAGGCTAGTAAATGAAATTAATTTGTTAGCTGAAGTTTAATAAAGAAAATGTTTAATCGCAAAGAAATACTTCGAGGTGTTTTAGCTGTCGCCATTATTATTGTGGGAATTACTCACTTTGCCAAACCAGATCCTTACGTCACCATCGTGCCTCCTCAACTTCCTAATCCCCTGGCATTGGTTTATATTAGTGGTTTTTTTGAAATTTTAGGCGGAATTGGCTTGTTAATTCCTTATGTAAGCGTAGCAGCAGCTTGGGGCTTAATTGCTTTGTTTATTGCCGTATTTCCTGCCAATATTAATCAAACATTTAATGCCATTCCCATCGAAGGAATTCCCCACATTCCTATTTTATATTGGGTCAGACTACCGTTCCAAGGGGTCTTGATAGCTTGGGCTTGGTGGTATACTAGAGAGCCTGACAAACAACCTGGTGCTTCTTTTTTGAGTCGTCGATTTGCTCCTATAATTAATCGCAATGCAAATTGAACCATACAAACCCCAGCAGCTTGATGCTGTTATTAGTCTTTCACTTCGGGCATGGACTCCAGTCTTTGATTCAATTCAGGAATCGATGGACGCTGACGTTTACCAGGCATTCTATCCCGATAATTGGCGTGTGAGCCAGCAAAAAGCTGTCGAGGATGTCTGCGCTGCGGAAGACACAAATGTCTGGGTTGCGATCGCTTCAGGTTCTCCTGTGGGTTTCATAGCAGTAAAACTACACTCAGAGGATAGCATGGGTGAAATATATATGGTTGCTGTCGATCCAGATTTTCAAGGTCAAGGCATTGGTACTACTTTGATAAGATTTGCTCTTGATTGGATGAAAGATGCTGGGATGTCTATTGCTATGGTTGAAACTGGAGGTGATTCAGGTCATGCGGTAGCACGTCACACCTATGAAAAGGTAGGCTTCGGGCTATTCCCAGTCGCCAGATACTTTAAGAAGCTCTAAGTAACCTAAGATGTAAGTGTGCTGAGAGAAGCAAAATCATGAGTCGAATTGTTGTTACTACAATTGGAAGTCTAGGCGATCTTCATCCTAAAATTGCGATCGCTCTTGAATTACGAGATCGCGGTCATGATGTTGTTTTTGCCACACACCAAGGGTATCAAGCCAAAATTGAAGCCTTGGGGTTTGAGTTTCACCCCATGCGTCCCGATGATACAGACGATCCTTTAGAAATAGCGCGAATGACCGACAGAAAGACAGGTTCAGAATACGCTGTTCGTAATTGGCTGTTACCAAGTTTGCGTGAAACTTACACCGATTTAATGAATGCTGCCAAAGATGCTGACTTTATGATTGCTGGAGAAATCGTCTATGCTGCGCGATTAGTCGCGGAAAAATTAAGGATTCGCTGGGCATCATCAGCCCTATCTCCCTTTTCATTCCTCTCTGCCTACGATCCATCTGCGATCGCTGTCTTCCCTTTTCTAGCGAAGTTACGGGGGTTGGGTGTACCAATCAACCAAGGTATCATTCGGTTATTAAAAACAGTAACTCAATCTTGGGCGACACCGATTCACCAACTGAGAAAAGAACTCGAATTACCCCAACTCATTGGCAATCCGATCATTGATGATAAGTTTTCTCCCTATCTAGTATTAGCTATGTTTTCTTCAGTTTTGGCAAAGCCTCAACCTGATTGGGCTAAAAACACCATCATTACAGGATTTACATTCTATGATAACAACCACAATAAGACAGAACTTTCCCCAGATCTCCAGAAATTTTTAGATGCAGGTGAGCCACCTCTTGTATTCACGCTAGGTTCAGCCAATGTGCTAAATCCTGGTGTCTTTTATCAGGAAAGTATTCAAGCAGCAACACAATTAAACCGTCGTGCTGTTTTGTTAATGGGTGGAAATACGGTTCCAGAAAATCTACCAAAAGACATCATTGCTACAAACTATGCGCCATACTCAAAAATTTTCCCTCACTCTTGTGCAATTATCCATCAAGGTGGGATTGGAACAACGGCTCAAGCTCTTCAAGCAGGTTCCCCAACTCTCATAATGCCTTACACTTATGACCAACCTGACAATGCAGCACGAGTACAACGATTAGGAACTTCTCGCACGATTCTCCGCGAGCAATATTCAGCATTACGAGTTGCTAAAGAGTTAAGTGAATTGCTAAGAAATCCAAGTTATACAGCCAAAGCAGCAGAAATCGGACGTATAATACAGTCAGAAAATGGTGTAGTGGTAGCCTGTGATGCAATTGAGAAACAGCTTGAAGAAACTACAATCTAGCTAAAATCAAAATCATAGCTATCTGACTGTTGATTTCATCAAACCTTTACAGTCAAGGCGATCTGGGTCACACGCGCTTGTTTTATATCGGGATATTCTAGGAAATGTAGTATCCCTGGAATTAAAAAAATGAAAAAGATAGTTTTTGGTGCGATCGCGAGTTTGTTTCTTGCTTCTCCCAGTTTTGCCTCTGAAGCAATGAGTTTAGCTGAATATAAAGAGATGACTATCAACAAGGCTTTCGAGATTTCCGATAGCATAATGTGGATTTGCAATCAGGAAGAAGTAAAACAGCTAAAGGCTTACGTCGAAACAAATCGAGTCTGTCAAGTTCATTTTTCTAATCTAAGTCTGTATGTCAGGATAATTGCCAGTTCTTATGATTCTGAAGAAATTCTCGACCTTACAACCAAATATTTGAGTAACATCAAAGATATCTTAACCCTGTACGAGTTGGAAACAAAAGTAAACTTCGAGGCTTTTAAACAGAGCATGGATTATTAGTCGTATCCAACAAACCCAAAGCTAGCTTTCTTTTCTCATGCTGTTCTTTGCTCCACTCATTCCACATCCTTCGTTCTTCAAAGTCTAGGAGATCGCAAATTTCAGCAGTGAATCTAGTTTCTAGAGTATTGGTTTCGTACAAATATTTGCTAAGTTGAATGGAGCATTTACTAGCATTGCATTCTACTGGCTTGTGTCTACCTGAAACATAATCAGGGTAGTCTGGCATCGTTATCTACCTCCAACACATTTTCTGAGATATTCAAGTGATACTAAATCCTGTTGAGATAGAGTATTTAAAGCGATCGCGCCAAAAAAGAGGAGTAACTTTAAAATGTCTTAAAAGCTGATAGCTAATAGCTAATAGCTAATAGCTATTAGCTATTAGCTAAAAACTAGTTGACCCTAAGCGTAGTCTCTTAACTTGTCACGAATGGGGATTTCTTGCTCAAGGATTGGTTCTTTTGCCTTCAGGTAAGGAAGGATAAGGTTTATAAGGCATAGGAATATATTGCACTGAAGGACGAATGTTTTGAAGTTAACGAACAGCAACCCGACCAACACCATACAATCTCAACCTACGACCATCAATTTTGAAACCATTGCCATATTCTTTAAAGCCAAAACTTTTCCAGCGATTTTTTCCCTTAAATCGTGGATATCCTGGTGTTTCTCCTGCTTTAAGTCTACGGAAAAAGGCTTTAAATGCTTTGTCCAAGTCTTGTACTACATTCTGAAGAACATGGCTGTGTACTTTACCAGCGTAGGAGTTATTCACCTTGAGTTCTTTAACGAGTCTAAGTTGTTCGACCTGGGAAATAGTTTTCTTGTCTGTCTCATAGGCGGATTTCCGCTCTGCCAAGCAAGCATTGTACCAATACCTACAAGTGGTAAGCATTTCGTCCAAGCTTTTAACTTGAGTCTTGGTGGGATAAAGCCTATAGACAAAAGCTTTCATCATAGCCCTTTCTGTGCCGCAATGTATTTTTTAATGATTTCACTGCTCACATTGCCAGCAGTAGAGACAAAGTACGAACGAGTCCACAGACTCGGAAGCTTCAGTAATTCTGAAAATTCTTTTCTTAAATGATGGGAGGTGATGCCTTTGATTTGTCTTACTACTTCTGATGCTGCATCTGTTGGAAACACTCGAACGAACAAATGGATATGGTCTGGCTCAATAGATCTTGGTTATTTAGTTATTAGTTCTTAGTTATTAGTTCTTAGTTCTTAAACTGAGTCCGATTGATAGAGAATAATTGTTTGTTTGGTAATAACCAGAAGTTATTGCGCTATAGCTAATTGGAAATAAAACTCTCATAACTTGCTTTTAAGATAAAAAGTAACAAAATATTTCAACTTTAAAACAATAAAACAAAATTGTACGCAGACATTTACAAGATACAGAGGTTTAGATAAGACAATGCATTCTGCTAATTCTGATTCAACAATTTCCCGTCGCCAAGCCATCAAAATAATGGGGCTAGGAGCAGCAACTACTGTCGCTACATCTTATGCTTTTAGTAATAAGCAAGCTAAGAGTCAGACGGCACAATCTGATTTAAATCAGTCTTCAGAAATAATTATCAAAGAAATTCCGCGCACTAAAGAAAGAATACCTACGATCGGTTTGGGAACTTTTTTAACCTTTGACGTTTTGTCTAACCAACCACGTAATAATATTCAACAAGTGATGCAGAGTTTTTGGGAGAATGGTGGACGGATGATTGATGTCTCACCACTCTACGGAATGTCAGAAGCTAACGTCGGTGAATTTGCACAGCAGCTTGGTCTGACTAATGAGATGTTTCTTGCCAATAAAATCTGGGCGACTGGTAAATATTTAGGCGATCGCTCTCAAGCCCAGAGTCAGTTTGAGCAATCTATTAAAGAATTATCACGCGATCGCATTGACCTGATGCAGGTTCACAGTTTAGTAAATGTTGATGTGATTGTCTCTTTATTGGGAGACTGGAAGCAAGAAGGAAAAATCCGCTATCTGGGAATTACTCACCATGAACCAGTTTATTTTGCACCTATGGAACGATGGATAGATAAAGGCGATTTAGATTTTATTCAAGTTCGCTACTCAATTGCTGAACGCACAGCCGAAGATAGAATTTTACCAGCAGCAGCAGCCCAAGGAACGGCAGTCTTAGCCAATATGCCCTTTGAGAAGGCACGTTTGTTTGAGTTAGTAAAGGGACAACCCTTACCTGATTTTGCTGGTGAGATTGGTTGTGAAAATTGGGCGCAGTTTTTCCTGAAATATGTCATCTCTCATCCTGCTGTCACTGCTGCTATTCCCGCCACTACCAATCCCGATCACGTTATTCAAAATTTGGGGGCAATGAGAGGAGAACTTCCCGATCAAGCAATGCGTAATAGAATGGTACAGCATATGAAAAGTATCCCTGGTTTTGACAAAATTACCCAAACTCCTTGGTATCCAAATAAACAGTTTACTGGACTGGTTCGACTGCCAAATCCCCGCCCAATTGGTTGAAATTTGATAATCTAAGAAATGAAAGTCAGTTATAGCCGTACAAAATTAGATTAGGACAATTAGGGTGATTGGCTCGAAGTTAGTAGGTAGTAGGTAGTCCTAAAGGATAAGCTTCGCAAATAAGTAGTAAATATTAGTAAAAAAACGTCCTAACATTGTCTAGTATTGCTATAAAAGCTAAGAGCTAAAAGCTAAAAGCTACGAACAGATTACTATCGGTTTCATACCTTAAATTAACAACGCCTTAAAGCTAAAAATGCAACAATTACTAATGATTTTTTTGGGTGGCGGGTTTGGTAGTGTCTGTCGTTATATCATTAGTAAATTAATGACTCAGCAATTTGAAACGACTTTTCCGCTAGGAACGCTTACTGTCAACGTTATCGGCTCTTTTTTAATTGGGGCGATTTTGGCAGTTATAGAAAAATATCAATTACACTCTCTTTGGGCGTATTTATTAGTAACGGGTTTTTGTGGTGGCTTTACAACTTTCTCTACTTTTGCTTATGAAAATTATTTGCAATTTAAAACTGGCAATTATTCAGCTATGTTTTCCTATACGTTTATGAGTTTATTATGGGGATTTTCGGCGACTTGGCTCGGTTTTTTGGTGGTGAAAAAAATTTAGGATAATTTTAAACAAAAACAAAATATAAAAGCCACAGTCGTGGCTTCACTTAATCTTCTAGGGATATTTTTAGCCCAAGTCATCGCTAAAACTAAAGAAACCAACCGTAAGAATGTAAACCTTTACCTAATAGATTCACCCCTAAGTAGCATACCCAAACAACAACGAAACCGATCGCAGCTAAAATAGCAGGCTTTCTTCCCTGCCAACCACGGGTAATTCTCGCGTGTAGATAAGCTGCAAAGACTAACCAAGTAATAAATGCCCAAGTTTCTTTGGGATCCCAACTCCAATATGAACCCCAGGCTTCGTTTGCCCATACTCCACCAGCAATAATACCAATTGTAAGTAAAGGAAATCCTAAACCAATCACCCGATAGCTAATATTATCGAGAGTCTCAGCCAAGCTCAAACGTTCAGGGGAAAGGATTGTAGTTTGGGTTTCTGATAAATTAAGAACTGCGGTATTACCAGTACTAGCATTATTAACTAATACACTATCTACACTAGAAGTCTGAAGTGTTTTTTGCTTAACTCGATCGCGAAAACTACCAGTACCAACCGAACTACCTTTTAACTCTACTTGTTGTCCACGAGTAACCAACAAAAAGCCAATTGCGATCGCACTACCTACCATTAAAGTGGCGTAACTGAGCATCATGACGCTGACGTGCATCATTAACCAATTAGATTTTAAAGCTGGTACTAGTGGCGCAGACTGCTGCATCTCTGGAGGTAAACTTAAAGCAGCAAAAGCTGTGATTCCCATTGCCACAGGACTAGTGACTACTCCTACCAAACGGCTACGACTCATTCTTTCGGCAACGAAGTGCATCGTGGTAATTCCCCAGGCCAAGAAGAATAAAGATTCATAGAGATTACTCAAAGGAAAATAACCTGCCTCTAGCCAACGAGAACCTAATAAGGTTGCCATAGATAAATTAGCGATCGCCATGCCTATAGTCCCCAAAGTCGCTATGTAGGGAAGATTGGGAAAAGCTGCTCCCACCCAGTAAAACAGCATGGTAATTAGTAATACCCCAAAAGCAGTGTTATCTAATAAACTCTCAAGTGCAATTAAATCCATAATCTTTTTTTATAAGTGTGCTGAAAATTCGTCAATTAGCAATTATTTGCCAACCCCACATTAAAGGGATCAGTATAATGATAAGGAAAAAACGGATAAATTATGTTGGGAAGTTTTCAGCAAAGCAATTTACGAATAGAAGTTAATGCCTCAGAAAAAAACATTAGGGATAGTTTACTAGAAAGCGATCGCCTTAAACAATGGATGTGGCCTCAAACTTTTGCTGCTTTATCAGGTAAATTAAATGCTGGTGATACTTTTGTTAGTTCTCTAGGACTAGTCGAAATTGAACACAAAGTAGAAGTTTTGGAAGATAACTGTTTACGTCTATTGTTGAGCAAAGGCATAGATGGCTATCACGAATGGCATTGGGGCGATGGTTGGTTACAGTCTCGTCTTGAGGGAATTTCTATTTTACCCCTAAATTTGGGGCAAACCTTTAGCTTATTTCGCTTACGCCAGTATCTCAGTAGTCTTAGTTCTGGTAAAGAAAATTAACAATCAAATACTAGTCTCTAGTTGTCTAAATTCATCTCGCAGAATTTTGACTAATTGATTATTTCCCTGGGCTTTAGCAACTTGTAAACGACGCTCTAAGTTAGAACGAACATTTTCTATGTGTTTTTGTTTGGCCTGGCGATCGCTTAATTGATATCTTAAAATATCCCAAGCTAAATGACCTGTGGTAGTAGGATTAGGCTCAATTTTGCAAATCCGAGGTTTATGGTTCATCTGACCTATTTGACTTTGACCTCGATGGGTTTTAGTTTCCAATTGGCAGACATGACGAGGTAGCTTGTGTCTAGACTGCCAGTCGGTAACTTCTGTGGCAATTATTTCTACTGGATATTGTCTATTTCGCTGCTGGGGATAATTAAATAAATCTTCCATTAGTGTTTTATTTTTTGTCGATGTTAGTTTTTTTAATTTTTAACGTTTAATTTTTCAAGACTAGAGACAGTTGCAACTAAATGCCTCTAGCTTGAACCATTAGTCTTTGGTGTAGTGAATACCACGATAAGTGAATAATTGTTTAGGGTTGCTATGACGATGTTCTTCCTTGAGGTGATGTACTTTCCAAGGTTTACCACGATATAAGCCCCCAATTTCACCTTCATTCACATCCCATTCTATGTGAGGCCCTTCATAACTTTTGCCTCTAAATTGTAGTTTCATTCTTTTTACCTCTGAGTCGAACTATATATATTCTCTATATGATTAGGGTCTAGCGATTATGTAATCGCTTTTGTCTGACATCAGCAGCGAACATTATTTTTCCTGCTTCCTCTATAGATGATAGTATATTTTTCTGTAACCGTTGTTACCGTTTACTTACATTCCGATGATTTTAATAAAACTTTATAAAGGATGAATTCAAATGAATTAATGAATTGCAGCATCTATTTGAGCGTATAAATGAGTTAAATCGCCATTATTATCTAAAACAATGTCAGCAGCTGCGATTTTTTCTGCTAAAGGAATTTGACTATCAATTCTGGCTTCTGCTTGTTGAGCGGTTAAACTATTACGCTGTTGTAAACGAGATATTTGTAAAGAGCGATCGCAACTGACTACCCAAATTTCTGTTACGAGATTGGTTAATTGAGCTTCAAACAGCAAAGGTATAGATAAAACTATTGTATTATTATTTATTTTTGACAATTCCTGAGCAAAGCGATCGCGGACATAGGGATGAATTTGACTTTCTAACCATTGTTTTTCTTGGGAATCATTAAACACAATCTCTCCCAAAGCGGTGCGATCAAGACTGGCATCGGCTAATTTAACCTTGTCACCATAACGCTGAAAAACAGTTTGTAAAATAGGTGAATCTTTAGCTACAGCTTCTCTAGCATAAACATCGGCATCTAAGACAGGTAAATGATATTGTGCTGCTAAATAATTTGAAACAGTTGTTTTACCAGTAGCAATGCCCCCAGTTAAGCCAATCAGTCTGTTGGTTGAATTATTCATCGAATTCCTATCTCACAAATTATGAGCAAAATTAGTTTATCCTGATAAGAGAAGATAATTTACTTAACTTTACATTTTTAGAGTCTGAACTCATATACTATGAAATGCACTATTAATCGTCGTGCTCAGTTTTCCGCGAGTCATCGCTACTGGTTGCCAGAATTAGACGCAGCAGAAAACCAACGCCTTTTTGGTGCTTGTAGTCGTTTTCCTGGACACGGACATAACTATGTTTTGTATGTATCCTTAGCTGGTGAATTAGACCAATACGGGATGGTCGAAAATCTATCTTTGGTGAAACAAGTAATCAAACAAGAAGTGACCAGCCAACTCAACTATTCCCATCTAAACGATGCTTGGTCGGAATTTGAGCAAACCTTACCTACTACAGAAAATATTGCTCAGGTAATTTGGCAGAAACTTGCGCCTCATTTACCACTAGTAAACATTCAACTATTTGAAACTCCCGAACTTTGGGCAGATTACCAAGGAAATAACATGGAAGCAACTTTAACCGTCAAAACCCACTTTAGCGCAGCTCATCGTTTAGCAATTCCTAGTCTCAGCTTAGAAGAAAATCAAGAAATTTATGGTAAGTGCGCTCGTCCTCATGGTCACGGACACAACTATCATTTAGAAGTTACCGTAGCGGGTAAGATTGATGAGCGTACAGGGATGTTAGTAGACTTAGGCGCGCTGCAACAAGCGATCGATGAATATGTAGTTGAGCCATTCGATCATACCTTTTTAAATAAAGATATTCCTTATTTTGCCGAAGTTGTTCCTACTGCCGAAAATATCGCCGTTAGAATTGCCGATTTATTGCGATCGCCAATCAAAGAATTAGGTGCTGAATTAGACAAGATTAAATTAATAGAAAGTCCCAACAACTCCTGTGAAATTAACTGTCGTTTAGCTCAATCTACTTCTGAAACAACATTCCAGAAGCCAGCAATGGTTTCTCCTTAACAAAAATTCTGTGAACTACTGCGACCACAAGGGTACGCAGCTTCCTATCCAGCAGATTGCCGAAAGGTATCACTTTCGTGATGTTTGATTACTGGTGAGGGGCTGTCGCTGGAATTGATTGAAGAGCGTTTAAACGCCCCGTCTCAAAGCTCAGGACATCGTGAGTTTTCGCCCGACATTGATTTATAAATTTAGATTACACGCCTGCTGATTGTTTTTATTTTTAATTGTTAGCTGAGATTAAGTTATTTATTTGTAATATAAAGTGAAAATAAAGATTAACTCAGCAGGTTAGCTCGATTAAAGATAAATAATCTTAATCATCTGCTCAAAAGCTAGAATATTATCCCACTTAATGTAGACAATCTTTGCCAAAACGATGATTATACTGTGAGAAGATATTCACGACTGTTATCAGTTGCTTTAGTAATTAGATCAACACTGGAAAGTGTTTGGTACTATGAGCAGAAGTATAGTCATCATAGTAAATCAAAGTAGTAGCAGACTAATACTCATTTAAACCATAGGAGAGCATAAAATATGGAATCTAATACCCCAGAATTCACCGAAACTCAGACAACTACAAATTTAAGTAGCGAATCTCCAGGCATCATAACTCCAACTCCCACCAAATCATCGCCAGCAGATAGCCAAGTTCAAGAGTATTTAAACATTGGTACTAACTTTTTGAGTCAAATCTTTGATTATCTCAAAGAGTTTATAGACGACAATCAAAAACTGCTAGTTAACCTGCTGCTAGTGTTCTTAGGCATAATTGCAGTGAAACTAACTTTAGCGATTATTTCAGCTATTAATGATATTCCCCTACTAGCTCCTATGTTTGAATTAGTGGGCTTAGGTTATACTGGCTGGTTTGTCTATCGTTACCTGCTAACTAAATCTTCTCGTCAAGAACTAGTTCAGGAGTTTCAATCTCTCAAAACTCAGGTAGTTGGTAAAGAAGATCAGTTGCCATAACTTCGACTTTCATCTTTAAGCAATTGAACTAAACACTTCCCCAGAATAATTACTGGGGATTTTATTTATCTAGCAGTTTTAGTTGATGATTAATTCGGCTTTGGACTGTTTGTAATTCTCTCAAGTTAGTCAATTTGGCTGTATCAAAACTAGCTTGAATTTTTCTCAGGGTTTTTTCAAGCTGTTGTGCCAATTGTAAAGCCTGTTCGCTAATTTTATCCAACTGCTGTTGTTCATAGATTCTTAAAGCCTGATCTCGTAGAATTTGGATCATGACTTTTTCCTTATTGTTTTGCAACATAAACTCTAAGCGCAATAAGATCCTTTCTTGGTCATAAAATCTTTCCAAGACAACTTTTTGAGGATGGGCGGAAATTTCTTGAGGTAGTCTTGCCATCCTTTTAATTTCATCAATTAAAGAGCAAAAAATAGGTAGAGGTACTCGCTCAATAAAAGATTGAGGTTCTTCATTTTTATAAACAATAATACTACCGCGATCGCTATATCGAGTTAAATTTATTTGCGCGGTTTGATGTTTAAAAGCTTGTTCTAAGAGCTTCTGCCACGATAACTGAGGCATTAACTGTGGCAGAAAATCCATTGCTTCGGCTTCTTCTGGTGTCACCTCAACATGATTACCTGGAGTTTCAGGAATTAAGTCCGCAATTTGTGCTTCACTAAAATCAATTTCATGGTTGGGAGGAGATGTTTCAGCAGCTAGTAATTGAGCAGGATCTCCACCAATAATAGTCGGCTTATCATCAAAATTATGATTCTGGGGTGTTTTGGGAGGCAGAAATTCGGCTGGAATTTCATAGAGAGTTGCGGAAGCATCCTGGGCTGGTTTTGCTGGTGGTTGTGGGGTTAAATCTAAATCTCTGAGAAAATCTAAGTCTGGAGGTAAATCAGAGAAGCTATTTAGTTCTTCTTGGGGTTGAGTAATAATTGTGGGCGCGGAATCTGCTAGCCTTCGACGATTGAGTTGATTCTCATTGAGAGGAATTGGCTTAATATTAAAACTAGTATCAATCACTGTTTTGTTGTCATCTGATTTTTGTGGCTTTGGTGATGACTGAGAATTCTGAGAATAACTATCCAAGATAATTTGATGAGTTTGAGCATCAATCAACTTGAGATTGAGCTTGTATTGAAAGACCTTGGCAATTGAATTAATAAATCTTAATGACTCTTGGTTACTAGGATCTAACATCCCTAAAGTCAAGTCTCTACCTTCTAGCTCTAATGGTAAAACTTGATAATGCCGACAAGAATCTAAGGGAAAAACTGTATCTATTAGCTGGAAAATTTCTTTACTATTAGCAAGACAATCGGCAAACATCGCTGTTTGCAGAGCATCATAAGAGTTAAAGTCATTATTAATTTGAGACATCGTGCCTAGCTTAAAAATTTAGTAATCAAGTAATAAATAAATAGACATAATAATTAATCCCACAAGATCAATAATCTTAAATTACCCAAATCAAGCCCTAAGATTAGCAACAGAAAATTTTTGCTTTGATTGAGCATCAGTCATCACGTAATCTTAAATCTACAATCCAAAATCTAAAATAGCAGGTCAAAATTGCCGAGATGAACCCTTTACGTTGATAATTAAAAGTAGGTAACAATACTCGGTTGTCAGCAATAAACATCGTGTGATTACCTTTGTGAAGCGTAAAGCCATCGTCTTTTAAGCGGTGGATTGCTCTGCGACCGAAACGAAGGTTTCGAGCTAGTTTTAACTGGCAGTATATCTATTTTAACGTCGGCAGGTTATTCTTATGCTTTCGTGCTAGCATAACACTATGTTAGTTTTAGAAATGAAGATATACGGAAAACCAATTCAATATCAACGGATAGATGAAGCTATCAGAACAGCACAGTTTATCCGCAACAAAGCACTGCGTCACTGGTTAGACAACAAAGGAGTGGGAAAATACGATTTAAGTGCTTATTGCAAGGTATTAGCTGCGGAATTTCCTTTTGCAAGTAAGCTTAATTCGATGGCTAGACAATCTAGTGCAGATAGAGCTTGGGCTGCGATATCGCGTTTCTATGATAACTGCAAGAAAAATATACCAGGCAAAAAAGGATTTCCTAAGTTTAAAAAACATTCTCGTTCGGTGGAGTATAAAACATCGGGGTGGAAGCTTTCAGAGAATAGAAGGAGAATCACTTTTAGTGATGGTAATGAGATTGGTCAAGTCAAACTAAAAGGTACTCGTGATTTAAATTGGTATGATATCAAGCAAATCAAAAGAGTACGAATAGTGAAACGAGCAGATGGGTATTATTGTCAGTTTTTGATTGAAGCTGTAACCCTAGAAAAACTAGAACCTTCTTATTCAGAAATTGGATTAGATGTGGGTTTGAATTATTTTTATACTGACGACAAAGGAAAACAGATTGAGAATCCCAGATTTTATCGTAGGGGTGAAAAAGCACTCAATCGTTTAAATCGTCGCAAGTCAAAAAAGTATAAAAAGAACGCCAAACCTCAGTCTAAGAACTATCACAAAGCCAGAAAAAGATATGCCTTAAAGCATCTTAAGATAAGTAGACAGCGTAAAGATCATGCTGTGAAGTTGGCACGATGCGTAATCACATCTAACGATGTAGTCGCCTATGAAGACTTAAGAATTGCCAATATGGTAAAAAATCATAATCTGGCTAAATCCATAACTGATGTAGGATGGTATCAATTCAGAGTCTGGTTAGAGTATTTTGGGACTAAATTTGGCAAAATCACGATTGCAGTTCCACCGCAATACACTTCAGTTAAATGCTCTGAGTGTGGAGCGAAAGTAACTAAGACACTTAGTACTAGAACTCATAAATGCAAGTGTGGTTGTATTCTCGATAGAGATGAGAACGCAGCTAGAAATATACTCTCAATTGGATTAAGTACTGTGGGTCACACAGGATCTAAAGCTTGGGGAGATGAAACCTCTATCTTGGCTGATGAGAATCTGTTAGGGTAAGTTTTATCTGTGAACCAAGAATCCCCTGAATTCTATTCAGAGGAGTGTCAACTCGCCCTTAAGAGGAGAAGAAATAATGTTAGATACAAAATCGGTTTTAGAGGCTTTGCGTCCTGTACAAGATCCTGAACTACAAAAAAGTTTGGTTGAGTTAAACATGATTCGCAATGTTGAGGTGGATAACGGTAAAGTTAGTTTTACCCTAGTTTTAACTACTCCTGCCTGTCCTTTGAGAGAATTTATTGTCGAAGATTGTCAAACTGCTGTTAAAAAGTTACCAGGAGTGGATACTGTAGACGTAGAAGTAACCGCAGAAACTCCGCAACAAAAATCTCTTCCCGATCGCACTTCTGTTCCAGGTATTAAAAATATTATTGCCATCTCTAGTGGTAAGGGAGGTGTGGGTAAAAGTTCTGTAGCTGTGAATGTAGCCGTTGCCCTAGCTACTAAAGGGGCTAAAGTGGGTTTGTTGGATGCTGATATTTATGGCCCTAATGCTCCCAATATGTTTGGTTTAAACGATGCCAAAATTGCCGTCAAGCAGGGTAGTCAGGGAGAAATATTAGAACCTGCATTCAATCATGGGGTCAAATTAGTTTCGATGGCGTTTCTTATTGATCCTGATCAACCTGTAATTTGGCGAGGCCCAATGCTCAACGGTATTATCCGCCAGTTTCTTTACCAGGTAGAGTGGGGAGAACTAGATTATCTTATTGTCGATATGCCTCCTGGCACAGGAGATGCACAGTTAACTATGGCTCAGGCTGTACCGATGGCAGGAGCAGTAATTGTAACTACACCTCAAACTGTATCTTTAATTGATGCCCGTCGTGGTCTAAAAATGTTCCAACAGTTGGGAGTCAATTTACTGGGAATTGTAGAAAATATGAGCTACTTTATTCCCCCAGATATGCCTGATAAAAATTACGATTTATTTGGTTCAGGTGGTGGCGAAAAAACTGCTCAAGAATTAAATATTCCCCTCTTAGGTTGTGTACCTTTAGAAATTGCCCTGAGAGAAGGAGGCGATCGCGGTATTCCAATTGTGATTGCTCATCCAGATTCAGCTTCCGCTCAAGCATTAAATGCGATCGCTGAACAAATTGCTGCTAAAGTCTCAATTGCTGCCTTGGTTTAAAATTAATTGTTTTATTTTCGGGAAAGCTATAGCCAAATTCTCACAACTTCCTCAAACTTAAAAGCTATCTTGATTAGTAGAATAACTAGAACAGCAATACTAAATTGCCTATGAATATATTTAATACTAAATCCGTTTTGTATAGGTTACTTAAAAAATCAAGTCATAAGTGTTTATCAATCCCCCAGTCCCCTGTTCTCATAGTCACCAAGTCAGCCTAAATAAATAACTTCTGTCAATCGGATTTAGTATAAGTAGCTAGTGTACCAGTACTACATACTTCTACTGTTAAGTTTAGAAGAAGTAATAAGTTGAGAATAGGTAGATAACAATGAACGTAGTTTTTCCAAATCGACGCGAAGCAGGACGACAATTAGCCGAACAACTGACAGATTATGCCAATCATCCCCAGGCAATAGTATTAGGCTTACCTCGTGGTGGTGTACCTGTAGCCTATGAAATTGCTAAAATTTTAAATCTTCCTTTGGATGTTTGTTTAGTCAAAAAATTAGGGCTTCCTCATAGTTCCGAAACAGCGATGGGAGCGATCGCCGAAGATGCTTTAATCCATGACTACAGTGGCAATATTACGGTTATTGATGAAAATATGACTCAGTTTCATGGAGTCAATGCCGAACAAATAAAAGCGATCGCTGCTCAAGCTAAAGCCGAATTAAAATGGCGTGACGAATGTTATCGTCATTGTCGTCCCATGCTTAAAATTCGAGAACATATTGTCATTATTGTCGATGATGGTTTGGCGACGGGATTAACTATGCACGCTGCGGTAACTGCATTACAGCAACATCAACCGCAAAAAATTATTATGGCAACTCCCGTGGCATCGAGCCAAGCGATCAAGCAATTAGAAACCCAAGTAGATGAGATTGCTTGTCTAGTTGTACCCGATCATTTTCGGGCAGTAAGCTTCTGGTATGAAGATTTTCAACCAACAACAGATCAAGAAGTGTGTGATTTACTGTCCCAAACGTCTCAGCAACATATAACCTATAACCTATAACAACGAAGTCAGAAGTCAGGAGTCAGGAGTCAAGCAATTGTAGATTAATTAAAAACCGCGCTATTTAAATTCTAACTGTCCTAACTGTCCTAACTGCCCTAACTGCTCTAACTGACTTCAAAACTCCAGTTTTCTATTTTAGATAGAGTATATATTGACGGGAGTAGTATAAATGTCTAAACGCCAAAATCCAACTAAGACACCATCATCGAATCAGTGGGGATGGAGTTTGATTGTCACCTCAATTTGCTTCATTATCTTGAGTTTATTCCTACCGATAGCACCACCGCATAGATCTCAACCCTACAGTAAATTTATTAATTTAGTAGAAAGCGATCGCGTTGAGAAGGTGGTCATTAGTTCTAATCGTCTGGAATATACCCTCAAATCGAAAGGCACAGGCGAAAAACCCGAGCAGGTATTTACTACTATCCCAGTTACTCAAGATACAGAATTACCAAAAATACTGCGTCAGCATCAGGTAGAGTTTTCGGCAATTCCTGAAAGTAACGGTAATGGATTTTGGGGATTTCTCCAACTATTATTTTTCTTCTTTTTGTTGATTAATCTTAGTAGTTTATTCTTCAATCGCACTAGTGAAGGCGGAGGTGGAGGCGGAGGTAGTCTCTTTGCCATAGGTCGCAGTAATGCCCGTATTTACTCCGAAGGCACAATGGATATTACTTTTGATGATGTGGCAGGAGTTGATGAAGCGAAGACAGAACTAGCAGAAATTGTCGATTTTCTGCAACATGGAGCTAAATACATACTTCTAGGGGCGAAAATTCCCAAAGGAGTTTTGTTAGTCGGCCCTCCAGGTACAGGTAAAACCTTACTAGCAAAAGCGATCGCTGGAGAAGCTAAAGTTCCTTTCTTTAGTATTTCGGGGTCAGAATTTATTGAAATGTTTGTTGGGGTGGGAGCATCACGGGTACGAGATTTATTTGAACGGGCGAAAAAACAAGCCCCTGCGATTATTTTTATTGACGAATTAGATGCTTTGGGTAAGTCTCGCGCTGCTACTGGTACTTGGATGGGAGGTAACGACGAACGAGAACAAACTCTCAATCAATTATTAGCGGAAATGGATGGGTTTGAACCCAATGCAGGGGTAATTTTATTAGCTGCTACCAACCGCCCTGAAGTCCTCGATCCTGCTTTACTGCGTCCTGGTCGTTTTGATCGGCGTATTGTGGTTGATCGCCCTGATAAGTCGGGTAGACTGGCAATTTTACAAGTCCATGCCCGTCAGGTTAAATTAGCTCCAGAAGTTGATTTGGATAAATTAGCTGCCCGCACCCCAGGTTTTGCAGGGGCAGATTTAGCAAATTTAATTAATGAAGCTGCATTACTGGCTGCTCGTCAAAATCACACTACTGTGACAATGGCAGATTTTAACGAAGCTACTGAAAGAATACTCACAGGTTTAGAGAAAAAATCACGGGTACTCAACGAAACCGAAAAGAAAACCGTCGCCTATCACGAAGTTGGTCACGCCATTGTTGGCTCACTGATGCCTGGTACAGATCGGATCGAAAAAATCTCGATTGTGCCTCGTGGTATCGGGGCATTGGGCTATACTCTGCAATTGCCTGAAGAAGATCGTTTTTTAATGATTGAAGACGAAATTCGTGGTCGTATTGCTACTTTACTGGGAGGAAGGGCAGCGGAAGAAATAATCTTTGGGAAGGTGTCTACAGGTGCTAGTGACGATATTCAAAAAGCCACTGATCTGGCGGAAAGATATGTCACCCTTTATGGAATGAGCGATCGCTTGGGGCCTCTTGCCTGGGAAAAAGTTCAACAACAATTTCTTGACGGTATGACCAACCCTCGCCGTCAGGTTAGCCCCAAAATTGCGGTAGAAATCGATCAAGAAATCCAATTAGTTATTGATGGCGCACACCAGACTGCTTTAGAAATCTTAACCAACAACCAAAAATTGTTGACTACATTAGCGCAAACTCTATTAGAAACAGAAATTTTAGAAGGGGAGAACTTGAGATCTCAACTTAATCAAGCACAAAGAACTGTCAAAGTAGATGAATGGTTAGAATCAGGTAAATTAGTAGCAACACAGAAACAACTTTTAACCTCAGCTATAACTAATAATGGTAAAAATTAGCTGTACTATTTATTACTATATTTGAGTAGGTAGTAATTGGTCTGCTAATGAGAATTCTGTTAATAGACGACGACGAACAGCTAATGGAAATTTTGGCGCAAAAATTAATAGAACAGCATTATGCCGTCGATATTGCCAATACGGGAGAAATGGGTTGGGAATTCATTGCGCTGTTTAACTTTGATCTCGTTGTCTTAGACTGGATGCTACCTGACGTTGATGGAGTTCAAGTCTGTAAACAGATTAGAGCTAAAGGCTACACTATGCCAATCATGCTCTTAACAGCACGCGATCGCTATACTGATAAGGTGGTGGGTTTAGATGCGGGTGCAGATGATTATGTAGTTAAACCTTTCAATTTTGATGAACTAACCGCTAGAATTCGGGCTTTGTTACGCCGAGATATTAACGTTTCTTCTCCCATATTGCAGTGGCAAGATTTAAGCCTCGATCCCAAAACCTACGAAGTCAAATATCAAAACCAGCTTTTACCTTTAACTCCCAAAGAATATGCTCTTATGGAGTTGTTTATGCGTCATCCTCAACAGGTTTTTAGTCCTGGGGCAGTTATTGATAATCTTTGGGCTGGGGAAGATCCCCCAGGAGAAGAAGCGGTGAGAACCCATATTAAAGGCTTACGTCAGAAATTAAAAACGGCAGGAATGTCAAAAGATACAATCAAAACAGTTTATGGTATTGGCTATCGCCTCAAGTCTGATACTGATGCAATTACTCCCGATACTTCTCAACCAGAAACACAATCAATAGACATCTCCCAAAAAATTTCTCATGCTTGGTCAATATTTCAAGATACCTCATGGCAGAGATTAGGTATTTTAGAACAATTAAC
Organism: Waterburya sp.; assembly: GCA_051658085.1. GTDB lineage: Bacteria > Cyanobacteriota > Cyanobacteriia > Cyanobacteriales > Xenococcaceae > Waterburya. The sequence continues at coordinate 47,461 of JBOFLX010000033.1, forward strand.
TACAGCACTAGCAGCCAGCCAGGTTTCTCCCGAACTATATACCGAAGCTCAAAGTTCTGCCCACAAACTAGCAGGCTCATTAGGTACTTTTGGATTTCCTCAAGGTTCGGTCATTGCCAAACAAATCGAAAACTTATTAGTGGACAACCTGAGTGAACAAGTTAATTTTGACCAAATTGGAGAACTAGTAACATCTCTCAAGCTGGAATTACAACATCAGCCTTTAGAAACAGTATTTAGAGACTCTCTAGATCCAAATATTTCTCTGTTAATTATTGCTCACGATCGCAATTTTACCCAAGAGTTAGTAACCGCAGCCCATCAAAAGGGGATGAAAACCCAAATCGCCTTAGAAATTGAAACAGCTAAAACCATAATTGCTCAAGAACCTATTATGGCAGTGCTATACAAAATTGTCTTTCCTGACGGTGAAGATTTAGCCTTTTTAGAACAACTGCATAGACAGAAACCTCAAATGCCGATCATAGTAATTACCGAGGCTGCGCAACTGAGCGATCGCTTAGCCATAGTTCGTAAAGGAGGAGAGTTGATTTTAGAACATCCTGTTGAGCCAATGATGGCGATTAACTCTGTTACTCAACTACTAAAGAATCTGGGATCTACAGCTAAAGTCTTGATTGTTGATGATGATCCTCAGATTTTGTTGTCCTTAGAAATATCTCTTCAGCCTTGGGGTTTCCAGTTAACTACCCTCGATGATCCTCAACAATTTTGGAATATCCTTGAAACAGTCAAGCCAGATATATTAGTGTTGGATATAGAAATGCCTGAAATTAATGGTCTGGAATTATGTCAAATTTTAAGAGTTGATAGTCGTTGGCAACACTTACCAGTCTTATTTTTGACCGCTCATCAAGATGACAAGACTCAGCATCAAGCTTTTGCGATCGGTGCAGATGATTATATTTGTAAACCCGTAATTGGCTCTGTATTGGCTAACCGCATTTTAAATCGTTTACAACGAAGCCGATTTTTGCAGTCAGAAATGTAATGGAAAAGTAAAAAGCAACGTCAATTTTGGACTATGGCAGATTGAGTCGAAGATTGCTGAGTGTTTTGAGAAGTAGATGTACCAGATACAGCAGCATTGGGATTGATTATAGTACTAGAAGAGACAGTACCTTGCTGTTGAGCAATAGGAGGAGCAGGAACAGGTGTAGGAACTGTAGGAACTACCCGTGGAGGTAAAACCATAGGACTAGGAGCAGCCATAGGTGCAGGAATACCTGTGGGTATTGGTGAAGGCATAGGTGAAGGCATGGGTGCAGTAGCGGTATCAGGTGGTAAACAGTTAGAAATACAGAGATTAAAATTGTTACCGTTACCGTTATCAGTACCGACACTAAACTCAGGTCTACTTGGTTGTACAGGTGTAGGGACAGGGACAGGTACGGGTTGCTGAATTACTTGAGGTTGGGGTTCTTTGCTTCTAATAAGAGCGTTTAATGCTCCAGCAGCTACTTCTAAAAGTTGAGCTGAGGCTGGTTGGGGTTGAGCAACGGTGATTAGAGTAGCGGTTAAAGTAATGATTGCTGAAGTTGGAATGATTTTGCGGTTTAAAGTAATCATTTTGCTGTCCTCACTTAACTTGACTGAACTTGAGTGAATTAATTATTTAAGTAGTAGGTTGGAAGCTAATGATTTATGCAGATTACACAATTAGAGAAAGAATCATGGCAGCGATCGCACCAATTAAGGTATTAATGAAATTAACTAAATCGTTAGTAAGCCAATCAAAGCGAGGTTCTAGTGTCGCACCAATTAAGCTCTCGATAGTCGTAGCAATCAAGGCAGCTAGTAGACACCAAATAACACCTATCCCAGTAATCATTCCAATGCTCCAGGCAATTAAAGCTAAAATCACTGAAGCAGCTATACCCGCCAATGTCCCTTCTAAACTAACTGCTCCTTCTGTGCCTCTGGATACTGGTTTAAGAGTTGTAATTAAAAAAGTGCTTTTACCATAAGCTTTACCTACTTCACTGGCGGTAGTGTCAGCCAACTTGGTACAGAAAGCAGCTACATAACCCAAAATCAATAATTCTTTAATTGGGGAAGCAAAAAATAAAGTGGCGATCGCGCAAATAGTTGCCGTTAGTGCCGAACTCCAAACGTTGCCTGCGCCTCTCATTCCCGAACGTTCTTCCGCTATACCTTCGGCTGCTTTTTGCTCCATACGCACAAAGGTTAAACTCGAACCAACTAGAAAATAAAACATGACTATTAAATAGCCACGCCAGCCTAAAGTTCCCCAGACTAATATTCCCAAAACCACTGCATTTAAATAGCCGACGGGCGTTAAGAGTTTTTTGGGTAGTAACCAAGCAACTGCTAATAAAATTGAATGAAGAATTAAGGCGATCGCCCAGGGATTAGACCAACTAAAAGTATCTAGCATAATTAAAGTCAATAAAAGCAATTTTGTTTTAAGCTTATCAACAGACAATGCTTAATAATAAAAGATTGTTAATTTAGCCTGAAATAATCTATGTCTCTTTCTAAAGCGGAAGCGAAACAACTATTAGAACGAATGATTTTTGACGAGCAACCTCCCCAACAATGGGTTGAAGATGTTTGGGGATTAACTCCGATGCTCGGTGATAGTGCAGCTAAACTTTATGAAGCCTTTGAAGCCTTGATTGAATGTTGTCCCGAAGATAAACTAGATAATTTATTACAAACTTATTTACAAGCACAACTTGATCAATGATTAGTCATTAGTCATTAGTCATTAGTTACTCAGGAAGTAGGAAATAGGAAATTTCTTTGAAGTAAGAAGTAATGAATAAATAACTTATTCCCAGTCACCAGTCACCAGTCACCAATCCCCAATCCCTAATCAAACCAGATTATTTGTAGACCACAAGAGAAAGTTTTCGACAGCATCTTTATCGAGTAACTTAGAAATTATATATCCTTGTCCGCGATCGCAGCCTAATTCTTTGAGTAAATTTAGTTGATAGTTATTTTCTATGCCTGTAGCCGTTACCATCATATTCATTTGGTGAGCAATGGTAATAATTTGCTGGAGAAGGAGAGTAGTAGCTGTTTCTTGCTGTAAATCAAGTTTTTCTTGACCAATATGAGCAATCAAAGAACGGTCTATTTTTAATTCATCAAAAGGAAAGCGATGCAGACAGGTGAGAGAAGAATAACCAACTCCAAAATTGTCTAAACAAAGTCTAACTCGACGTTTTTTTAACTCTTGTAAGATTTGAAAAGCATTTGTGGGATTCTCAATAACTACAGTTTCTGCCAAATCAAATTTAATATGATGTCCTTGAAGTTTGGTTTTTCTAAGAATCATATCTACTTTGGTAATTAAACTGGGATGAAAAAGCTGTTTAGCGGATAGATTGATACAAATTCCTAGATTTTTTTGATCTTGATAATTGTGTTGCCAATATTTAATATCGTGACAGGCTTGTCTTAAAACTAAATTTCCAATGGCATTCATTAACCCCATTTTTTCAGCTATGTCAATAAAATCTTGGGGAAGAATTACACCTTGTTCAGGATGATGCCAACGAACTAAAGTTTCTAACTCTACTAACTGCTGGATTTTTAAAGAGATAATTGGTAGATAATAATTAACGAATTCCTGATTTTTAATTGCTTGTTTGAGTGCTATTTCCTGTTTCGCCAACTCCATATCTTGCTGAAGTTGAATATACATTTCTGGCTTAAAGACTTGATAGCGATCGCCTCCTATTTCTTGTGCCTTTTGCATAGCAATATCAGCGTCATTAAAGAGACGATCTGTATCTTGATAATCTTTATTGCCGATCGCGATCCCAATATTGATATTAATTAGAATTTTCTGGTGTTTAATTACAAAAGGTCTAGTTAACTTATCTTGGATTTTTTCAACTATGGCGATCGCTTCATGGACATCATTAATATAATCCAAAAAAATAGCAAATTCTTCCCCTTCTAGGCGACTTAATAAAGCAGATTCAGGTATACAAGAATGTAGTGTTTGAGCAATTGCCATTAATAATTGATTACTATCAACATGGCTGATGGTGCGTTTAATATTTTTAAAGCGATCGCATTCCAATAAAATAACAGCGAAAAAGTAATCAGGTTGTTGTTCGGTCACTCTTAAAGCTTGTTTTAAGCGACTGATAAAAGAATTGCGATTAGCAAAACCTGTAACAGGATCATTAAGTGCCATCTGTAACAGTCGATCTTGAGCCTGTTGACGGCGGTTGATTTCGGCTTGTAACTGTTGATTGCTTTGTTCTAATTCGGTAGTACGCTCTTTAACTTTTTGCTCTAGTTGATTATTAAGTTCAATAATTTCTTTTTTACCAGATTGAATTGCTATTTGATTGGTTACTCTAACCACAACCTCTTTAATTTCAAAAGGTTTACTAATATAATCGACCCCTCCAACTTTAAAGGCTTTTTGTTTATCGGCAAAAGCATCCAAAGCACTGATAAAAATAACTGGAATTTCACGAGTTTGAGATTCTGCTTTAAGTTGCTCACAAACCTGATAACCATCTATGTCTGGCATCTGAATATCTAGCAAAATTAAATCAGCCCAACCTGAACGAGCAATTTCAATTGCTTCTGAGCCATTATTGACACAACAAGTCTGATAACCTCGTTTTTGCAGGATAGCAGCCAATAACTCCAAATTATCTGGAGTATCATCGACAATGAGGATATTGGCTTGTAAATCTTTAGTTTGACTGGTATTCAAGAAAATACTCTGGGGAAATTTTATTTATCTCAAAATTAGAATTCCCCAAAATTGCTCCCAATTATCATTTTCCTAAAACTGATTCCCAAATTGAACTAACTGACTGCTGTACTTTCGCTAATGGCTGTTGCTGATTTAAAAATACACGAGCGCAATTACGTCCTGGCATTCCCGATATTGACCCCCCTGGATGGGTCCCAGCACCAGTAAGATAGAGGTTTTTAATTGGGGTGGTATAGTTAGCTATTTCTGGCAGAGGACGTAAAAAGATCATTTGATCTAAAGTCATATCTAAATGATAGTAATTGCCTTTGTATGAGCCTAATCTTTCGCCTAATTCCGCAGGACTTTCCACCCGACGTGCCATAATTGAATCTTTAATATTGGGTGCATAGTCAGCTAACTTATTAATTACATTGTCTGCTACCTGGTTTTTAAGTTCTTCTGTCCAGCCAGTACCATGTAAGCCTGTTCCCTCTTTACCTGCAATTTGATAAGGAGCAAAAAATTCTATCCAGAGAGTATGTTTCCCTTCAGGAGCTAAAGTAGGATCTAACACTGAAGGAATATCTAAATACATTGAAGGATTAGCATCGGGAATTTGTCCCATTGTTGCCAAAGCATGAGCCTGTTCTACATGAGCCATAGAATCAGCAATTAAGACTGTGCCAATTAAATGGTCTTGATTATCTTGGTCATAGGCAGTAAAACGAGGTGCTTCAGATAAAGCGCAATCTATTTTAAGAATGGTTTCGTTATTGTTAGTAATACGGCGATCAACTTTTTCTCTTAAGTCTGAAGGAACTGCATCAGGAGAGACTAACTGTAAGAACAATCTACGAACATCAATATTAGAAATTACGGCTTTATTTGCCCGATATTCTTTACCTTCAGCTATTTTAACCCCTACAGCCCGATTATTTTCAACTATGACTTCGTTGACTATTTGCTCGGTTAAAATTTTGCCCCCTGCTGCTGTAACTAATTTCACTAATGCTTGAGTTAACGCCCCTGTACCACCTTTAGGTCGAGCCATACCTGGAGAGTGACGCATTGCTAGCATCATCAAGCCAGCGGTGATTCCTTTTTGGGAGGGAGGTGCGCCAATTTCGGCTGCTAATCTAGCTAGAGGTGCTTTAACTAACTCAGTATCAAACCACTCGTTAAGTAAATCTTCAGGCGCAGTAATCATGGTACGGATAAAGTTTAAAGCTTTATCTTTAGAACCTGCGATCGCTAGAGCATCAATTAAATTTTTGCCTTTATATCCCTTCGCAATACCTAAAATAGATTGTGGTGGCACATTAAAAAAAGGTGCGATCGCGCTCATTAATTTTGACCAATAGCCAATAAATTCTACATATTTAGCTGCGTCTCTTTCACTGTAACGAGCGATCGCTGCTTGGGTTTTTTCTAAAGATTGATGCGCTAAAAAATATTTACCATCGGGATGAGGACAGAAAGTATGCGGATCACAGGTAAGATATTGCAAACCATACTTCTGAAGTTCTAGTTCCTGGATAATCGGGCCGAGAAAAATAAATTCATGGTCAATAGCGCAAAGGTTAAATTTAAAACCTGGGGCTGTTTCTGGCAAAGCTTCTTCCGTTGTGGCAGCACCACCAGGAACAGGACGTTTTTCCAATAAAAGAACGCTATAGCCAGCTTTGAGTAGATATGCTGCACAAACTAGTCCATTATGACCAGCACCAATCACAATCGCATCATATACTTCCATGCAATTTATAATTCCTCTATATTTAACAAAATTAATCTAAGTTGAGAATAACAAAATAAACACCAATGCTAAAAATATTGCGCGTTTATTCTTGACGATTAATTATCTTTGTTTTGTTTTTCCTCTAATTTGATTAATTAATGAAAATTTTGGCAAAATTTTCGGAAACTATTTTCAGTAACCAATAGATCTCGTTATCTTACAGTTCTTTTGCTATACTGGCTTATACTTAAGATATTATTAATAATTTTTTTACTATATGAATTCCGTTGTTCAAATAATTGAACCTGAAGGTATTTTAGACGGCACTAAAACTGCTGATTTTCAGCATCAGATTGAACAAAGTGTAGAGAGTGGTGTACACACTATATTAGTAGATTTTAGTAATGTTACCTTTATGGATAGCTCTGGACTAGGAGCTTTAGTCAAAGCCTTGAAAATTCTTAATGCTGCTAATGTTCAGTTTTTTTTATGTTCGATTAATGAGCAAATTAAAATGCTATTTGAATTAACTAGTATGGATAGCTATTTTGCCATTCTAGATAACCGTGGTGAATTTACTAAGCAGTTGCAGCAACAAAAAATTTAATCAAAATGGCGTTGCTGATTTGATTAAACGTATGAAACCGAAAGTAATACTGCTTGTAGCTATTAGCTATTAGTTTTTAGTTTTTAATAAACTCCTACAAAAGCGATGATAACTAAAGCTTATAATTAACATTAAGAAAAACAATGCAATATACCTTGATAAAGTAGAAATACTTAGTTATGTTATTCATATAGGCATTTAGAAACACATTATTTTTCATTTTGTTTCTGGTCTTGTTCTAACAAAGAACCTAGACAAATAAATACATAGCAATCATAAAAACATGACTACTACTTTACAGCAACGCGAAACACGTGGTGCATGGGAGAATTTCTGTAGTTGGGTTACAAGCACAAACAACCGCATTTATGTAGGTTGGTTCGGTGTCTTGATGATCCCTACACTTCTTGCAGCTACAACTTGTTTCTTAATCGCTTTCGTCGCAGCACCTCCTGTAGACATCGACGGTATCCGCGAACCCGTAGCTGGTTCATTAATCTACGGAAACAACATCATCTCTGGAGCAGTAGTACCAAGCTCCAATGCTATTGGTCTACACTTCTACCCCATCTGGGAAGCAGCCTCACTTGATGAGTGGTTATACAACGGTGGCCCTTACCAATTGATTATTTTCCACTTCTTGATCGGTGTATTCGCTTACATGGGTCGTCAGTGGGAATTATCCTTCCGTTTAGGAATGCGTCCTTGGATCTGTGTTGCCTACTCTGCACCAGTATCTGCTGCAACAGCAGTATTCCTAATCTATCCTTTAGGACAAGGTTCTTTCTCCGATGGAATGCCTTTAGGAATCAGTGGAACATTCAACTTCATGTTGGTATTCCAAGCAGAACACAACATCTTGATGCACCCCTTCCATATGTTGGGAGTAGCAGGTGTATTCGGTGGTTCACTGTTCAGTGCAATGCACGGTTCTTTGGTAACTTCCTCTTTAGTACGTGAAACAACTGAAACCGAATCACAAAACTACGGTTACAAATTCGGACAAGAAGAAGAAACCTACAACATCGTAGCAGCACACGGCTACTTTGGTCGTCTAATCTTCCAATACGCATCCTTCAACAACAGTCGTGCGTTGCACTTCTTCTTAGGTGCATGGCCTGTAATCGGAATCTGGTTTACAGCGATGGGTATCTCTACCATGGCGTTTAACCTTAACGGTTTCAACTTCAACCAATCAATCATGGATTCACAAGGACGTGTAGTCAACACTTGGGCAGACATCCTTAACCGCGCTAACCTCGGTTTTGAAGTAATGCACGAGCGTAACGCACACAACTTCCCTCTAGACTTAGCAAGTGGCGATGTTGCTCCTGTAGCATTAACTGCACCTGCTATCAACGGCTAGATTGAATTAGGTTGATTGC